>CALKBI010000056.1 GCA_937990185.1 uncultured Neomegalonema sp. | reverse complement strand
GCTTTGTATCGCCCTGTCCCCCGGCATTGCGAAGCTGACTACCATTCGTTTCACGCTGCTCGCGCCATTCCTGTTCATGATGATCTCTTTCGCTGCCTTCCAGTCGCGTCAATCACTCGGAGACCTCGCCGCACTTTTCGCCATCGGTCTACTCGGTATCATGCTACGGCGCTTCGACTGGTCGCGGCCCGCATTTCTGATTGGGTTCGTACTATCATCTCAAGCCGAGAACTACAGTTTCCAAGCTTATCAAGTCGCGGCCAGCAAGTTTCGTCGTGGCAATGATGTTGGGCTTGAATACATCTTCACACCCATCGTTCTTGTCCTTTTGATCATCACTGTGGTCTCAGTGATCGTCGGCATCAAGCAGGCGAAACAGATCATGCCAGAGGGTCAAGTCCCGACGGGCGCGAAGCGGACGCCCTTGATTTTTGCCCTCTTCGTGCTGGCTTATTTCTCCGTCAGCTTCTTTGATGCCTACAGCATTCGCATGGTCACTGACCGTATTTTCCCGATAACGATTTCCACGGTTGGAATTATAGCAACGTTATTGGTGATCATCCGCATGATCCGTTCGCCCGAGAGCGATAGCGTTTTCGCTGACCGAGAGTCCTCTGGCGAAGATGCCGAAGCCCCGCACGGCCTATGGTCAACGCTCGCATGGTTCGGTGCGCTGCTGGTCCTCGCATCTCTCGTCGGATTCATTATTGCTCTCGCGATTTTCTTACTGACCTTTCTGCTGATCCGAGCGGGCCTGACCTTTCCTCGTGCCGCGATTTATACGATTCTCGGTATTGCATTTATGTGCGTAATGGCAGGATCGCTTAACCGCGACTTCCCTCCGGGGCTGCTTCAGGATTATGTCGATCTACCGTGGCCTTTGAAGTAGAAGGTGCAGAATGACCCAAACCGCGATCCCCTTCCTCTTTATGCGCGGCGGCACGTCGCGAGGGCCGTACTTCAACCGCGCTGATCTTCCCGAAAACCGCGAAACTCTATCTGAGGTCTTAATTGCCGCTGTTGGCTCTGGGCATCCGCTGAACATCGACGGTATTGGCGGCGGCGCGGCGGTAACAACGAAAGTTGCGATACTTTCTGCGGCAGAAGATGATTGGGCGGACGTCGATTATTTCTTCGCTCAAGTCAGCGTCGAAGATCGAAAAGTCGATTTCAAACCCACTTGCGGCAACATCTTATGCGGCGTTGCCTCCGCAGCAATCGAGATGGGTTTAGTCACGGCAAAAAACGGTGCAACCGACGTCAAAATCAACGCGGTCAATACAGGCGCCCGAATCGTCTCGACGGTTCAAGTCAAAGACGGAATGGTTCTCTATGACGGTGATACTGTAATCGACGGCGTCCCGGGCACTTCCGCCCCTGTCGGCGTATCCTTCAAGAATGTGGCGGGTTCCGTTACGGGAAAACTTCTGCCCACAGGCCGCGTCAAGGATACCATCGAAGGCATTGAAGTGACTTGTTTGGATGTCGCGATGCCGGTCGCCATCGCGCGCGCTGACGCCTTTGGAAAAACCGGATACGAAACCGCTGTCGAACTCGATGACGACTCGGCATTCAAAGATCACATGCTAGCCGTCCGCCTCGCAGCCGGCGAAGCCATGGGTATGGGTGATGTTACCGATTCCGTTACACCGAAATTTGCACTCCTGAGCGAACCGCGGACTAAAAGCGCGATCACTGCTCGATACTTCATGCCATGGAAGTGTCATCCGACCATGGCAGTGACGGGCGCACAATGCATTGCATCTTGTTCGCTGATGAGCGGCACCGTCGCCGAAAATCTTGTGCAAAAACCCAATGGCAACCCGGCACGTGTGATTATCGAGCATCCTGCCGGCAGCATCGAAGTCTTGGTAGATTATGACGCAGCCCCATTCTCTATCAAAAGCGCAGGTCTCATAAGAACCTGCCGAAAACTCGCTTCGGGAGAAGTATTTGTACCAAGAGCGATTTGGGAAAGGCCGTCATGAAAATCGCCATCTTAGACGATTGGTTTGACACCCTGCGCAGCTTACCCTGCTTTGCGAAGCTTGAGGGCCACGATGTCACGGTTTTCACCGATCACGTTGAAGATCCCGCGATCCTTGCTGCCCGTCTCGCCGATACCGAGGTGCTTGTCCTCTTTAGAGAACGTACGGCAATCACCGCCAGTCTGCTAGAACGATTGCCAAACCTTAAAGTGATTTCTCAGCGCAGCGTATATCCGCATATCGACGTAGAAGCCTGCACTGCAAATAGCGTGCTGCTCTGCTCGAACATGCATAACGACACGCCAAGCTACGCCGCCGCCGAACTCACCCTCGCTCTGATGTTGGCTTCGGCGCGGCAAATCCCGGCTCAAGTCACTTCAACCCGCGCGGGGCAATGGCAAATGGGAGTAGGCAAAACCCTCCGAGGCCGCACGCTTGGTCTTTACGGATATGGCCGCATTGCCAAAGCCGTCTCTGGATACGCCGAGGCGCTTGGTATGAATGTCCAGTGGTGGTCTTCTGACGAAGGCCGTGCGCGCGCGGCTGCCGATGGCGTTTGTTTGGCTGAGTCTCGTGATGCCTTCTTCGCGACTTCAGATTTCGTCAGCATCCACGTGCGATTGAAACCAAACACCAAAGGCATCATCACCGCCGCGGATTTCGGTGCTATGCAGCCCTATGCATGCTTTATCAATACGTCGCGCGCGGGATTAATCGAGCCGAACGCGTTAGAAACAGCACTTGCAAACGGAAACCCTTGCTGTGCTGCGATCGATGTCTTCGAAACCGAGCCGTTGAACAACCCCTCGCACCCGCTGCTCAAAAATCCAAACGTTATAGCCACCCCCCATATTGGCTATGTCACCGAAGACGAGTTTGACCTGCAATTCTCTGATATTTTCGATCAAGTCATCGCCTACGCAAACGGCAACCCGACCCACATGATAAATCCCGAGGTTTACCCGTGACAGATATCGACGTGATCGTCGTTGGCTCCGGCAATGCAGCCCTCTGCGCCGGTATCGCTGCTGCCGAGTATGGTTCCAAAGTTCTAATGCTGGAAAAAGCCGACGAAGCCCTTTCCGGCGGCAACACGAAATACACCGCCGGTGCTATGCGCTTTGCTTATGCATCAGGGGAAGCGCTGATGCCGCTCATCACAAACCGAGATGATCCGCGTTTACCCAACACAGATTTCGGCAGCTACGACGAGAATGCGTTCAAAGCCGACTTACTCAAGTTCAATGATGGAAAACCTCTCAGCCCAGAACAACTAACTCTGGTCGGCGAAAGCTATGAAACCTTACTCTGGCTCTCGGGCCACAACATAAAGTTTGAACCAATCTATTCACGCCAAAGCTTCGAAAAAGACGGAAAGCACGTCTTTTGGGGTGGATTGACGCTTGCCGCGCATAACGAAGGCGTTGGCCTGTTCGATCAAGAACTCGCCGCGTTTAAACGCCTCGGCGGAACAATTCGCTATAACAGCGGCGTCATGGGCCTCACGACCAAAGGCGACCGCGTTACCGGCGTAAAAGTCGGAGATCAGATTATCAAAGCTAAAGCCGTCATTCTCGGTTGTGGCGGATTTGAATCAAACGATGCAATGCGCTTAGAACGGATGGGAGCGGGTTGGGACAAAGCCAAAGTACGCGGGACGCCTCACAATACGGGTGACGGCCTCAAAATGGCGCTAGGGTTGGGGGCGGTGGAGCATGGCTTTACGGTGGATGCCATGCCACTCCGATGGACCTGCACATGGCTCCATTCGGTAACCTCGAGATCGACCCTGGTGAACGCAAGCACTATCGTAAAATCTGCTATTTTCTGGGTGCAATGCTCAACTTGCGCGGACAGCGCTTTGTCGATGAGGGCGCAGATTTCCGCAACTACACCTATGCTCAATATGGCCGCGCCGTCCTTGAGCAACCCAATCACACCGCTTGGCAGTTCTTCGATGAGAAGGTCAAAGATCTTCTATATGCCGAATACCACTTCCGCGATGCACACTTTATCGAGGCTGATACACTTGAAGGCCTGATCGGACAGATCGACGGAATCAACAAAGCCGCTGCCCTTAAGACATTGATCGAGTTCAACGCAGCGGTCGACGACGAGACACCATTCGATCCAACAATCAAAGATGGCAAAGCCGCCAATCTGCCATTGCCCAAATCTCATTGGGCGCAAAAACTCGATACAGCGCCTTACCGCGCCTATCCCGTTACGGGCGGGATCACCTTTACCTATGGTGGCGTGCGCGTAAATTTGAGTGGCGCGGTGCTACGTGAGGACGCCTCTCCGATTGACGGACTTTACGCTTGCGGAGAGATGGTCGGCGGCGTGTTCTTCCACGGCTATCCCGGAGGGTCGGGCCTGACATCGGGCGCGGTCTTCGGCAGGCGCGCCGGTATTGGTGCAGCCAAGCAGCAGAAAAAATGATACTGTCAAGTTGTTGAGGTAGGTTAAAGTAAAGTCGATTGAGTGTTTATCAAATAATAGCAAGCTCGCATGTGATGTTATTCCAGACTGCATGAGCATCTGATCTGGCGTGACGGTATGAGGCAACGGAAAGGGTGTGACCACGGGGCGAAAAACGGTTTGGACCTGATCATGAAGAGCAATAAATTGCTGCGCCTGTCTTAGGTGACTTGAATGACCCATGATCTTTTTCCTACGCTGGGCTAGCTTGTAAGAAAACTCGGCGCGATTGTTGAGACTTTTGAGACTGCGGTGATCGATATGGGCGATCACATCGTGCAGGAAACGATGATCTTTAACATGCTAGTGTATTTGGTTTAGGTCATGGAAAATGCCGCTACGTTCTCAATACACTAGCGTCAACTTGACTATACCACTTTGCGATAAAACCCCTTCATCAGCATTTGTTTGTTGGTTCGGTTTGTTGTAATCGTGGCGCGTCGCGAGGACCTGCGGCACAAACATCTATGGAAATCTTGGGAGGATTACCAATGCACATTACGAAGCATATCATGGCAGCCGCTACTCTATCACTGGTTTTTGGAGCCGGTGCAGCCCACGCAGCCTGTGATCCGGGCGAAACTGTTGTCAAATTTGCTCATGTCACGAACACGGACAAGCACCCGAAAGGTATTGCTGCGACACTCCTCGCAAAACGTGTCAATGAAGAAATGAACGGCACAATGTGCATGGAGGTGTTCCCGAACTCTTCACTTTACGATGACAATAAAGTGTTGGAAGCCATGCTCTCTGGCGATGTGCAGCTTGCTGCGCCATCCCTTTCGAAATTTGAAAAATTCACCAAACAGTTCCGCATCTTCGATCTGCCGTTTATGTTTACAGACATCAACGCCGTGGATCGTTTTCAATCGGGTCCTGCGGGACGTAAAATGCTTGATTCCATGAAGCGCCGTGGCCTTCAGGGCCTTGCTTATTGGCACAATGGCATGAAGCAAATGTCGGCAAGCGTGCCTCTGATCAAACCGACCGATGCCTCCGGCCTTAAATTCCGCACACAGCCATCTGATGTCCTGATCGCTCAATTCGAAGCACTCGGCGCCAACCCACAAAAAATGGCCTTCAAAGAGGTTTACGGCGCGCTGCAGACCAAAGTTGTCGATGGACAAGAAAACACATGGTCAAACATCTACGGTAAGAAATTTTTCGAAGTACAGGATGGCGTTACCGAAACAAACCACGGCATCATTGACTACCTGCTCGTTACCTCTACCGATTTCTGGGAAGGCCTGCCAGATGATCAACGTGAACAGTTCGGTAAAATTATCGAAGAAGTAACCGCCGAACGAAACGCGGCATCAACTGCGGTTAATGAAGAGAACAAGGAACTTGTCATCAAAGCCGGCGGCACTGTTCGCAGCTTGACAGCTGAACAACGTGCTGAATGGGTTTCGGCACTAAAGCCAGTTTGGAAAAAGTTCGAGGGTGACGTTCCTGCTGATCTCGTCGAGGCTGCTCAGGATGCAAATGCAGGGTCCTGATTAATTTGATATGATAAGAAAACGTCGTCCGTTTTTGCGGGCGGCGTTTTTTGATTCTCTCCTCAAAGGAGAGGATGCGCATCAATGAATGTGCGGAGCCTTGGGAGAGAGATCTTCGATGAATAAAATTCGGCGCGGATTTACCGATGAAATCGAGGAAACCCTCCTCGCGCTTCTCATGGGCGCTATGACAGTCATTACTTTTGCGAATGTTATCGCCCGATATGTTTTTAATTCGAATATCTTATGGGCGCTGGAGGCGACGGTTTATCTGTTTGCCTGGATGGTTCTGCTCGGGGCGAGTTATTGCGTGAAGATCAACGCGCATATGGGTGTCGATATCGTTGCGAACCTGTTCGGCCCTGTCGCGCGGAAGCTACTGACATTGATCGCCGCTCTGTGTTGCCTGATTTTTACAGGCTTACTGTTTGTCGGCACATGGAATTACTGGGGTCCATTTGCGAACCTACCCCCTGTTCCAAATATCTATAACGACTGGATTGCCGGGCCTTTAGGCTTGGGTGAGATCGAGAGCAGATGGCGAGATCAGGCCTGGTATGAAGTTGACTCTGTTCCCATGGGAGATTGGTTGAGGTTTCTCGAGCCAATTTTCAACGAGGGCGAGCGCTACACTTATATTCCAAAATTTATCCCTTATGCGGTGCTACCGCTTTCAATGGCACTACTGCTCTACCGATTCATACAGGCAACGTGGCGCGTGGCGCGCGGTGAGCAGACCTTGTTAATCGCCAGCCATGAAGCAGAAGACGATATCGACGATGCTGCAGCACGAGCTGCCGGGGAGAAAGTCTGATGGAAGTCGCTCTCCTCTTCGCCATGGTGATTGGCTTACTGTTGATCGGGGTTCCGATCGCCGTTTCGCTGGGCTTGTCATCGATCATATTTTTGCTGATTTACTCTGACGGTTCGCTCGCGAGTATCGCACAGACCTTGTTTTCCGCTTTTGACGGACACGCGACTTTATTGGCGATTCCGTTCTTTATTCTCGCCAGCGCCTTCATGTCCACAGGCGGCGTGGCGAAGCGGATTATTAACTTCGCCATTGCCTCAGTTGGCCATTTTCGAGGTGGGTTAGCGATTGCCGGTGTATTCGCCTGTATGCTTTTCGCTGCACTATCGGGGTCGTCTCCGGCGACGGTTGTCGCTGTTGGCTCCATCGTCATCGCCGGCATGAAGCAAGTCGGCTATAGCAAGGAATTTGCCGCAGGTGTGATCTGCAATGCCGGAACACTTGGCATTCTAATACCGCCATCAATCGTTATGGTAGTCTATGCCGCTGCGACGGATGTATCAGTGGGGCGCATGTTTCTCGCTGGGGTTATTCCCGGATTGATCGCCGGTTTGATGCTGATGATTGGTATCTACATTGCCGCGACCATCAAAGACATGCCGCGCGAACCGAAAGCAAGCTGGGCCGAATGGGGCCGCTCTTTTTTCTATGCGGTTTGGGGTCTGTTTCTAATCGTCATTATTCTGGGCGGTATCTGGGGCGGCATCTTTACGCCAACCGAAGCCGCAGCGGTTGCAGCGGTCTATGCGTTTTTCATCGCGAACTTTGTTTATCGCGATATGGGGCCGCTCCATGCGGCGGATACCGAACATAATTATAATCTGGCTCAGCGGCCTTGGGCGATTGTAACAGCGTTCTTTCACCCTGACACGCGCAGAGTCCTGTTCGATGCCGCCAAGCTGACCACGACATTGATGTTCATCATCGCCAACGCGCTAATCCTCAAGCATGTCCTCACGGAAGAACAAATCCCGCAGCATATCGCCGAGATCATGCTGGAAGCAGGCTACGGGCCGATCATGTTCCTCGTGATTGTGAATGTAATGTTGTTGATTGGCGGTCAGTTTATGGAGCCTTCGGGCTTACTTATCATCGTCGCACCACTCGTGTTTCCTATTGCGATGCAGTTGGGAATTGATCCAATCCACCTTGGCATCATCATGGTAGTGAATATGGAGATCGGGATGATAACCCCGCCCGTGGGTCTGAATTTATTCGTCACCGCCGGTGTCGCACGAATGTCAGTCATGGGTGTGGTGAAGGCCGCTTTGCCTTTCGTCGCAATCCTGTTTGTCTTCCTGATCCTCGTTACCTACGTGCCGATCCTGTCAACATGGCTACCCACTCTATTGATGGGACCAGAAATTGTAGATCTTAGGTAAGCGTCGATCGAATAGCGTTAATTCGCGAGCCGCGCTGTATGATTGCCGAAATCAAAAAACGGCTGATGAAGCGGTGATCCGCGTCAGAATTCCGTTGTTGGATGAGGCTAGTGCAAAGAGTTGTTTGGGGGAAGCTGTGTCGCGCTATTCAGGGAGTATGAAGTAAGGGTCGGACCGTCGCGATCAATAGTGCAGCAGAGTTAAGTCCACACGCTGCGAACCTTCACGTATGTATCCTCCGTCCGCCAGGATGCATCCGTCAATTTCTTCCTGCGCTGCTCAGCAATGGCGACAAGTGAAGCAAACTTTACTGCCTAGCGGTTCGACGTGGCACGATCTAAAGCAACGCTGCGTTTCGTTATAATCTCTTCGAGATCGCGATAGGACAACCCATAACGAAGATATAAGTAGATCGTGTCCATATTGATATCTTTCGGGAATCGTCTACCTTTAAAGGATGCCATCATCTCGCCACAACTGTTCACATTGCGATTGCTGTCTTCCCCTACTCAATTCTCAACACCAATGTTTGCGACAGAACCAAACCGGGTGTCCCCTTCGGATTATCCAAAGTTCTCCGCAACAGTTTCGTTCATCAGCTATCCATTTTTTCTATTGGATTGAGCGAGACAAAGGGCTTTGGATGTATGAGTCTTTGTGATGCGTACAAGCACTTCACTGACAGTTCCACTCGAAGATCGTATTCAATTTGAGGTAGTTATTGCTCATCGGACCTCATGGCAAAAGCATGTCTGGCGATGTAAGATCGTGCTGATGAGCGACGACTGATTGGGGGCGATGTCGTTGGCCTTGACGTCTCGTCGCCCGCTCGCGCTGTCCGTAGATGAAAAGTCTCAGATACAAGATCTTGATCGGACTCAACCGGGATTTCCAGTCAAGAATGGACACGGGCCGATCATGACGCATGAGTAGAAAAGGCATGGTACAACAAGCCTCTTCGCGGCACTCAATATTCTGGACGGGTCAGTGATCGGATAGAACATACAGCGTCACAGGCACCAGAGGTTCATCCGCTTTCTTAATCGAATCGAACGTGATGTTCCTGCTGGGAAAGTCATTCACGTGATCTTGGGTAACTACTGCACCTATAAGCATTGAAAGTTCGCGAATGGCTCGTGTGTCACCTCGGTGGACATTCCACCTATACCGAAATCAAGTCCATGATTGAACGCAGTCGAAGGTTTCTACGCCAAACTGACACGTCGCAGCCTCAAGCATGACGTATTTCGATCCGTAGTTGGCCTGCGCCACGATCAACCACTTTATCGACGAGCGCAATCAAACTGAAGCGAACCTGTTCACTGGTGCGCAAATCCAGGCGACATGATAGCCGCCAAAAATCTTGGGCCTTATATCCCGGATTAAACCCATTAGATCACATACCAACGGCCGCCAAGCGTGTCGGCGTCGTAAAGCAAGCTCACGATTTGAAGGCTGGTGGCTACGACCAAATCCCCCGTCGCACTGAAAATGTTGTCGACCCCGTTCTTCAGTGTGACCGGCGTTCCGACGCTGGCATTGCTAAAGCGCAGATAAATCCGCATACCATTGATCGGGCGGGTCGATGTAATGTTGTTCACGTCACCCGTTCCGCTCACGCGAATAAATTCCGTCGCCGCCGACACGTTGATGGTGTTCGATGCAATAGCAATTGTCGAACGAATCGGCAGGTTATATTGGCCGGTTGCCGGATACCGAATGTTCAGGCCATTATCTGCGGTTGAGCCAAGTGTCGGCGTTGCGTCTGTGATCAAGTCAAGTTTGCAATTTGCACCGGTGCAGGTGAAGTTCTGCGTCTCGGCGGAGCGTGTATCTACAATGCCGCCATCGAAGACTTGTGCTGCGCCTAAATTGACACGCGGAGCGACGATGCGCGGTGTGATGAACCGGATTTCCGTAGCCTCGACCAAGATGTTCTCGACTGGCGTGCCAGCGGCCATCCGGGAATATTCAAACTCACCGATGGAGATGTCCCTCGTATTCGATGATGGACGCATATCGACGAAGCGAACATTGGCATCAGAACTACGATGGTGAAAATTATCCCGAATCTTTAGACCGCCGCCGCCAGTAGTTTCGACAGCAGAGCCAATCCAGATGTGATCGCCTTCTAGTTCGTGATTGAAGTTCGTTTGCTCCATCACTAAGTCGTTGGCGTTAAGGAGCATTGCACATGGAAATAACTTCCCGGTATCAGCATTTGAGTAATAGTCGCCGACATACTTGCCCCATGCGAAAGTAGAGTCCGTGAATAGCGTCACGTTAGGTGAAGCGGGGCCGAGGACCGGACCGAGCGCCGTGATCGTTCCCGTGCCACCGCTCGGCGCGGCGGTAATGCCTTCGCCGTTGCTAACCGTCCCCGAGAGAACCTGCGCCCAGATTTCTGTCGCTGTCGCCGAGAAGCATTGAAGTCGTGCGCCGCCGCTCGTCGTAATCAGATCTTGTCGCGCAAAAGGTGCGGTGATAGTCGCTGTTATTCTTACTGTGTTGTGGAACACGTCGTGTTTCGAAGCGACGAACGCACAACCTGCGCGGTTATGGGTCAGCGGTCCGCTGATCTCGTTGCTTTCCGAAGAGACGATGTATTTGGCTGCACCGTGGAACGCTCCAACGACCTTGTTGCGGCTCTTGATTAGCCCGGACGAGATTGCGTCTCCCTCGCCATTAGCGATTCTCCCATATACCTCGCCATGTAGCGCTGTCACTCCCGATGCAGTGTTGATGACCCAGCCTTTACAGACAGTCATCTCGAAATTACGCACACCCGCATAATCGATACCAACCGCATCCTCGACGGCGAGTAAGATGATCGCGCCGTTGCCGCGGCTCTCCACGATCCGCTGGCGACCAATACCGTCCGATCCCAGCCACAAGCCGCGCCTGACGCGGTAGGATGCGCCGGGCCGACCGTCGAAGCGGCGTGATGTTGCCGCTGCCATGAGTTGTGCGGCCTCAAACGCATCGGTGTCATCGGTCACCCCATCACCAATACAGCCCGTCATCTCAGGATAAATGACCGGTGCGATAATGCGCAGATTGGGCGCATCGGGATGTGTATCCGCGCTGCCGATATCCGCGCCGCCAACCACCTCGTAGAACGCACCGCCGCCATCGCCGGGAGCCAAGTAGCCGTCGACCATGATTACGTCCCCCACCTTTGCGCCGCCAGCAACAACATCTGCTTGCGCCGCATTCAATGACGGAAAGCGGCCTGCATGGGAAATGCGCCACCAATTGCCCGATGCATCTTGGAACCCGTTTCCTGCGCCCGGATCGGAAGCGGTGCGCCGATAGAGCTGACCATTGACCCAGATTGCTGTCATACGTGCCTGTGGGTTGGCGAACTGCGCCGTGGCAATATCGGGGAAGTTAGCAGCGTAATACGCATCCTTGTCCTCGGTGTATTCGCCGAGCAGCGGATCAATCGGGTAACCCGGAAGCAACGTGCCGATGGCGGTGTGGGCCTCGACTTTGTATTTACCGGAAGGGAAAAATACCGGGGGCGGAACGCCGGACGCATCGCACACAACAGGGAACGCATGCTCGACAGTCAGCGCTTCATCGGCATAGACTCGCACTGGTGCCGTCGTGCCACTCTGATAGAAGTAAAGCAGCGCTCCGGGAACTGGGCAGCCGTTTGCGTCCGTAACGCGGGGCGCTACGGGTAGAAGAAAACGGAGAGACACGGTTGTTTTTGCCGTGTGTGCTTCGGATTGAACGATTGGCGCCGCAAAGGGCGTAACGCCGAGCTTGAGTAAGGTTCTGCGATCCATGTCTATCTCCAAACGATTCGTTTGGAGATAGTATACGGCAGATCAAGGCATCGCAGGCTTGTCGCAAAGAGCTGAGTTGGTCGGTATTGAGGTGGCACACACGATCCGCAAAGGACAACTCGGTTCAACAGATCCTAGATTCCGACAATTTGCGGAGCTCGCCAGATAAGCTATACGGCAAAAGCGGTAGCTACACTATCACCACAAGTTTGCGACAAAACCCGCCACTCCAACTAAAATACCGCTCACCCGCAACCGTGCGTCCGATAAACAGGCTTGCTAGCAATGCTGCAATTGATGCGGCTCATACCTGAAACAGGTGTGCTCAAAGAAGACTGTATTATAGGCTCCCGAATTAAATGCTACAGGTCAGATTGCGAGCGCAAAGCCAATTGCAGGAATGAAGAATGTCCCTGCCTCAGCGGATGAAACGCGATCAATCATAACTTACCTGAAGCGCGTTCGTGGTGGCGACTGACTGACAGGTGAGAATTTCTCCATTGTCGATTTCAGCATCTTCGAGCGCCATGCGGGCGCGCATATGAACTTCTCCCTTGGACAATTTCGCACGACACGCGCCGCACACGCCCGATTGACAAGAGAAAGGCGGCGTGAGGCCCGCCGCGCGGACCGCATCGAGGATCGTTTGGCCTTTTGTAATTCTGACAGAATGCGTGGAGCCGCCAAGCGTAACCTGTGCAGTTGCTGGAATTCCTCTTACGCTATCGTCAATCTCAACCGTGCCGCCATAGCTTTCCATGTGGATGCGGCTTGCTGGCACGTCGAGAGATCGGCGTATTCGGGCAACTTCTCAACCTTGTGTGGCCCAAGGTGCGGTTCAACTTCGCCGAACCAATCCATGATCGATCCGGCGTCCGGGTTGGGATGAACGAACAACATGCCGCGCCACAAATCGACCGATGCTGGCTTGAGACCAAGGCAAGACTTGTCCAAATCTTTGAACTCTCGTTGCTCCTCTGGCACCGAGATCAGGTTGCCTTCAAGATCGTAGGTCCAGTCGTGATAGGGGCAGGTCAATGCCTTTTTAGTCTTTCCGACTGCACGGATCAACTGTGTCCCGCGATGACGGCAGGTGTTGTGAAATGCGCGCAGACGGCGATCCCGGCCCATGACGATAAATATGTTGTTGAGACCGGCCTGAACCGAGAGGTATTGACCAGGCTCAGTTATGTCTTCCATAAACCCGGCGTAGCGCCATGTTCGGGAGAAGATTGCCTGCTGTTCGCGGTCAAACCAGTCCTGCGAAGTATAGGCGGAGACCGAAAGCCGGTGATCATGCGTGACATCGCATTCCCCTCAAAAGAGCTTCGAAAGATCGAATGCGATTATGAAGATGCTAAGCGCGATCCATGTTCCAACGATCAGCCAGAAAAACACTGGGTCGGTCTCGCGATCGATGGGTTCCACGAAATGCGTATGACCTGAATAGAGCGCCGGTATCGTCCACATGATGAACAACACACCCCACACCCAGCTCCAATTCATGAACACCGCGAGATAAATGACGAGCAGCGCCAATGCGGTTTTCCATTTGAGGTTCTGAAAATCCATAAAGTCCTCTTCAAGTGTCTAGCTTTTCGATCACGATCACGATCGCTTCGTGAATGACTTGCTGTGCTTGCAGGCCGCCGTTCTTCACCGCAGGCGGTTAAGGACAATATGGATCATTTAAGCAAAGACGCTGCCATTTCTCCGATCATCAAAGCTGCTGCATTTGTGTTAGCTGCTGGCATTGTCGGCATTATCGATGCGTCCACAACTCGCAGGTTTTCTAAACCGTGAACTTTAAGGTGGCGGTCTACGACAGTGTTGGTTTGTGAATAGGAGCCCATGCGACAAGTTCCAATCATGTGAAACGTCGTTGTGCCTCGGTCAATGGCAGTGTTCAGAAGTTCTTCATCCGATTGAATGTCATCACCAGGATAAATCTCGCCTCCAAAATAAGGACTCATTGGCTGGGTGCGCATGAGTTTCCGAGCGAGCTTTAATCCCGCAAGCAGAACGCGCCTGTCTTCTGGGGCGCTTAGATAATTCGGGCGGATCTCTGGCTTGTCGAACGCGTTTGAGGTTCGCGCCAACACCGTACCGACGCTTTCCGGCCTTTGCTGCCACGCTGCGACAGTCATACCCGGTTCATTGTCTAATTTGCTTTGATTGCCCTCTTTGTAGCTTGCGGGCATGAACGTGATTTGCAGATCACTTTCTTCGAGCATGGGATCAGATTTAGCAAAGGCATAACATGCTGTCGACTGCAGGCTCAGAATAGAGGGGCGACCCACTAGCCATTTGACAGTTTCAGCAGCAAACGCAAGGCCTCGTGCGCGCTCATTGAAAGTTTGGATACCGGTCACGCGAGCCGTAAATCGAGGTGTATAGTGATCGCGCAGATTTTGACCTACACCGGGTAGCGAATGCTTAACATTAACACCAATGGATCTGAGGTGTTCCGGATCACCAATACCCGAAAGCTGCAAAAGCTGAGGCGAGTTGATAACACCGGAGGACAGAATTACCTCTCGTCTGGCACGTATCTTTTGCTGCTGTCCGCCCCGCAATAACGTGACTCCTGACGCAGTTTTTCCGTCAAGCATGATCTCGGTGACATACGCATTTGTTAGGATCTGCAAGTTTGGGTTTTTCAACTGGGGCCGCAAAAATGCTGTTGATGCACTTTGTCGTCGCCCGGATGCAATGGTGCGCTGAGCATAAGCAGCACCGAACTGGGAGCCACCATTATAGTCGGGATTGCGCGGGATTCCGAGGGTTTCTGCACCAGCAAGAAAAGCGTCACATAGGGGGTCAGACCAATCGCTCGGTGTGACCTTAAGGGGGCCTCCTGTTCCACGACGCTCGTTGTTCTTTGGCCCAAGCCAATCTTCTAACCGGCGAAAGTGTGGCAGCACACTGTCATAATCCCAGCCTAGATTACCTAGTTGAGCCCAATGATCGAAATCTGACGCCGCTCCCCGATTGAAGATATTGCCGTTAATGGAAGATGAGCCACCGAGGGTTTTTCCACGCGGAACTGGAATGGCGCGTCCGCCGGTCCATTCGGAAGGTTCGGTTTCGTACATCCAGTTAAAGCGCTTGTTCCTCATTAGCTTCATCCATCCAACGGGAACATGTATCATCGGGTGCCAATCACTTGGCCCCGCTTCTATAAGGCAAACGCTATAGCGGTTTCTTTCGGCCAATCGCGCGGCCAAAACACATCCAGCAGAGCCGGCGCCGACAATAATATAATCGAACGCATCCATAGCAATAAAATCATTCGTGGACTCCTAGAAAGTCAACGAAATTCAGATGTCACCCGACGGCGGATTCCCTTCTTTAATCATTCACATTTCAGATTGGCTGATGACAGTTTAGTCACAGGCAGGTCGTTTAAGAGGCTTGTCGCAAAGAGCTGGTTTGGACGGGTTATCCGAACTTCATGTATTGTTAACCCGCTGAAGGCCGAAGCAGAGTGAGACCAGATTACTCTGCTCGTTGATCGTCCAATCGTTGCTCAGGTCAAAGCCTTTACACAAGCACAGTATTGCTTCGGACCCTTTGATCGTTCGTTGCGCCGTATTGAAACTCTGAAATTCATCAGATCGGGCCATCGGCTTCTTCACCCGAAAGTGGTCACTCTCAAACCCTTGCTGCAGATGTTTTTTCACGTAGTGTAGCGGGTCTTGCGGTTGTAACCCATCCAGGACAGATGCATCAATTGCGGGGAAACGCTCTTCCAGCATCAGAGCATACGTCAGGACCGAGCGATTGATCGTGCTGTGATCTTACCGGCAAGCCTCGCTTCCGAAACATCTTTTCAATATCGCGGTAGCTGAACGGATATCGCATACCAACTGACAGCTCGAACAATCAGCCATGCACCAGAGTGGTGACCTTTGAAGTCATCTTTCGACTGGCGCTTCGATTTCTTTGCAAGGGCATTCAGAATCATATCGG
>CALKBI010000055.1 GCA_937990185.1 uncultured Neomegalonema sp. | reverse complement strand
GATGTTCACAATGACACCGCCGTTCTTCATGGCCGGAATTGCTGATTTAATTCCGTAGTAAACGCCTTTCACATTGATATCGATGACTTTGCCCCAGCTTTCGGGGTCCGAGTCTGCGAGCATCGCAATCGGGTCGATGACGCCAGCGTTGTTGATCAGGATATCCAAGCTGCCGAAGGTCTCGACAGCTTTTGAGACGGCCAGAGCAACGTCCTCGTATTTGCTGACATCACACGTGACAGCAAGGGCACGTTCTCCGATGTCTGAGGCTAGTGCCTCGATATCAGGTGAAGTGCGCGCCGCGAGCACGACATTCGCACCCGCCTTGGCAAATTCTCGAGCGGCAGCCGCGCCGATGCCTCTGCTGGCACCAGTGATTAAGACAGTCTTGTGGGTCATATCCAGCATGACTTTCCCTTGAAGTAATAAATTACGCCACTGATCTTATTCCCACTCAATGGTCCCCGGTGGTTTTGACGTAATATCATAGACGACACGGTTTATCCCGTTCACTTCGTTGATGATACGATTAGCTGTGCGCCCTAAAAAGTCATGGGGATAAGGGTAATAGTCAGCCGTCATACCATCAGTCGATGTCACTGCCCGCAATGCGCAGACATGATCGTAAGTCCGGCCATCACCCATTACGCCAACGGTTTTGACGGGAAGCAGCACGGCAAATGCTTGCCAGATGATGTCGTAAAGTCCCGCTTTTCGTATTTCATCCAGATAAATGCGGTCAGCTGCGCGTAGAGTGTTGAGTTTTTCGCGCGTGATCTTACCCGGAATTCGGATGGCAAGGCCGGGACCGGGGAATGGGTGGCGGCCAACAAAGTTTTCGGGCAAACCAAGTTCTTGCCCTAATACCCGGACTTCATCTTTGAAGAGAGAGCGCAAGGGTTCGACAAGGCTCATCTTCATGCGTTCGGGCAAGCCGCCAACGTTATGGTGGGATTTGATCGTCACGCTAGGGCCACCAGTCGCGCTGACACTTTCAATTACGTCAGGATAGAGTGTTCCTTGCGCCAGAAAGTCTGCGCCGCCGCTTTCGGTCGCGGCCTCATCGAACACATCAATGAACAGACGTCCGATGGTTTTTCTTTTAACCTCAGGGTCTTCAACACCTTCGAGCGCATCAATGAAGAGATCAGAAGCGTCGCGGTGGATGAGCTTGATGTTGTATGTGTCGCGGAACATCGTGACGACTTCATCCGCTTCGCCGTGGCGCATCATTCCTGTATCAACGAAAACGCAGGTAAGCCGGTCGCCGAGAGCCTCATGGATTAAAACGGCAGCGACTGAGCTGTCCACTCCACCGGACAAGCCGCAAATGACGCGGCCTTCAGGTCCGACTTGTTCGCGGATCGCGGCGATGGCCTCATCTTTATAAGCGGCCATCGTCCATTGGCCTGCACATCCGGCGATGCCTCGAACAAAATTCGTCAATAGGGTCGCACCGCGCGGCGTGTGGACGACCTCCGGGTGGAACATCACACCATAAAAGCCTTGCGAAACGTTGGCGAAGGCGGCGAAAGGCGCGTTGGGTGATGAGCCGATTACTTCAAAACCGGGTGGGAGTTCGGTCACACGGTCTCCGTGCGACATCCAGACTTCTTCCTCTTCGCCCGGAGCGGCCATTCCTTCAAAGAGAGGTGAGCTTGCTTTCATGGTTACAAAGGCACGGCCAAATTCGCGCTCGGTACTGCCTGCTGCGACACCGCCAAGTTGCGTCACCATGCACATCTGTCCGTAGCATATGCCAAGGACAGGAACGCCGAGTTCAAACACCTGCTGAGGGGCGCGGGGGCTGCCTTCATCGCCGACGCTTGCAGGGCCACCTGATAGAATAATTCCCCTTAGTCCCGGCGCGGTTAATCCATCGCCAAGCGCATTAAAGGGCTTAATCTCGCAGAACACTCCCGCTTCGCGCACACGGCGCGCAATGAGCTGCGTAACCTGGCTACCAAAATCAATAATGAGTATGCGCTCGTCATGGGCTGTCATATCGGAATCTCCCCGTTGCCAGTCCGAGTAAAGCGGGGCGGGTAGAGAGTCCAGTGTAGAGACGGGCTAAGTCACCTCAAACCATGTTCCCATGCCGCCCGCTTGGTGCTCCAGCATGTGACAATGCAGCATCCAGCGCCCCGGATTATCAGCGATAAAAGCGACTTCTTTGGTTTCTCGAGGGTCGAGGAGAATCGTATCGCGCCACGGTGCTCCTTCAGATAATTCGCGGAAATGGTGGCCATGAAAATGCATGGCATGGGGCCAGCGGCCTTCATTGATCAGTTTCACGACGGCGGTTTGTCCGGCTTCGGCTTTGAAGAGCGGTTCTACCGGCATTCCGGCGATACCGTTGAGCGCCCAGACCAGTTGATGCTCAAAAGCGAGTTCTCGACGGGAGATGATGCCTTTAACGGGGGCTTCGCCGCGATAAGCTGCACCGAAACCGCCAACGCGCGCTTCGGTGAATCCGCGCATGGCTCCTCCATCAATGGAGAGGGTTGTCTTCACGGCATTAGCGAGGTCGAAATCGTCTGAGATTGGATTGGCGGGCAGTGCGACGGTATCGCCAAGTGGCGTGCGCCGTTTCTGGCCTTTAACGGGGAACCCGCACGCGCGGAAATTTTCGCGCCCCGCTAACATCAACGCGGCTTCGTCAGATGTAACGTCTGCAATCAGGTCAATGCGCTGTGCCGGTGCGATAATTACTGTGCTTTCCAGCGGTTCCGGTGGGATCGGCATTCCATCATAGGCCACGATCTGCGCGGACATCCCGTCTAAGCGCAAGACGAGAACACTTGCGTTTGCTGCATTAATGAGGCGAAGCCTTAGCCGCTCATTCCGTTTGACAGTGTAATCCGGTTGCGGAGCGCCGTTGACCGTAGGCCAGTTTCCAAGTCGACCCGCATGAGACCAATCGCGTAGTGAACCAAAACTCTCTTCGTCAATCTGTCCGTCGTCATTCAAGCGCCAGTCGTCGAGCATCAACACGAGATCGCGGTCGTATGCAGGCGGCTCAGATTCTTCTACGATCAAGGGGCCGTATAACCCGCGCGCCATTTGCTCCCAAGTCCTGTTATGCGGATGATACCAGAACGTCCCGGCATCCGGAACGGTGAAGCGGTAATCGAAACTATCTTTGGGTGGGACAGGGGCTTGGGTCAAAGCCGCAACGCCATCCATCGCGTTCTCAATCCGTATGCCGTGCCAATGAATAGTGGTTGTTTGTGCCAAACCGTTTTCGAGCCGTGCTGTTACTTCGCTGCCTTGCGCAACGCGAATTTCGGGACCGGGAACGGTTCCATTATACCCCCAAATCTTCGTCTCAGGGACATCTGGAGGCCCCAACCGGGCGATCCCTTGTTGAGGTTTAATTACCAACGGACTTGTGTGGGTATGGGCTACACTTGGTAATGCACTGAATGCCATGCCGGTCAAAAGTGTCTCGCGTCGGTTTAACATACAGTGTCCTCCGTATTTGGCCGGATGCCTTAAAGATCGCTAGGCTTATGGCTTACCGTTAGCACAACGCGGAAATTATAGGCAAAATGGCATAAAAGACCGCGTCAAATCGTTCTGATGCTGACCTTGCGCTCATCGGGGAAAATCTTTATCTGTTCGATATCCGTTGGGGTGCTTGCGAGAGCTGAGAGGTTTTATACCGACCCATCGAACCTGATCCGGGCAATTCCGGCGTAGGGAACGGGTTTCGGCACTGTTTTCGCCTTTATTCGTCCCTGCGCCAGCCAATTACGAGAGGCGAGCATGGTTGCGAAAGCGCTGACAATTGCAGGCTCCGATAGCGGTGGCGGTGCAGGGATTCAAGCTGATCTAAAAGCATTTTCAGCTCTTGGCGTTTATGGCTCCAGCGTGATTACAGCGGTGACGGCACAAAACACCAAGGCCGTTACCGCTGTTGCTGCGATTGATCCTGAGATCGTCGCGGCTCAGATAGATGCGGTACTCGATGATCTGGATATTGGCGCGATAAAGATTGGAATGCTGTTTTCTCCCGAGATTATTCGTGCCGTGGCGGATTGCCTTGCAAATTTTACCGGACCGATTGTTCTTGATCCTGTGATGATTGCGAAATCCGGTGATGCTTTGCTTCAAGATGAGGCGGTTGCGGCGTTGATCGCGCATATGCTTCCGCGCGCGACTGTTCTCACCCCTAATTTGCCTGAACTTGCGCGCCTTGCGCCAACAGCAACAAGCCCTGTTGAGCAAGCGAATGAACTGATCGCGCTCGGCGCGAAAGCTGTTCTTGTTAAAGGAGGGCATGGGACAGGGGATTCCTGTGTGGACCGTCTTGTTGAGCAAGAGGGGGAGACCCTGATGCTGACTGCGCCTCGCCTTGATACGAAAAACACGCATGGGACAGGGTGTACCTTGTCTGCGGCTTTGGCGGCTGAGTTGGCAAAGGGCGCTTCGCTTGTTGAGGCCACTGGGTCGGCTCATGCGTATCTGCAGGCCGCGATTGCGCAGGCGGATACTTTAAAGGTCGGAAGCGGTCACGGCCCCGTCCATCACTTTCATGCTCTTTGGTCCGATAATGCACTTTAGTATCATCGGTGCAGGTGTGGCTGGCCTCTGCGTGGCAACAGAGATGATGGCAAGGGGGGCCAAGGTCGAGCTTGTCGATAATGCGGCCACACCCGGCCCTCATGCGTGTTCATGGTGGGCCGGTGGCATGTTGGCCCCGTGGTGCGAGCGCGAATCCGCTGAAGAACCTGTCCTTCGACTTGGCCAAGAATCGTTCGATTGGTGGGGCAATCATGTTCCCGTCACACGTGCTGGAACATTGGTGATCGCACTTGACCGAGACAAACGAGAGCTGGACAGGTTTGCACGGCGGACTGAAGGATTTCAAACGCTGGATGGAAGCGGTGTTGAAGCCCTTGAGCCGGACTTGGCAGGTCGATTTGATCGCGCGCTTTATTTTAAAGATGAAGCGCATCTGTCGCCGCGTGATGCGTTGCAAAGCCTCTCTGATCAACTCGCCGCAAAGGGTGTAACGGTTGGCAATACGGGCACAGTTGAGAACGATATTATCGATTGTCGTGGTCTATCAGCGCGTGATAATTTGAAAGATCTTCGCGGCGTGAAGGGCGAAATGCTTATTATTCGCTGTCCTGATGTGACTCTATCTCGACCCGTCCGTCTTTTGCATCCGCGCATACCGCTTTATATCGTTCCGCGCGGCGACGGCGTTTATATGCTGGGTGCGACAATGATTGAGAGCAGTGAGCGCAGCCGCATTACTGCGCGGTCTTTGCTAGAAATGCTGAGTGCTGCTTATGCGCTTCATCCCGCGTTTGCAGAAGCGGAAGTGCTGGAAATTGGTGTTGATGCGCGGCCAGCCTTTCCCGATAATCTTCCACGTATTCGCCGAAACGGAAAAACCACTTGGGTTAATGGCCTCTTTCGGCATGGTTTTTTATTGGCACCAGCGATGGCGCGTATGACCGCAGATTTTCTGTTAGAAGGCAAGAAACCGGAGGTGATGGATGAAAATCATTCTTAACGGCGAAGCCCGCGATGTCGCACAGGCAAACCTTGCCGTTGCTCTTGAAGAACTCGGCTATAGCACGGCGAAAATTGCGACTGCTTTGAACGGGAACTTTGTTCCGGCTTCTGCCCGTGCATCAACGCCCTTATCTGACGGTGACTTGCTCGAAGTTGTTGCACCGATGCAAGGGGGCTGAGGGTGACATTGTTCTACGGCACAGAATTGACCAGTCCGTTGATGCTCGGTACGGCGCTTTACCCTTCGCCTGCAATTATGGCCGAAGCGTTCAAAGCGAGCGGGGCAGGTGTGGCGACGGTTTCTCTGCGCCGAGAAAGTGGAGCAGATCGCGCGGGGCAGGATTTTTGGTCGCTTGTTAGTGATTTCGGTGTTCCGGTCCTGCCAAATACTGCCGGATGTCACACTGTCAAAGAAGCTGTCACGACTGCCCAAATGGCGCGCGAGGTTTTTGGAACGCCTTGGATAAAGCTCGAAGTCATCGGCCATACTGACACATTGCAACCGGATGTTTTTGGATTGGTCGAAGCCGCTAAAATTCTGACCGAAGATGGTTTCGAAGTCTTCCCATATACGACGGAAGATTTGATTGTTGCAGAGCGATTGCTCAATGCGGGATGCAAAGTTTTGATGCCTTGGGGTGCGCCGATTGGGTCTGGGCTTGGCCTTAATAACCTTCATGGTTTGAGAACGATGCGCGCTCAGTTTCCTGACGTACCAATGGTGATTGATGCAGGGATAGGGTTGCCGTCTCACGCCGCGCAAGCGATGGAGATGGGTTTCGATGCGGTGCTGTTGAATACCGCTGTCGCAAAAGCGGGAGACCCTGTTGCAATGGCGCGCGCATTTGGTTTGGCGGTAGAGGCAGGGAAGGCCGCTTATGATGCCGACCCTATGGAGCCTCGCGATATGGCATCGCCCTCTACGCCGCTGATTGGAAAGGCGTTTCTTGAATGACCCTTGATCGCTTTTATCCGATCTTTGAAGATTGCGACTGGTTGGCAAAAATGTTGCCATTGGGTGTCAAGCTCGTGCAATTGCGTGCCAAAGATTTGGATGAATCTGCCGCACTTTCTGAGGTAATTGCCGCGCGGGACTTATGCGCCAAACATGGAGCGCAATTGATCGTCAATGATCATTGGAAAGCGGCGATAGATGCGGGATGCGATTATGTGCATCTGGGTCAGGAAGATCTCGATACTGCGGATGTTCCTGCACTGAGACGACATGGAATACGGTTAGGGATCAGCACTCATGACCGCGCTGAATTGGATCGCGCTTTGTCTCTCGACGCGGATTATATTGCGCTTGGTCCGGTCTATCCGACGATCCTAAAAAAGATGAAGTGGCATGAGCAAGGGTTAGACCGTGTTCGGGAATGGAAAGAACTGATCGGCGAGCGCCCGCTGATCGGGATTGGCGGCATGACGATTGAGCGGGCCGCGCTTGTTTATGCGGCGGGAGCCGATGTGGTTTCTGTCGTCACTGATATCACACTCAATGCTGATCCGGCGTCGCAAACCCGGGCTTGGATAGAGGCAACGCGGTGAGTGATGATCGCTACATAAGGCAATCTATCCTACCCGAAGTCGGAACGGTGGGGCAGGCCAAGCTGCGCGCGGCAAGGGTTCTTGTGATTGGTGCTGGCGGTCTTGGTGTTCCGGTGTTGGACTATCTCGTTGGTGCTGGTGTTGGTCATATTACGCTGATCGACCCGGATGTGGTGTCGAGAAGCAATCTGCATCGCCAAACTTTGTATCGTGAAAACGAAGTGGGCCAACCTAAGGCGATGGTTGCTGCCGATAGCCTGTCGCATCTTAACCCTGAAAGCAAAGTGACACCGATTGTTGCCGCGTTCGATCCCGACAATGCAAGTACGCTGATAAACGATGCGACAGTGGTGATTGATTGCGCCGATAGTTTTGCAGCAAGTTACATCGCCTCGGATATATGCTTTTCAGCGGGTGTTCCATTCATCAGTGCATCCGCTCTTGGCTTGACCGGGTATGCGGGGGGCTTTTGTGCAGGCGCACCTTCTTTGCGGGCGATATTCCCCGACCTGCCCGACACTGCCGCCAGTTGCGCGACCGCCGGAGTTTTAGGGCCAGTTGTTGGTACAATGGGAGCGATACAGGCGCAAATGGCCTTGTCTGTTTTGCTGGAATTGACTCCATCGCCTCTCGGTCAGCTTGTTACCTTCAATGCGAATGGATTTCGGTTCGGAGGGTTTCGGTTTGACGGTGCAGGCGAACCCGAGAGCGCTTTTCAGTTTATCGCACCGGGTAATATCACCGAGGCGGATTGCATCATTGATCTGCGCGGGGAAGAAGAAGCGCCCCAGCTTGTTCACCCGAACGCGCTTCGTAGGACCGTCGAAACTTTCGACATTATCCCAAACTCAGGCCAACGCGCCGTCCTTGCTTGCCGAAGCGGATTGAGGGCATGGCGGGCCGCAACAAAGTTACGTGAGACATGGCAGGGCGATTTAGCCCTCGTCGCGCTCGGAGATATTTCGATCGAAAAGGAAGCCTTATGAAATACCTTGCCTTCTGTGCCGCTATTTTGACAGCGAGCAATGCTGTTGCGGCGGATAAAGTTACGCTGATCCTGGATTGGTTCGTAAATCCTGATCACGGACCTATCATCGTTGCCGATGAGAAAGGGTATTTCGCGGATCAAGACCTTGAAGTGGAAATCATTGCGCCTGCCGATCCCGCTGATCCTCCAAAACTTGTTGCAGCGGGAAAAGCGGATATCGCAATTTCTTATCAACCGCAGCTCCACTTGCAAATCCATGAAGGTTTGCCGTTGAAACGGGTGGGAACGCTTGTTTCCACGCCGTTGAACTGCCTGCTGGTCAAGGCTGATGGTCCGATTAAATCGGTTGCCGATCTTAAAGGTAAAAAGGTTGGTTTCTCGGTTGCCGGTGTCGAGGAAGCTGTGCTTTCGGCGATGTTTATCCCGCATGGTTTCGGCGTTGATGATGTTGAGTTGGTCAATGTGAACTGGTCGCTGTCCCCTGCTGTGATGGCGGGGCAAGTCGATGCGGTCATTGGTGCGTTTCGGAATTTCGAATTGAACCAAATGGATATTGAAGGCGTTCCGGGGCGTTGTTTCTACCCCGAAGAAGAAGGATTGCCGTCTTACGATGAGTTAATCTATGTCGCGAAATCGGATGCGCTTGATAAAGATGTCCTCCAGCGGTTTCTCGCGGCGACAGAACTTGCGGTGCAATATATCGTCAATCACCCTGAAGAGAGCCGTAAGATTTTTGCCAGCACATCGAAAGAGCTTGGCGACGAGCTTAATACGCGCGCTTGGGCCGATACGTTGCCGCGCTTTGCACTTCGTCCAGCGGCATTGGATGCAGGTCGCTATGCGCGGTTTGAGAAATTTCTCAAAGACGCGGAGCTGATCCCGTCGATCAATCCGGTTTCCGATATTGCTTTGGATGTGACTGCGGAATGAGCGATTACGGTAAAACATTTGAGTCGTGGCGCGGCGAGGCAAGCGAGGCTTGGTCGGATTATACCCGCCACGCCTTTGTTGAAGGATTGCGGGACGGATCGTTACCCCGACACTCTTTCCTTCATTATCTAAAGCAAGATTACGTCTTTCTGTTTCATTTCTCTCGCGCTTGGGCGTTGGCGGCGGTGAAAGCAGGAACGCCCGATGAAATGCGTATTGCGGCGTCTACAGTGGACGCGCTGGTCAACCATGAGATGCCGCTTCACATTAAAACTTGTGCCGCCGTAGGAATTGACGAAAGCACGTTATTTTCGACGAAAGAAGAACAGGAGAATCTTGCCTATACACGCTATGTATTAGAGGCAGGGTATTCCGGTGATTTTCTTGATCTGATGGCGGCTCTTGCGCCTTGTGTGATGGGCTACGGTGAGATCGGTGCGAGACTTGCGATAGAGGCGACCTCAGAAGAATATCGCGAGTGGATCGATACTTATGCCTCTGACGAATATCAACAAATGTGCCGTGATGTCGGTGCGCTGATTGATAATGCAGTGGCAAGCCGCCTCGGTGCATTGGAGAACAGTCCTCGTGCGAAGACGCTCGCGGACCGCTTTGAAGTCGCCACGCGCCTTGAGGTGGATTTTTGGGGCATGGGGCTGCGGGGATAGTGACAAACGCGCCCGCCATAACGCTTCGCGGAGAATGCGATATTGGTGGGCGTAAATTATTTCCATCAATCAATCTTGAAATTGCTGCCGGAGCTTGGACCTGTTTGCTTGGGTCGTCCGGCGCAGGGAAGTCGACCATTCTACGTGCGCTTGCCGGGTTAGAAATCGGTGGATCGTTTACAGGCACAATCGAGGCGAGTGATGGATTGCTGTTGCCTGAACGGGTTGCGTTCATGGCTCAGGATGATCTGTTATTCCCGTGGCTCACTGTTTTAGACAATGTGTGCGTGGGGGCGCGGCTGCGCGGAGATAAGCCGGAAATAGAGCGCGCTCAGCAGTTGATTGCTCAAGTCGGCTTGGGCGATCAGATTACTCAAAAACCGGAAACTCTCTCGGGTGGGGAGCGCCAACGTGTCGCGCTTGCACGTACGATGATGGAAGACCGTCCCATCATTTTTCTCGATGAGCCATTCTCTGCGTTGGATGCTAGAAACCGTGCAGAGATGCAAGAGCTGGCCTTTGATCTGTTCAAGGGTCGAACGATTTTATTGGTAACCCATGATCCCGTCGAAGCCGCACGGATTGCGGATGCTTTGTTTGTCTTGACTGAAAATGGCCTTACCGCTGTAGATACACCCGACACTCCACCGATCCGGTCATTTGAAGACCCAAGCGCTTTGCAATGTCAGGCGCGATTGTTAACGATATTGCGAGGCACGCCATGAACCGCACGCGCGCCGCGATGATCGTTACGGCTGTTATTATCGCGATATGGCAGGCTATCGTTTGGATTGCGGGGGCGCCGCATTTCATCTTGCCCGGACCTCTTCGTGTCGCATCGACTTTGTTCGATAATCTCGATCTGATAGGTGAACATGCTTTGGTCACGATTTCTGAGATCGTGATAGGGCTGTTGTTAGGCACAATGCTGGGCGTCGCAACAGCAGTGAATCTCGCGACCTCGAAAGCCGCGCGGACATTTCTGTTACCGGTGTTGGTGTTTTCTCAGGCGATCCCTGTTTTTGCGCTGGCCCCTGTCTTGACGTTGTGGATGGGGTATGGATTAGCGCCAAAGATTTTGATGACCGTTTTGATCGTATATTTTCCGATCGCGTCGGCATTTTATGATGGGTTGACGTCGACGCCTCGGGGGTATCTCGATCTGGCGCAGTCTTTGGGCGCAAGCAAAACGCGGATTATGACGAGAGTTCGTATTCCGGCGGCAATCCCTTCGCTTGCAACTGGCTTACGGCTCGGCGCAGTTTACGCGCCTATCGGGGCAATCATCGGAGAATGGGTTGGGGCGTCGCAAGGGTTGGGGTATTTGATGTTGCTAGCCAATGGACGCGCTAAGATTGATCTGATGTTTGCTGCACTTGTTGTGTTGGCAGTGATTACCGTAGCTTTGCGTGCCATCGTAGATCTGTTCTGCCGACGCGTTTTGTCTCGGTGGTCATCGGACCTCGCGAGAGTAGACGAGACGCCGCGAATGGTATGAAGTGCGGCAAGTCTTGGTGGCTGTCGCATGTGACATACTTGAGAATAATCGGAGGAAATCATGAGCCTTAAGGACAATCATGAGCACCTGATTCAAATGCGGCGAGATTTTCATGAGCACCCCGAACTGGGTTTTCAGGAAGAACGCACCAAAGCGATAGTCGCGGCTTTCATGAGTAATCTCGGGTTGGAGGTTTATCAGGGTGCAGGTGTCGTTGGGATTTTGCGGGCAGGCACAGGCAACCGCGCCATAGGACTGCGCGCAGATATGGATGCTTTGCCGATTACCGAGATCAGCGCTCACGATTATGTCTCTAAGACACCGGGTGTCATGCACGCATGTGGGCACGATGGTCATACGGTGATGTTGCTTGGGGCGGTAGAGAAACTGGCGCGAGACCGCGAATTTGATGGGACTGTTGTTTTTATTTTTCAACCCAATGAGGAACATGGGTTGGGCGCGCAGGCCATGATTAATGAGGGCGTGTTAGAGAAGTTTCCGGTCGAGGAAGTCTATGCAATTCATAACTTGCCCGGTGCACCTCTGGGTCAAGTCTCGACCTGTAAAGGCCAAATCTGTGCGAGCGAAAGTCTGTTTGAAATCACTATAACAGGGCGCGGCGGACATGCTTCAATGCCGCATGTCGGAGCCGAAACGATTACCGTTGGTGCGGAACTGGTCTTGGCTTTGCAAACCATAGTGTCGCGAAAGCTTGCCCCAAGCGCCGGAGTTGTTGTGTCGGTGACTGAGTTTTTAACGGACGGCCAACGCAATGTCCTGCCGGGTGAAACCATTTTGAAAGGCGATGTTCGCGCGCGTCTGCCTCAAGACCGTAAAGCTGTTGAGCGCTTTATGCGCCAAATTGCGAAAGGTGTCGGCGCGACGCATGATGTTGAGGTTAGTGTTACTTTTGAAACTGAGTTCATCGAGACGATTAACGCGCCTCTCCCGACGGAAGCTGTGGTTCGTGTTGGAGAGAATGCTGGTTTGGAAACCATCGGCGACCGAGCACCAATGAGCTTTTCAGAAGATTTTGCTCATTTTTGCGCCGCTGTTCCGGGGTGTTTTTTGCTGCTTGGCAATGGCGAAGAGGGTGTGCATTCGCGGCCTCTTCATGCTGCGGATTATGATTTTAATGATGCGCTGTTATCTATTGGCGCTCAGTTCTGGGCTGATCTGGTTCGTGATCGTTTGCCGGTTAAAAATGATGGGGACGGGATGTGAAAAAATATCAACCCGGTGATGATGTTGGCCCACTGGAAGATTGGCCGTTTGATAATCCGGCGAGTGATTATCGGGTAACGCGTGGTGATCCTCGGGCTTCCGGGCGGATTGATCTTGGCGGCGCGGGGCACGCAACACGGTATGGAATATGGCGGTGTACTGCCGGTGCAGTTGAATGCACTGAGCAAGGCGATGAGTTGATGACTATCTTGTCCGGCCATTGCCGTTTAATTGACCATGAAACTGGAATCGTTACCGAGTTGAAATCCGGTGACAGTTTTTTTAGTCGGGATGGAAAGCGCGTCACGTGGGATGTGATTGAGGATGTCACAAAGGTATTTTATGCCCATAAAACTGGCGGGTATTGAGGAATTTCTGGGTTTTATTCATTCAATCATTGCGTTGCTTTATTCATCCACCGGCGTAATCTGTTCGAAAGACTCTCGTTGACTGGAGGATATTATGGCACGCCATCTCAGTGATGAAATCGTAGAGGAATTCCGCGAGAACGGCGTTGTCGTGCTGCGCGGTGTCTTTGACGATTGGGTTGAGACATTGCGCGAGGGGATCGACGCCAATATGCAAGACCCCGCCCCTAATGCCCGTATTTATAAAGGTGAAAACGGCGGAGGGCGCTTCTTCGTTGATTATTGCAACTGGGCGCGGTTTCCCGATTATAAATCCTTCATTTTCAACTCGAATGCTGCGGCAATCGGTGCGGAGTTGATGGACAGCACATCGGTCCAACTTTTCCACGAGCATGTGTTGGTTAAAGAAGCCGCAGCAGGTGTGCCGACGCCGTGGCATCATGATGCTCCTTATTACTGTGTGGATTGTGCACAAACTCTCAGTATTTGGATTCCGCTGGATGAAGTGCCACGCGAGACGACTCTGGAATTCGTTTCCGGCTCGCACAAATGGGATAAGTTTTATCGTCCGCAACGCTTTAACAGTGAACCACTGAATGCAAATGACGGGTTGGAAGAAATTCCCGACATCAACAACAATCGTGAGACTTACGATATTGTAGGTTGGGCTTTGAACCCCGGCGATGCGGTTGCCTTTGATTATCGAACGATCCATGGCGCACCGGCTAATACCAGCAAAACCCGGCAGCGCCGTGCGTTTTCGCTGAGATTGCTTGGGGATGGCGCAAAGTTTCGTCGCCGCGATGGTATCGTGACGTCGCCTCCGTTTACGCAAGTGACTTTGAACGACGGTGATCGGCTTGTGGCGGATGAGTTTCCTGTTTTGCTTTAACTGGAAACGCCCGTTTTAACGGGGCGGGTGTCAGATTATGATGTCATCCAGTGCCTTCGGATGATGGGTTATTTGCTCATAGCCGTCTTCGGTTAGAATAAAGCTGTCGCCAATCTGCGCACGAAAATCGGGGACCGCTACGGAACCATCGACGGCGAGAACCATACCGGGCTGTAGAATTGTTTTATCGCCCGTCACAAGTTGGGGCTTTTCCAAAAAGCTGAAGCCTGTCGCCCGTCCACATCTGAATGGGTACTCATACCCTGCGGTTTGAATGACTTCGGCGTAGGCGGTGTGAACGCTCTCGGCGGAGACTCCGGGGCGGAGAGCTTTGAGCGCGGCTTGTTGGCTTGCGAGCGCGACTTCATAGACAGCTATTTGTTTTGGATCGGCGATCTCATCGATCCAAAATGTGCGGTCAAAACCGAGTTTAAAGCGGTGAAAATTTGTCATGCCGCAGAAACATAGAAAGACCGGTTCACCCCGACGCATAACTCGCGTGCTGGCGCGGTGGTGGGTGCGGGTGATCTCTTCCCCCGATGCCATGATCTGCAAGAAATGCGTATTCGGGGACATGGCGGCATCTTCGTAATGAGCGGCGAGTAACTCAGCGGCTTTGCGTGTGCCCGCCGCCGATGTTGCAAGGGCGACTTCATATTCAGGTACGCCGTCCGCGATGGTTTCTCGTCCTGCGGCCATCATCGCTGTGGCGACTTCTCCGGCGTGGCGTGCGAGTTGGAGTTCTTGTGGTGATTTAATCATGCGCATATCGGTGAGGATAGACGATACATCCGCTATCCGGCTCTCATGGATCAAACCATCAATATAGCGCCGAACAAGAGGCGGCATGGCATCGGGTTCAATGCCTATCCGCCCCGTACCGCCCAGCGCTGAGGGCAGTTCAGCGCGCCATTCATCGCCCGCGCCATCGTTCCATGCCGCGATGCGGTCTACCTTTGCCGTATCTTCTGCCATGACGAGATCAATGGTGGGCGTAATGAGAAGGCTGTCGCCATCCCGAGGCACGGCGAGGATTGTCGGGCGTCCAAATTCCATGTGCAGATAGTCGTAATACCCCGTCAGCCAATAGACGTTATCGTCATCGGTAATCAGTGCGACATCTATGTTTTCTTCGGTTAGCCGCGCCCGTAATCCGTCAAGGTTTGTCATCATCCTGCACCTCCTCACGGGGAAACGGAGCATCAAAATGATGCGCGAACACGTCTGAATGCGACTATGAATGTGTCGTTCAGGGGCAAGACGGTTGAACGAATGAGTGTGACGCTTTGATTGCAAAGAGTGAGAATAAGCTATGTCTGACGAGATCAAGCCCGAACCGATGAGCCGCGATTGGAATTACCATCCTGACTTACCGCTTGCAGATTCATCAGTGTTTCGTGCGCCGATGGATGCCAAATTTCTGGGGAGGTGGTTCCTTCGGAATTGGTTGATGTTGAGTGAGCGGGTTATGATGGTTCTGTTGGCGACCTTGTGTTGGTGGCTGCTTTATCCGTCGCTTGAAGACGCCAAGGTTTTTGCATTCGGATGGATCTTTCAAGTTTGGCTGGTCAACCTCGGTTTGATGATCGCGGTTGCCGGAGGGTTGCACTGGTATTTCTATATGCGTCGTGGGCAGGGCAAAGCGCTGAAGTTTGATCATCGTGACCCGGCCAAAGGAAACCGACTTTGGAATTTTTCGGATCAAGTCCGCGATAATATGTTCTGGTCACTCAGTAGCGGTGTTATGCAACTGACCCTGTTTCAGGTTGCCGTGATGTGGATGATGGCGAACGGGTATGCGCCGACCATCACACTTGCCTCAAATCCTATCTTGTTTGTTGGTGGATTGGTCTTGTTGCCGGTCTGGTCCGCTTTTCACTTTTATTGGGTGCACCGTTTGTTGCATGTACCTTTTCTCTACAAGCACGTACATTCATTGCACCACCGGAATGTGAATGTCGGCCCATGGTCAGGGATGTCGATGCATCCGGTCGAGCATTTCCTTTATATCTCATCGCTATTGATACATTGTGTTGTCGCAAGCCACCCAATTCATGTCTTCTTTCATGTGATTTATCTTGGGCCGGGGGCCGCGATGACGCATACGGGATATGAAGACTTACTGATCAAAGATAAGCGACGCTTGGCGCTTGGTACTTTTTATCACCAGCTTCATCATAGGTATTATGAGTGCAACTACGGCAATCAAGAGATGCCGTGGGATCGTTGGTTCGGTACGTTCCACGACGGCAGTGATGAAGGGACACGGGAAACCCGCGAGCGCAAAAAGAGAATGTATGCAGGGTCGTGATTGAGTGATTATTCGCAGCAGGCTTTAGCTTGTGATGATTGCCATAACCCGTTTGAAAAACTCGCTTGAGGGATCAGAAAGCACATTGAGTTCATCGAAGTGATCCACTTCAGGTACGATGTATAAATCGACTTTCCGGGTTTTAGTCGCGAAAGCATCGACATACATTTGCGCTTGTCTGTGAAACTCATCGGTCTCCGCTCCGCCGACAACGACCATCTGCGGGGCATCCGTCAGAGGAGGGTGGTTGAGCATTGGGCTTTGTGCTTCGGCTTCCTCTGCGTCCAGTCGAATGCCTGCGTTTAAACCTTGGGTTAGACGCACCGGCTCCAGCAGGCTTAAAGGAGAAATCGGAATGCCCGCTTTCACTAGATCATGGGGCAGACTTGCGTTGCGCGCAGGCCAGTCGGTTCCCATCATCATTTCGGTTAAGTGCCCACCTGCCGAATGACCCATGACTGTGATGTTGTCACGGTTGATGCCAAGCGGTTCGGAATTGAACCAAACATAGGTGACAGCTTCGCGGATTTCTTCGGTTATTTGCGTGATCGTGACAGCCGGACAGAGATCATAACCGACCACGACAACATTCACTCCAGCGTCAACAAAGGGTTTTGCGAGGAAGCCGTAAATTGACTTGTCGCCCCGCTGCCAATACCCGCCATGAATATAGAGCAAGGTCGAAGCATTCGGATTGCCGCAGGAATAAACATCAAGTTTTTGCTTTTCGCCTTCGCCGTATCGAATGTCGAGCGTGCAGTTCATTTCGGCTTTTGCCGTTTCACTGCGGGTCATCCAGTCGGGGATGACTGTAACTTCGTAATCGGGTCGTCCTTCGCGTAGATTATACTGAGCCTCAAATTCTTCCGGCGTGAATTTCTCATGGAACGTCAGAAAATCAGACATTGTAACTTCTTTCTTCGTGAAGGCTGTGCGTTGCGATCAAAAACATGGAACGGTGTTATGTGCCTTCGGTTGCGCTTGATTCTTCTAAAGCTGCCCAATCTTCCGGTGTTTTTCCAAAAAAGCGCATGACGTGTTTTTTGTAGGCGGGCCGTTCTGATAGCCTTGCATACCACGCTTCTAGATGAGGAAAGGAAGGGCGCTCTATTTCGATATTGAAATAACGATATGCGACGCAGCCAAGGGGTATATCGCCTATTGTGAAAGTGTCTCCGGTAACGAAGAGCCGTTCCTTAAGATGGTCGTCGAGAATTGATAGAATATCTGCAGCCTCATCCGCATGTTTTGAAATGAGACTGACGTCACGTTTGTCTGGTTCAGTGCGTACCGTTGCGAAGAAAGCTTGTATAACCGGAGGGAATGCTCGCGTCTGACACCACTCCATCCATTGATCGGCCTCAGCGCGCATCTTTTGATTTGTAGGACTAAGGTGCTCTTTGCCATAAATATCAGCGATATAGCGGATGATCGCATTTGACTCCCATAATGCAAAATCACCATCGCGGATCATCGGAATCATACGATTGGGATTCATCGCCGCATATTCCGGCGTATCAAGTTTTCCGAAGCTGCCGCCAGCCAGTTTCAATTGCCAGTCGATACCTGTTTCGGCAACCGCCCAAATCACAGGAATTACATTCGATGAATAGGGCCGACCCCAAACCTCAAGCATCTTTCAGTTCCCGTTTTTGAGCGATGGATTGAGTTCCGAAATGCGGAACAACATGCTCGCATAAACGATCCCAACTCGCGCGGATTTTCTCGTATGCTACGCCGGTATATTGTTGCATGAGAACGAGGTGATCGAGATTGAGAGCCTCTTGGCTTTGTGCAAAGCGTTCGATGACAAATTCTTTTGACCCGACAACGATGATGCCGCGTTTGTTGAGGAAATCAAACCAGTCACCGTCTTCATCTTGGCTTGTCATTTCTTCACCAATGTCGAGATAGCCGTGCTTGGTCCATTCACCGGCAGGACGCGAACCGCCTAAAAATTCGTAATACGCATTGATGCAAGGACGGATCAATTTTTCCGCTTCTTCCTGAGTCTCGCCAACATAAAACGGCGTGCAGACACCGACCCCTTCACCAAGTTGAACGTCGCGATTTTCACGTTTTGAAAGCGCTTCCCGATACGGTTCCCAACATGCGCGCGTGCGCCCCGCTGCGGCGGCCATCGAAATGACGCCTTGACCCTTCTCGCCAGCGACTTGAAAAGTAGGCGGCGCATTTGACATCAACCAAACCGGAGGGTGCGGTGCTTGATACGGTCGAGGGTGAACATACATCGCCTTGTATTCACCGTCTTCTGCGTGATATTTGGGGTCTAGCGGTTGGAAAAATCGGTTTGTTTCTTTCCAGCCCGGCACGGGGAATTGGTAGAATTCTCCTTCATGGGTGAAGGCCTCGTCGGTCCATGCCTTTAAGATAACATCAAGCGATTCAAGATAGAGCCGCATTACTTTGCTGTTGTCACGTCGGTCAGCGTCACGATTAAATTGGATCGTCGTGCGTTCATTGATGCCTTTTGCGACGCCAAAATCAACACGCCCGAGACTCATATTGTCGAGCATTGCAACATCTTCTGCTACGCGCAACGGATGCCAATCAGGGAGGACGATGGGGCATGTGCCAACGCGAATTTTGTCAAACTTTGACGCGATATGCGTACACATCTGAATAGGGTTGGGCGGTGCGTTCATATAGCCGTTATGAGCAAAGTGATGCTCGGTGAACCATGAGGTCGTAAAGCCCGCTTGTTCACAAATGCCGGTTTGCTCGCGGATCATCTCTAAAGCACGCGTCCACGGAATTGTCTCGCCCGGACTAAAATTTGCAATTAAATCGAACCGCATCTTTGTCTCGCTTTGCCCGGTCTACGGAATGGAAATCTGTCCTGCGTTGTGACTTGGTAGGATTTGGTATTCAGCTTCATTCCAAGTCTTCAGAGTTGCCAAAGCGCTTGCCTGGATTGAGGGCCTCCAGATAGCGCATGTAGGCGGAATGATCGTTCTCCGGCAGATCTAACTCGTTGGCGAGTTTGGCGTAGGCCTGTTGCGATTGCTTTGTGAGTGGCAGATCAAGACCGGCTTCGTTCGCCACTTCTAAAGCATTGTTCAAATCTTTGAGCTGCATCCGCAAAGGACCGCCGGGCTTCCAGTTCCGGTTCAGCATACGTTCGCCATGAAGGTCGAGAATTTTTGATGTGGCAAAGCCGCCCATAAGCGCCGAACGAACCGCCGCCGGGTCACAGCCTCCTTCTTGCGCGAGCATCAGTCCTTCGGCGACTGCGCCAATCGTGATGGCAACGATCTGTTGGTTGGCCAGCTTCGCAACTTGGCCCGCACCGTTCGGCCCAACATGCGTCGGATTGCCGAGAGCCTTTAGAAAGGGTGTGGCGGCGTCGAAGTCCTCAGCCCTGCCCCCGGTCATAATCGCGAGGGTTGCTTCGATGGCGCCTTTCTCGCCGCCCGATACTGGCGAGTCGAGATAGCGATTAATCTTAGCGCCGCAATCCCGTGCGACCGATGGTTGAACCGAAGACGTATCAATCCAGAGCGCGCTGGGGTTTGCCGCAACAGCCTCATGCGAGCCGAACATCACATCGACCACCGCTGCGGAATTTTCGACCATCGTGAAAATGGCCTCTGCACCAGTGACGGCTTCGGCAGCAGTCGTGGCTATTGAGCAGACGTCTGACAAAGGTTGCGCCCGCTCGTTGGAGCGATTCCAGACCGTCGTTTCAAAACCAGCCTTGGCCAAATTGCGCGCCATCGGTGCGCCCATGATTCCTGTACCGAGAAGCGCGACTTTTACCATGGTTTTTCCTTGGTTTTCTCAATGAGTTTCAGAGTTTTGCGATGGTTTTTGCACAGCTTTCCAAGGTCAAGCCACTGGTGTTATCAGTGGCTCGCCAGCAAAATGCGCCTTGATATTACGCACCACGAGATCACCCATTGCCCACCTTGTCTTATGTGTAGCCGACCCTTGGTGCGGTTGGAGAACGACGTTCTCCATGTCACGAAGTGCCTGAGGAACGCGCGGTTCATCCTCGAAAACGTCCAGTGCTGCGCCGCCCAGCGACCCATCAGAAAGACAGGAAATCAGCGCTGTTTCATCAACGACTGACCCTCGCCCGATGTTGAGCAAAGCGCCCTGCGGACCGAGCGCTTTCAGCACCTCCATATTCACCGCTTTGTTCGTTTGAGGGGTTCCGGGAACGACCACAATGAGCCAATCGCTCGCCTTAGCCATTTCTGTTAAGTCAGCATAATACGGAAAAGGCTCATGTTTTTGCTCGGTGCGCCCGTTATAGACGACGTTCATTTTCATGGCCTGTAACCGTCGAGCAATCTCTTTTCCGATGCGTCCGAGTCCCATAATCCCTGCGGTTTTTCCGGTGAGTTCACCTGTCAATGGATAGCCGCTGTTTTCCCATTGGCCGTCTCTGACATGGCGGTCTGCTTGCGGTATCCGGCGCTCTAAACCCAGCATCAGACCCAGAGTCATTTCTGCGACAGCATCGTTCAAAACATCTGGTGTGTTAGTGACCCTAATGTCTCTTTCTTTACAACAAGCTACATCCACAGGGTCATAGCCAACGCCAAAATGCGCCACGAGTTTGAGGTTTGGTAGAGCTTCGATCATGGCGCGGCTTGCGCCGCCGCTGCTCGCGATAGCACCTATTCGGGGAGCGACTTCAGCCAGCATCGCTTCAGGATCAGGTGCTTCGTACAAGCGATGCACAGCAAAGGCTGCCGCCAGTGCACTATCGGCAGATTCAAGCATCTTGTTCGGAATTAAAATGTCGGCGGCCATCGGAAAGCTCCATCAATCGGATTATGTTATTATTTTCCCACGGATAGGCGCGTCTAGCAAGCGAGATCATGCCGTCGCGAATAGACGCGCAATGCCGTTTTCTCTCTTGCATTTAATTCCTATGTCTGGCCCTGATTTCCGTCAGAAAACGAAGAAGGATATGCGATGAACTGGGATGTTTTTATTACCTGTGCGGTGACGGGGTCGGGCGATACTGTCGGTAAATCAGACCTCGTGCCGGTGACGCCGGAGCAAATTGCGGATAGTGCGATTGAGGCTGCAAAAGCAGGGGCGGCAATCGTTCATTGTCATGTCCGCGATCCGGAAACCGGCGCGCCATCCCGAGATGTTAAATTATTTCGGGAGGTTACAGATCGTATTCGTTCTGCGGATGTCGATGTAGTTCTAAACCTGACCGCTGGTATGGGCGGAGATTTGACGCTTGGTTCAGTGGAGCAACCGTTACCGCCGGACGCTGCAGGAACAGATATGGCCGGTGCGACTGAACGGTTAGCGCATGTTGCTGAGTGTTTGCCTGAAATTTGTACGCTAGATTGCGGGACCATGAATTTTGGTGAGGGCGATTACGTCATGACCAACACGCCTGCGATGCTGCGAGCGATGGCGCAAGGCATGAAAGACCTTGGTGTGAAGCCTGAGATTGAGGCTTTTGACACAGGGCATTTATGGCTTGCAAAACAGTTGGTTAAGGAGGGGTTGATCGACGATCCCGTTCTTGTTCAGCTCTGCATGGGCATTCCGTGGGGCGCGCCGGATGATATGCAAACGTTAGGCGCTATGGTCAATGCCATTCCTGAAGGATGGGTATATTCTGGATTTTCCATTGGTCGGAATGAGTTACCCTATGTAGCAGCGATGGCGCTTCACGGGGGCAATGTAAGGGTCGGATTAGAAGACAATCTTTTCCTTTCGCGCGGGGTCAAAGCCACCAATGCTCAACTTGTTGGGCGGGCTGTGACAATTCTTGAAGGCATGGGCGCGACCATTATGGGACCGGCAGCGGTACGGGAGAAATTGAACCTTAAAAAGCGGATGCCAGCCGGGTAAAATTCCCGAAAATCTATGGTAAAATCTGGAATTGAATAGGCAAAACTCTGAGATTTCGATGCAAAACTCGTAAATCACAGACGTTATTTGAATTGTGACGAGGACAAAGGCCGAAATCCAATTTCGGTCTTTGTCGTGATGCCCCTGATAGGGAGTTATCGAAGCCCGTCAGGGAAAAAGACTGGCGGCGCACCGCGCGGTAAATTTTGTGGAATGAATCCGCCGTCATACATCATTTGATCCAGCGTGCCGGACCCATAGAGCACGGAGAAAAATATCGTCATAACCAAAGCGCCGAGCAAAACGGCGGCAAGAATTTTCCACGCCGAATATGGTCTTGCGCCTCTGATCTTACCGGTCCGTCCGTTCACTACAAAACGATAGGACTTTCCGCGATAGCGATAGGCTGCAATCCAGATTGGCAAGAGGACATGTTTGAACGTGACACCGCCGAACTCTGTATCGAGTCTGTCAACACGCTGTTGATCGCCGCCAATGTCAAATCGGACATCGCGTCGGATTGTTAAATCCATATTGGCGCGTGCTTCAGAAAACCCTTCGCGCAAATCGATTGTATAGGCTTCCGCACGAAATCCGGCGAGATATTCGGATTGATAGGGCAAGATTGCATGAAGATCCCAAGGCGCTAACTCATCGGCAAATTGTTTCGGTAATGCTTTGGAGCCGAGAACCAGAACGTCATCAAACCAACGGCGCACACGCCCGGATACTCGGGTCCAACGGATTTGCGGAATACGCTGACGCTGTTTGCGCGGTCCTTTATCGGTCATCACAGTGACCATGCGTTCGATATAATAAACGTCGCCGCGCTGTCCCTGATAGGTGCTTTGCGTATCGGCGTCGAAAGTCCAATAAGGCGTGTAAAGCCCATTCATCTTATGATCAGCCCGCGCATATTTCTTCAGCGCGCTTGGAGCGAACCATCGACTGCCGAGCCATTCTTTTAGAAAGTCTTTGGCTTCGCTCTCTGCAATAGCAAAGGGTAAAACGCCTTTTGGCTTTAAGTGCCTGTGTTGAGCGACATCGGTAATCAACGGGCCAGCGCAAAACGGGCACTCATCCGCGTGAAGATTAGGATCGAACTCTACTGTCGCTCCGCAAGACGAACATTTTGCGACGGTGGTTGTTTCCGTTTGAACGTCACTAAGCTGATTTGCAATTGCTTTGCGAAAGTCCAATTCCTGAATCGGCTCACCATCGATGTCGATGTGATTTTCATGGTTGCAATATTCGCAGACAAGAACTTCTTTCCCCGGTTCGAACCGTAAGTCTGCGCCACATTGGGCACAAGGAAAGTGATCGCTGCTTATTGGCTCGGAGGTCATTGCTTGCTAATCCAGCGTCTCGGAACAATCGGAGACGTCGATCCGGTAAATCTGTCGAGGTGGTAAGTGTCCTCCAGCTTATTGCCAGAGGACTCTAATGTTCTTAGGTTGGCAACGGTGGCGGTGTTGCCGGAAACAAGCTGCGAAGATCACCGACATCTCCGGCCTTAGTCCACCCACTCATTCCGTCACACCATACAAGTGTATCACGGTTCATCTGTCCATTGCTGACCATGCCACCAAGTGCAGAGGTATCGTGAGGTCCACTCGTTTGGCCGTTAATCCCAACATGCCATTTCGCTGTTGGCAGAGGTGGGGGAACTGCAGCCGATGCTTGCCCGACGCCAACACCGCCCATTGCGTTGCCCATGGCATTGCCGAGTGCCATGCCGATGCCAGCGCCCATCCCTGCGCCAGCCAATCCTCCGCCGTCACCACCGTTTTCAGCAGCAGCACGCATGGACTCGGCTGCTTGGAATTGGGTGTATTTGTTCAGATCACCCAGCACACCCATCTCGGTGCGTTTGTCCATTGCTTTCTCGACTTCCGGCGGTAGCGAGACATTCTCGACCAACAGCTTCGAAAGTTCCAACCCGTATTCAGCCATTTCCGGCGCAATCTTCGTGCCGACAAACTCGCCCAGTTGATCGTAGTTTGCCGCAAGATCAAGCACAGGAATTCCCGAACCGGCAGCAGCAGTTGAAAACCGCGATACGATGATATTACGAAGTTGACCTTCGATCTCATCGGTATCGAAATGTCCGTCTGTGCCTACAATCTCGCGCATGAACGTCGCGGGATCGGCTACGCGAATACCATAAGTACCAAACGCGCGCAGGCGTGTTGGGCCAAATTCAGGATCACGGATCATGACGGGATTTTTGGTTCCCCATTTCATGTCAACAAATCGCTTCATCGATACGAAATAGACTTCAGCCTTGAACGGGCTGTTGAAACCATGGCTCCAACTATTCAGCGTTGTCATCATCGGCATGTTGTTGGTTTCGAGCATATACATGCCCGGAGGGAAGACGTCGGCGAGCTGGCCTTCATTGATGAAGACTGCAGCTTGTCCTTCTCGCACTGTCAGTTTCGCACCGTATTTGATCTCGTTGCCATGCCGCTCAAAGCGATAGACCATCGTGTCTGGGTCATCGGTTGTCCACTCGATAACATCGATAAATTCTCCGGTTAACCGGTCCCAAAGGCTCATCGCACTTTCCCTCTCTCAGTAAGTTTTGGTGTTAGCCAATAACTTCGTCGCAATTTCCCGCACAATCGGTTCAACGTCTTTCTGGAACATTCCAGGTCGTAGGCGTCGATCATACAATATTTTTAATAGGTATTCATCATGTCGTGTCAGTTCAATGAACTCAGCGTTATCATTGAAGATTGAAGGGCGAATTTCTGCACCATCATTGAATAATCCGAGCGATTGAACCAGCTCTTCTGTGAGGCAAGACCGTCTAAAGGCCCCATTTAATTCGTCTTTTATAAGAATAATTGCCCATTTCAGAGTCAACGAGACCGGATCAATCGCAACCCTCGCTATGCAGGGATATTTTGCCTTTTCTGGCCAGGCATTACCTAAGGGGCCACCATGGTTGTGCCCTAGAGTTGCAATCAACCCATCCATATCCCGCCGTTCATCTTGATCGGCAACCAAAATATAGACATTGGCGAGTTGAACATCTCGGGTACGGGCGATGGAAAGTCCCGTTAAAGCTGAAATCCGTTTTGAAAGAGTGTCGAGATGCTTGTGATCGTCATCAGTCGTCCCAAAGGTCCATAAGTGAATGGGTGTTTCCCATCGGACTATTGGCGCAGATTTCTCTTCAATCAGTGTATCGTCATCGATCTGATGTCCTTCACTGCGAAGGGCAACATACGCGAAATTTTTGGATAAAATATCAGCGTCAAATGGCGCGTCAACAGGATCGAAGTCTTCCCTGAATTTGCCTTGATTGCGGTAAGTCTGCTCTATCGAAGCATAGAGTTTTTCTAGCTGTGGTCCGCTCAGTGAAGATTGTTCGTCTAAAGCGAATGAAATGCTTAAAGGCGCAAGAAACAAAAGCATTGCAAAGGATACGAGTATCCTCACGCGCGTCTCTGTACCTGTGCAGGAAGAGGGCGCACTTCACGGATAATCTGCTGCACCAGAGGATTCATCTGGCGCACCGTCATGCCGGGCCTTACGCGCGGATCGTAGAGTATGCGCAGTAAGAATTCGTCATGGCTGGTCAAATCGAGGTATTCCTGACTGTCATTGAAGATTGACGGCCTTGCGCGGGGATCGTCGTTCATGAGACCAAGGCTTTGAACCAGCTCTTCAACAATACAAGCGTCGCGAATAATTGCCGGCAACTCGTCTTTGATCAAGATGTCTGCTTTGGTGATCGCACCGCTGCCCGGATCAACTGAAATTAAGCCAAGGCATTTCTCGCGTTCCGTATCCCGCCAACGGGCAACCATGTTCCCAACCGCAGGCCCTAAATCGCCTTCGCTGGCCAGTCGGTAAACCGCATTGTTACGGGTCCGAAAAGGAACAAAGCTAAGTCTGACATTCGGTGCGCGGGCAAAAGACGGCTCAATGTCAATTCCTGTAAGTTCGCGAACACGTCTAACAAGGCCTGCTACACGCTTAGCATCTTCTGGTGTCGCTCCTTCAAGGTGATACCGCAAAGGTGTCAACCATTTAGCGACAGCTATGTTGCCGGAGGAATCGACATCATCTGCTGCCTCTGCCCGCATTGCGATGGACAGAAAGTTTTGATGTAGCTGCTCATTTGAATAAAATGGTTCATTCAATTGAGCTGCATTGGCAAAAGTTGATGCTCGTGGTGTTGGAGTTGGTTGCTGCACAGATCGTGCAGTTGCTTCCTTTTTGCCCTTTGCAGGAGTCGTTGAATTTGCGGCAGGTGTTGTATCAAATGCGGGTGGCAACGGGCTTTCCCAAGTCACTTCTTTCGGTGTCTCGGGCAAACTCGGCGCGCAACCGATCAGACCGGTCAACGCGATACAGCAAATTTCAAACGACCGAAGCCGGGGCATAGAAGTCCTCCTTAGTTTGCTGCCGTCCCCACATTATCTCCCGTGCCATCGCCGCGCGCTCTGGCAGATGCGAGTGTTGCCTTTAGCTCAGACTCCATCTTGATGAGTTCAGCCTCGGCATCAGCACGGTTCTTCTTGCCTTCATCAGCAATCGCAAGGCTTTCCTCAATCGTCTGGATCAGGCGAGCGTTTGCAGTTTTCACCGCTTCGATGTCAAAGACACCACGCTCCATCTGCTCGCGCACTTCGCGGTTTGCCATCTGAAGGTTGTCAGCATTTTTGGTAAGCAACTCGTTGGTTAGATCGGTTGCACCTTTAACGGCGCCCGCTGCATCCCGCGACCGTTGAATAGTCACGGCCTGCGCAAGCTGAGTCTGCCAAAGCGGTACAGTGTTGACCAATGTGGAGTTGATTTTATTGACAAGGCTTTTGTCGTTTTCTTGGACGAGCCGGATGGATGGCAGCGACTGCATGGTCACTTGGCGGGTGAGTTTCAGATCGTGAACGCGGCGTTCCAGATCATCGCGTGCTGCCCGCAAATCACGAAGCTCCTGCGCAACCATGACGCCCGCACCCTCTGGCGCGTTTTCCACTTCAGTCACTTTTGCAGGAATAACCGTGCTGTCCAGCTCTTTCAGCTTCTCTTCACCAGCAGCAATATACAGCGCAAGCTCATCGTAGAACCCGAGAGATGAGTCATAAAGTTTATCGAGAAATTTGATGTCTTTCAGCAGTTTGGTTTCATGACCAAGCAGCTCGTCCTGAACCTTATCAATCTGGCCGCGCACTTCTTCGTATTGGGTGACGAAATCAGCGACCTTTGATGAGCGTCCGGTGATCCAGCCCCAGATACGCGCTAAAAACCCCTGCTTAGCGCCGGGGGCAAGCTCACTCGCATCAAACCCGCGAATGGTATTGACCATGGATCTCAGCGAGTCACCGGCTGGCCCAACATCCTTGTTGCGCACTCCATCCAGCATTTCGTCAGAAATCGCGGTCAGGTTTTCCTGTGCTTGCGAGCCAAATTTGATGATCGATTGCGTATTGCTGATATCGACTTCGTTCATACGGCGACGAATTTCAGCCTCGGTCGCGGGATCAGCCATTTCGATTGTAATCAGCTCTTGTTTCGGTTGGGCCAAAACGATGTTGCTGACTTCTTCGGCTTCACGCAAAGCAATAGCTGTTTTCTCTTGCAATGAATCAATTGTTTGAGTGCTCATTGTCGTCCCTTTATCCGGCGCGCTTCGCGAGCCTGTCAGAAGTTACTCTCTTTGCCTACGCACTAATCAGCACGCCGACATTACTTAATTTACAAACGGCTTGCTGATTTGAGCCGGTCCGCCAATACGTCAATTTCCACGTCTAAATCTATTCGGTCATTTGATAGCAGCTTTTCATGCTGATGGTCGAACTCTCGCTCCATATCGTCAAGTAGGGAACGAAACTTAATATAGACGTCTTTTTCGCCGCCTAAGTCATTCTGAGTTCTCGCATATTTCTGCGTTGCCTCTAATGCACCGTCTAAATAGACGACAAGAAACTTTTTCGACCGGCGAAGATCAGAAGGGTCTTGCTCAATTCGCGCTAGAATATCGCGAGCGCGTTTCGTTACCCGGTTGACGCGATCACGCAAGGGGCGGTCTTTCAATTGTGCCCCAGCTTGTTCGATTCCCTCGATTTTTTCTTCTGCCTCAGAAACGGCATCAATCACCATCTGCGGCGTTATCCCAGTGGAGGTGGTGTAGCCCTTTTCCTTCATAGGATCTGCGCCGAATGCAAAGAATGACGCGGCGGCTCCCATGATGCCAAATCCGAGTGATTGAAACAGCCCGATGCCCCAACCCGTCCAGCAGGTCAGCAGTAAGCCAACTCCGAGCAGCGCTGAGCCTATGATTTTCCTTGGAAATTTAGGGGCGGACGCGAATTCTCTCGCTTCATATTCGCTGGCGGCTTCAATCCCGGATTTGATGGTATTGGCGGCGAAGCAAAAGAGAGCGAACAGGCCAATGTTCCGCATCGCCGCAAAAGCATTACCATCCAGCATCTCGATTATCGCTGAAAAAACAAGCGGTAACGTCAGTAAAACAATCAACCATGCCCGCGTTTTCCCCGCATTTGTACGGCGGGCGGATTTATCAAACACTTTTGCTGATTGCAGCCGCGCAACAGGGTTCTCGCGCATTGCGGTGTCAGTATTTCCGGGGCTGTAAGCGCCGCCGAATTTCACGCCGGAGCGCGGTTGAAAATCGTCATTACTCATTAAAAACAATACTTTCCGAGTCATCAGCGTATGATGATGTCGAGAACAAAGTCGCACAGGATGATGTCAGCAATAACAAGCTGAGGGCAACGAATGCGAGTGTACGTGTTGTGGACGGTCCCATAGAACTCCCCGATATTAAGCAATGACTATAGGGGGGAATATGGGGATTGAAAAGTCTCGCAAAACCCTTGCAAAACCGCAAAAAGACGTAGGGCCGCCCTTCAAAACTCTTGAAATGATGCTTTCGCAGCCCCGCGCGAGCGGGGAATATGTCCTCTAAAGTCCTTCAAACCATTCAAAAACATCAACCGACCATCCTTTTGGTGGTCCATGCTTGCCGGAGTGAAGCATCAAAGTAATCGATCCGGCGGCACAGTCTGTCCAATACCGCCACCATCTATCGCCCTTGATTGCCGAGCGCTCCGGTTGCCGCGCCGCGCAGCCATTGACCTTTCGCAAGACGAACAGCGAAGCCCATACATCGCCTTGCACAACTTCCCCACCGCGAAAGGAACGTCCCTCTAGCGGAACCGTCCTATCGTCCCAGCCATGTGTGTGAAACAGGTCAACTGGCCGTTCGCAATCTTCAGGCAGGTCATCCCAGAAGGCCCCGGCAATCGGTGCAAAGGCTGTTGCCATATCGGGCGCATAACAAGCGATATCCCAGACCATCGATCCGCCACGGGAAAAGCCGCTGAGGAGGACGTTATCTCGCGGTGCGCCATGACGCGCTTCTGCATCCGCAAGCACCCGTTCGAGAAAAGCAATATCGTCGCGGACAAACGTGCTTCCGTTTGCGCGCACCGACCAGTTTTTCTTGAAGCGCGTTCGTTCAGGATGAATGCCATTCGGACCGATAAAAGCATACCCGCGATTTATCGCCTGTTTAGCAACGCCCGCCTTCAGCGTGCCTTTACCGCTGGCCCCCGCGCCATGCAGATGCATGACTGTTCCCGAGACTGCGCCGCCTTCGGGTATCATAATATGGTACGAGCCGCCTTCGACCTGACACGGATTTTTCGCCCCACCGCAATCCTGCGCATGAGCCGGAAAAACAAGCATCATCAAACCAAAAGCAAGCGCACGCATATATGCCTCCTAAATCCATTTTCGAAAGTCATACCCCAGTTATCAGAATACCGAGATCAAACGCCCGTGTTTAGCCGACGCTTTGTGGCGCGTACACCTGCGGGCTATGCACTGATAATTGGAAAATTTTTCAGTGAAAGAAAACGCACAATATGCCCTTGGTTCCAAAATCTCACTCCATACGGTAAGGTATATTTTTGAACCAACTTATTGCTGCTGGCAAACTAAGGCTTACCCATGTTTCCGATTAGAGATCATAACCCGTCTAATATCACGCCTTATGTCAGTTACTCGCTCATCGCGATCAATATTCTGGTTTGGCTGAGTTATGGTCTGAATACGGAACAAGAGATTTGGGCGGTCTATCAAGACTATGCTCTCGTCCCGATACAGGTCATGGCGGGTGAGGAGCCTTATACGTTTTTGACATCAATGTTTATGCACGCGGGATTTATGCACCTTGCGGGAAACATGCTGTTTCTCTTTATCTTTGGCGATAATCTTGAGGATTATTTGGGCCATTTCGGATTACTGGTTTTCTATATCTTTTGTGGCCTCGGCGCGACCTTTGCCCAAATCGCTGTTGATCCATCATCTGTGGTTCATAATCTCGGAGCATCGGGCGCGATTGCCGGTTTAATGGGAGGGTACTTGATCTTATTCCCGAAGGCCAAAGTGGATGTTTTCGCCTTTTTCATGTTGGTTAGCTTACCGGCATTTGTCGTCTTAGGGGCTTGGATTGGACTGCAAGTCTTCGACGGTTTCGGCAGCCTTGGCGACGATGGGGGCGGTGTCGCTTATTGGGCGCATATCGGTGGATTTGTCGTCGGTGTCATCGCAATAATGGCGATTATGTCTCTCAAAGGAAAACCTCGAAATTGGCCGGAAATGCCGAACCCGGAAGCTGTGTTTAATAATCCGTGGGTTAGGCCGCAAAAATAACGTTAAAATTTGGCCTTTTTCTCGTGATCACGATACTGGTTGTCGGATGGTGTGTGAGGAACAAAAATGATCAGAGTTATCCAAATTGCTATGATGATTGCGGTCACCAATGGTGGCGCGGTTTTCGCTCAAAACTTCGCAACATATGAACAGCCAAGTGGCGTTTCTCCATCGGAATCCACATCGCAGGGGGCCGGTGTCTCCGGCTTATCCAATATTCAACCTCAGAGTGTTGGTCAGATTGAATCGATAAATCCTGTGCCGGCTTACTCGGCCTATGACCAAACTAATTTTGATGCCAGCGGGTATCAATCGGTCACGGAGACAGGGACGATTTCGGAAAGTTTTGAAAATACCGCTCCGCCCCCTGTGCCGGTTGCACTCGAGACAATTCCTTTTCAGCCAGCGACGCCAGAACCTTCCGCGCCTGTTGAACAAGGCACAACTCAAGAAACTGATCTCTCCCAACCTTTGGGCGCGCCAGAGACTTTTGCCGTGATTGATCCCAATGCACCTCAGGCTGAGTTAGGTTTTCAATCTGAAACCGAAACAAGCCGTTTGTTGTTGGCGCTACAGGATACTTACGAAAAGCGCGTATCAGAGTTGAAAGCAAAGCATTTGGAACAGCGCAGTGCATTGCTTGATGAATTGGAAAAAGAAGCCGCCGACCCGTCAAAAGTCATCGGCCTCGCAGAGCGTATGAGAAATGCACTGGCTGCACTTGAAGCCACGCAAAAAGCGACGCTTCAAGTCGAGGAAAAGCAATATACGGAAGCAACGCTCAAAGTGCTTGATGCCGCGCCATCGCGGGCGGAGTAATCGGAGCGGCGACTATCCCGCTCTTTTGACGCGATAAGGCGGCAGCACTTTTTCAGTCGCCGCCTTCCATTGTTCATAAGGTTGACGTTCCGCCATTTCATCGTCGATTTCGACCGTATCAAAGCCACAGGCCATCGCGTGAGGGTATTGATCAGAAATTAAATACCCGCGCGCGCGTAACTCGCCTTCAAATCCGAGACGCCGCAGACGCAGCGCGATACTAAACCCCCGCCCATCGGCAAAGCTCGGAAAATCGATTCCGATCAAGGCAATCTTTTCCAGATGAGGAGCGAGCACTGCCGCATCCGTGTCGCTTGGTACGCTCACGGCCAGCGATGCTTGGTTTGCCGCTCCGATCTCTTCGACCAAAACGTAGGTGATCTCAGGTGTTGGTTGAAAGCCTTGTTTGGTGACGAGCGGCATTATGCGGCTTCCTTCTCTTCATTATAGAGTGCGGCTTTGAAAGGCTCCAACCCAAGGCGGCGATAGGTGTCGATAAACCGCTCACTCTCATCCGCGCGCAGACTGATATACGCATCGACCAGACGTTCAATCGCTGGGCCGACTTGTTCAAAGCTGAAACCCGGACCGGCGCGATCACCGATTGCGGTCGTCTCTGTATGATCTCCGCCGAGGGTGATTTGATAATTCTCAATGCCCGCTTTTTCGAGGCCCAGAATACCAACATGACCAACATGGTGATGGCCGCAGGCATTGATACAACCGGAAATTTTGATCTTGAATTCCCCAATAGCCTTTGCGCGTACGGGATCAGAAAACCGCCGTTGAATATCTTGCGCAACAGGGATTGAGCGCGCTGTCGCCAGCGCACAATAATCAAGCCCCGGACAAGCGATAATATCTGAGATTAAGTTCGCATTTGCTGTTGCCAGACCAGCCTCAACCAGCGCTGCATGAACAGCGGGCAGGTCGTCGAGTTTGACGTGAGGCAGGATTGCGTTCTGCTCATGGGAAATCCGCAACTCATCGTGGCTGTATTGTTCGGCGAGATCAGCAATCACATTCATCTGAGCGGTGGTCAGATCACCGGGAGCCTCACCAATCGCTTTGGCCGAGACGGTGACAATCGTATAACCGGATTGCTTATGGGCATCGGTGTTGACATCAACCCATGTCGCAAATTCTGCGTCCGCTGCTTTCGCAGCAGACAGAGCCACTGACTCTGCAGGAAGATCAGAAAATTGCGGCGGCGCAAAATAATTTTCGATCCGCTCAATTTCGCTTGGATCAAGCGCGATAGAAGGCCCGTCCATCTTCGCGAATTCTTCCTCGATCATCGCGCGCAGTTCATCAGTTCCCGTCTCATGGACAAGAATTTTAATCCGAGCCTTATATTTATTATCCCGCCGTCCTTGCAGGTTATAGACCCGAAGGATCGCCTCCAGATAAGGCAGCAGATCAGCTTTCGGCAGAAAGTCGCGCACCACCTTTCCGACGAAAGGCGAACGGCCAAGGCCACCACCGACAATCACTTCATAGCCCGGTTCGCCGGCGTTATTGCGAAGCATCCGCAGACCAATGTCATGCGCCTTTGTCACCGCACGATCATTCGGCGAGCCGGTGACCGCAACCTTGAACTTTCGTGGTAAGTACAAAAATTCAGGATGCTCAGTCGACCATTGGCGCACGATTTCGGCGGTCGGGCGAGGGTCTTCAATTTCATCTGCCGCAGCTCCGGCAAAATGGTCCGCCGTCACATTGCGAATACAGTTACCGCTCGTTTGAATGGCATGCATTTCGACATCTGCAAGATCATCGAGAATATCCGGCACATCTTTTAGCGCAGGCCAATTATATTGAATATTTTGCCGTGTGGTCAGATGACCATATCCCTTGTCATATTTCGTCGCGATCATCGCGAGTGTCCGCATCTGGCGACTGTTCAAAGTTCCATATGGAATAGCCACACGCAACATATAGGCATGGAGCTGCAAATAGAGGCCGTTCATCAGGCGTAGAGGTTTGAACTCATCTTCGGTAAGCGACCCGTCAATCCGGCGGTTCACTTGTTCGCGAAAATTCTTTACGCGGTTTTTGACATAAGCAGCATCAAACTCATCATAGCGATACATAATCAAATACCTCCTGAAGCGGCGAGCGGTTCGCGGCGTTCGGGGTTGGTGGCTTGCTTGCCAAGGTCAACTCGGTTCGAGGGGCCGCGCGTGCGGAATTTTTCTCGAAAATGCGTTGGGAAGGGGCGCCCGTCATCATCCAGCGCAACATCCGCGAGATAGGGACCAACGACTTTATCTTGCTGAGGCTCGGCTTTTTCCAGCAAAGCATCGGCGGCGTTTTCATCATGCGCGATGGCGGCTTCAGCCAGTTTACGGGTCCAGCCATAGCCGGAATTCATGTAGACAACATCACCCGCTAACAGGTCATTTGCTGAGATAATTTTGGGCTTAAATAACTTGGCCATTATAACGCTTCCTGCAGGTTTGTTTGGGCGGATAGGGTTTCGGCGGCATCCATTGCTTCGCGCGGAGAAAGGCCGATGAAAAGAATCGCCGGTCCGGTTATGCCAGCGCTTTTTAGCGTATCGGGCAGTGCTTCCAGCGTCGTTGAGACGATCTTCTGGTCTGGGCGTGAAGCATTCTCAACAGCGGTGACAGGCGTGTCAGGGTCCGCGCCATGCATCAGCATTCGCCCTTGCACAAATCGCGCGGCACGAACGCCCATGTAAAATGCCGCAGTCGCCCCCGGTATTGTCAGGCTGCGCCAATCATGTTCAGCAAAACCTTTCACGTCATGTCCGGTTATGAACTGCACAGATTTATTGCGACCACGACGGGTCAAAGACACTTTGATACTAGCGGCGGCGGCCATAGCCGAGGTGATGCCGGGGATAATCTCAAACGCGATACCCGCGGCGTCCAGTGCATCCATTTCTTCGTCAAGGCGACCAAACATGCCCGGATCACCGGATTTCAAGCGCGCGATATGAGCACCTCCGCTCGCATGCTCGACCATCAACGCATTGATGTCGTCTTGCTTCCAGCTTTCGCCGTTCGGTGTTTTTCCGACTTCGATGACAATCGCTTCACGGCGGGCCAATTCAAGGACCGAAGGTGCGACAAGCCGATCATGAATGACCACATCAGCTTCATGCAACATACGGCGCGCTTTGAGCGTCAACAGTTCAGGATCACCCGGACCCGCACCGATCAGCGCAACACGGCCCGGCTCAGAAGATTTATTCACGGCGTCATCAAGCAGAGTTTCGAGCGCTCCAACAAGAGCAACCTCTCCATGTTCGGCAAGAACACGCGGGCCGACATCATCGTAATATCTCGACCAAAACGCGCGCCGCACACGGCCCATGGGCAACGTTTCGGCGCGATGACGAAAAGATTGACCGATGCGAGCCAATGTCCCGAGATCACCTGAAAGGTTCTCCTCGTTCATTGCCTTGATCCGGCGCGCAAGCACAGGCGCGGCCCCTTCGGTTCCGATCGCAACAGTAACCGGATCACGATCAACGATTGCCGGTGTGATAAAATCACTGTCTTCAAGGTTATCGACAATATTGACGAGGGCACCGCACGCTCTGCCAAGCTCAGCAATTCGTGCGTCTTCCACGGGATCTTCGGTTGCGCCATAGACTAACGCTGCACACAGCGCATCACCGCGCTCTAATGGGCGTTGAATTAACGTAAGCTGATCTTCACCGGCCCACCGAACAATTTGTTCATGGGGGTCATCCCCAAAAACAGTCACGCGCGCCTCGGTCTTCAGGATCAGGCGCAGCTTTGCCACAGCGGTTTCAGTCGCACCGCAAACGATCACCCGCCGGGCGCGAAGGTCGCAGAAAATAGGAAAATGACGCATACCAGTCCTCCACGTATTCAAGCGATTAGGTAGGATAATTTCCTTCAAACGCCTAGCCAAATCAAAGCGATAAGGAATTAAATCCTGTTGTGATCTTTTGATTGGGACGATATTCTACCTTCAATCACTAAAACGGAAAGACAATCTTGTGGATGACCTCGACCGTAAAATCCTAATTGAACTCCAGCGAGACGCCACCGCTGCTCTGGATGATGTTGCCAAAAAGGTAGGATCATCGAAGACACCGGTTTGGAACCGTATTCGCAAAATGCGCGAAGCAGGGATCATCGAAAAGACCGTTGCCATAGTTAACCCAGAGGCCGTCGGACTCGGCTCTACGTTCTATGTTCTTGTTAAGACGTCACAGCATGAAAAGGATTGGCTGGAGAAATTTGTTGCGGCGGTGAATAAACACCCTGAAATCGTTTCCGCTCATCGGCTCGCAGGTGAAATAGATTACATCCTCAAAGTGCAAGTCGCCGATGCAAAAGCCTTTGATACATTCTATCAAGCCTTGATTACGGATGTGAGTATCTTCAATGTCACCTCATTGATGAGCATGGAACAAATAAAAACAACAACCGAGCTACCCCTTTAATCGGACCAATAGGCCGCAGATTAACATCCTTTCTTGCAAGCGCGCCTCGCACCCGTACAAAGGGGGCAAATAATATTTTTACCGGAGATAGCCTCGTGAACATCAGCGACAAATCGCTCTTTCGTCAGGAAAACTACATTAACGGCGAGTGGGCCAAAGCCGCCGACGGTGCGAAGATCATCGTAACGAACCCTGCGACGGGTAAAAAGATCGGCTCTGTGCCGTCAATTTCTACCGAGGAATGTAGGGCGGCGGTTGATGCTGCGAATGCTGCACTTCCGGCTTGGCGCGCCACAGATGCAAAGACCCGCGCGGGAATTTTGCGGAGATGGTTCGACCTTTGTATCGAGCATCAAAACGACCTCGGTAAAATTCTCACGACCGAGCAGGGCAAGCCACTCGCTGAAGGCATCGGCGAAATCGCATACGGCGCATCCTTCCTTGAATGGTTTGCCGAAGAAGCAAAGCGCGCATATGGCGATATCATCCCTGCGACTTCCGCTGATAAACGGATCATGGTGTTGAAGCAGCCGGTCGGCGTGGTCGCGGCGATTACGCCATGGAATTTCCCATGCGCGATGATCGCTCGTAAAGTCGGTGCGGCCTTGGCCGCCGGGTGTACGATTGTGATCAAGCCAGCTTCCGCGACACCGTTTACGGCTCTTGCAATGGCCGAGCTTGCCGAACGTGCTGGTGTGCCAAAGGGTGTGATTAATGTCGTCAACGGCTCCGCCCGTGTGATCGGCGCAGAACTGACATCAAACCCGATTGTGCGAAAGCTCACCTTCACCGGCTCTACGGAAGTCGGCAAAGTTCTGCTCGAACAATGTGCTGCGACAGTCAAAAAAGTCTCTATGGAGCTTGGCGGCAATGCGCCTTTCATCGTGTTTGAAGACGCCGATATCGACGCAGCAGTTGAGGGCTGCATCATTTCAAAATTCCGCAATGCCGGACAAACTTGTGTCTGTGCAAACCGCATATATGTCCATGACAAAGTGTATGATGCCTTTGCCCGTAAGCTGAAATCTGCCGTCAAAAAACTCACGATGGGCGATGGGATGAAGGCCGGTGTTCAGATCGGCCCAATGATTGATATGGCGGGCGTGGAAAAGGTAGAAGAACATATTGCCGATGCGCTAGAAAAGGGCGGCAAAGTTGTTCTGGGCGGTAAACGCGATAAGAAACTCGGCGGGTCGTTCTTCCCACCAACAATCATCGTCGATGCACCGCAATCGTCTAAAGTGGCAAAAGAAGAAACCTTCGGCCCACTCGCTGCACTCATCCGGTTCAAGACCGAAAAACAAGCGATTAAAATGGCTAATGACACAGAATTTGGCCTGGCCTGCTATTACTACACCAAAGATATTGCCCGCTCGTGGCGCGTCTCGGAAGCCTTAGAATACGGCATCGTTGGCCTAAACACCGGTCTCATCTCGACCGAAGTGGCCCCGTTCGGCGGTGTCAAAGAATCCGGCGTGGGCCGCGAAGGATCACATTACGGCCTCGATGATTACATGGAACTTAAATACGTATGTTTGGGAGGCGTGGAGTGACAAACTGCATTGGTATGATCGGCGTCGGAATGATGGGCAGTGGCATTGCCGCCAGTGTCCTTCGGGCGGGTCATGCGCTTGGCTTTCTTGAACGTCCGGGCAATGCGGCGACGGCTTCGCTGATTGATGCGGGCGGTATCGGTCATGCCGATATTGCTTCGCTGACCCAAGCATCAGATACCCTGATCCTTTGCGTCACCGGCGCACCCGAAGTTGAAGGCATTATGGCCGAGGCAATGCCGCATATCCAGCAAGGCATGACGGTCATAGATTGTTCTACGTCACTGCCGGAAACCTCAAAAGCCATCGCCGCGCAGTTGTCAGACAAAGGCGCGGTGTTCCTTGACAGCCCTATGACACGCACGCCGAAAGAAGCCGCGGAGGGCAGGCTTGGCCTGATTGTCGGGGCTGATGAAGCGGCCTTTCAAAATACTCTTCCGCTCCTTCAGGCATTTGGTGAGAGCATCACGCATGTCGGTCCTATTGGTGCGGGCCATGCGGCTAAGCTGCTGCACAATTATGTCTCACTCGGATTTGCGGCGGTGATGGCAGAGACGTTCAACTGTGCCGCTCGGTCTGGCATTGAGATGAATGCCTTCATGGATGTGCTTGCGGCGGGAGGCGGCAAAAGCGTTATCCTTGACCGTATGCGCCCCTACATGGAAAGCGGCGACGATACGTCGTTTCGTTTCGCTCTTGCCAACGCGCGCAAAGACTTCGGTTATTATACCGGGATGGCTAAGGCAGCCGGAGCGGACCATACAATCGCAGATGCGGTTAAGGCACTTTACGAATCCGCAGCCGCAGCACGCCCCGATGGGGTTATCCCTGAACTCGTAGATCACTTGAAAGCCTGATTATGATTCGCTCCCTATCGATTGCCGCCTTTACCTTGGTTCCCACCTCAATCATGCTGCCAACAAGCAAAGCGGCAGCACAAGAATTCACCGCCGTCCAAACTTTCGTGCGGGTCTGTTACTCACAAGTGCCTAGACTTCAAGGCATCCGCAATATGGCTACACAGCTTGGTTGGGTTCCATTGGCTGGCGATGCGTTGGCTCATTTTGCCGAGGATACAGACGCCGACATCACCGAAGGGTGGGATGTCGAACTGGACGAGCAGTCTTATAAACTTAATCTCGTTCAAGGTCCGCTGACCAAGGCACAAAAAGAAGAGTTTCCCAACCTATCCGACGCACGCGTTACGACATGCACCTTAACCCTCGTGGATGCGGACTCAGACAAAGCGATTGCTGACGAAATGCAAGAATTGGCAGGCAAACCGCCGGAAACAAAAGACGTCGAAGAAGGCGCGCATAAAGTCACGACATGGGCTGGAGGAAATGACGCGGTAAAGGTGTTTCTGAAAAACAAAGCTCTTAAAGCGGAAAAGGGCGGCGCATTAAGCGTCACCCTGATCGCTAACCCCTAAAAGCGTCTATCCCCTTCGATCAAAGTTGATTAATCGGTACTTTGAGAACCATGTTTCCGTCAGGATCGGTGGGAACATCACCCGCGCGCATGTTCACTTGAAGCGACGGAATAATCAGTTTCGGCATCGCCAGTTGGGCATCGCGTGTTTCGCGTAACTTGACAAAATCTTCCCGACTCGTATTGCCGCTGATATGGATGTTCTGTGCTTTTTGTTCGCCGACCGTTGTCTCCCAGGCGATAGCGCGTCCACCCGGACCGTAATCATGACAGACAAACAACCTCACATCATCGGGAAGGCTCAGAACACGCTCTATCGAGTCATATAATTGTCCTGCATCGCCGCCGGGAAAGTCTGCCCTTGCTGAGCCGCCATCTGGCATAAAGAGCGTATCGCCAGCGAATGCCGCATCACCCATGATATGCACCATACAAGCCGGTGTGTGACCGGGCGTATGGATTGCAAAACACTCAAGAGAGCCTACGGAATACGTATCGCCATCTTCGAACAATGCATCAAACTGTGACCCGTCGCGCTCAAACTCTGTGCCCTCATTAAAGACCTTACCGAAAGTCTTCTGCACTTCTTGTATCTGTTCGCCGATCCCGATTTTGCCGCCTAACCGCTCTTGGATATAAGGCGCGCCGGACAAATGGTCTGCATGGACATGGCTCTCGATGATCCATTCCAACTTAAGATTGTTGTCCGTGATAAATTTGATAATAGCATCGGCCCCGATATAGGTGAGCCTGCCTGCCGGGTAATCAAACTCCATGACCGCATCTATCACCGCACATGAGTTGCTGGCCGGATCTTGCACCACATAACTGATCGTATTGGACTGTTTGTCGAAGAAAGGTTCGATCAACGGCGTCTGCGCCATATTCGGGCTTGGGGTAGGCATTGTCATGGCTGTGCTTCCGATATTATCAGCGGTGAACTATCGGAATTATATAGCAATGAAGAATTAATTCACAAAATTAAATTGTGATTTACCTGTGACAAATTGTGAGCGCAGCTATTTCATTGAAACCATTTTGAAATTTCACAATCAGAATAGATATCTTGCTGCAAAACTGCCTAAGCCCTTCTTAGAGTCAACTGCGTAACGTCCGTCGTACCGGCGAGAAAACAAGCCGCGCAGCTCGCGAGATAAAAATTCCACTTTCTTCGGAATGGCTCATCAAACCCAAGCGGTTCGATTTCATCCCAGTGCTCGTTAAAGTCTTCTGACCATTTACGCAGAGTTGTTGAGTAACTCTGGCCAAATTCTTGTGAACCAGTCCAGCTTAATCCGGCCTTCGCGGTCTGATCTTTTAGTGCGCTTTGTGAAGGCAACATGCCACCGGGGAAGATGTGCTTTTGAACAAAATCGACTTTGCCGCGATATCCTTCGAACAGCCGATCAGCAATCGTGATAACCTGCATAGAGGCAACACCATCGGGGTGAAGACGATCACGAAGGGAGTTGAAAAACACCGGCCAGAATTTCTCACCTACGGCCTCGAACATTTCAATCGATGCAACCCGATCATATGTCGATTGTTCGTCGCGATAGTCCCGCATCACGATGTCTACGCGCTCATTCAGACCTGCTTCGAAAATACGTTTCTTAGCGTAGTCATGCTGCTCTTGAGAGATCGTGAGGCCGGTGACTTTGACGCCCCGATTCTTCGCCGCGTATTCTGCGAAGCCGCCCCATCCGCAGCCAATTTCTAGTACGGTCTGATCTTGTGCCAACCCGAGATTATCGCACAGCGCAGCGTATTTATTATACTGAGCCATTTCTAATGAATCTCCGGGGCGGGTGTAGAGGCCGGAGGAATATGTCATGCTGCGGTCAAGCCATAACTCGTAGAAGGCGTTGCCGAGATCGTAATGTGCATGAATGTTTTTGCGCGAGCCTTTCTTGGTGTTGCGCCGCATGAAATGACGCAGGCCTTCGACAAGGCGTGCTACTGGCGTCATCGTCAAATTACGCGCCATCTCTTCATTGTTCAAAAGTGACACGTCAAGCACGGCATGAAGGTCAGGCGAAGACCACCAACCATCGACATAGGCTTCGGCAAATCCGATATCGGCGCCATCACGAATTGTCCGGCCCCAGGTTCTATTGTTGTGGCAATGGACGACGCCAACCGGACCATCCTCTTGGCCTTCAGCGATAAACGTTCGACCGTCCGGCAAGGTTATTTCAATTCTGCCGCGTTCGAGACAGTTGATCGTACTGAAAACAGTATGGAACCAACGCGGAAGTTTTCCCGCAGAGTTCAGGTCAGTGATTGTTTGAGTTTGTTGGATCATAATGTTTCTCGAACTTCATTGCAGCGCGCGGAAAGGGTTTCTGCGCTGTTGGTATTATGACCGTTACCTTGATGAGAGTAACGGCCATGATTGCCGGGGTGTTTGTAGAATTTTGCGCCCTTTAAGCGCAACCGAACTGCTTCAAAATAGATGCCTGCTGTGATCTTTAACGTCATAAATGGCTGCAGCAGTAGCAGAGACAAAAGCGCCCGATTGCTCAATGCGCCAGCTTCAGCATTCTCACTGGCAATCATTGTCAGGCCATCGCGACCATCGACGCGAATTTTTAAGCTCAATCGATTGAGCGCCGTAGTCAAAGTGAAGGCATAGCGTTGATCGCCATCAATGAAGGGAGAGACATAGAAGTCCTTATCAGCGTGATGTCTCGACCCGTCACGCAAGAGATTCACGACATAGGGACTGAGATCACCGTCAGTATTTCGCACTTGATAGACAACGCCAGTCATCACACCAGCCGCATCATACGCACAATACATAGCCAATGGATTGAACTCGTATCCAAGCATGCGTGGGAAGCAGTAGAGCATAATCGTCTCAGGCGTTTCCACGCCTTCTCGTGCAAGCAATGTCTCGACCCATGGACGCAGATTAGAGCCGTCGCGCGCTCCATGATCGCGCTCATAGAATCCATAAAAATTGAAACTGTTGTGACCTACCGCCCAAAACTGCCGAAGTGTCTCGCTTATGGTATCAATATCTATCCAAAGCCGAAAAACTGAATACCTGAATTGATGCTTTCTCTCACGTTTTGGAAGAATTCGAAGATGCATCACGCGCGCACGGAAAAGCGCCGGTGACAAAACCGGGTGTTGTTCTATGCCGACTGTCTTACTCACTCTGCCGCCAACTTAGCGCCGGCGAAAGGTGCGCCTACATCTTTGACCCATGTTGGTCGTGCCCCTAATGCATTGGCAACCCTTACACCGGCGCGCAATCCGTCTTCATGGAACCCGTACCCGAGCCATGCGCCTGCATACCAGATATTCCCACGCCCCTGCACAGCATCAAACGATTCCTGAGCAGCAAAAGCGTCGGCATCATATTGAGGGTGAGCATAATCGACAGATAGGAAAGTCAGTTCAGGATCAGGCTCACGAACAGGATTCAACGTCACGAATAATGGTGTCGCTCTGTCGATATTTTGCAATCGGTTCATCCAATAAGTAAGGCTTGCCCCTTTGCTTTCTGAGTCTCCTCCGGTCAGAGCGTTCCAGCTAGACCATGTAAGTTTGTTTCGCGGCATCAATGACGCATCCCGATGAAGGAAAGCGCGGTTGGGCGCGTAACGAATTGCCGAAAGCAAATTGCGGGTTTCTTCATCAGCATCTCTGCGTAGTGCCAGTGCTTCATCAGAGTGCGTCGCGAGTATTACTTGATCGAAAACTTGTTCAGAACCGTCAACGAATGTCACACGTCCGCCGCCTTCAACCGAGGCGATTTGAGTGCCCAGCACAACACGATCACCCAGCGCGGTCATTGCTTTGTTGACGTATTGCTGTGATCCACCAGTTACAGTTCGCCACTGTACCGCACCGCCCAGGCCCGCGAACAGTTCGTGATTTTCATAGAATCCGAACAAAGCACGAGCGGAAAAATCCGCAATCGCGGCGCTACGGGTTGACCAAATCGCTCCAGCCATCGGGTATAAATACCAGCGCTTGAACTCTTCAGTATATCCACGCGCATCCAACCAATCACCGATGCTAATATCGTCATCAGTGCCTTTGTTTAATTCGTTCAGGGCTTCATCATTGAATTTCAAAACTTGCCGGGCCATTCGAATAAAAGATGGGCGGAGAAGATTCCGGCGCTGTGCGAATACCTTGTTGATATTGTCGCAAGCCCATTCAATTTTCGCGCTATCAATCGAAAATCCCAAGGACATATCTGACCATTCGGTTTCCACCGAAAGGTGATCGAACAAACCGCAGAGGTTTGGATATGTCTTGCGATTATAGACGATAAAGCCGGTATCAACAGCGATGTCTTTGGATTGCCCATTATCGAGAGGATATTGAATGACGGCTGTATTAGCATGACCGCCCGCCCGCGATTGTTTCTCGAAAACGGTTACGTCGTGATCGTCTTTAAGCGCAAGGGCCGCGCCGATGCCGGATATTCCAGCGCCAATAATCGCAATTTTCATGACCGCATATCCTTATAGGCTGCGAGGGCGCGCTCGCGGCCTGCTTTTAGATCAACAAGCGCTTCTGGATAATTTTGGTCTGGGTTCATTTTCCAGCCACGCGGAATGGCCGCATAAAAATTTTGAGCATCTTGTGACGTTTGCTCCGACATTTCTGCAATCCAATTCGAAACATAATCATTCTTTGGATCGAATTTATTCATTTGTGTTTCTGGATTGAAAATTCGAAAGAACGGAGAAGCGTCAGGGCCAGAACCTGCGGCCCATTGCCATCCCATCGCATTGGATGCCGGGTCCCAGTCGGTTAGGCACTCAGAGAACCATTGCTCGCCGACACGCCAATGCGTCATGAGGTGTTTGGTCAACAGACTGGCGGTCAGCATCCTTAAACGATTATGCATTGTGCCTGTTGTATAAAGCTCTCGCATGGCGGCATCGACAAACGGTATTCCTGTCATACCCCGCCGCCAATGTTCGGCGTCATCATTGTCGCTACGCCACGGGAAGGCATCCCATTCATCCCTCCAATTCGAGTCGATAATGTCAGGGTAATGATGCATCAAATGGTAAGCGAACTCGCGCCATAGTATTTCCGAGAGATAGACCTGCGCACCTTTGCTTTGCCCTTCGGTGCAAGCCGTGATCGCCTTCCATATCGTCAGCGGCGATATTTCACCCCATGCGAGATTTTCGGACAGCCGAGACGTTCCCACAACCGACGGAACATCGCGGGCCGTGACGTAATCAGAGACCTTTGCGCAAAACGTATCGAGCCGTTTAAGAGCCGCTTGTTCGCCAATCGCAGAATAATTTGCGACAATCTCTGCCCCGCGATTCATTGCAGCGCTTAAATTCCAATCGCTTAATTCATCTGATTTTGGCCATGAATTGGGAGAGGGGATCTGTGTAGGCGCAGGCATATCCGCGTCGTGTATATCGCGTGCGAGGCAGGCATTTTTGAATGGTGTGTAGACGCGATAAGGCCCACCCGTCTTTGTTTCAATATCCCAAGGCTCGAACAAAAGATGATTGCGAACGGATATTGCATCAACTGAATCGTTTTTTAATGCCGCTTTCACCTCAGTATCGCGCGCTTTGGCGGCTCGATCATATTGCCGCCCCCAAACCACGCGACTCGCTCCCGTTTCCTTGATAAGCGCGCGCATTGTTTGTAGCGCATCACCGCGTCTCAGGACGAGTTTTGACCCGATGCCTTCTAGCATGCCGGAAAACTGTCTTACGCCTTCGCTCCAGCGCCATTTGGGAGCAGCGCCATAGGCTTCAACAACCTCGTCTAAGATGCATACGGGAATTACAGGTCCGTCACCGTTGATCGCTGTTAACAGCGCGGAATTATCCGAAAATCTGAAGTCTTTTCGAATCCAATAAAGCGTCGTAATCACAAAATAGCTTCCCTCAACGTCGGCAGAGGGAAACTTAGAACGTTAATAAGGGATTGCGAGTCCTTTAAATGTCGCGGGTCGCCTTCCAGAATGGTTGATTTAGCTCCCATTCTACTTCCCGTTTAGTTAATCCGATGTCCGAAAGCCGATGCGATGGCAAATCGCGCAAGGCTGCTCGTTCTTGTGAAACCTGATACCACTCGAAAACGGCGCGCAATGGGGCAGCGAGAGCTGACTGTACCCAATGATGGGAAGGCGATTGGATAGATCGTGCCATGATACATTCCTTCACAATTATTGATGGATAGCGGTCTAACCATTGGTTGACGGAATGAGTCATCGCAGACATGGTGACATCAGTAAAACGAATGAATGTGATGAAATTCATCGTTTCTAGTGATGGGGAGTGCCATGCGCCGTAATCTGGATGTCGGAACCATGCGTAGTTTCACTGCCGTTGTGGATGCGGGTGGTGTCACACGCGCCGCTTCGCGTCTGAACCTGACCCAATCCGCAGTGTCGATGCAGCTCAAACGTCTGGAACAAAGCCTCGATACCACGCTGCTCGACCGCGCTGGTCGAGGGGTTTCCCTGACAAACGAAGGCGAACAGCTTTTGGAATATGCGCGAAAAATGATCGCGCTCAATGATGAAGCTGTCGACCGAATGATTGCGCCACAATTTGAGGGTACGGTCGCGTTCGGTATCCCTTGTGATCTTATTTATCCTCACGGGCCTGAAATTCTCAGCCGGTTCGACCAGGATTTCCCTCGTGTCCGTGTGAATTTTGTCTGTTCATATTCGACCAAACTTCTTGATGAGTTGAATGCTGGAAAGCTGGACGTAATCCTTACGACTGAGGCCGAGGCCAACCCTGATGCCGAATGCCTTGCGGTGCAGCCTTTGGTTTGGTGCGGTGCGCCGGGCGGTAAGGCATGGATGCGTGATCCGCTCTCTTTTGCCAGTGCAAAGCATTGTGCTTTCCGTCCAGTGGCTCAAGCTGCACTCGATGAGCATGGCATCGAATGGCGCACAAGCGTTGATACCGAGACCGATCTGGGGGCGACAATGGCATCGGCTGCTGATCTGTCGATTATGGCGCTCTTAGAAGGATCATATGATGATCGCCTCGAACCGATTGCCCATAACGGAAAGCTCCCGCCATTACCGGATTTTTCGATCAACCTGTACATTGCCGAGAATACAGCAAATGAAGATTTGGGCCGTGAATTTGGCCGTTACGTTCGTGAGGCTTATGCGACTTGAGGCAAACGGGCAGGGCGGATAAAGAACAGTAATGACCCTTACTGTTGCCGCCCTTTATCATTTCACCCATTTTGCTGACCCGTCTGCATTGCGTCCACCGTTGCTCGCGCTGTGCGAGGCGGAGGGTGTGCGAGGGACGCTTTTACTCGCAAGCGAAGGCATCAACGGAACGATTGCCGGAACGGGCGAAAGCATTACAAAAGTTATTGCTTATTTGCGTCAACTTCCGGGTTGCGAAACGCTGGAATGGAAACGCTCAGAAGCGGCAGAGATGCCTTTTCGTCGCATGAAAGTACGCCTTAAGGCCGAAATCGTCACAATGGGACAGCCTAATACAAACCCTCAAGCACGGGTTGGAACTTATGTTGATCCCGAAGATTGGAATGACCTGATTGCGCGGGATGACGTTGCTGTTATTGACACCCGAAATACCTACGAGACAATGATCGGCAGCTTTAATGGGGCCGTCGATCCACAAACAGAAACCTTCCGAGAATTTCCTGATTGGTGGCGCGAGAATGCCGATAAGTTCGAAGGTAAAAAAATTGCGATGTTTTGCACGGGCGGTATCCGCTGCGAAAAAGCAACGAGTTGGTTGATTGATGAAGGGGTTGAAGGCGTTCACCACCTAAAAGGCGGTATCCTAAAATACCTCGAAACCGTGCCGGAAGATCAGAGTCGGTGGAACGGCGAATGCTATGTTTTTGATAAACGTGTCTCTGTCGCGCACGGATTGAAGCAAGGCATCCATTCTGCCTGTGCCGCGTGTGGTCGCCCTGTATCACCGGAAGCGGAAACATCGCCCCACTACAAAAAAGGTGTGAGCTGCCCCACCTGTATTGATGAATATTCAGACGCGGATCGCGAACGCTTTGCTCAACGTCAACGGCAATACGAACAATCTGGCGAAGCATAAGCTCGGCGACCTAACCCCATGTGGTGGTCAGCACCCAGCCGACGAATGCGAAAAGTAAAACAACCACCCAAGCCACCCAAAGCGTGGCCATCGCATCCTGGATATCAACTTCTGTTAGGTCGTGGCGACCATCGGCATTCAGATAAGGGTCGTCCGTCGTTACCCCGCCATAAACCCGCGGACCGGCAACAGCGATCTTGAGCGTCGCAGCTAAGGCACTTTCAGGCCACCCCGCATTAGGTGATTTATGCTTCCGAGCATCTCGCCACATAACCTTCATAGCTTTGCGGCGTCCGCCAATCATACAGATGATCAGCCCACTCAATCTTGCGGGTATGAAGTTCATGACATCATCCAGCCTTGCCGCCGCCCAACCGAATTCGCGATACTTTTCGCTGCGATGACCGATCATTGAATCGGCTGTGTTTATAATTTTATAGATCACGATACCGGGTAATCCTGCGACCAAGAACCAGAAAGCAGGGGCGATCACACCATCGGACCAATTCTCAGCAGCACTTTCAATCGCCGCCCGTGCAACGCCGCTGTCGTCGAGCGTGTTTGGATCACGCCCCACGATCATTGAGACGCGCTTTCGTGCTTCTGTCAGAGAAATCTTCAAGCCCTCAGCGACGGCAAACACATGTTGCGAGAGGCTTTTTTGTGCAATGAGCACGGCTGCGCCAAGAATTTCAAAGACTCCATAAAATCCTGACCATGATAACGGCAGCGAAAAGGCCAATGCGATTAAGAGCAATATCAACACCGCACCGACACCCCGAAGGGTGCGCTGCTCTCCGGTATTGAGTTTTTGATCGACCCAATCAACAGCACGGCCCATCATCACGGCGGGATGTGGAATGCGCCGCCATAACCAATCCGGCTCACCGAATATCGCGTCGAGAATAAGGGCTAGTGCTAACATTCGGCTGATCCATTACAGCTATCTTGTCAGGTCAATCTATCTCGATGCCCGATTATTCCTCTTCAAGAAACTCGAGCACCGGCACAAGCGAAATCTCCGGCGTTTCTTCCATCGGTAAATGCCCTGAATTGGGGAGGACAACCAAGCGGGCATTGGGCAATACATCAAGATAGTCCTGCGCATTTGATACTGGTATTAGTCCGTCTTTCTCTCCCCAAAGCAGCAAAACGGGCGCATTGATCGTCTTTAGGCGCGGCACGGGATCGGTCAGCACCGTTTGCTCTAATCGTTCAATCAGCGCGCCTCGATTGCCCGTCGCAAGTAGAAACTTATGATATCGATCCAGCGTTTCTTCCGACAGGTTTTCAGTATCTGCATAAGCGGCGGCGAGGTTTGGCCGGACTGCCCAACGAGGGAGGAAATATTTCGAGGCGTGGAATATCGCCGGGGCTTCGGTCTTCACACCATATTGGAATCCGGGGCTGGCAAAACCATCAGGCGCAACCAGCACAAGTTTTGTGACCTTATCGGGATGCTTTGCTGCCAAACTCCACGCGATACGCCCGCCAATAGAATTGCCAATCAGGGTCGCTGACCCGAGATCGTTTTGTTTCATAAGCTGCAAGAGCAATGAAATGACACGCGCATCGGTATAATCATTGGTTGGATCAGGCGGTGAAAGACCCGCCCCAGGTAAATCGAGCCGGATCACGCGATAATCGCGCTCTAAAACTTTTGCCCATGCTTCCCAAGTGTGCAGGCTCGCCCCAAACCCATGAATTAAGATCAATGGTTCTGCGTCACGTGGGCCGGTATCGCGGACATGCAAGATTGCACCGGAAACTTCTTTGAGGTCATTGGGTGCATCAAGGAATTCCGCTGCCAGCTCTTCTCTCGGAATGTCGGGCGTCCATGCACAAGCCGTCGCCCCAATCAACGCGAAGAGGGTTACAGCAATAAACTTTCGGATCATGCGGTCGCCTCAGTTTGAACCGGGCTGGATTAGCCCTTCAGCTCAACTTATGCCGCCATTTAAACCAATCCACAAATTGTGGAATGCCTTTTGACAATGATGTGCTCGGCGAAAACCCGAGGTCCGCTTGGATCTTATCAATATTCGCATATGTCTCGTAGACATCACCGGGCTGCATTGGCAGCATAATCTTTTCAGCTTCTTGGCCAGCCGCCAATTCAATCGCTTGAATAAAGTCCATGAGTTTTTCAGGCTTGTTATTACCGATATTATAAACGCGGTGACGCTCGGCTCCTTCACCCGGCAAGGGGTCCATATCTGCCGTCGAGATCACGCCAGCCACAATATCGTCGATAAAAGTGAAATCGCGCTTCATCTCGCCGTGATTGAAGACCTTTATCGGCTCCCCTTTCAGAATTGCAGATGTGAACAACCATGGGGCCATATCCGGACGTCCCCAAGGACCGTAAACGGTGAAAAAGCGTAAACCGACCTGTGAAATGTTATAAAGGTGAGAGTAAGTACGGCTCATCAATTCGTCTGAGCGCTTTGTCGCGGCATAAAGTGAGACGGGCAAATCAACGCGGTCTGTCTCTGAAAAAGGTTGTTCCTCGTTCGCACCGTAAACCGAAGACGAAGACGCATACGCGAGGTGCTCAACAGTCTTAGAGTGGCGAACGCCTTCTAGAATGTTCAGATGACCGACAACATTCGATTGAATATAGGCGTGCGGGTTTTCTAACGAATATCGGACACCCGGCTGTGCGGCCAAATGAATGACCCGTCGCAATGGATGTCCATCGAACAATGCTTTCACTTGGCTCATCTCGGCGAGGTCGCCTTCAACGAAAGTGAAAGCCGAACCAAAACCATTCAATTCTGCCAAGCGCTCGCGCTTAAGCGCGACTTCATAGTAATCGTTGAGGTTATCAATCCCGACCACCTGATCACCGCGCGCAAGTAAAGCTTTCGCAGTAGACATTCCGATGAAGCCAGCGACGCCGGTGACAAGATAAGCCATTCAATTCTCCACTTAGGGTGCTTCGGACCGTTTAAAATGGCGCGAAAACATAATTGGAGGTGATATAAAGGTCAGGGCGTTAGCAAGTCGTTTACTGAAGCGAACTCTGTAGAAATCGGGCGCTACAAAGGAGGTGCATTTACCCTTCACATCCTCTTTGTAGCAATACGTGCCCATTGGAGAATTCATCCCCTAACACTTGGCAGAATTCTATCATTTCGTCGGCTGAAAGCGCCTCGCTTTGGTCGCATAAAGTCACAAATTCATTGTTGGTAGGGTAAAGAACACCCCATGAAAATGACACGTCCTTCCCTTCGACGCGGTGGATATCAACAAAAGACTTTGCGCCTTGATCGGTAATACATGACCATCGCTGGCCTTGTTCAAAATTGACTGCAAATGCTGTTGCAGATGTCAAAATACCAATTGCCGCAAGGAACGCAGTCGAAATTCTGTGGAATGTTACTTTTTTAACGAGCATCTGTTGGTCCATTCGGTTTTGGTTCTGGCGTACCGTCAAGGCATTCTGCGGCTGTACGCCTTGGCGCGGCATCAGCAAATTCATAATACGGGGCTTTGTCGTCATTCCAAATATGTTCGAAAATTTCTGGAACTGCGTCGTCTGGAAGAGTCCCTGCGCTTACAGCCCATTGCCCAGGTTCGCAGTCTTTTGAGCGCCAGAAAAGCGTACTTCCACAATCTGTGCAAAACCCGCGTTCTCCGATATCCGAGGCATCATACCATTTTAAGGCTTGGTCTTGAGTGATATGGACACCATCAACCATCCTGACGGCGAAAAATGGACCGGATGATTGCATTCGGCACATCTTGCAGTGACAGACACCAGTTCCCCTCTCCGCCGGAGTTCCGGTAAATGTTACGGCTCCACACAAACATTTACCTGTCACAGCTTTTGTCATTGCCTCGCCTCTCCAAACCGAAATAATTCGGGTCAAATTACTCGCGCTATGTAGCCTGACATAAGGAAACCCTATGCCGATCTATTCGCTCAACGGTGTCACACCGAAAGTTCACCCTACGGCATGGATCGCACCGGGAGCCATTGTTGTTGGGAATGTAGTGCTAGAAGAAGGCGCAAGCGTCTGGTTTAACGCTGTTATTCGTGGAGATAATGAATGCGTGACTATTGGGCCACGCTGCAACGTGCAAGATGGGTCCGTTCTCCACTCTGATCCGGGTTTTCCGCTGACTTTAAAGGCTGATGTTACGTTAGGGCATGCGGCTATCGTTCATGGTTGTACGATTGGTGAAGGTGCGCTTATTGGCATGGGCGCAACTGTCCTGAACGGCGCAAAAATTGGAGATGGCGCATTAGTGGGGGCGAATGCGCTAGTCCCAGAGGGTAAAGAGGTTCCCGCCGGTGCTATGGCAATTGGAGCACCTGCAAAAGTCAAACGGGACCTTTCGGAGGGCGAAATCTCGGGCTTAAAGGCCACCGCCATGCATTACGTCAATAATGCGGAACGCTTTAGAAACGAGCTATCGGAAGTTTCTTCTTAACCGACTTATAAGATCAACAAGGCGCGAAAATCATTTACGTTTGTCAGTGTTGGGCCTGTAACAACCTGCGCGCCTAAAGATTCAAAGAATGAATGACCATCGTTGTTCGCTAACGCCTCGATTGGGTCAATGCCAAGTGTTGCGGCACGTGATAAGGTATCCGGTGTCACCAAAGCGCCAGCGATCTCTTCAGCGCCATCAATTCCGTCTGTATCCCCTGCGATGGCCCATATTTGGGGAGCGGAGTCGAGTGCTACAGCCAGCGCCAAGCAAAACTCGACATTGCGTCCACCGCGACCGTTGCCGCGAACCGTAACGGTAGTTTCTCCGCCGGAGATCAAGACGCATGGCGAGGGTAGGGGCTGTCCGTGGCGAACAACCTGTGCAGCGATGCCAGCATGAACTTTCGCGACATCACGCGCCTCGCCTTCAATCGCATCACCGAGGATAATTGGGGTGACACCGGCTTTACGCGCAACATCTGCCGCCGCCTCTAACGAGATTTGTGGTGCGGCGATAACGTGATTTTCAACCCGTGATAGCTTTGTGTCGTCAGGTTTTGGTGGAGTTTCACCAGTTTCAAGATGTGCAATCACAGACGGAGGAACATCAATCTCGTATCGCTGTAACAAAGCAAGAGCATCCGCTGCGGTTGTTTCTGTACCCACAGTGGGGCCAGATGCGATAACACCCGGCTCATCGCCGGGAACATCTGAAATCATCAATGCAATCACGCGTGCAGGATAAGCGGCTGTCGCTAACCGACCGCCTTTTACTGCGCTCAAATGCTTACGGACTGTGTTCATTTCGCCGATTGCTGCGCCTGATTTCAGCAAGGCCTCATTTATCGCACGCTTTTCGTCAAGCCTGATTGCGCTCGCTGGTGCAGTCATCAACGCTGACCCGCCACCAGAGATTAAAGCGAGCACTAAATCGTCCTCATTCAATCCTGAAACGGCATCTAAGATCTCTTGCGTTCCAGCGACTCCCGCTTCATCGGGTACGGGATGGGATGCTTCTATGATCTTGATTTGATCGCATGGAGCCGAATGGCCGTATCTCGTCAGGACAAGTCCCTCAAGTTCTCCATCCCAATTTTGTTCAACAGCTTGGGCCATACGGGCCGATGCTTTACCCGCACCTACGACCACCAATCTGCCTTTTGGACGGTTCGGTAGCGCAGGTGGCACGCAAACCAGCGGATCAGCAGCCGCAACAGCGGCTTGAAACATATCTCGCAGCAAAGATTCAGGTTTTTTCATATGCTGGGAACTTTAATTATGGTGTTTGCGACAACTCACGCAAAACTTTAACGGCTTGCGCTCCATGAGCCTCTTGAACAAAAACATGGTCATGGAAATAGGCGGCAAAGACATTTGCACTGATGCCCGCATCCCCTAATGCCTGCGATATTGCAGCCGTTAATCCGACAGCTTCTAGGCTTGAGTGAACACTGAGCGAAATCATCGAAAAATAGGGTCCATCGCCCCCTTCTTGAATGACTGTCATACCTTCTTTTTCCTGAAACATACCAATAGGGGAAAGTGCTGCACCTTCAGCCATCGTCATATTTGGATGTGTCGCGAACGAAAACTGCCTTTCGTCAAGTATCGGCTCAAGACTTTGCAATATCTTTTTTAAATCTGTTTCGCCGCTCATTACCTGACTCCAAAAGAAGCTAAGGTTTCGCGCATCGAACCGGGCATCTCTGCTAAGACTTCCCCGTCTTCGGTCAGATCGTCCGGTGCATCTTCTGGTTTTAAATATCGCCACCCTTGAAACGGGCGCTTCGGTCTATGCTCAGTGCGCACAATTGTTGGATCTAATATAATTGCGCACCGCTGAATGCCATCTTCACCAATGACTTGCTCTAGGGCGACAATCTTTTGCCTGCCAACGATATTACGTTTTATGACCCAATAAATTGAACCGCCCTGAAGTAAATCATCTGCACGTTTTGGAGTCATCCGGGTTACGTGACGAGGGCGGGAATCTAACCCCGAAGCCGCTCTTTCGGCGCAACGGGCTGCTTGCCATTCAATAAGACTATCAACGCTCTCCGAGCCAACGCTAAGCTTAACAAGGTGAAGACGCGGGCTATGATGTTTAATAGGCTCAGAAGCCATGAATCCCCCAACAGAAAATTATTTCCTTAGGTTTTACATGAATTTTTTATTAATAATAGCACGCCCAGTCACAAAGGTTGGAGTGCTCGCATTCAGGTTTGAAAACCGCTTGCGAGGGATTGTTTTAGTATTGTGAAAGGAAGAGGGACATGAGTCTTTCACTGATTATTTCTGTGGTTAGCGGCTTGGTTGGCGGCAATGTAATAGGGATGGTATCCAAGGGCCTCAGCATGGGCGGTATGGGTAACACAATCGCCGGAGCATTGGGCGGAGCAGGCGCAGGCGGATTGCTCGGCGGTCTAACGGGTGGTGCAATTGATCCATCTGTTGCTAGTGATGCGGCGGCAACTGCGGGTTCGATGGACATTATGGGTATGCTGAAAACTGCCGGCATGGGAGCTGTTGGCGGCGGTGCACTCACCGGAATTGGTGGTGTTCTGAAGAGCCTCACAGGTCGCGGATAATTCTAAGCATAATGCACCGACCGTTTAGCGATGGTCGGTGTGACTTCTAAGGGTTAAGATGGTCGGTGTGACTTCTAAGGGTTAAATTGTCTTAATCGAGCTGCGGATTAAGCGCCTATTAGCAGATACGCCTTAAGATGAGTATGAATTGCTACTTCATCTGAGGCTTGAAATGTCAGCTGCAATGCAACAAGAGACAGATATTGCCACCAAGCGAACCTACGGGCTACAGCCTTTAGGACGTGAAGCAATTCCTGAAAACCATCCGGTATCTGTCTTTGCCAGTTGGCATGATGAATTCCGTAACGGTCACCTTCTTCCGGATGAATTAGTACTCCTTGCGCAGCCTGGCGTGAGGCAATTGCTTCGCTGGGTGCGTCATGTTGAACCCGTTGAAGTTGATGGTGTGGTGGATTTCTATGTTCTTTCCCAAGGGGATGAATTGAATGACAGTGCATCTGACCATATGCGTGAAGGTTGGATGAGCGAGACACTCGACGAAGAGTTTGTCGAATCCCGTTATCACGAAGCGATTACTTCGTCGGTGATGCGAAAACCAATGTTCTCCCGTGGCACTGTGCCTTCGCTACAGCGTTCATTTATCATGCAGTATCGAGGCGTATTCCCGCTTTATGCGGAAAATCATGCTCGTCTTCGTTTAGCAATTGTTGCTGCTGAAACATATGCGGCTGTAGATCAAGACGACTGAGCCTTGAACTAATCGGCAATTCCTGCCTTACCTCTGCAATCGAAAATTTTTCTCAGGTTGATTCAAGTCGGCTTGAGAGACTGCGGGGGTATGTATGTCATTTGAACGATCCATAAAAATCGCATCTTCTATTCTGAGTGCAGACTTCGCTAATTTTGGCGCTGAATGTCGTGCAATTGAATCTCAAGGCTGCGATTGGGTTCATGTGGATGTTATGGACGGTCATTTCGTTCCGAATATTACATTTGGTCCCCCCTTAGTTGCGGCCATTCGTCCACACGTAAAGACTGTGATGGATGTTCATCTGATGATCGAACCCGTAGATAATTTTATCGAACACTTTGCGAAAGCTGGTGCGGATTTAATCACAGTTCATGCAGAAGCATGTCCTCACTTGGATAGAACGCTCGCAGCGATTGCAGATTTAGGGTGTAAAGCCGGTGTCGCTTTGAACCCGGCAACGTCCGAACGCGAAATCGAATATGTGCTCGATAAGGTCGATCTGGTCTGTGTAATGACTGTAAATCCGGGTTTCGGCGGTCAAAGTTTTCTTCATTCTCAAATCGAAAAAGTTCGCCGCTTACGAGCCATGATCGGTAATAGGCCAATCCATATAGAAATTGATGGCGGCGTGACGCCAGAGACAGCACCGCTCGTTGTTGAAGCTGGTGCAGATGTTTTAGTCGCGGGTTCAGCAGTGTTCAAAGGTGGTTCCGTTTCCTCACCCGAGGTCTATGGTGAGAATATCCTGGCAATAAGAACAGCGGCTTCTGGCGCAGTATAACAGTTCTTACCGAGCTTGAATTTCGTTCGTAGATGTCATCGGCTGCAACCGTAATGTGCCGATGGCTCCCGGTTCGAAGTCATCTCGATCCAATGACATTGGCATATACTCGCCGATCCGCCACATGGGGGCCAAGTTCGCGTAATGCTCAGAAAGCGGATGGCCAGATGCGCCTGTGGAAACAATGAACTGTGAGCGATCAAGGTCTGAGAAGTCGTATACTCCTCGATACCCCGCACCATGAACATTCTTGAACGGATTTTTTCCGTTATGCGCCATGGCTCCACGATTCAATGTATCGTCCCCACCACTTGTTTCCTGAACAATATTGACGAAGCTATCTAACCCGAGCCGTAAACCCAAAATATTGGTGGCTACGTCGCCCAGAGTGGAATGGCGATGCTCAGCTACATGAGCGACGCCCCAACGCCATACCCGTTCGTCATCGCCGTATTTCTTCGACAATTCTTCAAGCGCTCTATCCAAAGCTAACGCAGCGACTCCGTGACACGTCTCTTCGCTGTCTTCCGTGCTCACATCATCACACCAGACAGAAGCCCCATCAATGTCTTTAAAAACACGTTCTATGAAAAGCGGCTTTGGTCCCCTGTAACTGGAAACCAGTTCTCCCAATTCATCCTCGACAAGCATTGATAATAATACATTTTGCCATGCGGAGAATATCAGTGGTTCAGATGCGTGCTCACTCATCTCTCCGTTCCAAAGTCTCAGACTCAATAAGGCATTTTGGCGCAACGGGTGTGCATCATCGGGAGGTTTTTTATCCCATAGGGGGGCAGCAATTAATGGGAGGAGTGCGCGTGCAGTACCGGATACATTATCCGATTGCATGGCTTTAAAGCTCTCGATTGAATGGGCTGCGCGGCCATTTACAAGCTTTTCGATGCGATTTATTCGATAAGGCGCATCCCAGTCATAAGACAGATGTCTGGGAAATGGGGCATTGCCTATCCGATTGTTCGCATTCGCTACAGCACCGGATTCGGGTTCGATCAGACGAGGCAATGCGGCGTCCCGCATCCATCCGGTCCAATCATTTCTGTCGGTCCAACCGGGGGACGGCAAGCGCCCTTGAAAGGGGGCTGTAAACCGCCGCAACGGAACGCGGCCAGCAAGAGCGATTCCAATGGTTTCTTTGTCAGCAACAACGAGATTGAGGGCAGGGGCTACGACTTGCCCTGCAATTTTAATTGCCGCTTCTGCTGATTGAGTCCTGTTCAGATCAATGAGCGCTTCGATGGTCGTGTCATCATCGGCTAAGGCCGTCCACGACATTGTGGCTACGTGATTTGGAGGAGTAACTGCTGACAGGCCAGCAGTTTCTAGCGGAATAACCGGTCCATGCCGACTTGAACGCAAAGTGAGGTCAACATCCTGGCCGTCTTTAACTTCGATAGTTTCTTTTCGAATATCGAACAGCAATGGCCCGCGGGGGCCTACATATCGAGTTGGTTCGTCGACATAAAGTTTTTCAATAAAGATATCGATGTCGTCTAACTGCGTTGCAGTCAGCCCCCACGCAACGTCTGTATTGCGTCCGAATGCAATCGCAGGAATACCCGGCAGTGTCGCGCCAATGACAGAAAAACCCGGTGTAGTAATTTGTGCCGGATGCCAAATAGAAGGAGCCGTCAAAGGCAAATGCGGATCAGATGCAAGCAAAGGAGCGCGCCCTGCCGTTCGCGATCCATCCACTGCCCAAGCGCTCGATGCTCCCGCTAATCGAGGATCGTCTAATCCAATAAAACTAAGAGATGTATCTATTGGCAGTGCTTTGGCATTTGAAGCAGCGCGGTGATTTCTATTTGCTGTGAAAATAGAACGTGCTGGACTCAATCGTGCATTATCGTCGCCCGAAAAGGTGGGCAGCGCATCAATGCCTTTATCGGGATATTCTGGAAAGAGGTCGCGGACTTGATTAGGCTCTAAAGCAAGGCTTAAACGCCCTCGCGCGCTTTCATTGTGCAAAGACGCAATCGAAATTTGAAAGGCCATGCTCTTTAGGACTGAGAGAGAATCCGCAGGCGTCCACGGATCTATGTCAGTGCCAAAAATTGAAAATTCGATAGCACCATGCCCGGTATTTTCAACTTCTCTCAACCGAGCATTCACTCCAGCAGAATAAGATTCTAAATTTCGTAGAGTATCCGCTCGTAATACACCGAGGCTGCGTTCGGCATAGCCATCGAGATCAAGTGCCCGCATCAGCCGGTCAGTTGCCAGCCCACGCTCACCAAACCTTTCGGAAAGCCTGCCTTGCGCAAGACGGCGGGACAAATCCATTTGCCACAATCGATCACTTGCATGGACATAGCCGAGAGCAAACAAGCCATCATTGTCAGATTGAGCTAAAATACGCGGAACGCCAAATTCGTCCCTGATGATTTCAACCTCAGCTTCGATACCCGTGAGCTTTACGGTTCCTTGCATTTCTGGAATTGCACGTGAACCAAACCAAAAGGCTGCACCAGCGCCTACAGCGACGATAATGCTAACAGCGATCACTGCACGGATGAACCATCGCCAAAGAATAGACATTACTGGCTCACCTCCCTTTTAATTTCAAAACCCTTGACGTAACGCTGACCAAGACCATCGTGTGCAGCATTAGAGGTGTCGCCGCGTAAGGTGTACAGGTCAAGCCTGTCTGCATTAACGGCTTTTAAGGAGCAACAAAATGGCGAAAGTCGCATTTATTGGTTTAGGCGTTATGGGATACCCTATGGCTGGGTATTTACAAAAGGCCGGGCATGAGACGACTGTTTATAATCGAACAGCTGCAAAAGCAGACAAATGGGTTGCTGAATACGGTGGATCAAAGGCTGAAACACCTCAAGCAGCCGCCGAAGGGTGTGATTTTGTAATGGCCTGTGTCGGCAACGACGATGACTTGCGCTCGGTTACAACCGGAGAAGGCGGTGCATTTCACGGACTAAAAGAAGGGGCTGTTTTTATTGATCACACCACGGCTTCCGCGTCGGTTGCTGAAGAGTTAGCGAAAGAAGCTGCTGCAAAGGGATGCGGATTTGTTGATGCGCCGGTTTCGGGCGGTCAAGCAGGCGCCGAGAATGGCCAACTTGCTATTATGTGCGGCGGTTCACCGGCGAATTTCGCTCAGGCAGAGCCAATCATGGATTGTTACGCAAAGGCTATCGTGCATATCGGTGAGCAACCGGGAGCTGGTCAAATCTGTAAAATGGTCAATCAGATTTGTATTGCTGGCTTGGTTCAGGGCCTGTCTGAAGGTCTTGAATTTGCGAATAAAGCCGGTCTGGATGGCCGAAAAGTGGTCGATGCAATTTCAGGCGGTGCTGCTGGCAGTTGGCAGATGGCGAATCGATTTGAATGGGTGCTTGATGGCGCTTATCAAGACAATCAAGGCTTTGCGGTTGATTGGATGCGCAAGGATTTAGGCATTTGTTTTGGCCACGCCGAAAATATTGGTGCTGATCTCCCTGTCGCTAAAATCGTCGATGGTTTTTACGAGGACGTTCAAAAGATGGGCGGCGGGCGTTGGGATACGTCCAGCCTCGTTATGCGATTGAATGGCAAAGGCTAAATAATACCGAAGCTTCCAACCAAATTTACCAATAAAAAAGCCCCGGATAATTCCGGGGCTTTTGTTCTTCATGAATCACACATCTATAGGGCAGCTCTTGCTGGCCTTAGCCGCCATCAAGATAGCGTGGCAGCCATAGGGCGATTTCCGGGAAGACGAAGATCATGACAAGGCCGATAACCTGGATGACCATGAATTGCATCATACCGAGGTAGATGTCTTTCAAGTCCCATTCGGGCACAACGCCTTTCAGGAAGTATGCGGACAGGGCAACTGGCGGCGATAGCCAGGCAGTTTGTAAGTTCACAGCCACCAAGATCGCAAACCAGACCAGCAGATCAACACGATCCAGACCGAAGGCAGGACCAAGCGTCTCGACGACCGGCATCAGGATCGGCACGATAATCAGTACGATTGGAACCCACTCGAGAGGCCAGCCTAGCAAGAAGATCAGAGCCATAATCAGGATCAGTGTCAGCACTGGACCAAGATCGAGCGACAGCAGCAACTCAGTCAACATCTTCGGAGTGCCAAGGTTTGAGAAGACCGCACCAAAGAAATTCGAGGCAGCAACGAGGAACATAATCAGGACGGTGATTTCCAGCGTCTTGATCAGCGCATCATAAAAGCCGCTAAAGCCGAATTTACGGTAGAGGATCGATAGTAAGATCGAGCCAAACGCACCACAGGCAGCAGCTTCAGCCGGTGTTGCCCAACCGAGTAAGATCGAACCAAGGGCAAACGAGATCAGGACAGTCGGCGGAACGAGACCCATGAAGAATTCGTACCAAAGGTCCGAGAAGTAGAAACCACCGGGCTTTACCTTCCTCATGAACTGGAAGGTAGCAAACATAAACACGATCCAAAGGATCGGGATGACGAGTCCCCCTAGAGGGAAGAAGGCTAAGCTGCCACTCGCGCCCATTACGCATAGCTGAATGAAGATAATCAGCGAGGCCATAACCAGTGCCACTTCGACGAGGTAATAAGGCGATGTCTCTGGTTGATCTTCAGGCGCGAGGATTGGACCAAGGCTTGGATTAATCCAACAACGCCCAACTGCGTAGAGCATATAAAGCCCAGCAAGCATCACGCCCGGTACGATGGCCGCGCGGAAGAGGTCGGTCACTGGGACTTCCAGAACGGGTCCCATAACAATCAGCATAATTGATGGTGGGATCAGAATACCGAGTGTACCACCCGCCGTAATCGTACCCGCAGCCATACGCACATCATAGCCGGACCGGTTCATCGTCTTCGCAGCCATGATGCCGAGGATCGTCACTGACGCACCCACAATACCTGTCGCTGCAGCAAAGATTGTGGAAACGAAAAGCACTGCGATAAAGAGAGCGCCCTTTGTGCGCGACATCATCATCTGGACCGCGTTGAACAGGCGCTCCATCAGGCCCGCTTGTTCCATCATGATGCCCATGAAGATAAACAGCGGCACGGCAACGAGCTGATCATCCAGCATCGTTGAGTTTGTTTGTAGCGTGAGCAGGTAGAACGTAAGGTCGCTGTTCGTGCCCCACGTTCCGAAGACGAACCCGAGGAAGATCAGCGTAAACGAAATCGGGAAGCCCACGAAAATCGAAAACAACATTGCGGCGAGCATATAGAGGCCGATTGTCGGCTTATCAATATCGCCCATCCCTCCGAATAATCCGCCAAGCCAATCTCCTAGTGGCAGTGTTTTCGGGAAGAATACCGCAACGAATACGATGGCAAGCGCTACGAGATAAGGAACGAATATTTTGAGGAACTTTGCTTCGCGTTCCTTCCCCATTTGATGGAATGCTCTGAAGAGTTCTGCAAAACCTTGCAAAAACAGCAGAAGCGCACCGATAGGCATAAAGATACGAGCAGGCCAAAGAATTGGCGCCCATGTGGAGTCAGACGCTTCTTCCCAGCGTCCCCAAGGCTTATCCCATCCGCGCCAACCCATTGAGTCCAGAGTAAAATCCAACGCGCTCCAAAAGAAGAAAAGCATCGCTGGAAAATAGAACAGCATGTAAAGCACCGCATCGACGGTGGCTTGGGTCTTAGGAGTCCAATTGCGGAACAAAAAGTCAGCGCGAATATGGACGCCGCGCAATAGAGCATACCCAGCAGCACCCATGAAGAGAACGCCGCCTGTCATCCGACTGATATCATAAACCCAGAGTGTCGGGCCCAGACCCCACTCGCGGGCTTTTTCTACCATTCCATTTGCTGCGAGCATTCCGAATGCGGTCCGTGAAAAGACCTCAAAAATCATCGCAAAGATAAGCGGTACGAGCAGAAGACAGATAATCCGACCCGCCCAGAGGTTTAGGACATCAATGAAAGCGGTAATCGGGCGCTGCCACGGTGTCATGTCTTCCGGCGTTTCACCCGGTTTTTCTGCGCGGCGCTCTGCAATTAGCTCGTCTGTAATATCGAGTTCGCCGATATCTGGGTCGTTCGCCATAGCGATGCCTACAATTCTGCTGTTAACCCAAAAATTAGGTTAGAAAATCGGAATAAATTCAAAAAAGAAAATGTCCCAACGCGCGAAGCGTTGGGACAAATCGTCAAATTACTTGACCGAGTCGGCGAAAGCTTTGCCGAGAGCAGCGTTCGATGCCTGAGCGCCAGCCCAGAAAGGAACAGCAATCGCAGCGAAGTCTTTTTGTGACTGCCAAACTTTTGCAAAGAACTCGTTCTCAGCAGAGTTTTTCTCAAGCGCAGCTTTCGCAGCGTTCATGTACGCTGGGAAGTAATCCGCTGGAGTGTCGTGCAGTTGAACACCGTGGTTCTCTACGAGGTCTTTGAGAGCCTTACCGTTTTCATAGATACGGTAGGACATAGCTTTTGAAAGGGATGCGTTTGCAGCAACTTCAAGAGCTTTCTTCTCAAGATCCGAAAGACCGTCATAAACATCGCCATTGATGTACATGTCAGCGTTCACAACAACTTGGTGAAGACCCTGAAGGTAATAATGCTTCAGAACTTTCTGGAAGCCAAATACCGAGTCAGGCTTAGGGCAGCACCATTCAGCCGCGTCAATCGTGCCTTTTTCAAGGGCTGGGAGGATGTCACCACCGCCCATAGCAACCGATGCAACACCGATGTCTTTATACGTCTGACCAGGAATTCCTGGAGGCGTACGGAAGCGGTATTTACGGAAGTCGTCCATAGACGTGATTGGCTCTTTGAACCAGCCAAGTGCTTCTGGGCCAACTGGCTGAAGCATGAAGCCTTTTACGTTTACGCCCATTTCGTCCCAGAGTTGGTCATACAGCTCTTTGCCGCCGCCATACTGGAACCATGATACGAATGCGATGTTATCGATGCCAACGCCAGCACCAGCGACTGGGGAACCAAACAGCATTGCTGCAGGGTGCTTACCAGACCAGTAGTGAGTCCAAGCAAAACCACCTTCGATCAGGCCTTTATCAACAGCGTCGAGTGTTTCTTTAACACCAACAACTGCACCGGCTGGCAGAACTTCAATTTTAAGCGAGCCGTTTGTAAGTGCAGCAACGTCCTTGCCGAACTCGTTGAGCATGAACACTTCATCTGCTTTTGCCGGGATAACCGACTGAACGCGGATGACTGTTTCAGCAAAAGCAGCCGAAGCTGTGAATGCGGCAAGACTCACACCGAGCGCCGCTGTCTTCAAAAATCCCATCATATCCTCCCTGGGGTTTGGTCGTAGTATCGTTGTCTCCAAGCAGCTGCGCCCAAATCAGCGCAGCAAACTATCTCTCTACCTTATTCCAACTCTATCGGTATCACAGCGGTTTATTCTTATACAAGACTGCTGATACATGAATGCAGGCTAAGGTTAATTCCAATCTGCTCAATGGCCCCCTCCGCTACCGCTCGGAACACACTGCGTTTCGGATATAAAGCCAATAATTGGTCCTATCCCAGTTTCGCAGTTCGTAATTCCTCGGTAAAGCATCTCAAATGCTACGTAGATAAGGACGATCAAACCAAGCCACGATATCCATGGATAAGATGCAAGTAACTTCATGATCATCGTGGCTGCAAATGCCATCAGAAGTATCGCAAGTCCTAATCCGACGATCAGCTTTGTCGAATCTCCGTCAGCAATAGCGGCAACGGCCAACACGTTATCGAGCGACATTGAGACGTCGGCAATAGTAATAGCGATAAGCGCTTGTTTCATGGTGCGCTTAGGCTTGCCTTCATATCCACCGCTCTCGGCTTCTTCCATCGCCATTTCGGCCTGATGATCAGTATGATTTCGGATGTCTTTGTAAAGACTCCAACAGACCCAAACCAGCAGCAACCCGCCGACAAACAACAGCCCCGGTACGCCGAGCAACTTTGTCGCAATAACGGCAAAGACAACCCGTAAAACCGCAGCAATGACCATGCCGTACAGGATGGCTTTCTTGCGGAGTTCTGGAGAAAGACCGGCGGCAGCCATGCCGATGATCAGCGCATTATCACCGGATAGAATTAGATCAGCAATAATGATCGCGCTGTAATCAAAAATCGTATCCCACATCGCTTAAGCTGCCCCTGCAAATTGTTGTGCGTCTTCGCGGATCATGTCAGATAATTTCTCGCCGATCATAATTGCGGGAGCATTCGTGTTTCCCGACACAAGTGTTGGCATGATCGAACAATCAGCGACACGCAAGTTAGAAACACCTTTCACCCGCAACCGCTCGTCTACTATTGCCTTATCGTCTTGACCCATACGGCATGTTCCAGATGGGTGATAGATCGTTGTAGATGTATTCCGAATCCAAGTCAGCAGATCTTCATCGGATTGCACGTCTAAACCCGGAGCGTGCTCTGAAGTAATCGAGCTTTTCAAAGGTTCTGCATCGGCAATCTGTCGAGCGATTTTTACACCTTCAACCATGGTTTGCTGGTCGAGAGGTGTCGCCAAATAGTTCGGATGAATCAGTGGATAATCTTTAGGGTCTGAACTTGCTAATTCCAAATGGCCACGGCTCTCCGGTCTTAATTGGCAGACAGAAGATGTGAATGCCGAGAACTTGTGGGGTCCCTCAGCAGGACTATCGGCACTCCAAGGCTGAATATGGAATTGAATATCGGGAGTTTCGAGATCTTCGCGCGTTTTCAAGAATCCACAAGCAAGGCTGGCCGCCATCGTCATTGGCCCTGTGCGTTTCAGTGCGTATTCGGCAGCTATTTTCGCCTTGCCAATGAGCGAGTTTACTTCGTTATTCATGGTAGGCTTTGCGCATTTATGCACCAAACGCGCTTGCAAGTGATCTTGCAAATTCCGTCCCATGTCTGGCGCGTCTTTAAGTACTTCTATTCCGTGAGATCTAAGATCCTCAGCATTGCCGATACCGGAAAGCATCAAGATTTGCGGCGACCCAATCGCGCCTGCACATAGGATGACTTCGCTACGAGCCTTAATAGTCTCGACTTTTCCACCCCGTTCTATTTCGACACCAACTGCGACGTTGTTTTCAAAAATCACGCGGCGGGTAAGCGCTTTACTGATTACGTCTAGCGATTCTCTGCCAAGATTCGGCGTGATGTAGGCAGACGCAGCGCTACAGCGTCGCCCTTTTCGGCAAGTGAATTGAAAGTATCCAACGCCTTCTTGATCTTCGCCGTTGTAATCGGGATTAAATTTATATCCGGCGGCTTGCCCAGCCTCGACCCATTGGTCACAAATTTCACGGCGCAAGCGCATGTCATTGACGGCGAGTGGTCCGTCAGCACCATGCAGCGCGTCTGCACCACGCTCATTATTTTCAGACTTTATGAAGTAGGGTAGTACGTCGTCCCATGCCCAGCCAACATTACCTTGTTGACGCCATTGGTCATAGTCTTCTGCTTGGCCGCGTACGTATAGCAGACCATTCAGGGAACTGGACCCTCCCCAGACTTTCCCACGGGGCCAATTTATGCTACGCCCGTTGATCCCAGGATCGGGTTGAGTTTTATAGCACCAGTCAACGGATTTATTTCCCATCGTCCGAAAGTAGCCAACTGGAATGTGTATCCAAGGGTTCCAATCGCGCCCACCGGCCTCGATGAGTGCCACAGAAGCATCGCCAGACTCTGAAAGTCTGGATGCTAACGCACAGCCTGTCGAACCTGCACCAACGACGACGTAATCGTATTCCAAGAGTTCCCCCGATCAGGTTGTTTTACCTGTGTTTGAAAAATGAAACCACGAGTCTCAAAAAAATGAAAGTACTTTTTCTCAAAAGCTACGGTACATGTTTTCTATGATTGATGACTCGAGTCGAATTCCGACGAACCTCCGTATGCTTCTCATCTTTGAGGCGCTCGCGACAAGTGGTCGTCCCATGACTCCCTCGGAGCTGGGCGAAGAGATAGATTTACCTAAGCCAACATTGCATCGCCTTTGTACGACTCTTGAAGATGAAGGGTTTTTAATCCGCGAACATCATAGTGGACGTTTACGCCCCGCAAGGCGTGCGCGCATTATGGCAACAGGCTTACAAACAGTTTCGCGATTGCATATTTCTCGCCGAATGGTTTTGAAATCAGTGGCTTCCAAGATCGAAGAAACCTGCAATGTTGCTGCCCCTACTGTTGCGGGGATGACCTATCTTGATCGCGTCGATACGCCTTGGCCGTTGCGCTTCCAACTGCCTGTCGGAACGGAGGTTCCATTCCATTGTACGGCGAGCGGAAAACTCTTCCTTGCGTCTTTTAGCGATAGCGATTTGACATCCATTTTAGATGCGATGGAGTTAACAGCTGAAGCACCCAATACAATTACGAATCTGTCTGATCTTCGCAGTGAAATTAGAACGATACGTGAAGCTGGCTATTCGTGGGATAATGAAGAATTCATGGCAGGCATGGTTGCCTTTGCCGTTCCTGTGAACGATCTCGAAGGTAGGTTTTCGTGTGCCGTGGCGTTTCATGCTCCGATTCAACGAATCAATTTCGAAGATGCGCGAAAGTTCGTCCCTACGCTTCAAGAGGGTGCGATACGCATTCACGACATTCTATTTGGTGAAGAGAAAGCAACTGAGGAATAATGCGCGAGCTTCATTCGTTTCCATTGTCACCTTTTTGTAGGAAGGTTCGGCTGACGCTTGGCGAAAAAGCCTTGGAAGCTGATCTCATTGATCATGCGCCTTGGGAAAGACCAGCTTCACTATTAAAGTTAAATCCTGCCTGTGAAGTCCCTGTTCTTGTTGAAGAGAATGGACGGCGCGTTATCGATTCAAATGCAATCTGTGAGTATCTGGAAGAAGTCTATACCGACCATGCTTTGCTGCCGGAGTCTTCTACCGCACGAGCAGAAGTCCGCAGGCTAGTGAGTTGGTTTGACGTAAAATTCCGCAATGAGGTGACCGAGAACTTACTCGTTGAACGAATATACAAACGCTTTCGGAAGCAAGGCGAACCGGATTCGCGTTATATCAGGGCGGGAACAACAAACCTCCGAACGCATCTGGAATACATTTCTTGGTTGGTAGAACGCCGTAATTGGCTTGCCGGAGACCGTATAAGTTTTGCAGATTTCGCGGCTGCCGGACATCTGAGTTGTTTAGATTACATCGGCGCAGTGCCCTGGGAGGATTTTCCCGGAGCTAAAGGATGGTATGCGAAACTAAAATCGCGGCCCGCTTTTCGCGGCCTTTTGGCTGATCACTTGCCGAACTTACCGCCGTCAGCACATTACGCTGATTTAGATTTTTGATGAGAATGCGCCGTCATCACAAACGGCATTCCCCAGATGGATAGGGCAATTCTAGAAACCCGTTGTCGCGATGAAGGCTTTGAAGGCTTCGGAATATGCGAGCCATCTTCAATGCGACCGGCAGGACAACGCTTGCGCGAATGGGTCGCGAATGAAAAGCACGGCAATATGAGTTGGTTCGAGGATCGTCTCGACTGGCGTGCAAATGCGAGTGTGCTTTGGCCGGAAGCCAAATCCGTTATTATGCTGGCCGATAATTATGGTCCGGACACTGACCCGCTCGATACACTGCCACAGCGGGATCGTGCGACGATCAGCGTCTATGCCCGCAATCGCGATTATCACGACAAAATCAAAAAACGGCTCAAAAAGATCGCGCGCTGGATGGTTGCTGAAACCGGATGCGAGGTGAAAGTTTTTGTTGATACTGCTCCAGTTATGGAAAAACCCCTTGCAGCGGCGGCGGGCCTTGGATGGCAAGGTAAGCATACCAACCTCGTGTCACGCGATGTCGGATCATGGGCCTTTCTTGGGGCAATATTCACGACACTCGAATTGCCAGCAGACGAACCCCACGGAGATAAATGCGGGTCATGTCGCGCCTGTCTCGATATTTGCCCAACGGCTGCATTCACTGCGCCCTATCAACTGGATGCGAGGCGGTGCATTTCGTATCTCACCATTGAGCATAAGGGGCCAATTCCAATTGAATTCCGCGCCGCACTCGGCAATCGCATTTATGGCTGTGATGATTGCCTAGCGGTTTGTCCATGGAACAAATTCGCGCGGGAGGCTTCGGAGGTAGCATATCATGCTCGTGAAGAACTGCGCGCTCCAAAACTTGCGGAGTTGGTTGTACTTGATGATGCGGCATTTCGGGCGATGTTCTCCGGCTCTCCAATCAAACGTATAGGGCGTGATCGTTTTGTTAGAAACGTTCTTTATGCGATTGGAAACAGTCAAGATTTATCACTTCGACAGTGTGCGTTTGATCTTAAAAATGACGACAGCGATGTGGTCAAAGATGCAGCGGTTTGGGCGGTTGAACAGCTTGACCGGCAGTAACGCTGTTACAATCCGAAACCTTGCGTCATGTTGCACTGCGTCATAAGCTCTGGCCGAAAATAAAGAATCGAAAACGGGGAGACGTTTTATGTCCGAAGAAAAGTACGCGCCCAGCGCTGAAATGACAGCAAATGCGCATGTGGACTCGGCCA
>CALKBI010000054.1 GCA_937990185.1 uncultured Neomegalonema sp. | reverse complement strand
CGAAAATATTCTTGCGACCGGAGAAGAAACCGAAGTGTCGCTTGAGCGTCCGATTCCGGTTCATCTCATGTATCTGACATCATGGGTCGACCATGCCGGAACGTTGCATTTCCGCGAGGATGTCTATGGGCGGGATGAGACCCTTGCTAGGGCGCTTCATGCGGATGTTGAAGAACGACAAACGTCCGGGCTTTGACTGATTGACCTGTTATACCCCGCTAAAGCGGGGTATCTGTTCTGCATGAGCAATTATGCAATTGTTGGAACGGATCAATGCCAAACCTCACCATTGAGATACTTGCAAAAGAGCTGGGTGCTACGTTCAAGGGCGACGGCTCTCTAGCCGTTTCTCGTCCCGTTCACCCTGATGAAGCGCATCAATCCGGTGCGATTGCGGTGGCTACATCGCCGGAATTTGTTGCTAAACTAAAAGACGCCAAAGCTGCTGTTCTGGCTGAGGGAGCTGATTGGCAGGCTTTGGGATTACAGGCCGCGATTTTCGTTGGACGTCCTCGCTATGCCTTGTCTGGAGTGACATCTGCGTTCGCGCATGAGATTGACCTCGCCGCAGGCATCCATCCCAGCGCTTTCATTGACCCTTCAGCAGTGCTTGGTGAGGGCGTGGCGGTTGGTGCGTTTGCTTATGTTGGTGCGCGTGCTTCGGTGGGGGCAGGGTCACGCATTCTTCCGCATGTTTCTGTCGGAGCAGATGCGCGTATTGGCGATGATGCGCTGATCCACTCCGGTGCGCGTATTGGTGAGCGCGTAACCATCGGCGCACGGGTCATCATCCATCAGAATGCAGTGATCGGCGCGGACGGCTTTTCGTTCGTCACACCTCAGATGGGCGCTGTTGAAGCGGCAAAAGCGAGCGGCGGCTCGACCTCTGATATTCAAAATACCTCACTGGTTCGTATTCATTCTTTGGGCGCGGTCACATTGGGCGATGATGTCGAAGTTGGGGCTTGCACGACGATTGATCGAGGAACACTGACGGATACGAAGATTGGAAACGGAACCAAATTGGATAACCACGTGCAGATTGGTCACAACGTCCATATTGGTGGAACCTGTATGCTGTGTGCGCAAGTTGGTATCGCGGGTAGTGCCGTTGTCGGAGATCGGGTCGTTCTTGGCGGAAAGGTCGGGGTTGCGGATCACGTCACCATTGGTTCGGATGTATTGGTCGGTGCTGCGTCCGCTGTCGCGACTAATATCCCGTCGCGCAACATCATGATGGGCGTTCCCGCCGTCAAACGAGATGAAGCACTTCGCGGGGTTATGGCGCTGAGGCGGTTGCCGAGATTGTTCGACACAGTTGATGCCCTGAAAAGGAGGCTCGCAGCTTTGGAGAAGTGATGCGGCTTATTGCTTTGAATCAATGCTTTCAGAAACGTCGATTCCACATGAGTAATATTTTACGCATGTAATCCCTATCAAACAGGAGAGTACCTCTATGTCCGCAGGTTAGGGTCTCTTGAAGCCTCTCTGAGCTTTGCATGGCATTTCTTGTTAAAGGGTGTTTGGCTTGGAGTACCCATAAACCCGCAAGAAAAAACCCTCGCCTGACATGCAGACGAGGGTATCAGTTTAGGCGTTGCATCTGGGAGGATGAGATCAACGCCGCTGAAGACCTATTTAGTGATTTTATGCTGCGTCGCAACATTAATCGTGCTGCACTGCAAGAAAAGCTTATATGATCCCTCGGCATAGTCTCCTTGCGTCATGTTTGATGGGACTGAGAGAAAATAAACACGAAAATGCATTATTGACCGCTGCAACATGGGCGCTTGTTTACCCGCTGTTCATCGTCTTTCAATTTAATCTGCAGCATCTGTACAACGTCGAATTTTAGGCGTGTATTCACTTCGCGGAGAATTCCCATGAAGCCGATCGCAATCTTTTCTTGTCTTATGCTTCTCGCGAGTTGTGGAGGTAGTGATGATGCTGCCCCGCTTATCAGCGGAAATCCTGTCTATAATGATACTGGTGTGGGAACCATTCCGGTGAACAGCTATGGCAGTGGTTCCGTTCCGTCGTCATTAAATCCATTCTCTTCCGGCGGGCATTTTTGTCCTAAGCCGGTTTTGAGCGGTTCACCTGAACAACAGGCGTGTTTCGAAGAAGCGCAGAAAGCATGCCCTGAAGGCTATAGCGCTGCCGGTCAGGTAGAGTTTGAACAGCAAGCCAATGGTGAGTTTCTGATTAAAGGATATGGGTGTGCATAGGCTTCGCGATAGGAAAAGCCTCTCTGCATGAACATTCCATTGTCAGAACACGACTGAGGATATGCTCCGTTCGACGACGAAATTTGCGAACGGATGTCTATCACAAAAAAAAGCCCCACGCATTGCGTGAGGCTTTTTTTATTCTGGTGGGCGGTGAGAGGCTCGAACTCCCGACCCTCTCGGTGTAAACGAGATGCTCTACCAACTGAGCTAACCGCCCCCAAATTCAGTCTCAGGCACTTTCTGCCGTCTGACCGAGAACAGTCTATAACGCTTTTATTGACTGATGATCAACAAAAACACAGAAGATTTTTTGCCCTAAATTCAAAGCCGTCATTCAGCAAGGTTTTGCTTAGGATCGGAACGATGAGACTTAGAAAACAATGCGCGGGCTAAATATCAGAAACCGTACAGAGAGTGCAAGCTTTCCGTTGTATATTTTCATGTGCCCGCACATTGTTATTGGCCGTTTTGCGTATCTGATGTCTCAGAACAACCGCATGTCTTTTAGTTGATTGCTTCTTTGAGGCCTTTACCAACCTTGAATTTGGCTTGGTTAGAGGCTTTGATCTTGATCTTTTCACCCGTTTGCGGATTGCGGCCTTCACTGGCTGCCCGGCGAGTTACTGTGAACGTCCCAAAGCCAAGCAGCTTCACGTCGTCCTTTTTCTTCAATGATTCCGTGATGACATCAAATACTGCTTCAACAGCCTCTGCTGCAGCCGCATTCGTCATATCGGTTTTGCTAGCCACTGCTGCGGCGAGTTCTTTCTTGTTCACTGACATTCCCTCGTAAGTCATTTGTGTGCGCGGAACTTAGGAAACCCTCACGAAGTGTCAAAAGAAAAAAACATACAAGGGTACACTTTCGCTCGTATGAGTCTTTTGTGCGCTTGTTAGTTGAAAGTTTTATTCACCTATGCGTTGTATCCCGTTGCCCCGGTTTCGGGGTGCGCATTCGGAGGTAATGCAAATTGAGCCTCTGCGGCTTCTTGATCCGCAACAGTCCACTTGATTGCCTTTGGTTTGCGTATCAGTGCACGCTCCAAAACCTCTTCAACATCCGATACTGGAATAATTTCCAGCCCTTTCTTAATACTATCGGGCATCTCTCTGAGATCTTTTTCATTCTCTTGAGGAATTAACACCGTTTTGATGCCGCCACGCAGGGCTGCCAGCAGCTTTTCTTTAAGTCCACCAATGGGTAGTACTTTGCCCCGTAACGAAACTTCACCAGTCATCGCAATGTCCTTATGAACTGGGATGTCTGTAAGCACTGAAACGATGCTTGTGACCATGCCGATACCAGCCGAAGGACCGTCCTTCGGAGTCGCGCCATCGGGTACATGGACGTGAATATCAAGTTTTTCGAACTGTGGCGGTTTGACACCAAATTCTGGAGCTTTTGAGCGTACAAACGACGAAGCAGCGTCGATTGATTCTTTCATTACATCGCCCAGTTTGCCGGTCGTCTTCATACGTCCTTTGCCTGGCAGCTTCAGCGCTTCGATGGAAAGCAGGTCTCCACCCACCTCAGTCCATGCAAGGCCGGTAACAACGCCAATCTCGTTTTGCTCTTCTGCAAGGCCAAAGCGGAATTTCTTCGGCCCAAGCAGATCGTCTAGCATTTTGGGTGTGATTTTTACCGATTTTGCCTTGTCCTTAATGATCTTCGTCACTGATTTGCGCGCGAGCTTGGCGATTTCACGCTCAAGGTTACGCACACCTGCCTCGCGGGTGTATGTGCGAGTCAGTTCTAATAGGGCGGCATCGCTGATCGAGAACTCTCCGTCTTTAAGACCGTGGCCCTCGCGTTGCTTTTCTACCAAGTGACGTTTTGCGATCTGAACCTTCTCTTCTTCGGTGTAGCCGGACAATGTGATGACTTCCATGCGATCCAGCAATGGGCGCGGCATGTTCATAGAGTTCGCTGTGGTTAGGAACATCACGTTCGACAGATCGTAATCAACTTCGAGATAGTGATCGGCGAAAGCGGAGTTCTGCTCGGGGTCCAAGACCTCAAGCATCGCCGACGCCGGATCGCCTCGAAAATCCTGACCCATCTTGTCGATTTCATCGAGCAGGATGATCGGATTGGTCGTTTTTGCCTTTTTCATAGACTGGATGATCTTACCGGGCATCGAGCCGATGTATGTACGACGATGGCCACGAATTTCGGCTTCATCGCGCACGCCACCAAGCGAGATTCGGATGAACTCGCGGCCAGTAGCTTTTGCGACGGATTTGCCGAGTGAGGTTTTACCCACGCCTGGAGGACCGACCAAACAAAGGATAGGTCCTTTCATTTTCTGCTGGCGCTGTTGCACCGCAAGATATTCGACAATGCGCTCTTTGACCTTTTCAAGACCGTAGTGATCGGCATCAAGGATGTCTTGCGCAGCATTCAAATCTTTCTTGAGGCGAGATTTTTTGCCCCAAGGAATTGATAGCATCCAGTCCAGATAGTTGCGTACCACCGTCGACTCGGCAGACATTGGAGACATGTTGCGCAGCTTTTTAAGCTCAGCTTCCGCCTTTTCCTTGGCCTCTTTGGAGAGTTTGGTTTCGTTGATGCGCGATTCTAATTCGCCCATCTCGTCTTTGCCGTCTTCACCCTCGCCAAGCTCGCGCTGGATCGCCTTCATTTGCTCGTTGAGATAATATTCCCGCTGAGTTTTCTCCATCTGGCGTTTGACGCGGGATTTAATCTTTTTCTCGACGGCAAGGACTGAAATCTCGCCTTGCATCAAGCCAAACATCTTCTCGAGACGTTTGGTCACCTCAAACTCTTCCAGCAATTCCTGCTTCTCGGAGATTTTGACAGCAAGATGATGCGCGACAGTATCCGCCAACTTGCCGGGTTCGTCGATTTGATTGACAGCAGCGAGCGCTTCCTGAGGGATGTTTTTATTGAGTTTGATATATTTCTCGAACTCTTTGGTAACCGTGCGGATCAGAGCCTGCGCGGTATCCTCATCGCCTTGGGTTTCAATGATCGGCGCAGCCGTAGCCTCAAAGAAAGAATCGTTCTCAACAAATGAGGTAATTTTTGCGCGTTGCTTGCCTTCGACCAGCACTTTGACTGTGCCGTCTGGTAATTTAAGCAGTTGGAGGACAGACGCGACCACACCGACTTGAAAAATGTCATCTGGACCGGGATCGTCTTCGCCGGCGTCTTTTTGGGTCACGAGGAGAATCTGTCGATCGTTGTTCATCACGTCTTCGAGTGCGAGTACGGATTTCTCGCGTCCCACAAAAAGAGGAGCGATGAGATCAGGAAAAACAACGATGTCGCGAAGTGGCAGGACCGGATAGACTGCCGATTCGGGGATATTCACGTCTGACATTAAGTGTCCTCAAAAGCTGTGCCGGATCGCCTTAGTATATTAAGCACGTCCCGACGCCCATACTGGCTTGTGATTAAAATGGCCTTTTGCATGGCTGCTTTCAAGGCGTGTTGAGCGGTTGTCTGCTGGTAATCGTTAGATTTATGGGTTGTGCTTGATTAGGTCTCGTTATTTTGAGGGGGTGCATGGTAAAATTGTCCGAAATGACAGGCATTTAGGTTTAATTTTACTTCGTTCGGCCAAATAGTTGACCATTGCTGCTCTTACGCCTCATGGTCAATATTGAATAGAATTGATCGCGGATAGGTTAAGCCAATGGACGAAACAGCACTTGATCAGGAAACCATAGGCCGACTGGTCAAACCTGTCACCTTTGTCCTTGGCGCAGAACATCCCACAACGAAAGCGCTGATAAACGCTGCGGAACGAGGTTTTTCGCAAGATCTCAAACAAGCGCAAATCGCATTTAACCGAATGAAATCCACGGACCGCAATACTGTGCTGGATATGTTGGATGACGAATAACGCTTGGCGGAGGAAGCCACGGGCCTCGAAATAGGTAAGGCCGAGAAAGGGTCTGGCGGGAACCGTGGCTAATCGGGAAAAGATAATTGGTTGGCCAATCAGGAAGAGCAAAGAGTTGGGCTGTCTGCGTCTGCGCATTGAGACAAAGGAAATAGAGCCGCAGGACAAAAGCGAAAGCGATTTAACTTGATACCGAAGTAGCGACTGAACGAATTACTCAGGGGGATTTCATGCCTATCATTGATCGTATTGCCGATTTTGCTGGTGAGCTAACTTCAATCCGGCGCGACTTTCATGAACACCCTGAACTTGGCATGGAAGAGGTGCGAACCTCCGGCATTGTTGCGCGCCTGCTCACGGAATGGGGTGTCGAAGTTCATACCGGGATTGGTAAGACCGGTGTCGTTGGGGTGCTGAAGGGTAAAGGAGGAGGGCGAACAATCGGTTTGCGGGCGGATATGGATGCCTTGCCGATTGATGAGCGTTCTAACCTGCCATTTGCATCGAAAACGCCGGGGGTTATGCACGCTTGCGGCCATGACGCTCACACGACGATGTTGCTTGGGGCTGCGCGGTATTTGGCGGAAACGCGCGACTTTGCCGGGACAGCCGTGTTTATCTTTCAGCCTGCTGAAGAGGGATTAGGCGGCGCACGGGCGATGTTGGCCGATGATCTCTTCACCCGTTTCCCCTGTGATGAGATTTACGGGATGCATAATAATCCTAACGGAGCACCGGGGCATGTGGGCGTAAAGCCGGGGCAGGCGATGGCGGGTGCGGATTTCTTTGATATTCATGTGCGGGCCTTCGGCTCTCACGCCGCGATGCCGCAAGCTTCGAAGGACCCGATTGTAATTGCTGCGTCTCTCGTGGCGCAATTACAGACCATCGTGAGCCGAAATATCAAACCGACAGAGCCGATTGTACTGTCGGTGACGCAAATCCATGCGGGGTCTGCTTATAACGTGATCCCTTCTGTTTGTACGATCAGCGGCACGATGCGGTATTTTGATCCCGAAACCGCAGATTTGGTGCGGCAACGAATCCGCGAGCTTTGTGCAGGGATCGCCTCGGCGTACAACGTCGAGATTGAATTTGATAATCGTGAGATCTTTGATGTGCTGGTGAATGATGCTGCGTTGAGTGATGTGATGCTGGAAGCCGCGGGCGAGATTGTCGGAAGCGAAAACGCGACTGTGACTGAAACTGTCAAAATGGGGTCAGAAGATTTCTCCGATATGCTGCGCGCCGTCCCCGGTGCGTATTGTACTGTCGGTCATGAAGGAACGATCCCGCTTCACAATGATGCGTTTTATTTGGATGAGAGCATCCTGCCCGTCGGCGCGTCGATTTATGCAAAGCTGATCGAGCGGCGCGCTACGGCGTAGGTAATATAGCAGTCTCATGCTTGCACGATATCGCTGGTCGTGATTTACGAAGCCAAAGCACGAAAGGCCGCGATTATGGAAAAATTTGATAAACTCGAAGGCGTTGCTGCGCCAATGCATCAGATCAATGTCGACACGGACATGATCATTCCAAAACAATATCTGAAAACAATCCAGCGAACGGGCCTTGGCGTCGCACTATTCTCAGAAATGCGCTATAAGGATGATGGGTCTGAAAACCCTGAATTCGTTCTCAATAAACCTGCCTACCGCGATGCGAAGATCCTGATTGCAGGGGATAATTTTGGCTGCGGGTCTTCTCGTGAACATGCCCCATGGGCAATCCTCGATTTCGGCATCCGTTGCGTGATCGCGCCGAGTTTCGCTGATATTTTCTACAATAACTGCTTCAAGAATGGCATTTTGCCCATCGCTCTGCCGCAAGAGCAGGTCGATAAGCTGATGGAAGACGCTGAACGCGGTGCGAACGCAACGCTTTCTGTTGATCTGGAATCGCAGATGATCAAAGGGCCTGATGGCGGAGAAATTGCCTTTGAAGTCGATGCCTTTAAAAAGCATTGTTTGCTGAATGGCCTTGACGATATCGGCCTGACGATGGAAAAAGAATCTTCAATCGACGATTTTGAAGCAAAGCGAACTGCAGCGACGCCTTGGCTTGCGGCTGGCTGATTGGCATACACTCGCTGCTTTAAGGGTGGCGGGGTGAATTTACTGGCGGTTGCGTCAATCACATTGCAGTCAGTTGCTTCGGCTCTGATTTGTGCCTAGTCTCTTAATTATAGATGACGAGGGACGAATGATGGACGCACCTGCACCGACCCAAGCACCGCTAATTGATCCGTTTGCGCGGACCATAGATTATTTGCGCGTATCGGTTACGGATCGCTGCGACTTCCGTTGCGTCTATTGCATGTCCGAGCACATGACTTTCCTACCAAAGAAAGATTTGCTCACTCTGGAAGAGCTTGACCGGTTGTGCTCTTCTTTTGTGGATCTCGGTGTAAAAAAGCTTCGGATTACCGGGGGTGAGCCGCTCGTCCGCCGGAATATCATGTGGTTTTTTGAGCGTATGGGAAGGCATCTGGACTCCGGTGCGCTGGATGAGTTGACGCTAACCACCAACGGCTCGCAACTCGCCAAACACGCGGCGGCGCTCGCGGCAGCAGGTGTTAAGCGGATTAATGTCTCGCTAGACACTTTGGATGCCGAGAAATTTGGCCGTGTGACCCGTTGGGGCAAACTTGATGCAGTTTTGAGAGGCATTGAGGCCGCGAAAAACGAGGGGATGGCCGTTAAAATTAATGCTGTTGCGATCAAAGACTTCAATGACAAAGAAGTCCACGAGATGATTGCTTGGGCGGGTCGCGAAGACCTCGACCTGACTTTCATCGAAGTCATGCCGATGGGCGAGATGGAAGAGCAAGAACGTCTTGGCCAATATTGGCCGCTGACCGAAGTGCAAAAAGAAATCGAAACGCAATGGACATTGCAGCCAAGCGGCCACAAAACCGGTGGACCGGCGCGGTATATGAACGTCATCGAGACTGGTAAGCGCGTGGGATTCATCACGCCGCTCACGCATAACTTCTGTGAAAGCTGTAACCGCGTACGCCTGACCTGCACCGGGATGCTGTATATGTGCCTCGGTCAAGATGATGACGCGGACCTGCGCGAGCCTTTGCGAGCTTCGGAAAGTGACGAATTGCTCCACACAGCAATCCGCGAAGCCATCAAACGCAAGCCAAAAGGCCATGACTTTGATTACTCGCGCCAGACCGTACAAGGCGAAGTGAAAAAGCGGTTCATGTCAACGACGGGGGGATAAGGTCGTGGCTACCGCCACCCCCCTCCGTGGAACACCCATCACTGAACTCGACACACCGGCGTTGATTGTCGACCTTGATGCGTTCGAGGCCAATCTCGATCACATGCGCGCCTATGTTGAGCAGGCAGGTGTTCGTCTTCGTGCTCATGCCAAAACCCACAAATCAGTCGACGTTGCCAAGTTACAGATGACACGCGGCGGGGCGTGCGGTGTCTGTGTGCAAAAAACCGCTGAAGCCGAAGCTCTGGTGGCGGGTGGTATCAGTGATGTCATGATTTCGAACCAAGTCACCGCGCCAGCCAAGATCGCGCGCGTGGCGGCGTTGACCGAAAAGGCGCGGGTTCTGATTTGTGTCGATGATAGCGAGAATATTGCGGCTCTCTCGCGAGCTATGGTCGGACGTAGTGCATCTCTGGAAGTCTTGGTCGAGATCGACGTTGGCAATGGGCGCTGCGGTGTGAAGCCGGGGAAGGACGCAGTGGCTTTAGCGACACAAATAGCAGCAGCGGACGGTTTACGCTTTGCCGGTTTGCAAGCCTATCAGGGCCACGCTCAGCATATTTATGACCATGCCGAGCGCAAAATTGCCGTCGATACCGTAATCGCACAAACAGCGCAGACGGTGGAAATGCTACAAGAAGCGGGACTTAATTGCGTAATCGTTGCGGGAGCAGGGACGGGAACGCATCCTTTCGAGGCCGGGTCGGGCGTTTATAACGAGCTACAATGCGGTTCGTACATTTTCATGGATGCGGATTACGGGCGCGTCAGAGAAAAAGACGACGTACCTCTTCCTTTTCAAAACGCGCTTTTTGTGCTGACCTCGATCATGTCTGTTGCAGGCGATGGTCGCGCAGTTTGCGATGCCGGACATAAAGCCGCCAGCATAGACTGTGGATTGCCTCTCGTTTCTGGTCGAGAAGATCTCATCTACAATGATGCATCGGATGAGCATGGCGTCATAAAAGACCCAGACAACACTTTGCGTTTGAATGATCAGCTATGGTTGATTCCCGGTCACTGTGATCCAACCGTAAACCTACATGAAGAGATCATCGCTGTTCGGAATGGCAAGGTCGAAACAGTATGGCCTGTCTCGGCTCGCGGTATGGGATGTTAAGAGACTCAACATCTCGAATGTAAACTGTTATTATTGCGCGTTAATTATTTAATTCAGGAGTTTTGATCATGGACGCGAAAGAGAACAATACCGTAAAAGCCGCTCGTGAGCGTATGGATGCGAACCGCGATGGAAAGATAAACATGGCTGATTTGGAGGCCACGGGCATTCGCAGCAAGATTATTGAATTCTTTGAAATTATTTTATGGGTTTCACTGGCGCTTGGCCTGTTATCGGCACTCCTTCAGCTCTTCTCATTGAGCATTCTGTCCGCAATTTCGACATTCGTCGCAACAATTGTATCTGTCGGCGTTGGTTTTGTTGTGCTTGATATCCGCGAACGCTTGATCGGGCGGCAATAACCTCCAGATAAGAAGGCATGGCCATACTTATAAAATTTGCTCCGATCCTCGCAATGATCGCCTATGCGTGGTTTCAAATGCGGGGGTCGGAGCGGGCAATGCTTCGCGACCTCGACAATAAATCTAAGCGGCTCGCTGAAGGGCCGTTGTTAGAGGCTATCCAACGATTTCGCGGGGCGCTCGGATTTAATGCTCTCCAGGTCGATGTCTATGACGTGGAACCCATTAATGGATTGGCGGCGCCGGATGGTCGTATATTTCTGACTCGTGGCCTGATTGATAAATATCGCGAAGGTATGTTCACAAGTTCAGAACTTGCTGCGGTTATCGCTCATGAAATCGGGCATCTTTCACTGGGCCATCAAGCACGGCGACGCAAAGCATGGAAGATCGAAACTGCAGCCCGAGCTGCTGCTTCAGCATTTCTGCCTGCCGCTTTGCGTGGCCTAAGTGGGCAAATAGCAAACTTGGTCGGACGTCTTTTACAAATGCGCCTCAGCCGTACCGATGAATATCAAGCGGATGCGTTCGCGGTCGCTCTGATGCAGCGATCCGGCCTTGATCCTGCGGCGAGCATCTCATTACTGGAAAAACTCGATACATTGTCGAAAGGGCGGGGCGCGCCAATCTCTTGGCTTGCCAGTCACCCGCCCATGCCCAAACGAATTGCCGCTATCCAGCGCGCTATCGACAGTGTTGCGTAGGCGGCTCGCGGTCTTTTTGTGCGACTTGATCTCGTTGTGAGCCTATAGACATCCCATGAACGCAATCCAAGATACGATAATTCCTCCCTGTCCACATTTCGGCATGTGCGGCGGCTGCACCATGCAGGACCGTAGAGATACCGATGTAGCGGTCTGGAAACGTGAAGGGATTATTCGAGCCTTGCGCGGGGCGGGTATCGACGTGCCGGTTGCGGATACTAGGACCGTTCCGGCTTCCGATCGCCGCCGTGTGAAATTGGCCTATCAGCGCACCAAGAAAACCTCGGTCCTCGGGTTTTATGGCGCAAGCTCGCACACCGTCATTCCTGTACCTGACTGCAAAGTAGCGCGCCCCGAGATTTTAGCGTCTTTACCGGAGCTTGCCGATTTGTTGCGGCTTGGCGCTCCCCGTAAACGCGCTTTGTCCGTGACAGTGACGGTCAGTGATGCTGGATTGGATGTCTCTGTCGCGGACGGTAAAGAGCTAGACCTCCCACTCCGTGAAGCACTAGGGCAAGCCGCTGAAACGATGAGCCTTGCGCGCTTGGTGTGGAATGGGGAGCCAGTGGTTCAGGCGCGTCCTCCGGTTCAACGATTTGGCTCTGCTTGGGTTGTTCCGCCAGCGGGAGCCTTTTTGCAAGCATCTGCCATCGGGGAAGCGATGTTGCGGGATGCAGTGATCGAGGCGGTGGGAGAGGCTAAGACTGTAATTGACCTTTTCGCCGGCTGCGGTGCGTTTTCGCTTCCGCTTGCCGAACGTGCGACGGTAACAGCGATCGAAGGTGATGCTGCTATGGTCGCCGCCCTTGACGCCGGGTGGCGACAGGCTGAGGGGCTGCGCACACTTACTGCTGTAACCCGTGATCTTTTTCGCAGGCCGATGCTGGCGGATGAATTGAACAAGTTCGACGCGATCGTTTTTGATCCGCCCCGTGCGGGAGCTAAGGCCCAAGCTCCTGAGATTGCCCAATCAACCGTACCGGTCGTGGTTGCCGTGTCTTGTATGCCGAGCAGCTTCTCGCGAGATGCCGCAACTCTCATTGCTGGTGGGTATAAACTGGAAAGCGTGCTGCCGGTCGATCAATTCCGCTGGTCCACTCATATCGAGATGGTTGGTGTCTTCCGGCGTGTGTAATGGTATGCGAAACTCTCTTTGTGAGGTTATGATGGCGCAGTTATCTTTGGTACTCGCTTTGTTGGTAACGACAAACACAATGGCGGCCCCCGTCGATTTCGACTGGAGTAACACTGCTTCCGTGTCCAAGACGGAAGGCTTGCCAGAGGCGCAGGCATTAATTGAAGCTGAAAAATTTGAGGAAGCGCTTCCTCTATTAGTGTCGATAGCGGAGACGCAACCCGGCAATGCCGATGTTTTTAATCTGCTCGGCTATGCAAGGCGTAATCTGGGTGATTTAGAGCGAAGCGGTTTGGATTATGCGCGGGCCTTGCGCATTGATCCCGATCATCTTGGTGCTTTGGAGTATCAAGGAGAGCTGTTTTTGCTTCTCGATGATGTCGATAATGCAAAAGAAAATCTCGCGCGGCTGAAAACGGCTTGTCCCGTTGAATGCGAAGAGGCGGAAGAATTGGCCGAAGCCATTGAAACATGGCAAGCGAAAGCATCGGAATAATTGAGCGAGATTACTCTCTCAAAGCGCCGGTTGCTGATGGGTGAGCCTTTTCATAGACGGACAATAAGCGTTCTTCATCGACTGCCGTATAGCGCTGCGTCGTTGAGAGGCTGGCATGACCGAGCAGTGTTTGGATCGAGCGCAAATCGCCCCCTGCCTCCATCAGATGTGTTGCAAAGCTGTGGCGTAAGGCATGGGGAGTCGCGTCATCAGGCAAGCCCAACATCAACCGGACTTGCATCATTGTGCCGCGCAAAACCCGAGGATTTAGAGCGCCACCTCGTGCGCCGCGAAAGAGCGGTTTGTCGGCTTCTAATGTGAACGGACAGACGGCGCGGTAAGCTTCGACGGCCTCGCGCGCTTGTTCGAGCACCGGCACTTGGCGTTCTTTGCCGCCCTTGCCGGTGATGCGTAAGGTCTTACCGAGCGGTGCATCTTTTCCTTTTAGAGATAAGCCCTCTGATATGCGTAACCCGCACCCATAGAGCACCGTCAAAGCCGCCGTATCACGCAGGGCAATCCAGTCTTTTTCTGTGGTCAACTCGGTCGACTCGAGCACCAGCATTGCATCAGCGGGGGCGAGCGGTCTGGGCAGCGGTTTTGGCGCACGAGGTCCTCGCGCTGCCCGAACGGGGTCAGCTTTGATTCCGTGTGTATCAGCGGCATAACTGTAAAACGTTTTCAATGCGGATAGTGCGCGCGAAACGGAGGCTTTACCCAACCCATCAACGCGGAGCTTTGCCATCCAGCTCCGCAAATCGGCGGGAGTCACGCGCGACAAGTCTGAAACAGACAGATTTTGTAAGGGCAACAATAAGTCTGGCTCGGCATCATGCGCGTTGCTGTCGGGCGAGAGGCTATTCGAAAATCCGGCAAGGAATACCGATACATCGTGGCGATAGCCGTCAATCGTATATTGGCTCATCCCGCGTGCAATCAGCGAGGAGAGCCATTGATTCAGCAGAACGTCAACTGTTCGGGCGGGTCTCATGCGGGTGCGCCCGGCATGATATAGCCTTTCGCATAGGTAGCGTGGATTTGGGCAAGGGCTGTTTCTTTTGAAATGTCGTTTGCAAAGCGTGACGGATAAACCATCGATAAGTCATAAGGCGCGTGGCCATTGACCATCCATTCGGACAGGAATTGTGCGGAACCGCCGCCCGTGCCAATCCCGATGTTAAACGCCGTTGCAAGCCAAAGACCGGGATGCGACTCGACCGGCCCCAGCATCGGCAACCCGTCAGGCGCATAAGCGATGGGGCCGTTATTAATAGTCTTAAAGCCGGCTTCTCCGAAGGCCGGTATGCGCTCAATCACGCGCAACAGTTCGGGTTCCAGCCTTTCGACATCGGGGACGAGTAATTCTTCGGCAAATTCAGGCGGAATGCCATCAGTTGCCCAGAATTGTGGATCGACTTCGTAGACGCCGCAAAGAAAACCGTCGCGTTCCTGGCGGGTATTGGAAGGAGCGTAAGGGTCACGCACGGCAGGAACTTCGAAATCAAGCGCTTGCAGTGCTGGAACCGTACCAGTGATTATTTCGTGGTGCTGCACCGGATAGATCGGCAAGTTGATGCCCAACGGCGCTAGCATCTCTCGCGCCCAAAAGCTGGTAGCAACGACAACATGATCGGCGAAGAATGTTTCAGTCTCGGTCTCGACTTGCCATTCTTGACCATTTTGCCGGATTGCCAATGCCGGAGTTTGCACTTGGATATGTGCCCCCCTTTGCCGCGCAGCCTTTGCCAAAGCATGAGTAGCCCCGGATGGATCGACATGACCGTCGCCGGGTGTATGTGCAGCGCCGTGCAGGTCTTTCGTCTCAAGTAATGGATGAACTTCTGCAGCTTCATCGGGACCGATAACTCGATAGTCGGCATCGAGGCGATCATACACCGGAGCGATGCTTTTATAAGCTTCTAGCTCTTCGGCGGTATTGGCCAGGCGGAGGCTGCCGGTTGGATGAAATCCGATATCGTGGCCGGATTCTTCTGACGCTGCCAGATAGGTTTTTACCGAATTGATATAGAGATCGGTGATTGCGGTGTAATGGCCGAAAAATGTGACATTACCTGCAGCATGCCATGTCGAGCCTGAAGTCAGATTGCGTTTTTCCAAAAGAACCGTGTCGGTCCAACCACGTTGTGCGAGGCTATAAAGAACGCTTGTCCCGACAATCCCGCCGCCGATAACAATGGCCTGCACATGTTGGGTCATTGTCACCTCTTAAACTGGCTCGCGTTTTGGTGGGGCGATACGCGCCTCAAGAAGAGGCGCGTACTGATTTTATTAGACGCCTATCAAGCGGCCATTCCTGCTCCATCGAGCCAACGGCGCATTACGCGGCTGATCGCACCGCCGAGAAAGACCAACAACTCGCCGCCTTGTTCGTCGTGAAAACGGTCGGGGTCGAGAGCGCCAAAGACTAATACACCTGGGCGCGTGCCTTCACCAAAATCGAGACGAACCAGTGCTTCCGAGGTAATCCGCTGATCGCTATGCAGATGAAGCGTCTCAGGCTCCCCCCCGCGCAAAGTTACACCCCAATTCATGCCATGGAAAAACCGATCCACATCGCCGGGATGGATCGCCACTAACATGCTGCTTTTTTGTTCTGATGTTTCGTCGTCAGCCAGTTCACTTTCAAGGCATAAGCGAACGGAGTCTACATTCAGTAATTCGCCGAAGCGTGCGCCGACGATTTCGATAAACTCTGAGAAGGTCGGAGCCTCCAGCATTGTCAAAACAGCGTCGTGGATCGAGTTCATCGATTCCATGTTTTCTGTTGCCGCGTCGATCATTTCTTCGCGCTCGACCTCGATGGCGCGCAAGCGACGGCGCATCCGGTGCATAACAGCGCTTTGCATGTCATAAACATTATCGCCAAGATTGGCGCTGGCTGCTGCAACGATTTGCTGGCCAAAATCATCATCATCTAAAACGATACCGGGGTTTTCAACCAGATACCGGCGTACATCTGCACGAGTCATACGCTGTTGGCGTGGCGTTTCGGCCAACGCCTCAGTTGCTGTTCCTTCGGGGGTCATGCCTGAATCTCCTGCTCTGCTCTCAATGGTCCCGTTTTTTTGGGACTCTGTACTATCCCCGCTTTTGCGGGTGATATTGGTTGGTTAAATGATCTTTTGCCCTGTCTTTTCCCAATCCGCAAGGAATGCCGCGAGGCCTTTATCGGTCAGCGGATGCCCGGCGAGTGATTTCAGGGTCGATGGTGGAATAGTCGCAACATCGGCTCCGGCCAATGCGGAATCTTTCAGATGATTCACGGTGCGGATTGATGCGGCGAGAATTTCGGTGTGGAAATCGTAGTTGTCATAGATGGTGCGGATTTCGTGGATTAGCTCCATACCATTGATGCCCATGTCATCAAGGCGGCCAATAAACGGAGAGATAAACGTCGCTCCGGCTTTTGCTGCAAGCAATGCCTGATTTGCACTGAAGCAAAGCGTCACATTCGTCATGCGCCCTTCGTCAGTCAGCGTCCGACAGGCGCGCAAACCATCCCATGTCAATGGCAGCTTGATCGTGACATTCTCGGCGATCTTCGCGAGTTCGCGGCCTTCGGCGACCATCTGCTCAAATTCAGTAGCGGCAACTTCAGCGCTGACAGGGCCGGGGATCAGTTTGCAAATCTCTGCAATAACTTCTTTGAAATCGCGGCCTGATTTGTGGATCAATGACGGATTTGTTGTAACGCCATCGACCATTCCGGTCGCGGCTAGCTCTTCGATTTCCGAAATCACGGCGGTATCGACAAAAAACTTCATGCTGCCCTCGATTAGTAGCCCGCGCATTGGTCGCAAGCTCGTTTGCCAGCATTAATAACCGAATTTCGAATCAGTGGGAAGCCTAAGCTTTCATAATGCGAATAGCGGACCTTGCGGGGTCTCTAATACTGTGTGCTTCAATGTCTAGAATAAGATGGTGGGTGCAAGTTCCAGAGGTAACAGTCGGTGATACTTGTCGGAGCGGGAGATACATTCCAAACTGCCGCGGCTGCAGCGATCACGCAAGCGTGGGACGGATAATCTTCCGTCACGCGGGGGCTTGATCCAATAGCCATAATTATGAGCAGCGATCCGTAAAATCTTAGACGATGAGGTAAATTAGGTTCAGATTAATGCAAACTTTCCCGTGCGAAATTGGGCAAGATTTTTATTCAGCGGCAGCAATAATCCTGTCGGTCAGCGTTCTGCCACTTGATGTTGTGATAATCAGCTCAGCCTCTAATGCCTCTCCGGCTAGCAGCGAAAATCGTGAGGTTGAAAAGGGTCCCGCAACGTTACCATCACCCGATCCAATACGCCCTGATTGTTGGGATGTGGCTGATCCACTATTCCCTGACTTTCGTGAAATTAATTGAAAGCGTCCTGTTTCGCCGACATTAAGCGCAGCGAAAACCCGCAAAGTAATAGCCTCGCTCTCTTGGTCAACGGCTATCCAAGCAGTACGATCTTCTTCCGTTGAGGCGGTAGATGTGGAAAGCCCAAATGCAGCTATGGCAGCTAAAATCTTAGTCCTCATTTTTCAGTCCTCTTCTAGATTAACTGAAAGCAATCCCATCTGATCATGAATCAGGTAAAAGTACCGAAGGCGGCAACCCCACATTTTCTAGTGGGAGTTCTGGCGTACGACCGTCGTCTAAGCTTTCACGTGCTAGTACTGGCTGAGGTTGATTTTGTTGACGGGATCTCACCAGTAAAATAGCTCCCATGACATCATCGGAAACTTTTGTGTCAGAGTTGCCGATTTCGCGAACGACGAACTCTGCGTCATTTAATTGCAATTCTGATTTCGGGGCTAATCGAATGTAAGTTCCTGGCAGCGGACTCCGATAAGCATTCGTATTCTCAACACTATCATGAACTGAATTGCACCTAAGATTGGCAGGGGGCGTTTGCCCGCCCCAATATATCGGATCACAACGGTCGCTAAGTTCTCCAGATGCTTGCTTTATCAACAGAGCTGATGTGCCTTCTGAAGCAGGTCGTAACTGTTCTGCTAACACCGCTTCCGATGGAGAAATATTTTGTTCAATTTTAACCGGGGATGGTCTGACCGAAGGCTTAGTAACCGATGCCTCTCTGGTGACCGTTATAGGAGCGCTTGGTAAGGCGACTGTCTCTATTGGACCGAGATCAATGTAGACGGGAGCCTTCTTAATCGGGGTTGTCGCTTTAGGCGTCGCAGGTTTCGAAACTGCGACTTTCGGCTTTACTGGTACAGTTTTAGTTGTCCTTCCTGGCATAGCTTCTGTTTGGCATCCGCTTAGCGCTATTCCGGAAAGTATGATTATTCCTTGTCGAACACGTCGCATCGTTAAGCCCCTCGTCACGACCCACCTGCAGTATGCGTTATTGTGATCGCCGCACCGCCAGTCTGATAAATTTCTATTGGTGTCGCCGCGTCACCAAATTGGTTTAAAGTCGCTGAATTGAAGTCACCATTTTGTTCTAGGATAATAGTGTTGTCATTCCCATCTTGTACGAGGTCAGCTGTATTATCGTTCCCTAATTGCGCAAGATCTTGGGAGTTGCCCACGCCAATTTGGGTATGCGTGGCGTAGTTGTTATTGCCTTCTTGTCTCAGCAAAATTGAATTTTGATGTTCGACGATTTCCCCTAAGCTATTTTGAGACAAGGAAAATTCGTTATTATTTCCGGTAATCAAGATGTCGACCAGATGATTGTTGCCTTGCTGAATTGAAAAACCGATATTCGTCGCACCGCTAATTCCGATATCGGAGGAGTTAGAGTTGCCCGTCTGCTGCAATTCCAGTGAATTGCCATCGCCTTCGGAAACGACATTGCTTACGTTGTAATCCCCAATTTGCTCTATGACGACAGTGTTGTCCGCGGCATTTGCAAAAGGAGCCATACTAAGGTTCGCAAATAAGACCGATAGAGTGATCCATCTCAGTATAGATTTCTTCATTGTGCAATCCTCCGATGGATTAGGGCGCGAGTAGCTACGTGATCATTTGGGTAAAAAAGGTGGAGGGGCAAATGACCACGTAACCCTCGTAGAAAGTCGGAGATATAGCCCCCGACTTTCATTCTCTGTGGTTTACTGTTGAACAGTAGCCGTGTTGCCACCGCCCCACTGCGTGACGTGCGCAACGTTTGCATAAGCACCTGCCAGACCTTGGCCGATGTCTGCAGTGTTGTTCCAACCATCTTGTGAAACAGTTGCTGCGTTGAAGGCAGTTTCCTGCTTACCGAAGATTTCGTTGCCGTCTCCGAGTTGGTACTCTACGTTGAAGGCGTTATCTACGCCGTACTGAAGGATGTCGATCAGTTGGTCGGTGCCGTTCTGACCGAAGTTGTCAGGCCCATCAGCGTTGATATCACCAATCAGAATGCTGTTGCCAGAACCGACTTGAACGGTAGCAATCTCGTTGCTCCATCCGCCTTGAACAGCCTGAAGCGTGTTGTCTGTTCCGTTTTGGAAGGTTCCCGCAACGTTGTTGTCACCGCGGAATTGCAAGATTTGTGTATCATTGCCGCCACCAATCTGTTCGTTTACGATCGAATTGTTGATGCCGCGAACTTGAGTCAACGTAGATGAGTTGCCTTCACCTAACTGAGCATTGACAATGCTGCTTTTAGTTGAGCGTTGATTGATCGTCGTAGTATTTCCGGTACCACTTTGATCGTTGTCAATACCCAACGCGTCGCCGGTTTCGTTGTTGAAGCCACTTTGTCTCAGCGAGGCGCTGTTGCCGTCACCCGTCTGTGTAGAGTCGAGTGAATTATAAGAACCACCCTGTTCTACCCAAACACCGTTATCGTTGCCTTCTTGCCAAAGGGCTGCAGAATTATACTCACCTCTCTGCCAGACTTCGCTTCCGTTATTTTCGCCAGATTGACCGACAACGATGTCATTGCCCCATCCGCCTTGGTTCACCAGTGAATCATTGTTCCAACCAAACTGAGAAACGGTTGTTTCGTTATCCGCTCCGGTTTGCGTGATGCCCGACTCATTGCCCTGACCTTCTTGGTAGAGCGTTGCAGTAGCGGTAGCGCCTACATCATCGTCAGAGTCTTGCGTGATCGTTGATGTGTTCGTTGCGCCCGCAGCATCTGGGTCAGAGATCTGAGTTACAGTAGCAACGTTCTCATGCGAAGCGCCCCCTTCGCCTGCGACACCCTGAGTGATCGTCGATTTGTTCGCGGGCGTGCCAAAAACAGCACTGCTGCCATCGCCGCGTTCTGCTTGAACGACGGTTGCGCTGTTGCTATCACCGATCTGTTGGATGCTGGAAATGCCTTCATTACCATATGCTTGGTTGGTAAATGCATCGTTCTGCCAGCCACTTTGCTTAATGGTGCTGGTTTGGTTTGTTCCCTCACCCGGCTCATCCAGGTCTGTACTTGGCACTAAGCTCGCGTCAAGCTCGTGCTCCAATTGTGGAATTTCTATGTCCAGCGGATCGTGTGATTCATAGTTTTGATCCACAGGCTCGAGTGGTTTGTCTGCAAATGCAGGTGTTGCAAGTAAAGCTACAACGGAAGCGGTGGCGATAAGGTACTTTTTCATGGTACACATTTCCTCTATATGCACCAGAGAGCACTCTGGTGCTTGGTTGATGGACCCTTATGAGTCCGTTAATCGGGGTGTGTCGTTCGCTAAGTTTGGTGACTGACGGCGACACGCCCCCCCTCTCCACCCTCTAAGGTGAAACTTGTGTGACGACCTGAATAGAATTCGGTGGCGTCGTATACTTGTTGTTCGATACCGGCTTCGTTAGGCGATCGGATTTTTGAACAGATGATAGTTTACGATTTTCTGTGGAAAAAAGATCGTCCACTGACTTGTTGGTATCGACTGCTTGGGCAATCTGTTGCCGTGTGTTTCTTGGCAAAGTTTCTGGACCCGATTTAATGCGATCTACGTTTTGCGGACGCGTTGCTCGTCTAGGCGTAGGTTTCGAATTTTGAATAGGTCTTGCTTTGCTTTCAGGCGTAGAAGCAGCTCTATGCGCTGAGCGATTAGTTTCGACTTGCCGGGTATTCTGCTGCGGCGAGGATGTTGGCGCAGCTTTTGGGTCTGACTTGATACGCTCTATCTTTCTCGTACTTGCCGCTTGCTTAGGCTTGGGTTTTGATTCTTGAGTCCCTTGCGATTTGTTTTCAGGCTTAGATATTGCGGCAGGTGATGGGATATTGTTGTTTCGCCGCTTAGCAATCTGTCGTGACTCTGGTTGTGGCAGCGGCTTCCTGCCGGATGCAACACGATGTGCGTTGACGAGGCTATGCGCTGCTTCTGGGTCCTTAAATGCCCATATGTTTAGATCTGCGCCTTCTAAGATCAGCGAGTGAACAGCTTTCTCAATTGCTTTTGTGAGAGCGACGAGACCCGGTTCGTTGGTGCTGACACCAGCTTCGATTTCGAGCAATTTATCGAAGTCAATAAAGCTGAATGAAGCACCGGAAATTCCCGCAGATATAAGTGTTTTGTGAACCAGTGTTGAGGCCATGATCTCACCGGTTTTCACACTGACAGCGCGTAGGTTGACGCTGATCGTGTCCTGCCGGTATTCAGCATTTGCGCCAATACCCAAGAGGCGCGCTCCAGCTCCACCGGTTAAGGTATTGCTGTCATAGCCAACAATCCCGCCTTCCATAAGTATCCCGGCGAACCTTATGGGTGGAAGGAATTTATGATTTGGCTTTGTTTCACCAAGATAGCGTTGACGCATCTCTGTGATGATTTTTCTTTCTTGCAAAAGATTGGTCAGGTTTGTGCGCTCTATTACCGTGAACCAACTACGATTTCCCGCGTCTTGAAGCGCTTTCACGAGGATGGATGCCCCCCCTTGGGAGACTGCCCGTGATAAGTTTTGGAAGCCTTCAGCTGGTTTGAATTGTCCGGTGACATCTTCAAATTTATAGACGGCTACATCTAATTTTCTAGCCGGTTCTGGTAATTCGAGCAGAAGATTTTGCGTTTCACGTGCCAGCGGCAGAACAGGTTCTTGCACTAACGTATTTGGCGTCGCACAGGCTGAAAGAACTGCCAGAGCAACAAAAAGAGAAACCGCAATAGGTTTGGATTTACAAAACACAGCACTGCCCCCCAGCAGATAATTTCAAATGGCCGGTTGTCCATGTCCAGCCAAATCGTCCCAATTGGTCAGTTGTCTAACAGTAAGGTTGGCAGCACTAATTCTGTTGAGCCGCCACTGAGTAAGTTGGTGATAACAACAGTCAGGTCAGTATCAGTACGTTCGAACTGAATCTGCTGATCACCCACAGTAACAGTATCACCTGTTCCAGGTTCAGCGCCTGTGATCTGAGTCACAAGATCGTCTGCAATAGAAGAAAGAAGTCGACTTTCAAGACGACGGATAAATGCATCAGTAGCGTCGTTCCCACCGTCGGCGTTTCGACGTGATGTCGAAGGTATAAACTGATTCTGCAAATCTGCCGTTGAAAGAAGATGGCCAGAGTTGAAGGAGTTGCCTCCAAAAGATGGATTATTGAACTTGAACGTGACGTCCTGCGCAAAAGCTTTAGGCGCTATCAGAAGGCTGAAAATCAACGCTCCAACTACTCTTTGCATTTTCATGGCTCTTCTCCAGAATTTTAAAACAGTTAGTAAGTTAAGATCAAATTGATATCCGGTATTTGTCTAATTGAACCGTAGATGCTGTGGCTTTGATCTTAAGTGTATTTTGCGCTTATGACTCTGCGAGTCGTCAAAAAAGAATTGTCTCCAGAACAGAAGGGTGCTTGAGACTTTGACGTTTCTCGGTGTCGTTGTTCTGCGGCGTGATGCGATATTCAAGATCGCGCTCGCCTGTAACAAGTTCTGCTCGGCAGAACCGATGGGCAGTAATCTTTCATCGCAACTAACTGCGCATTCGGTACGGCCCCTCGGCATTGCTGTAAGGTCATGTGTTCCTAAAGTACATGTGGTGTCAGAAAAACCACCATCACAGACCCTAAGAGAATATCTGATATCGTTCGCGTTTGTATTGCCATTTGGTAATGACTTGATAACGTTGCGCACACGGCAGTTTACACCGAAAGCAGCGCTAAAAGTACGTCGATACCGACCACCAGATATATTAGATGACCTCAGAAGGTCGAAGGCGGGTAAACACAACCCATATTTAATCTTAAACATTTCATAAGCCCCCCCAGCTCTCGGTTAGGTTGCTTTTTTCTGGAGGGATTTGTCAATCATTTGTGGCTAAAATATTTCAAAAATAATAAGAAGATAAAAATTATATTTTATTTATCAAAAACTTAAACAAGAAAAAATTTTTCCCAAAAGATCAAAGTTTAAAGTACAATCATGTGGCGATTTATAGATCAACCCTAGTTTGATCTCCTGAGGGGTGATCATTTTGATTCTTATGATTCGTTATTTCAAATCTTAGACTATGTACTACGCACCAGAACCACAATCACGGTGAGGAGTTAATTCAAAGCCTCCAATTATGCTTAGCTGTCCAAAACAGAAAAGCAACCGAGAGCGATTGGTGATGACATCACATAAGCTTGTTTAAGTGACGCCTGTCATGGTTCATGCATTATAAGGTTCAGAAATTGACCTTTGGCCGAAACGTTAATCATGAGTGAAACGTCCGATCTGGAATAGGTACGTTTCGTTTCTCTAATACGATCGGCCCATATGCTTGAACGGAGTAGTGAACGCTTCGTTAACGTATAGACCCGTAGGTAGCACTTTGAGACTGATTAGGATTAAGCTGATGCGATTTGTTGCTTTGATTGCGACCTTTTTTATGACGTTGGCATCATTTGCCTATGCTGAAGATGGATTTGCTCCAAACGTAAAGCTGGTGACAGATGGTAAAACTGTCCCGACCAATGCTTTGATGTATGTGGATGGGAGTCGAGGCAGTCTTGCAGATTTTAAAGGTGATGTCCTCATCGTCACGCTTTGGCAGGTCAACTGCCCCTATTGTCACCGTGAAATGCCCGTGTTGAACCGTTTGCATAGCGAGATGCAAGGTGAAGGTGTTAAGGTCGTTGCGCTCGGGATGGATCAGAGTATTGGAGTGATCACCGCACATTTGGCGAGATCTGGCCTAACTAATCTTAAGCCGATAATGGACGTTGATAAGTTCAACGGTACTGTCTTGAGCGTCGAGAACTTTGGCCGCCTTAGTATCGCAACCCCGACATCTTTCATCGTAGATAAAAGTGGTGTGGTCGTAGCTCGCATCTGGGGCTTAGTTGATTGGGATAGCGAAGCGGCGCGTGGCTATTTGCGAGGATTAGCCGCGAGTTGAGGTCAGGTCGCGTGTGTTTCGTGAAATCCTGAATTCCATAGGATTGCTGGTTTGAGCAATCCTATGAAGCGCCTTCTTGTATCTAATGAATTTCGCCCTCTAATTGATTTCGTATAGAATTTGTTAAGATTAATTAACGTTAGGCTAAATTCTTGCTCCGTTAACCGCACGTACGGTGAGATAACGCAGAAGAATGATGAAGCTGAATTTGAAACCCGCTATTTTTCTGACTGTTTTGCAACGATCATTGTTGTGGGACATGCAGAGCTTTGCGCGTTTTAGAAATCAATTAAATCCAAATAGAGTCGCATATTGCGACTTTTACAGTTTCTGCTCTCTCGCCGATGTCCAATCTATACAATCAATGAGAGAATAATCATGCTAAACGGCGTTAAAGGATTCAGTATTGCAGCGGCACTTCTATTCACGGTGTCGGGCTGTTCATCAGGGCTTGGTATTCTCGGCTCCACCGCTGGTGCTGCAATCGGTAGTACGGCGGGTGCTCAGATTGGCGGCGGCTCGGGTCAACTTCTTGCCTCGCAAATCGGTGGTACGCTTGGTGGTGGTGTCGCCGGTGCAACCACTGCCGGTCTGCTGGCAAGTTCAGATCCTGCCGTAGCCGCTGCTGCTGGGGCTGCTGGAGCTGCACCTGTTAACGCCGCTGCCGCTGTTGCGGCTGCCGATCCAGCGGTTGCTGCTGCTCAACAACAAGCCATTCAAAATGCGGTTACGAAAAAGCTTGTAGAAGAGGCAATCATGTCCGCTTTGGTTCCTTCAACTGAGGCTGAACTGACGGGTGTTCAGGTCGCGATCCGTCAAGCAATTTTGAACACAACACTCCAACAGTACCAGTCCTCTCAATCGGCTGTTGCTATCGCACCAGCTGCATTTTCGCCGGTACCAGCGTCAGTGGCAACCCCTGCGCCGCAGCCAACTGTTTTTGCTGCTCAGCCAGTCAGTCAGCCTTTGGTGTATATTGACCCGGTTCCAGCGGCTGCCGCACCAACTGCGTTCGCTCCGGCTGCGCCTGTTGCAACAACCTATGTTGCGCCTCCTGCTGTTGCGCCAGCACCTGCAGCGGCGCCAGCACCTGCGCCGGCGGCATCAGGAGCGACAATCGGGTTTGGCGGTGTTTCCGTTGGCCTTCCAAACATTACAATCCAATAAATGGGTTCTGGGGTTGCAGGGTGAACTGCGACCCCCCTCAATCTATGAAGCTCCTTTCTGGGGGGCTTCATTTTCGTTTTTCATAAAGCGTAAGAGCTGGACTTTGATCATTTAAGGCGATCACAAAACGCTTCAGCCTACTTCACTCGTAAGGCAAGCCCACATAATTTTCTGCCAGAACTGTTTGCGCTGCTTTTGAGTCAAATAAAGCACCCAGCTCTGCATTCTGCATACGCTTCTCAAACGCTGGAAAGTTTGGAAAACGGTGGAGTAGTGACGTCATCCACCATGCAAAGCGTTCTGTTTTCCACACCCGACGCAAGGCCTTTTCAGCGTAATTTGATAAACCTGTTTCATTTCCTGTCTTGTAATAGCTGTCTAATGCGCGATGCAAAAACCAGATATCCGAGACGGCGAGGTTTAATCCCTTTGCCCCTGTCGGCGGCACAATATGCGCAGCATCGCCCGCTAAAAATAGGCGACCGTGGCGCATTGTCTCGCAGACATATGACCGTAACGGCGCGACGCTTTTTTCGATGCTTTTTCCTGTCTGCAAATTGGCAGTAATTTGCGGAGGCAGTCGCATTGCAAGTTCATCCCAGAACTCTGCGTCAGACCAGTTCGCTGCATCAGTCGCGGCGTCGCATTGGATGTAATAGCGACTGCGCGTAGGGCTGCGCATTGAGCACAAAGCAAAACCCCGATCATGGTTTGCGTAAATTAGTTCGTCGTCAGTAGGTGTCGTATCGCTCAACACGCCGAGCCAGCCAAAAGGATAGACCCGCTCATACTCTGCTCTAACGGGCTTTGGGATCGCTTGGCGGGACGGGCCATGGAAGCCGTCGCAACCTATAACGAAATCACATTCGAGCGTCTTTTCTTCACCGCCTATTTTGTAGGTGACATAAGGTGCTTTCGTTTCGAGGTCATGCAATGCAACCTCTTCAGTCTCGTGAAGAACGTGACCGCCCATATTATCTCGAGCATTATAAAGATCGGTTGTTACTTCTGTTTGACCATAGATCATCACGGTTTTGCCGTCGGTCAATCCTTCTATATCAATACGCAACAAATCATCGCCTGTTGTGATGGCAAAGCCGGAATGGACCAACCCTTCGCGATCCATCCGCGCACCAACATCGGCTTCCCGCAATAAAGATTGCGTCCCTTGCTCCAGAACCCCTGCACGAACCCGTGAGAGCACATAATCTCGCGTTTGTTTTTCTAAAACGACATTCTCAATTCCAGAGAGATGCAGTAATTGCGATAATAATAGACCACTAGGTCCGCCCCCGATAATCGCAACTTGGGTTTTCATACATCCTCGGAAGCCACTGCCAACCAGTTGAACATAATCTGCCACATTTACGCTGCACAATGTGGAAAATGACGTGGGTGTGAGTAAGAACATGCACTGGGATTGATATGAAACACATTTTTTGGTTTACGAAATGCATTCCGCGCGAAAAGTGACAGACCGTTTGTAACGTTGGGGACGCTGAAATGTGGAAAAGCATTTTAATGCCAGTACTGCTGCTTACGACCCTTTCAGGGTTAGATGTTGCGGCTCAATCGAATGCATCTGTTTCATTTGATGGAAAGCGCATCACAGTGAGCGGTGACACACCGGTGAGCGTCAGCGCCGCAAATGGCAATGCCGTTGTAGTTGGCAGTGGCATTCGAATGGACCTTCAGGGTTCGGTGTTAACAGTCGATGGCAGATCAGAAGACATCGGAGACTTTACGAGCATCGAGGTGACTTTAGACGATGGCCCGCCTCATATCGAAGTGGACGGGCGCGTCGTTTTGGCTCCATCCGATCCTAAGGCGACAAACGAAGATGATAAAGTGGCCCTCGCCGTCGCATTGTTCACTGGGAATGGGATCGAGAAAAATATTCCTCAGGCGGTACAGCTCCTTTCAGAAGCGGCGAGTGCAGGAAATCCTATAGCGCAGCGTAATCTCGGATTGCTTTATCGCGATGGATCGGGTGTCCCTCAGAGTGACCGAACAGCGTTTGAGTGGCTTGAGCGCGCTGCTCTTGGTGGCGACAATATCGCGCAAGAGGAACTGGGTGAATTTTATGCTGCCGGCAGAGGCACAGCGAGAGACTTAGAGAAATCGTTTGGCTGGCATCAAGCGGCGGCACAGCAAGGTAATCTCACTGCCGTGACAAATCTTGGCTTTGCGTATGACTTGGGCATCGGCACGGAACGCGATGCGGTGAAAGCTGTTGAATGGTATCGGAAGGGTGCAGAGCAAGGCGATGCTGCCGGACAATTTAACTATGCCTTGAAATTGATGTCCGGGCTTGGTGTTGCAAAGGATGAGGAAGCTGCAATTGAGTGGCTGGGTCAGGCCATCGCGCAAGACTACGCGCCTGCTTATAACAGTCTTGGTTATGCCTATGATGTCGGAATTGGCGTCTCGCAAGACACCGCCGAAGCCGTGCGTTTGTATAAGATCGCTGCGGAGCGTGGTATTAGAGATGCTCAAATTAACCTTGGCGTGTCTTACGAACAAGGAACTGGCGTCGCTCGCAATCCGTCAGAAGCATTAATCTGGTATCGATTGGCGGCAAGGGCTGGAGATGAACGCGGAGCGGCGGCTGTTGCGAGATTGGAAGCTGCCGGATTCAATTAGCCCAAGCGTCTGCGCGTTTCGCTCTATGTCTCTAACGCATCCCAGAAAGCAAATTTCCGGCCATGGCGCTCGCGCAGCCCCCGCACGAAGCTCTTGTGGTTGCTTAACTGCCCGTAATCTTCGATGACGGCATCGGCGCTTTCGCATTCCAGTAGGTGTCGAGCGGCGTGTTTGTAACGCGATGATTTTCCGCCGTTTAAAACATCCTCAATCATAACCCGCCGTAGAACAGTTGCGGCTAGAGGGTGTCTGGCTTCCAATATATCCGCTGCGGGGGCCAGATGATAATAACTGTTCCCATCTATAATTCCGCGCTGCGCAATGACCAAAGCGGCGGCGCGGTCAAGGGCAGGCCATTCGATCAGAAACGATAAAGCACGATGAACGCTGTACCGTTTTATAACGTGATCAAGTGCGCGATCTTCGGTCTCGACATCCTCGAAGTCGGGTAGGCGCTTTAGGTGTTCTCTTAGGTATTCCGGGTCGAGCGATGCCTCGAATGCCTGCCAACGCATTTCTTGCGCTTCGTCTTTTTGCCCGACGGCTTCCAGAGTATCAATTCGGGCGCGAACCCAATCCGCCGGTAATCTTTCGTCGGTGTCGGATGAGTCTAACAGGATCAATGCTTCGTTTGCCCGTCCCGCCATTAACAACCGTTGCGCAATTTTTGATGCAACCCGAGGCATCTTTCGCATTGGCGGATCATATTGCTCCGCATATGCGTCAGGGTCATGCTGTACGTCAGCGACTTGCATCAATCCTATGCGGAGAACGGCATCACCGTTCCATTCGGGATCATCGAGCGCGTCGGTCAGGCGCGCTTTGAGAGCATTGATACCTGTTTCGCCCAGCGCTGCCGCCATTTGATCAATGAAGCTGTCAAAAACTCTATGGCTGTGATGGTCTGTGACGACAGAAAACACCCGATCCGCCAATACCGCAGGGTCAACTTTTGCTGTGCCGGCAATCGGGCCGAGATGTTCGCAAGCGGTGTTATACATCTCTGCGAAATCCCCTTGCTCATCACTGGTCCGACTCAAAACCTGATCGCTGGTTTCCAGAAACTGCCATAACAGGTCATGCGCTGCGACTGGATCACGCGGAGCAATTTTTGTGAGGATAATATCGCGCTGATTTGTCAGATCGCGAAGAAACGCTTTTCGTTTTTGCCAACTCACTCGGGATTGCGAGCGTTTGATTGTCGCGAGCCGTTTGCGCACTTCACCAGCCAGAGCTTCACTGCCTGACGCTTCCAAAAGAGCCGCCCGCGCTTCACGTTTTAGTGGTGCGCTGCCTTGCACCAAATCCATAACCAATTCGGCAAGCCGTTCCGGGCCAAGCGCGACAAGGTTTTTTGCGTTGAGTGTTTTTCCCGCCATAATCTGACTTTGCCAGCGTCATCAACAGATGCCAACAACGAAAAACCCCCGCGCGGGGCGGGGGCTTAGGTAGTCACATATTAGAGGTCAATTAACCTGCGGCGATTTCTTCGCCTGTCGTCTGATCAACGGCTTTCATCGACAGTTTGACTTTGCCGCGATCTGCGAAGCCGAGAAGCTTGACCTTCACAACATCGCCTTCCTTTACATGGTCGGAAGGCTTGCTGCCCCGGTCGTTCGACATCTCGGAGATATGCACGAGGCCGTCTTTCGGACCGAAGAAATTGACGAATGCGCCGAACTCCATGACCTTTACGACTTTACCGTCATAGATCTTGCCGACTTCCGGTTCGGCGGCGATGTGCATGATCATCTCTTTTGCTTTCTCGATCTGCTCTGCATTCGAGGAAGCGATTTTGATGATACCTTCATCGTTGATGTCGACTTTAGCGCCGGACTCTTCAACGATGCCACGGATGACTTTACCGCCCGAACCGATCACTTCGCGGATTTTATCCGGGTTGATCTGCATGGTTTCGATGCGCGGCGCATGAGCGGAGAACTCTTCACGGCCCGAAGACAGCGCTTTGCCCATTTCGGTGAGGATCGTATTCCGACCTTCATGAGCCTGCGACAGTGCTTGCTTCATGATGTCTTCGGTGATGCCAGCGACCTTAATGTCCATTTGCAACGATGTGATGCCTTCGGACGTGCCAGCGACTTTAAAGTCCATATCGCCAAGATGATCTTCGTCGCCGAGAATATCGGTCAGAACAGCGAATTCGCCGCTGTCTTCAAGGATCAGACCCATTGCAACGCCTGCGACCGGACGTGTCAGCGGAACGCCGGCATCCATCATGGATAGAGAGCCACCACAGACAGACGCCATTGAGGATGAGCCGTTAGACTCGGTGATCTCTGATACGACACGGATCGTGTAAGGGAAGTCTGTTGCTGCTGGCAGAACAGCGCGCAGCGCACGCCATGCCAGTTTGCCGTGACCGACTTCGCGGCGGCCCGGAGGACCAAAACGACCGGCTTCACCAACCGAATATGGTGGGAAGTTATAGTGCAGCAAAAAGCGTTCGCGGTAATCACCGTCCAGCGCGTCAATGCGTTGCTCGTCATCGCCCGTGCCGAGGGTCGTCACACAAAGTGCTTGCGTTTCGCCGCGTGTAAAGAGTGCTGAGCCGTGAGTCCGGGGCAGAACGCCTACATGGGATTCAATCGCGCGGACTGTCGAAAGATCGCGGCCATCAATACGCTTGCCGGTCTTAACGATGTCGCCACGAACGATGGATTTCTCCAGCTTTTTGATGCAACCGCCAACGGCGTTGTTATCTTCGAGTTCCTCTTCGGACAGGCCAGCCTTGATCGTATCGCGGGCGGCGGACACTTTCTCCTGACGCTCAGACTTATCAATCGTGCCAAAGGCATCGCGCATTGCGCTTTCGCCAAGGCCTTTGATTTTATCGTAGAGTGCTGAGTGATCTTCTTGCTCAACATCGAATGGCTCTTTCGCGCATTCTTCTGCCAGAGAGATAATCAGGTCGATAACCGGCTGGATCGATTTATGGCCAAACATTACCGCGCCGAGCATGACGTCTTCGCTCAGTTCAGATGCTTCGGACTCAACCATCATAACCGCGTCTTGCGTACCGGCCATAACGAGGTCGAGCTTGCTGTCCTCTAAGTCTTCTGACGTTGGATTCAGCTTGTACTCACCGTTGATGTAACCAACCCGGCAACCGCCGATTGGCCCCATAAACGGAGCACCTGAAATCGTGAGCGCTGCCGAGGCCGCGATCATGGCGACCATATCGGGGTCGTTCTCAAGATCGTGGCTGAGAACGGTACAGATGACCTGCGTTTCGTTTTTGAAGCCGTCGATGAACAACGGACGGATCGGACGGTCGATCAGACGCGATGTCAGCGTTTCTTTTTCAGACGGGCGTGCTTCGCGCTTCAGGTATCCGCCGGGGATTTTACCTGCTGCATAGAACTTTTCTTGGTAATGAACAGTCAGTGGGAAAAAGTCGAAGCCCACTTTTGGTTTCTTTTCGAATGTGACAGCGGCGAGCACCGAAGTTTCGCCGAGCGTCACGATTACTGCGCCATCGGCTTGGCGTGCAACGCGGCCCGTTTCCATGGACAGCGTTTCGCCTGCGTATTCAATTTCCTTGCGGACGATATCAAACATTATTCTTTTCCTTGCGTAAGCGGATCGGAGCCTTCTCCTCAATCCGCAGTGCGGCGTAATCAGACGCCGCGCGGTTCGCGCCGGATTGCGCGAAGACCCATCGGTATGTAGGGCGCCGGGTCAAATCGCCTTAGTTAGAAACACCAACACCCCCGCGAAAAACGCGAGGGTCAAACCGCACGTGATTTACGTGCGACACGCCGTATCTGTATGGTGAAGCGTGATCATCGGCCCGCTTATTTGCGGATGCCAAGCTTTCCGATGAGGGCTTTGTAGGCCTCGTCGTCATTCTTGCGGATATAATCCAACAGCTTTCTGCGCGTGCTAACCATTTTCAGCAGCCCACGGCGGCTGTGGTTATCTTTTTTATTCGACTTGAAGTGTTCGGTCAGGTTCGTAATGCGCTCGGTCAGGATTGCGACTTGAACGGGGGCAGAGCCGGTATCGCCTTCTTTAATGGCGTGCTCTTTCATCAGTTCCTGTTTGCGTTCGGCAGTAATCGACATAATTCAGTTTCCTTCGGCGTCGGACATAAGCAAAACGCGCTCGGGGTGCAGTAATCCGCTCCTGAATTGGCCGATGGCAACCGGCACTCCGTTAAAGGAGGCCCAAGCCGTTGATCCGTAATCCAGACCGGACACCGCCACAGGAACCGCCTGCCCATTTCTGAGCTGGTTTGCCTGCGCCTCTGTTACGGCAAGGGCCGGGACGCCGTCCAGCCCTGTCGCAACGGAGATAAGCCGTGCGCTAGAGACGGGCGTATGGCGCATTTCCTCCAGAGTTTCCAGTGAAATCGCGTCGTCCAACGTAAATGGTCCCGTTCGAGTCCGCCTGAGTTGCGTAATGTGACCAAAACAACCCAAGGATTGCCCCAAATCGCGTCCGATAGCCCGGACATAGCCGCCTTTCCCGCAGGTCATCTCAAAAATCGCCGTATCCGCATCGGGCTGATCAACCAGCGCGAGCGAGTCCATGCGAATCGGCCTGGCGGAGAGTTCCGGCGTTTCGCCTTTGCGGGCGAGAGCGTAAGAGCGCTCGCCATTGATCTTGATGGCCGAATACGCGGGTGGGATTTGCTGAATCTCGCCGATGAATTGCGGAATCGCCGCTTCTATCTGGTCGCGGGTCGGGCGTAGATCTGAGGTGTTAACCGGCTCGCCCTCGCTGTCATCGGTATTGGTCGCAATCCCCCAGCGGACGGTGAAGCGATAGGATTTGTCGCCATCCATGACGTATTGAACGGTCTTAGTCGCCTCGCCCAATGCCAACGCCAGCACGCCGGTCGCCAAGGGATCGAGCGTTCCTGCATGACCGCATTTCTGCGCCTGCAAGGCCCATTTTGTTTTGCCCACAAGCGGCGTCGATCCGATTCCCGATGGTTTATCGAGGATCAGCCAGCCATGAACGGGATTGCCTTTGCGTCGTCTTGCCATAAGGGGAGCGGGGATAGGGGTTGGAGATTACGGGGTCAAGCGGCTGGTGCATGTTGCTTCGCGCGGCTCAGATCTTCGACCAGCGAGCGATAGCAAGCGTCGCGGTTTGCCTGCGTTGTTTGCCGCAGCACTGCTGCGGGATGCAGGCTCGCCAGTGCATCCCCGCCATCGAAACACTCGAAACCCCGCCGTGCTTCGGCGACCTTTAACGGCTTGCCGTGCAAAGCGCGGATGGCGGTTGCACCCATTGCCAGGGTCAGGCGCGGTTGAACCAAGGCGCGTTCGGCTTTGAGCCACCAGCGACAATGATCAATATGCGCAACGCGCGGGGGTTGATGCAATCTTGTCTTGCCTTTCGGCGTGAACCGAAAGTGCTTCACTGCGTTCGTCAGATAAATCTCATCGCGCATGAGACCGGCGTCTGCCAGTGCTGCATCGAAGATTTCTCCCGCCGGTCCAACAAAAGGCCGTCCCGCGATATCTTCCAGATCACCGGGTTGTTCGCCAACGATCATCAGCGAGGCATTTGTTGGTCCTTCGCCAAAGACAGTTTGCGTGGCGTGACAGGCATGATCACAGCGCGCACAAGAGGCTGCTTCTCGCCGCAATGCTTTGATCGCATCAGCGGGGGCCGTATCCAGATCAGCGAACTCATAAGAGGCGGCGCGCTTTACCGGGGTTGGTGCAGCCTCGACCATCTGGGTCTCTAATGCTCGCGCCGAGGCAATCAACGGTTCGATCAGATCGGCTTCGGGCAAGTTCTTCCAGTATTTCTTCGGCATCTCCGACGTCATCGCCTTTATCTTCAGACGGGCAGGGTTGAAGATGCTGCGATAATATCCGCGCCACAGGTCTTCCAACTCGTCTTCTTGAGGGGCTTGCGATGCTGTCGCGCCATCGGTGAAGGTCAGAGACTTCTTATCCCAATGGGCGCAGCGGTCGGGCGTCAGGATCGACCAGCGCATATTGGCAAAGCGACGCATGAAAAACGGTGCGGCAAGTTCTGTGATGCGGTGTTCTGGTTCAAACCACGCAATAAAGGTTTCTTCGTCCTCACCGATGACTTCCCGAAATCGGACGAAGGCGTGCATTTTATGGCGGTCGCGGCGGATTGCTTTGGTCAAAGCATTCAAGCGATAGACATCATTATCCACCGCATTGGCCAGCAATCCGGGGGTCGCTTGCAACCGCCAAAGCAAACGATACAGCAAATCAAAGCGCGCCGGATCACGATGACAAATCGCCATCTGGGCATTGGATAAAAAGGAGCGGGGCACGGTTATCTGCTTAACCGGCGGTATCGCGTCGACCTTGCCGGTCAACCTGTCGAATAAATCGGTTTCCGCTTTGCCAACGCGCCAGACGGTATCCTCAGGACGAACACCTTTACTGAGCAAATCGCGCGCCTGATCCCTCCAGCCGTCAAAATCTGTCTCGTGATCAAGGTGAGTAATCTGCATCAGAGAGCCAGCGATAATTGCTTCGCAGGCGGAGCCAACATATCGCGCAAATCCGAACGATCTGTCAGGGCGGTCGGCCTCCAATCTGCGGCCTCGATAAAAGGTCTGATCTTTTTGATATTCCGGCAGAGTCGCCCAACATGCTCAAGACGAAGCCGCCCGTGACGACGAGCTGAAACGATCTTTCCAACCGATGTCGTTCCCAACCCCGGTACACGCAGCAACATTTCTTTCGGGGCTTTGTTCACATCCACCGGAAACTGCGCCCGCTGATTCAATGCCCATGCGAGTTTGGGATCAATGTCGAGCGGCAACATTCCTCCCTTCATACTATGCGAGAGGTCTTCGAGGTCGAAGCCGTAGAACCGCCAAAGCCAATCCGCCTGATAAATCCGGTGCTCGCGCATCAAAGGAGGGCGTGTTGGGGGCAGGTCTTTTGATGCGTCGGGGATCGGACTGAATGCGGAATAGTAAACCCGTTTGAGTTTGTACGACCCGTAAAGATCCGCGCTGGAGCGCAGAATTTGTGCGTCCTTAGACCCATCCGCCCCGACAATCATTTGTGTCGATTGTCCTGCAGGTGCAAAGCGCGGCGTGCTTTTGAACTTTTTACGTTCGTCTTTCCATTGCGCGATCTGCGAGCGCGTAACCGCCATTGCGCTCTTTATCCGCTTATCGTCCTTTTCAGGCGCAAATTTTGCCAGTCCTTCGCGCGTAGGCAATTCGACATTGATCGATACCCGATCCGCCAAGCGTCCAGCTTCCGCAATCAGCTCCGGGTCAGCGTCGGGTATGGTCTTGAGATGAATATACCCCCGAAAGTCCAGTTTATGCCGCAGGATACGCGCAGTCTCGACAAGCTGTTCCATAGTGTAATCAGGGGATCGAATGATGCCGGAAGAAAGGAACAAGCCTTCGATATAATTACGCTTGTAAAAATCAGTAGTGAGCGTTGCGAGTTCGTCCGGCGTGAATCGCGCGCGCTGCACATTCGAACTGGAGCGGTTTACGCAAAACCGACAGTCAAACATGCAGACATTCGTCATCAACACTTTCAGCAAAGAGATACAGCGGCCATCAGGTGTATAGGCATGGCATATTCCCATTCCCTCAGATGACCCCATCCCTTTTCCACCTCGCGAGTCGCGTTTTGTCGATCCCGATGAAGAACAGGACGCATCATATTTGGCGGCATCTGCCAAAATCTCGAGCTTCTGCAAGCGGGTAATGGACGCCATTCTGACAGCTTTCCTAATCCAACGGAGTTGTATATGTGCATGATATGTTCTTTTTTGCAAGTCGTTCAGATTGTCGCATTGGCAATTTCCAATGGTAATTTGCGAGCCAAAAGTGAACCAAACGACGGTTTGTAAGTTTTTCCGTTGATCTCCTCGCCATTGTATCGCCTTGTAAGCACGCTTAAGGTTGATCAGAGTAAATTTTCGGAGTGCGGCACAGATGGCGACGCCCACCATTGCCTTGGTCGATGATGACCGTAATATTTTAACCTCGGTTTCCATTGCTTTGGAGGCTGAAGGATTTGACGTAAAAACCTATTCAGATCCTGCGGCGGCGCTTGCGGCGCTGAGTCAGCAGCCCCCTGATATCGCGGTGCTTGATATAAAAATGCCGCGTATGGATGGTATGGAAGTACTGCGCCGACTCCGTTTGAAATCTGATTTACCGGTGATCTTTCTCACGTCGAAAGACGAAGAGATCGACGAGGTGCTAGGCCTTCGTATGGGCGCGGATGATTATATCCGCAAACCGTTTTCTCAGCGCTTATTGATCGAGCGTATTCGTGCGGTGTTGCGCCGCCGGGAAGTCCAAGCTGAAGGCGGAGAGCGCGCGGAAAAAGACAAGATCATGACGCGCGGCAAACTCAGCATGGACCCAATGCGGCATTCCTGCCTATGGGATGGCGAGCCGGTCACGCTGACTGTGACTGAATTTCTGATCCTGATGGCTCTTGCCCAGCGCCCCGGTTTTGTCAAAAGCCGCGACAGCCTGATGGATGCTGCCTATGATGATCAAGTCTATGTTGATGACCGGACGATCGACAGTCATATCAAACGGATTCGGAAAAAATTCCGTATGACCGACGACGAATTCGCCTCTATTGAGACTTTATATGGCGTCGGATACCGATATCGCGAGACCTGACCCCGCCTTAGATTATGGCGAGGTTGCGGAGGAGCTGTCTGAAGGCACGGGATCACCGCCGCCGCTCGATACCGATGTTTCTGACGAACAACCAAAACGACTTGAACCAACCGAGATCGCAGAGAAGCGCCTTTCATTTTGGCGCAATCTTAAATTCCTGCGCCCTCTAAGCAGCCTGACTCAGCGGATTGTCGCGATCAATCTTGTGGGGTTGGCTGTTTTGGTGGCTGGTGTTTTGTTCTTGAACCAGCTCAGAACCGAACTCGTCCAAGTGCGGGTGAATTCCCTCATTACCCAAGGTAAGATCGTCGCGACAGCGGTTGCTGAGCTGGCGGCGCCAACGCCAGAAGCAACGCGATATAATGCTTATGCCGCGAATGAAGTTCTTCGCCAACTTACTTTGCCGACAGGACAAAGAGCACAGCTTTATACCCGTGGCCGATTGACCGGAGATACCCGCAGTTTTGATTTCGCGCGCAGGCCGGTTGAGACTGAATCGCTTGCGCCTCCTTCGAACAAGCCCGACGGATTTTTATCGTTGATTGAGCGGACATATAGCCGGATTGCGCAAGTATTCTTCGCTGATAATTTGCCACTTTATATTGAAACGCCAGTGGCCGGGATTACCGAAGACGCCGAAGTGTATCAGGCTCAGCGTGGAGAAGTCGCGTCCGCGTTGCGTGTCAACTCAGACGGCGAGTTAATCGTATCGGTTGCAGTTCCTATTCAACGACTCAAAGTGGTTATGGGTGTGCTGGTCCTCTCGACCGAGGGGGGAGATATCGACCGCGTGATCCGAGTTGGTCGCATTGAGATTTTGCGCGTGGTGGTCGTGGCTGGACTTGTTTCCTTGTTGCTGGCTGTTTTGCTCGCGAGGGGGATTGCGCGGCCTTTGCGTAAATTGGCCGTCGCTGCCGAAGCTGCGGGGGTGCAAGAAGACATGCAGATCCACCCGGACCGGATTGAAATTCCCGACTACACATCGCGAGCGGATGAAATCGGTGATTTATCCGGCGCGCTGCGCCGCATGACGGACGCGCTGTATTCGCGCATTGATGCAATCGAATCCTTCGCGGCGGATGTCGCGCATGAGATCAAAAATCCGTTAACCTCTCTGCGGTCAGCCGTGGAAACCATGAGCCTTGCGAAAACCGATGCATCGCGCGAGCGGCTGATGGAAGTCATTCAAGACGATGTAACCCGGATGGATCGGCTTGTTACTGACATCTCGAATGCCTCGCGCCTTGATGCTGAACTGGTCCGCGAAAAACGTGCGCCGTTTGATTTGGGTGCATTGATTGAGACGATGGCGGATATTTCTTCGGCGGAGGAACATGGGGTAAAACTGTCGACATCGGTTCCCCCAACGGCGTTGATGGTCCGGGGCTTGGAGAGCCGCATTGGGCAAGTTCTCGCAAATTTGATCGAGAATGCAGTGTCGTTCAGTGAGAGCGGTGGACAGATAAAAGTGACGGCGGGCAGGGCGGATGATGGCTCGGCTTGGCTTACGGTCGAAGACGAAGGTCCGGGAATTCCACCCGATAATCTCGAGAGCATCTTCCAAAGATTTTACACCGAACGCCCCGTAGAAGAGGCATTTGGCCGCCATTCTGGTCTTGGTTTGTCGATCTCTAAACAAATTGTAGATGCCCATGGCGGCGTGATCCGGGCGGAAAATATCGGTGATGATGATGCGCCCGATGGTGCTCGATTTGTGCTGCGTTTACCAAGATGAAGCCGCTTGGGTCCAATCTTTAAGTTGATAAAAAATACTCTGCGCGACCTTCCGGTGCATTGACGTCCCGATTCGGATAGGCGACGATACGATGATGGGCGCACATCAAACTTTTCCGAATCCCAAAGTGGATGGGACCATAATAAGATTAATCCTCGTGACTGGCGTTGCAGGGGCGGGCAAGACATCTGCTCTGGCTGCATTGGCGGATCAGGGGTTTGAGACGATTGATAATCCTCCGGTGAAACTCATCGAAGCAATCGTTGACGATTACGCTGATGAAGGGGCGCGGCTCGCCATTGGCATTGACGAGCGTAGCAGAGGGTTCACGACGGAAAACTGCGCGGATATTATCGCCAAATTGCGTGCGCGCGGCGATACAGAAGTCACCCTCGTTTTTCTGGAATGCGCTGATGAGATGTTGCTGCGGCGGTTTCAGGAAACGCGGCGTCGTCATCCGATGGCAGAGGGCGCGCCGGTCGAAGCCGCTTTGGTGTATGAGCGCGCGATGCTCGAACCTCTGCGAGTCCAGTCTGATGTCTCCATTGATACGAGTGATTTGTCGCTGACTGATTTGCGCCGCGAGATTGGCGAGCGGTTTGGCGATGATGCGGGGGGCATGACGGTATCTGTAATTTCTTTCGGGTTTAAAAAGGGCGCGCCGCGCGGAGCGGACTTGCTCTTTGACGTGCGGTTTTTGGCCAACCCATACTGGTCGGCCAGCCTTCGTGAAAAAACAGGTTTGGACCCTGACGTTCGTTCGTATATTGAATCGGATGTGAATTTCCATTCCATTTTCGAAAAGATGAATGATCTCGTGGTGTCTTTGCTTCCTCATTATGCGGCTGAAGGAAAAAGCTATCTCAATATTGCTATCGGTTGTACCGGCGGCAAGCACCGTTCGGTTATGGTTTCCGAACGTCTCAGCGAGTCAATTCGCGGCGCAGGATATACCCCGGTTATTCGCCACAGAGACATGCCTTTGACAGCGAAAAAACCTGTGGCGGCATTTTCCTGAATGATTGGTATCGTCCTCATAACGCACGGGGGCGTAGGCCGGGAACTCAGAGCGGCTGCAGAAAATATGCTTGGCCGGCAAAATCAGATGGAAACAGTATCGGTTACACCGGATGTTCCGGTTACGGAGATGCGGGAAGCGCTCTCTGATGCAGTGGATCGGGTTGCGGATGGTTCGGATGGTGTATTAATTCTCTCTGATATTTTTGGGGGTACACCCTGTAATGTTGCTGCCGGAGTTGCGTCATCGGCTGAAGCAACTGTTCTGACGGGCGTGAATCTGCCAATGCTCATCGCTGTGATAAAAGCCCGCAAAAGAAGCGGTTTGGTCCATGTGGCACAATCAGGGTTAGAGGCTGGGCGTCACTATATTGGCTATGCCGAACCGTCAAAGAATGGGTCGCAAAAAGCAGCGAAATGGGCGCGTCAATAATCCGAAAAATGACTATTGTTAACGAGCGGGGGCTTCATGCCCGCGCGTCTGGGGCGTTGTCGCAGCTTTGCGAGAATTTTGACTCCGATGCTGTCGTCCGGTTCGACGGCGAAGAGGCGGACGCGCGCTCGATTATGGATTTGCTCACACTTGCGGCTGCCAAAGGCTCGGTGATCGAGGTTGAAGCGAGCGGCGATGATGCCGCCGCGATGGTTGACGCGATGGAAGACCTGATTTCAGGAAAGTTCGGCGAAGGCCGCTGAGAGGCCCAACGGCGAGCGCCTCCCAACCGGCATCGGCGGGAGGGCAAAGCCCAAAATTTCAGGATTTATCCGGCGGTCGCGGTTCTTGCCGCGCCAGAATATCGCAGTCATATAAGATCACATCAACCGGATGAGAGTGAAGCTTGCGATAGCCCGGTGGCCATCCCGGTCGTCTCGGTTCGGTGCGTCTCAGGGGTTCACCTGCTGCGCGTCGCCGTGCCTGCACCCGCGCCAGCCGTTTTGCCTGCGCCGGTAAGGTCTCCAATGCTTTTTGCAAAGCCTGTAATCGTCTGCACAGGCTGGCCGGATTGACCTCGGTTGAGCATGGCGCGGGCGTGTCAAAACGCTGTTCATCGAAACCACTGATCCGGGGACCAGCCCCGCGCAGAATCCGATGAGGCTTTGCCAATTCGCGAAACCATTTGCGCGGATCGAACAACACAAAAGCCGGAATACGGTCCTCCGCACCTTTTCCTTTAGGGATAACCCCTTTTGCAAATGAACGTTTAGGCCCGAGCGCGACCACAAGCCCTCGCGCTTTCACGAGGATCACCCGCCGTAAAGCGGATTCAGCCGGTTGCAAAACTCGTAAAACCCGGCGGCGCATGTCGGCAGACATTGAGGCAACCACAGACCCGCCCGAAACCAACCCGACGAGAGCAAGCATCGAAGCAACAAGACGCATCAGCGCTGTCACTTGATAGTCTATGATTACCTCGTCGTTCATGCCGTCCTTTCAGAAGAAAACCAAAAAGAACATATATTGAACAAAACGCATTTGCAAGAGCAAATGCGTCCGTCCTGAACGTCAGCACAAACGGCGCAGCGGCAAATGGTTGAGCACAGCGAAACCATTGAGAGCATGAAAGACAGACAACAAAGGCAAGATTTGCAAGAGCAAATGCGCCCGCCCTCACCAAGCACAAACGGCGCATATTTCTAACCTCATTCACTGTCATACCCGCGACAGCGGGTATCTTTTGAAATTGAGGGAGACAGTCGAAGAATCATCGAGAACCGAAAAGCTCGAAAACAACGGCAAGACTCGCTCCGCGAATGCGTCCGTCTTCAAACCCTTTATCACCGCTTGTTTGTTCGCTTGCCCTCCGCCCAACGCATCATCAGAAGACGCTCATCGGTAATACTAATTGAGGCTCAGTTGTTTCGGCGATAGCATCAACTAATGAAAACACTGGCTAAGATTATTGCCGTCCTTGTTGGTCTGCTCGCCAGTGCCGTACTCGGCGCTTGGTATCTTGTCACCGTTCCGGTTTGGACCAGCCCGATATCACGCGATGCGCTGACCAGCGCTGACAGATTGCGCGACCATGTCATTGCTCTTTCCGAAGGCATTGGCGGGCGGTCTCATAACCAACTCGACCGGTTGGACAAAGCCGCTGATTATATATTTCAGCAGTTCGAAACTTTCGACACGCCACTGTTTCAAGACTATGAGGCCCGGGGCCAGGCGTATAAAAACGTCATTCTCCGTCTGAAAGGCACTCAAGACTGCGGCAATCATCACTACGTCGTCGGCGCGCATTACGATACAGAAGGCGACAAGCCGGGGGCGGATGATAATGCGAGCGGCGTGGCCGGTCTGATCGAACTCGCCCGAGCAATCAAACAGCACCCGCTTCCTTGTGATGTTGAGCTGGTCGCTTACAGCCTCGAAGAACCTCCGAATTTCAGAACACCGAATATGGGCAGCCACCATCACGCTTACGCTCTGGAACAGCGGAGCGCGCCGCCGACGCTGATGATCTCGCTCGAAATGATCGGGTACTTTTCCGATGAATCGAACAGCCAGCACTATCCAGTTGATGCGATGAAATACGCCTATGGGGATCAGGGAGACTTTATCGGTATCGTTGGCGATATGGACAATCGCGGCCCCATCCGCGACGTGAAGCGATCTTTCCTTCAAACAAATCGGATCAAGACCAAAGCGATCAGCGCCCCAAGTTTTGTGGAAGGCATCGACTTTTCGGATCACCGAAATTACGTGAAATTCGGATTCCCCGCGATCATGGTCACTGATACGGCGTTCTACCGAAACGCCAATTACCACCGACTGACAGACACGCATGACACGCTCGATTACCAGCGCATGTCAGCTGTCGTTGACTCGGTTTACTACGTTCTGAAAGACATTATCGGAACCCCAAGGCCATAAGTGAAGCTGCTTTAGAAGAAGGTTGGACTGTTTCTGACTCTTCGCAACCGTCGCCGCTCGTCCGCAGAAGAGTCTGGGTATGGCCAAAAGTTGCTATTCAGGCGAGCGACGAAAGGGACTAAACTCCTGTGATGTCGTAACGTCATCTAAAGCGAAAGTTTTTGGATGCCGCCTCATATTACTAACGAGCATCGAAACATTTGGTTCACCGCCATACTCAAGCTCGTTCTCGATCAAAAAATTTCCTATACATTCCACAATCCGCATTTTGTTATTCGGATCAGTTTTTTCGAAAGCCTTCATGTAAAAAAAATAGATGAAGTCTTCAGCATCACGCTTGGCTGACACAGGCCAAGGGGTGCGGTTCGGGCGCCCATTGCCGCAAAGCTGAGCAGACTCCTCGTCGAAAGGGTTATCCGCGTACCATTTACCAACCTGTTTGTATGCGTCAAAAAGTTCGCGGTTCTGTAAAACTGTCCGAACAAGAACGATCATATGCGTTATGTTTAAAGGGATAGTGGCCCATCTCGGCTGTGGGGTCAGCGGTTGACTGTCATACTTTGTACCACCATGACTAGCGTAGTAGTCAGGTGTCTCTCTGAAATCACGGACGATCCGCCTCCAATTCGAAATATCACCGAGATCAAACATGGGGTTCAAGTCATTGGGAATCGCTTCTGAAAGACGTCAGACTACACAATCAACAACCGAGAGTCTCCTTCGGGCGCATTGCAGAAGTCAGGACCGACCGAAAGTTCCGGTGGCAATGAGGGTCATCGCCACCGGCATTCCGGTTTTTTTCTGTCGATTCCAGTCTTCTGTTTATGACGCGCCTTCGATCAGATCGACTTGGCTGACCACGACCTGTGCTTGGCGGGCGGAGGCGATGTCGATTAATTTGCCATCCAGCACGGCTGCGCCTTGACCGGCTTTTTCCGCTTCGGCCATGGCGTCGAGAATAGCACGGGCTTTCGCGACGATTTCCGGGGCAGGGGTAAAGACCTCGTTGGCGATGGCCACTTGTTTCGGATGGATTGCCCATTTGCCGACACAGCCAAGGATCGCGGAGCGCCTTGCCTGAGCGCGATACGCATCATCATCCGAGAAATCACCAAAAGGTCCATCGACGGGCAAAATGCCATGCTGACGGCACGCCGCGACCATGCGGACAATCGGATAATGCCACGGATCGGCAGGGAACAGCGCCCGCTCTGATCCCGGCTCCCCATCGGCCAGCATATCATATCCGGCTTGCGTTCCGCCGATGCCGGTGACTTGCATCCCCATCGAGGCAGCATAATCGGCCACGCCAAAGCTCATGGATTGCAAGCGCGGGGTCGAGGCGGCGATTTCGTCGATATTCTGCGCACCCGCTGCGGTTTCGATGATGATTTCAAACCCAATCGGCTTTGTCCGCCCCTTCGCCCGTTCAATCGCTGTGACAAGCGCATCCACGGCGTAGAGGTCTTTCCCGTTTCCGACTTTCGGAATCATGATCAGGTCAACGCGGTCGCCTGCATTCTCAAGCAATTCAACAACATCGGCATACCAGTATTCGGTATCCAGTCCGTTGATCCGAACCGAGAGGAACTTTGACCCCCAGTCGATATCGTTCACGGCTTCGATGATGTTCTTGCGGGCCTGCGGTTTGTCGTTCGGCGCGACCGAGTCTTCGAGATCAAGGTTTATGACATCCGCCGCCGAAGCCGCCGCTTTCTCAAAGATCGCCGGACGGGAGCCGGGTGCGAACAACTGGCAACGGTTTGGACGGGCAACGGGGGCAGGTTGGATCAGGAAGGACATGGGTGGCTCCGCAAAGTGACAAGTTTTGCCATGCGTTTGCGGTGCAGCATCGTCCGAGTCAAGGGCAGCAGCAGACGTCTACCCCTGATAAAATCAGGTCACACGTCTACCAAACCCATTATGCCCGGCTCGAGATCGTGCTCTGCGGCGTGGTTTTATAGGCTGTTCAACATCTTCTTCGGCTTCGTCCCGAAGCATTTTACGCGCAGTCAGCCCCGCGCTAAGGACCGAGCCACCGGCAACGTCAGACATAAGCCCCGCGCCAGAGCGGGTGCGCTCGATTGTGCGGGCGGTCTGTCTATTCAGGCCGGGATAACCAACGGCGCGCCAGAAAACAAAACCGCCGATGGCTCCGGCGAATGGGAAGGCGGCAACAAAGGGTATCGCTTCACTCAAAGGCATCGGTTGAGGACTAAACAAGGCCGATCCTAATGGACCTAAAGTCGCCCCGATAACGCCTGTTGCAATATCCGAGACGCCGCGCCGTAAATTCAAGGCTCGAATACCGATACCAGCGAGAATAATGAACGGCGTGGTAATCATCACCAGCGGGATGATGCTCATCATCACGGCAAGACGAACCATCCAGGAAGACAGCCCGTTTCCGGCCATTTCTTCGATAGGAGAACCGGGGATGAATTCCCACATCACGAAGGCGAACGCCGCTCCCGCAATAACGGCCTTGATATAAGGCCAGAAAAGGCCTTGCAGATTGATGTTGGATGAGGGTTTTGAAATGCCGCGCGCTTCACGGAACTTGTCGTAAATTCTTCGCGCAACCAAGTAAAAGATCGCACACATAAACAAAGTGTTAAAGTCGTTGAAACTGATTTGCATTGCGCGCCCCCCTATCTAAGAAAAGAGCGTAACACATTACTGTGAATGAACTCTGAAATAGAGTATTTTGGTATGTATACCCGCCTAAGGAGTCGCTTGGTTTGAGACTTTAAGCTGGAGGGTCAGGCTGGGCTTCCTGACCCCCCGGTACGCCCACCGGGTTGCGTTTGGGTCGAGCTGATCGACGTACCCTCTCCTTGCGGAGAGTTTCTCCGGTCGATTACAGGCGACAGCCGTAATGACCAGTCAGGCGGTATTGCAACGGGTAAGCATCGCTCTGGTCGGAGGGCCAAAGCGAGCTACCCAGCAATAATCGCCGCTTTCTAAAACTGATACGGGTCAGCGCTTGGATTCCGTCGCAAAATGTTAAGAAAAAATTTTCCACTATCCGGGGCGGGAAAATCGACAGACTGAGCATTGTTTTTCAATCCGTTAACCCTTCTGTCTCTAGGGTGTCGCAATGATTCCGGGCCTTAAATTTCTGCATCTAGCTGCGCTATTGGTGACATTACCCGTCGGGGCAGCAATGGCCGAGGCGCGTGAGGGTACATTAAGCCTTGAAACAGGTGCGTCATTGTCTTGGTCGCTTGCGGATTACAAGGCCGCCCCAGCCCTCGGTATTGCATTACCGGCAACGATTGCATGGGAGAAAACCGGACTTGATCTCCCTGTAAAGATTGATCTTTCCACAAATTACGCCGCCTTTATCGAACAATGGGAGCTGTCGCTTTACCGCGAGAGCGATACAAAGCGCCGACACCCTATCCGGCAATGGCGGCGACCTGCTGCCGCCTTCGATGCGGGCGTGGTTTGGAACGGAGAAGTAGAGGCCGGTCCACCCCTTAGGCCCGGTGAAACCATCGTCGCTTTACTTCGGGTGCGCGATATTGCCGGAAATATCGACGAGGCACAGCCGCAAACAATGCTTGTTTCGCGTTATCTAATGCCTGCGCAAAGGAAAGAATACTCGGCAGAAACCCGTGCGCGCCGGGCGTCGGTTGCGGCAGGAAATCCACCCGCAATCCAAACGATCCCGGTGCAGGGCCAGCTGCTCGATGTTTGGGTCAGCGGGGCAAGCGACGATCAACCCTTGCATCTGTCCGGCTTGGCAATGGATGATATCGGAGCGGGCGGGTGGCATCTCGCACAGCTTCTTCCCGCCGGTGATTATGCTCTGAAAGTTCAAACCGAAAGACCGCTCTTAGAGGGTGTCCGCCTTGTTTCAGTTGGCCGGTTCGATGTCGAAGTTCCCAAAAGCGAAGATCAACTTACGACTGTAAAAGGGACTGGAGAGATTGAACGCAAAGCGCCTTCCGAAACTGTTCCCGGATTAAAGCGTGATGGCGAGATTTCTGGCCGCGACGCGGTGCGGCTTTCGCTTTGGGACACTAAAGATCCTGCGGGGCGATATGCTCTTGCGGCTGCCAATCCTGACCTCCCGGCAAATCTTTATCGAGATGACCGGAACAGGAGTGTTGTGAAGATACGGCCCTATCCGCGAACAATTCCTTGGGGCGGAAAGCAAGACCCGCGAGAACCCTCAAAACCCGTTAAAATGCGCGCACGTTATCCGACTGATAACAGCCCACGCTTGACCTTGCCGCATACAGATATTGCCAATGAACGGGTCTTTGTTTCGTTACGCTTACCCTCGGTTCCACCGACATATTTGAACGAAGGGATGCATTTCGAAGTCGATCCCCTGCAGGGTAAAGTATTTCTGACAGACATTGGGCGGGAATTTATACAGAAATACCAATCTGTAAACGAAGGGGCTGCGGCGATAGAAATCGCCTACATGGTGCGTCCTTCGCTTGCAGGCATGGCGACATGGCGAGCAAAAGACGGTATTGCCGTGTTTAACGATAACGGCGCGTCGCAGGGTCAGCTAAATGACCAAACCGTCGCTTCAGAACAGCCCCGGGCTGACAGCGATAAACAGTCCAGCTGGTTTGAGCGTACTTTTGCTTGGCTCTGGTCTTGAATTTGGGACTGGGCTTCAAATTTAGAAGACGGTCGTCGCTTACGGAAATCAATTTGCATTACGGTGGCAATGCCGCTCATTCATGCTGAAAACCGCGCTCGGTAGTGACTTTTGTGATGTGCCCGAAGCGATCGAAAAACGAGCCTTTGGTTTTTCGAAAAAAAGCCCCTGAACTCGTTGATACATTAAGCGGCGATAGGTTCGGCATGTTTGAAATCGCCGCAGTAAAACTGCCTGAAGAATCTTTCAAGCTGCTTGTCTGGGGTGGCATGGATGCGCTGTATACGCGTAGAAAGGCTTTCAGCATGAGCCAATCCAAACGGCAGTGCAGATGCTTTTGCTGAATAACACCCCATTGTCCAATCTGTGCAGATCACTTCATATGTTGGCCGATAGGAGAGACGAAGCAGGCCGGAATGACGCGAGTCGTTTTGAATCCGAACCAAGGTGTTATGAAGGTTTTCCTTCGGGCCTTCGATCAACTGTAGGAACATTCCCTCGACCCACAGCAAAACGCCGCTCAGATTGTCCCGTTCGTTGTACCTTTGGGCTGTTGTAGCAATTTGACTCAAAGAGGCGAAGTTCATGTTCTCGGCAGCGCGGCTAACGTAAATGACCCTGTGCATGTTTTCCCTCGCGATTTTCTTAAAAGCCTCTCTAACTAGGCGGTTGGTTGCTTTTCCAAGTCACCTTCCATGTGCTCGACCACTGCTCGAAGCTCCTCCCGGAGCTTGTTAAGCGTCTCTGGCTCAAGTCCAGTCGCGCAGGCAACTTCATGCTGTTTGAGCGCAGCGTCGTGTTCGAGCGCAGCACCTTTTTCTGTCAGCGTAATGGTGGTTATCCGACGATCACTTGCGTGGGCATCGCGTTGGATAAAACCGGCGTCCTGCAGACGATCAAGCAACGGCGTAATTGCATGGGGTGGAAGGTTTAACCGCGCGGCGATGTGCCTGATCGGGTGCGCGCCGTCTTGCCAGAGAACCAGCATCACAAGGTATTGCGGATAAGTAAGACCGATAGCGTCCAGGCGGGGGCGGTATGATCGCGTCACCGCATTCGTGGCTGCATAAAGGGCAAAGCAAAGCTGCTCATCGAGAGTGAGTTTTAATTTGGAAGTCAACGGGCTTCTCGCTTTCTAATGCATCACGCATGATATGTGCTTACACGATTAAATCACGCATGCAATAAAATCTTGCACATTCACACCATTCCTGCTTAAGTTAATTAACCAAGCGGAGCGGAGCCTCCTCACCCCCCCCTCCGAATACTGGCTCCGCACCGCTTGGGTCCATGACGGTAGAGCCTTCATCACGTTGAAGGCCAACCCATCCCCAAAATCCACCTGAACCGCCACGTTCTGCGCTTATTGCTGCGACATACCGTCGATTTGTGAGACGAGGCTATATTCCAGCTGTAAAATGTGCTTTTGCTCACCTCGATTTATGGACAAGGAGTGTCTCATGCGGTTTTTTGCGTGGATTTTTCTGATACTCACCGTGGTTGCGGTGATTTTCGATTGGCGTGCGATTGTCGAGGATGGCGAGTTTGTTCTGCGCCCGCTCGGGTTCTTGTGGAATGAAATTCACAGCGCGAGCCTGCAACAACTGCAACCTGCTATCGAGCGGCATGTTTCCCCGACATTATGGGAAAGTGTTGTCCAGCCGATTCTAACCAGCCCAGCGGCCATTGTCTTTGGCATCGCATTTTTGTTTTTCCACATTCTCGGTGCGCTGTTCCGGCGTCCCAGACAATATTACAATGACGAACCTCTATGAAACTTGACCTGATCGAAGACGCTGTTGCGGCGATAGCAAACGGCGAATGTATTATCGTTGTTGACGATGCTGACCGCGAGAACGAGGGCGACCTCGTTATGGCCGCCTCAAAAGCCAGCAAAGAGTCGATGGCCTTTATTATCAAGGCGGGAGGGTTGGTCTGTGCGCCGATCACCGCGTCTGAAGCCCGGCGGTTAAAGTTAGAGCCGATGGCGCGAGAGAATGATGCGCCGCTCTCGACGGCTTTTACCGTCTCGGTCGATTACAAAGAGGGCCTGACCACGGGCATCAACGCGACCGAGCGTGCCTCGACAGTACGAGCGCTTGCCAATGGTAATGTTGGTGCTGAAGATTTCGTGCGCCCCGGTCATATCTTTCCGCTGGTTGCGAAAGATGGCGGCGTCTTGATCCGCTCCGGCCATACCGAAGCAGCGGTTGATCTGGCGCGCATGGCCGGAGAGCCACCAGCGGGTTTGATTTGCGAAATTCTCGGACCAGAAGGCGATGCCTTGGTCGGCGATGGGCTGATGGCCTATGCGCAAGAGAACGCACTCAAAGTCATTTCAATCGCCGATTTGATTGCCTACCGGCAACAGCGCGAAAAGCTGGTCACGCGCGAGGCAACCTTTGAGCTGATGACAGAGATTGGTCCGGCTCAGGCGCATGTGTACTCCACCCCCTTTGACGAGGCGCATCACATCGCGCTCGTTTATGGCAAGGTCGAAGATCAATCGGGTGTGCTGACCCGCTTGCACCGGCAAACACCCATCGAAGATGTCTTCGGCGGTTCGGACAGCACAATCAACCGCTCGATGGCCGCGATTAAATCCGCAGGGCATGGCGTGATCGTCTATCTTCGCGAGGGCGCGGTGGGCGTTACCGCACAGCGCCCTGAATGGGAAGAGGGCGAGGGCGCGGAAAGCTCTGCAACACGATTAGAAGCATGGCGCGAAGTCGGCCTCGGCGCGCAAATCCTCCGCGACCTGAACGTCACCTCAATCTCCCTATTGGCCTCGCAAGAACGCGACTACATCGGCCTGTCAGGATTCGGCGTCGAGATCACCGGAACGCAAATTATTGATTAAGGGTGGTCTAACCTTACGATACGACGGTAATCGTCATTGCCCGACGTGTTCGGGCAATCCAGAAACACAAAGACCGACATCTGTCGCTCAGGTTCTCGGAACAGGTTCGGTGACGACCTGAAGAATGTCTCAGTGTTGTGTACCGTGGTTTCGAACCTTAAAATCATCGCATTGGATTGCGAGTTCCTTTGTGCTCCAATATCTCTCGATAGAGATGCAAAACATTACGGCGTGTTTCATTGATTGCGATCAATCCTTGGCACTTTACCGTAATTCGCATTAGCCTCTGAGTTGTATCCACTGCTCAAAGAAGCAGGGAGCATACTTTAGCGGAGGAAAACAATGCCTGATGGATCAATGATGGAGAACCCGGCCACCAAGCGTGTGACACGGTGGCTGAAGAATTTCGGCAAAGCGCTGGAGAGCAATCAAATCGACAAAGCGGTCGGCATGTTCGGCGCGGAGTGTTATTGGCGCGACCTCGTGTCGTTCACTTGGAACATCTGCACCCAAGAGAGCAAAGACGACATCAAGGCGATGCTCAAATCGGTCAACAAGCGCGTCAAACCGAGCGCTTGGACAATCGAAGGCGAGGCCACGGAAACCGATGGCATCACCGAAGCATGGTTTACTTTTGAGACCAAAACCGCGCGAAGCAGAGGGCATATCCGCCTCAAAGGATCGAAATGCTGGACGCTGCTCACCACAATGGTTGAGTTGAAAGGCCATGAAGAACCCAAAGGCCCGACACGCGCCGAGGGCGTCAAACACGGCAAAAAGAAAGACGCGCTCACCTATAAAGAACAGCGCGAGAAAGAAGACGCCGAGCTTGGGTATAAAGAACAACCCTATTGCGTGATCATCGGTGGCGGCCAAGGCGGTATCGCGATGGGCGCACGGCTCCGGCGGCTTGGTGTCCCTACCATCATCATCGAGAAGAACGAACGCCCCGGCGATAGCTGGCGCAAGCGCTATAAGTCTTTGGCGCTGCATGATCCGGTTTGGTACGATCACTTGCCGTATCTGCCCTTCCCGGATCATTGGCCGGTGTTTTCGCCAAAAGATAAAATTGGCGATTGGCTCGAATCCTACACAAAGATCATGGAGCTGAATTACTGGGGCAACACTGAGTGTAAGAGCGCGAGCTTTGACGAGAAAACCGGCGAATGGACCGTCAAAGTCATCCGCGATGGCAAGCGCATCACACTCAAACCCAAACAGCTTATCCTCGCGACCGGCATGTCGGCGGTCCCCAATATTCCAAAGTTCAAAGGGCAGGATAAATTCAAGGGAGAACAACAACACTCCAGCCAACACCACGGACCGGATAAATACAAAGGCAAGAAAGTCGTCGTCATCGGCTCGAACAATTCCAGCCATGACATTTGCGCGGCGCTTTATGAGGGCGGTGCGGATGTGACAATGATCCAGCGCTCCTCAACCCATATCGCAAAATCGGAGACTTTGATGAAGCTCGCCTTAGGCGGCCTTTATTCTGAAGAGGCGATGGCGGCGGGCATTGATCATCATATGGCGGATCTGATTTTCGCCTCCGTGCCCTATAAAATCATGCACGGCTTTCACATCCCGGTCTACGAAGAGATGGCCCGCGTGGATAAGCGGCTTTACGACAAGCTGCGTAAAGCGGGCTTCATGCTGGATTTCGGCGAAGATGGCTCCGGCCTCTTTATGAAATATCTCCGGCGCGGCTCGGGTTATTACATTGATGTCGGCGCGTCGGAGATGGTCGCGGATGGGCGCATCAAATTGAAATCCGGTGTCAGCGTGAAAGAGCTGACGAAAGACTCGGTCGTCTTCGATGATGGCACGTCGTTGAAAGCGGACTTAATCGTCTACGCGACCGGATACGGGTCGATGAACGGATGGGCCGCGCAACTGATTTCCAAAAAGGTCGCGGATAAAGTCGGAAAATGTTGGGGCTTAGGCTCTGACACGACTAAAGACCCCGGCCCTTGGGAAGGCGAGCTGCGCAATATGTGGAAGCCGACCCAGCAAGAGGCGCTGTGGTTCCACGGCGGCAACCTGCATCAATCCCGGCACTACTCGCAGTTCTTATCGCTCCAGATCAAAGCCCGCCATGCCGGGATCAAAACCCCCGTCTATGGTCTGGCCGAGGTCCACCACAAAAGCTAACCGCGACAAAAGACCGAAAGCCGCACAAACCCAGCGCGGCTTTCGATTCAAGATTAACGCGAAGTGCTTTAAATATCGGGGAGTAATCGAATGCCATCCATGTGGCTAAGCTCAGTTTATGAGCAAAGTGGAAATATTGTACCCGTCGGCCTGCGTGAACTTCTCCCCCGTGTCTTTTATAATGACGGAGTTGCTTTGACCGATGACGAAATTGCCTGGATGACCGGGCGCGTTATGCATTACGAACAAGATAAGGGCCAACCCCTCCCCGATCTCACTGCGCATAGTTCGTGCTGGTTCATCTCAGACCGGCTCAGGAGCATCATCGAAGACTTCGAACCGGGGCGACATCAGATTATCCCGATAAACCTCAAGGACTATCCCGACCGTAAGGATTATCCCGTTCCTTATTTCTTACTGGTTATCCATCAAACTGCTGACTGTGTGATCCCGTCGCAAACGTCGATAATAAAAGGATTCGGCGTTATAGACAGCGGTCGGAAGAGCCGCCAAGGCCTTGACATCGACGCCATCACGGGACTGCATCTTTGGCGCGATCCGTTATACCCGTTGTATCCGTTCACTTCGGACGAATTGCGTGAGGCAATGTTGGAAAACCGTCTTGTTGGGATGCAGTTTCTACCCTGCGATCTCTACCGCCGGATCGGCGGCATTTTCCAACCAGTTGTGGAGGAAGTCTGATGTCGGATAGCGCACACGCGGGGCGCGGCTTGCGGTTGTGAATCGATGGGCTGAATTTCACAATCCAGCGGCGGCGGCGCTGATGATGGCCTCGCCCGAGTCAAAAGCCTGCACGACATAAGCGGTCGTCCCCAGTTTGAACGAAACCGGATTTTTATCTGCCAGCGCTTCCAGAACTCTTGAGGTCGCGGCCTTGTTTTGCGTGTTGTCTTCAACATCCAGCGGCGCGACGGCGGCCATAAACGACGTGACCGCGAGCGCGCGCTTGTCGGGGTCAGGGCGGTCAAGCGTCAGGATCAGCAATTTGGGCGCGTCCTGCAAAGACGGACCGCTCGCCACCAAGGTTCCCGCACCATTGACGACGAATGCACAGAGAGGGTCGTCTGCGCTCCCGTCCTCGCGACAGCTTACACGCGCATAGTTGAACTTCGTGATGTTCTCCCCGGTTCGGATATGCTGTTCATTCAGAAAAAGGTCCACATCGGCGACGGTGGTTTCAGTCCAAATATCTGCACGCGCGCTTGACGGGATAAGCGACGCAAGGGCCGTAAAAAAGAATAGCCTCATCATAGGCGCCATTGTCGCGCTTCCCTTACGGATACTTATGAAGGATCGAAGAAACCGCTGCCGAACCACGCCCCGCATAACCGGAAAACCCCTCTGGCCCAACGTGTTCTTACATCCAGCACGTCTGAACAGCGTATATGATGAAATTTATCTAATTTTTTTCATTTATTTACCCCCTGTGACGATTCTCTCTCGCACTCAGTCGCATTCTTGCGCTATGTCGCGTCTCAACCGCGCTACCGCGCCTGTATGAAACGGCGTAAGGCTGCGTGATCCACGGTTCTTGAAAGGCTCTCGAGATGAAGGTACTTGTCCCAGTCAAACGGGTGATCGATTATAACGTGAAAGTCCGCGTAAAAGCTGACCAAACCGGTGTTGATCTGGCCAATGTAAAGATGTCGATGAACCCGTTCGATGAGATTTCCGTCGAACAGGCCATTCGCTTGAAAGAAGCAGGTCAGGCAGATGAGATCGTTGTCGTCTCCATTGGCGTTGCGAAGAATCAAGAAACGCTGCGGACGGCGCTCGCGATGGGTGCTGATCGTGCGATCCTGATTGAAGCCACGGATAACGTCGAAAACGACATTGAGCCGCTCACTGTTGCGAAAATCCTTAAAGGGGTTGTCGAAGAAGAGCAGCCCGGCCTTGTCCTCGTTGGTAAACAAGCAATCGACAACGACGCGAATGCGACGGGTCAGATGCTCTCTGCATTGCTCGGTTGGTCCCAAGCGACGTTTGCTTCCAGCCTCGAAATCGAAGGCGACAAAGCAACCGTGACCCGCGAGGTCGATGGCGGCTTGCAAGTCATCAAAGTGAATATGCCCGCTATCGTGACGGTGGATTTGCGCCTGAACGAGCCGCGTTATGCGTCTTTGCCGAATATTATGAAGGCGAAGAAAAAGCCGATGGATACCAAGACGCCAGCTGATTACGGCGTCGATATCGCCCCGCGCCTCACCACTGTAAAAGTGACCGAGCCGCCAGCACGTAAAGCCGGTGTTATCGTTGGTTCCGTGGGTGAACTTGTTGAGAAACTCAAAACTGAAGCGGGAGTAATCTAATGGCTGTTCTTCTTCTCGCAGACCACGACAATGAAAACCTCAACGATCAGACGGCAAAGTCTGTCACCGCTGCACAGGCAATGGGAGGTGACATTCACATCCTTTGCGCAGGTAACGGGTGCAAAGGCGTTGCTGAACAGGCGGCAAAGCTCGACGGCGTGGCCAAAGTGCTCTGCGCGTCCGATGCTGCCTATGGCAATGACCTTGCCGAGCCGCTTGCGGACCTGATCGTCAAACTCTCCGGCGATTACGAGCATCTTGTTGCTGGTGCGACGACCACGGGTAAAAACGTGATGCCCCGTGTTGCGGCGCTGCTCGATACCAACATGATCTCCGACATTTCTGCAGTGGAATCCGCTGACACTTTCGAGCGCCCGATCTATGCGGGTAACGCGATGGCTGTTGTCAAATCGGCTGACCCTAAGAAAGTCATCACCGTGCGCGGTGCATCCTTTAATGCGGCGGGTGAGGGTGGCTCTGCTGCGGTCGAGGAAATCGAAGCAGCGGGCAATCCCGGCCTCTCCGAATGGGTCGAAGATAAAGTCGTTTCCAGCGACCGCCCTGAGCTTACCTCGGCGAAGATCGTTATTTCCGGTGGTCGCGGCATGGGTTCGAAAGAGAACTTCGCGATTATCGACAAAGTGGCTGACAAACTCGGCGCGGCTGTGGGTGCATCCCGCGCAGCAGTCGATTCCGGCTATGCCCCGAACGATTATCAGGTCGGCCAGACCGGTAAAGTCGTGGCTCCCGATCTCTACATTGCCGTGGGCATCTCGGGCGCGATCCAGCACCTTGCCGGCATGAAAGACTCGAAAGTCATCGTCGCCATCAACAAAGATGAAGAAGCGCCAATCTTTCAGGTTGCCGATTACGGTCTCGTTGCGGATCTCTTTGACGCGGTTCCTGAGCTGGAAACAGCACTCTGATTTCTCGGTGATACCCGCGCGGTTTTACTGCCAAAACAATAAAAAGCCCCGGATCATTCCGGGGCTTTTCTTTATGGACGGCAGGGCTGAGGCGTTGAATGTTACGCCGCTTCTCCGCGTCTTCCGCGTTTTGGCAGGGCGAAAGCGCGCTTAATCCCGCCCAGTGTTCGCCCGGCACGCACGGCAACAGACCCTAATCCGCCGTTTAAGATTAAGGTACTGACATGGCGATCAACATCGGTTGCCCAAGCGCGCTCTGCCACTGCATCCTCATCAAGTTCACTAATGTCGAAACGTTTGACGTGATCTTGGTCGAACGCACTCCAAAGCATTTCAGCGAACGTACCGACCCCGGCACTGGGATATTTCTGATCACCGCCGGTATCGAGAATATGCAACGTACCATTATACTCGATGCCGATTGTGAAACCGACAGCAGGCTTTGCGAACAGCGATTCATCGAAAGCAACCATGCTTCTCAGAGTGCCCGCTTCAGCAGCATCGCGGATTACGCGCTCGGTAAAGGCAATCCGGCGAAAGTCATCGACAGTTCCTTCCTCTGCACCGCTGCGCTTGTTGACCCGGTTCATAATGGCTAACAGCGGGGCGGCTTCCGTCACCGGATAAAGCTCCAGCCCTTCAATGTCTGCGTGTATGCCTGCGACTTCTTCATGGAACGCGGTATCGCGGCTGTTCAGGAATTGCGGCCATGACGTTGAGGTGTCGATGATCGGAAAGGCTTGATGCTCATATTCTTCTACTGTCCGGCCGACATCCCATTCGGTGTGCAATAATTGCACAACAGGCGAGCGCTCCGGCACATTATGCAAATGCCAAAGCTGCGCGCCCCAGCTTTTGGTGTAGGCCCCTAACAGGCGCATGCATTCGATTTGATCACGGATGAGTGGGATATCGGTTCGGGCGGCGGGAATTGGCCCGACAGCAGGGATCGACATGCCGCCATACCGGTATTTGACCGAGATAAACGGCGCCATCGCGCAAGGCCCCTCTTTGTCATCAATCATCATGACCTGGCCGCTGATGTCATCTTCATAGATGTCCCACAGGGCTTGGAGCCATTCATGGGTCATATACATCGAGGCTTCGGGATACTGGGATAGTGCGGCGTTCCACCGCCTGCGGAACTTCGCGAATTTATGCCGGTTCGTAACGATACGCACCGTATGTGCATCCTCGCGATACGTCTCAATTCCGTCCATGCCTGCCTCCGAGAGCCTCGTTTTCTACGAAGCAATGCAAAGGCCGTGCATTTCAGGATTTTCGTAATAGAGCCGGGCTGTGTCTGATAATGAAAATTTGCAGAGAGTTTTATCTAATTTAATCTGTTTCTTAATTTTCTATGAAGCGAACAGCTCGCGAAATCCAAGCTTCAGCAAGGAGTATATTTCCTCATGAGTTGAAAATGATTTTCACACCGCGGAACTCCTTTAAAATTTTTAAAATTTAAAGAACGAAAAATGTCATTCAAATCATTGGTTTTATTAAATAATAAATGTTTGTGTCAGCAAGTATAAAAAGGCTCAACCCAATTTAACGCCCTCTATGCGTGTTTTTGTCTTTCGAGGGCAATACTCTCTCATCTCTGAAATTTCCGCCATTTTACAACACACGTCTAAGGAGTACCTAGACGCGAGTAATCCCGTGAGCGCGCGGATTTGTGCACCGTCATTAATCCCTCGATCATTCATCTAGGTCATAATCGGATATGACTTCGCAACCGATGGTGATCTTATGAAGGTTATATTCGCAATTGTAGTAGCACTGGCTTCGATGGGACCTGTGACAGCTAGTACATCAGAAAAAGCGATGCTTCAGGCGGCAATGCAGAGGTATTTGGATTCTCAACTCGTCGAAGGTGCTATTCTTGATCTGAGTTTGGAGACCGGCGAAATTCGTAAGCTATACCCCGTTGAATCGCATCCGATGATCCTGACTATGGGTGATAACTTTGTTCTCTGCGCGACCTTGAGTGACGTTGAAGGAAATAAATCGACCATCGACTATTATTTTGCTCCTCGCGGTGATGATTACGTGATGTTCCGTGCTGAAATAGATAACCGCAAGCCATTGCGGGCGCTAATGAAGGCTGGCACTGTTAAACGTCTGCGATAAGACGGTTATTTTACCTATATGACCGTTATTACTTCCAAATTGCGACCTTCGCGGCCAATCAGTTTGTTTGCGAAGATGGTTCTGGTGATCGCTCCGGCTTTCGTGCTGGTTGCGGCCCTGAGCCTATGGGCATTGTCAGTTTTTGTGATGACGGAAGCGGATGATATTGTTTCCACCCGGCTTGGCAACGCCGCAGGAAGAGTGTCTTCGGCACTAGAGCGTCACGCACAATACAGCGCTGACACTGCCGATCCTTGGTTGCAGCCTTTGCCTACCGAGATGATCAATAGCTTGCTGGCAGATCAAGCTGTCCGTTGTGTGACATTGATCCGCGATGATGATGCCAAGACAAAGCTTGTTGCGCCGCGCGGATTGGGGTGCGTTGGGCAAGAGATTGATGACGAGTTTTCAATCAAATTTGATACGGGCGTCAAAACGGAACTTATCGTTGGTTACAGCCGTGCAGAGGTCTGTAAACTCTGGGAGACGACACTGCGCTTGGCTGCTCTCGTTTTGTTTGGCGGGTTGTTATTGTCGGTCGGCACGGCATGGGTCGGATTTCGGATCTTCATCAATGCCCCTTTGCGCCGTTTGGGGCGCGCAATTGAGAGCAACCAAAAATCCGGACAGCCTTCTGAAGTGGTTGTGAAGCAGCGCGACGAAATGGGCACGGTCATGCGTGCCTTCAATGACATGCAAGTCAGAGACAGTGATAAAACTGCTCTGATCCAGCGAGAACGTGCGAAACTGTCGCGTATTCTTGACGGTATGATGGATGCTCTGCTTGTCGTTGACCGCGATATGAAAGTGACGCTCGCCAATCGTGCGGCCTCTCGCTTACTCGGGCGGCCAATTGACGGTATTGTCGGCGCGTCAATATTGAGTCTCTTCCAATCAACGCGGGGCAATACCGGAGACGATGGCGGCTTTTCCTATATGGAGGCCGTCTTGCCGGATGGCGGAATCATCCCTGTCATGACCTCGGTCGCTTCGATGGAACATTCCATAGATGCGGCGACGATCTGCGTGGTGCGTGATATCAGCGACGTGATTGAGTACAAAGATGCCTTGCACAAAAAGACCCTCGAAGCGCTTACGGCCAATAGAGCCAAATCAGAGTTCTTGGCAAACATGAGTCACGAGCTTCGGACGCCGCTCAATGCGATTATCGGCTTCTCGGACATCATTGCATCAGGGATGATCGGGGGTCCTGTCTCAGACGTCACGGCAGGATATGCGAAAGACATCAATGACAGCGGTAAACACCTTCTTGAACTCATCAACGACATTCTTGATGTGTCGAAGGTTGAGGCTGGTGAAGTAAAACTCTATCCAGAGAACGTAGATTTACAATCCGTCTGCGCTGCGGTCATGCGGATTTTGCAAACGAATGCGCATGACAATGGCGTAGCGCTTAATATCATCGAACCGAAGATGCCGATTTCTGTGAAGGCTGACCCTCTGCGTTTGAAACAGGTGATTATTAATCTCGTGAGCAACGCAATCAAGTTCACGCCTTCGGGTGGCACTGTTTCGATAGGAATACGTCAAACGAAACAAGGCGTTGAAATTGCAGTCCGTGATACGGGTATCGGGATGACCTCTTCGGAAATAAAAGAGGCGATTAAACCTTTCAGGCAGGTCGATAATACCCATACACGCAATTACGAGGGGACAGGGCTTGGTTTGTCTTTGACCAAGAGTCTCGTTGAATTGCAGGGCGGCGTATTAAGCATCCTCTCCACAAAAGGCGTGGGGACAGAAGTGATCGTTATGTTGCCAAGCGAGTATGTCGAAGAAAATAGCATCACAGATGAAACTCCGCGATTAAAAGAAATCGCTTAGAGTCTTTCGAGGTCATCTTGAATTATAAGTATCAGGTTTCTTGCGGCTCTTGACCTGCAACGTGGTTCGATAAAATCTCAGAACGCTTAAAGCCGCTTACGGTGTCCATATGAGATGATCCATCCCTTATCTTTCATTGCTAGATTGTCCCGTCTTCTTTAGAGCTTCGCGGGTCGGAAGGCTGGACGGTCGCGGGCTGATCTTTTTTCGGAAAGTGAAGCGCGAGGAAAGTCCGGGCTCCATGAAGGCACAGTGCCGGGTAACGCCCGGCGGGGGTGGTTCGCCACCTTCAGGGATAGCGCCACAGAGAGTAAACCGCTTCGCGTGCGAAGTAAGGGTGAAAGGGTGCGGTAAGAGCGCACCGCTCGCGCGGCAACGCGGGAGGCATGGCAAGCCCCACTGGGAGCAAGATCGAATAGGGGTGACTGCATTTCGGTGCAGGGCGGCCTCCAGCCCGTCATCCGGGTAGATCGCTGGAAGGGGCAGGCAACTGTCTCTCTAGAGGAATGGCCGTCCAGGCGCGCAAGCGCTGGACAGAACCCGGCTTATAGGCCTTCCGACGTTGTTCATGGGCGGATATGGGAACACCGTCCTCCTTGATAGCTTTAATCATGGGCGATTATGGGTGCGTGATTATGATTCTGTTTGCAACTATTTGATTCGGTGCTTTTGACTTAATTTGTTCTCTTTTTATTCATTAAATCAATTCAATAACTGCTGTTGATTCAAATTATAGAGCTAAAATAAATTACACTTGCGAGTAATTTTTCCGGCTTTTGAGGGTGATCAAGAGACACAAGATATGGTGTATAATTTTTCTCAACCTTCGTAGGTATTGTAAAATTCCGTGAGAATGACGGTGCTTGATGTGTCGAGATTTTAGTTTTTTGGTGGTTTTAAATAAATTTTGTCCATTATGAGTCATTGACGCCCATGTTATCCCATGGCAAACATATTTCAGAGAGGGTGAAGTGTTCGCGATACGAGATTTACAATAAATCAAATAAGATCTGAGGCAGGTTTCGTACAGCATCGCTAAATTCTCTCCGATAACTAAGTTGATCCGAGCAAAAATCTGAGTAGAGACGCAGGCTTTACAACAGAGAAAAGACAAATACTTCGGACGAGGCAGGCGGCGGGATGCGTTATACGTATTCCGCTAGCCCCGGTTTAAAGTCAAAGTCCTTCCTCAATACTTGCGCATCCCAGAAATCAGCTCGTGGTCCAAAAAGCTGGGCGGTTGGATGGCACTGTTTCTTTCGAGAAGCGTCCATAAAGTTGATAAAAAAGGCCGGGTCTCCGTGCCTTCCGGATTTCGTGCGGCTTTGGGTGATGAATTAGTGCAGGGGCTAGGGCTGAATATGCCCATCGTCGGATTCGCCTGTATTGAAGCGCTTCCTTTTTCCAAGATTGAAGAACGCATGAACGTTCTCGACTCCCTGCCAGTCGATGAGGCTGAGGCAATGTCTCTCGCGCACCAAATGCTCGGGACGCTTGCTCATGTGACGTTCGATGGGGAGGGCCGAATTGTTCTCCCCGATTATCTAATGGAGTATTCGGGCATCCGCGACAGCGCGACATTCGTTGGGCTAGGGCGGACCTTCCAGATTTGGGAAGCTGAGGCACTCGCCGCCCATGACGTGTCCACCCGGACCATTGCCCGCGATAATATCAAACTTTTGCGCAAACCAACTTCGGCACAGGCTGAGGGTGAGACGTGACACCTGAGGCGAGGTCAGCGGCAACTGCATCGTTGGCCGCTGCACAAACCGATCACCTCCCCGTTCTGATCACTGAAGTTATTGACGCGCTATCGCCTGTTGACGGCGATGTTTTTCTCGATGGTACATTCGGAGCGGGCGGTTATTCCCGTGCGCTTTTAGAGGCATCCGATTGTCAGGTCATTGGTCTTGATCGCGATCCTGATGTGCTTTCTGAGGCGGCAATTTGGGCGCCTTTATTCGACGGAAGATTAGCGCTCGAACAAGGCACATTTGGCGCAATGGAAAAAGCGGTAGAGAAACATCCCCAAATTACGGGCATTGTTCTGGATATCGGTGTTTCTTCTATGCAACTCGACCGCGCACGGAGGGGTTTTTCCTTTCTCCGCGACGGTCCGCTTGATATGCGAATGGAACAGAGCGGTGTTTCAGCCGCCGAGCTTGTGAATGCGGCAGATGAGAGCGTCTTGGCAGACATCTTCTTCCAGTACGGCGAAGAACGCCGTTCCCGTGCGCTTGCCCGCGCGGTTATTGCTGCGCGAAGCTCAGCCCGCATTGAAACGACGGGGGCGCTTGCAGCAATTATTGAGCAAGCATCGCCTTCAAAACGCCCAGGTCAGCCGCATCCGGCAACCCGTGTTTTTCAAGCTCTGCGCATTGCCGTCAATGACGAGCTGGGCGAGTTGGCGAAAGGTCTTGCGGCGGCGGAACGAATTTTGGGCGAAGGCGGGCGTCTCGTCGTTGTCACCTTTCATTCGTTGGAGGATCGTGTCGTGAAGCGCTTTTTCCAACAACGCAGTAAACATGGCGGGGCAGGTGTCTCGCGATATGCCCCGGACACGCCGGATGCGACTGCGCCGAGTTTCGAGATGATTAGCCGCAAGGCGGTGACGGCAGGCAAAACAGAGCTTGAGCAAAACCCGCGTGCGCGTTCGGCAAAGCTACGCGCGGGTCGCCGCACGGCTGCACCATCCCATCCAGAAATCATGAGCGGTTTGGGCCTGCCGGGACTGGTCGCTTCAGGGAGTATATTATGATCGGGTCGTTTCTTCGGGTCGTCACAGTATTGGCGGCTTTTGCCGTGGTTCTCTCTGCGACGATGCTATACCGCGTGAAAACTGAAACCCGCGAAATGAAAGCGGAAATCCGTGCCCTTGAACGCGAGGGCGACACCATTCGTAACCGTATTGATGCGCTTGAGACCGAATGGGCCTATCTGAACTCTCCCGGATATTTGTCCGATTTGGTTCGTATCCACGCGGATACATTGCGCCTTGAAGAGCGCGTGCCGGATAACTTTGCCCGACTGTCAGAGGTTCCACCACGCGGTGCATTGGCTCTAGGAGTTGAATAAATGAAACCTTTATTTGACCCCGCACCTTTTGAGCAACGCGCTGATGATATCGAGATCGAGCCGATTGCCAGAGTGCGCAAACCCTATTCGCACCGTTTGCGGATGCGGATTGCGGCAACGACATTTTTAGTTGCCTTTGCTGCACTTGGATGGCGCATGTCGGCGATTGCTCTGGACCATGATGCACCAAAAGAAGCCGCGCGCTCGGTCGGCGGTGTTGAACAAGTGAAACGCCGTGCGTCTTTGCTTGACCGGAATGGGCGTCTGCTCGCTTCGACTTTGCAGACGTGGGAAGTCTTCGTTCATCCACGAGAGTCCCTTGGGGCTGGTGGTGTGTCGCCGGATGATCTTGAGAGACTGGGCGAGATTTTCCCACGCCTCGATTTGATAAAACTGCGGGGCCATCTGAACGACGGTGATCGCAAGTTTTTCTGGATTGCGCGCAAAGCATCCTCGGATCAATGGCGTCGTGCGCGTGATCTGGGAATAATCGGTGTCTATGCCAAACAACGCGAAGATAGAGTGTATCCGGCTGGTCGGGTTGTCGCTCATATTGTTGGCGGCGTTGATGTTGACAATATCGGCGTTGCGGGCGTCGAGTCCGGTTTAAATGACCGTATCGGTGGTCCTGATAGCTCTGGAAAACCGCTGCGTTTGTCTGTGGATTTGCGGGTGCAGACCGCTCTGCGCAATACCTTGTCAGCTGCGAAGTCTGAGTTTGCAGCCCCCGGTGCGGCTGGCCTGGTCATGAAGGTTCGCACAGGCGAGATGCTGGCGATGGTTTCCTTGCCGGATTTCGATCCGAACAACCGTCCTGTGGCTCCGAAAACTTTCGACGAGCAAGCACGCAGTCCGATCTTTAACAAAGTTACGCAAGGCGCTTTCGAGCTTGGGTCAATTTTCAAGCTATTAACCACGGCGATGGCGCTTGAATCCGGCGCGGCTAATTTGGAAACCCCTTTAGACGCGACCCGCCCGATCCGCCGTGGTGGTTTCACGATTTCCGACTACCTTGGCAAAGGCCGATGGATGTCGGTGCGCGAGATGGTAAAGTTTTCTTCTAATATCGCCGCTGTCCGGGTTGCAGAACTTGTTGGGCCAGAGCGCCAGAAAACCTATTTTGAAAAATTTGGTATCGGCGGAAAAGTTCCGCTTGTGGGCGTTCCGAATGGCGAACTCAGCCGCGCACAGCTTCCAAGGCAATGGGGATCTTCGGAATCCGCAACTGTATCATATGGCCACGGTATTTCAGTCTCGCCACTGCACCTCGCCACTGCGCTGGCATCCTTGGCAAATGACGGCTGTAAAGTGACCCCGACCTTGCTGAAAGTTGATGAAAGTGACTTGCCAGCGGAATGTGATCGCATTGTTTCGAGTGATACGTCAGAGAAAATTCGCGGTCTGATGCGCCTCGTGGCCGAAAAAAGTTCGGGCCGCAATGCTAATATCCCCGGTTATGAAATCGGCGGTAAGACAGGCACGGCCTATCAGGTGAAACCGTCGGGCGGATATAACACGGATAAGCGTTTTAATTCTTTCGCCGCGCTTTGGCCAACTTCTGACCCTGAATATCTGATGTTCATTTCATTGGACGACCCGAAACTTTTGGATGGGACGCGCAGGCTTCCTCTGGCGGGTCATACCGCAGCACCCACGGCGGGCAGTGCGTTAGAGCGTATCGCCCCATTGCTTGGCATGGTTCCACGAGATCGCTTCCGCGAAACGGTAAGCGTAGAAAAACAACAGGACGACGAAGGATGAGCGCAACTGTCGCCAGTCTTGATCTGCTAAAAGACGGCTCCGTATTGGGGCCGTCTTTGGCATCTGAAGACGTGGTGACAGGTTTGACGGTAGACAGCCGTGAGGTGAAACCCGGTTACATCTTCTTTGCTGCCAAAGGCGCAAAGCTGGATGGTGCGCGCTTTATCCAATACGCTGCGCGGCAACAGGCGCTTGCAGCGGTGTGTACGCTAGAGGGAGCGGTTACGGCATTAGAAACCGGCGCTGCCCCGATCCCACTCATCATCGTAGACGATCCGCGTCTTGCGCTGGCGAAGGCGGCGGCGCGCTTTATAGATAAACAACCTGAGACTATCGCCGCGATCACCGGCACGAGCGGCAAAACATCCACAGCGGATTTTTTGCGGCAGATTTGGGAATTGATTGGTGAGAAAGCCGCAAGTTTTGGCACAACCGGCGTTAAAGCTCCCGGCCTCGATCTTCCCGGTGGTTTGACCACACCGGATCCGGTTGGACTGCACAACCTTCTCTCTACATTGACAGATCACGGTGCGACACACGCCGCGATGGAGGCTTCGTCGCACGGTCTCGATCAACGCCGTATGGATGGAGTGAAAGTCACTGCGTCGGCGCTGACGAATGTCGCGCGTGATCATATGGATTACCATCCGACGTCGGCTAATTATGCTGCTGCGAAGCTGCGGCTTTTTTCTGACTTAACCCCTGCGGGCGCGCCGGTCGTGGTCAACGCGGATGACATCATCTTTCCGTTGGTCGTACAGATTGCATCGGCACGTGGGCAGGTTCTCATTCCTGTTGGAGAGGGTGAGGCTGCGGCGTCCGGTATTCGCATCAATGCAACAAAGTTTGATGATGCGGGACAGACCGTCGAGATTGAATGGGACGGAAACTATTCCGTTCGCTTGCCCCTTATCGGAGCCTTCCAAGCGCGCAATGTTCTAACTGCTGCGGCTCTCGCGGTGGGTTGCGGGGCGGACAAAGATAAAGTGCTGACATCACTTTCGTTGTTGCAGGGCGTTCGGGGCCGTATGGAACTTGTCGCCCGCCGTGCAAACGGGGCCGCGATCTATGTCGATTATGCGCATAAACCTGATGCGATGGTCGCTGCCTTGCGAGGAATGCGCCCGCATGTAGAAAAAAGACTTCATGTTGTCTTCGGTGCAGGAGGCGACCGCGATCCCGGCAAGCGCCCCCTCATGGGCGAAGCCGCCGCAGAACATGCTGATGTCGTCTTAGTCACCGACGATAATCCGCGCTCCGAAGACCCGGCGACAATCCGCAAAGCCATCCTTGAGGCTGCACCCGAAGCCGCCGAAGTTGGCGACCGTGCCGAAGCCATCCTTCGGGCTATTGACGGTTTGGAAGAGGGCGATGTGCTTTTAATCGCGGGCAAGGGCCACGAAACCGGACAGATTGTTAATGGCGACATCATCCCTTTCGATGATGCAGAACATGCCCGTGCCGCCGTCGTCGTTCTTGATGCAGACGAGGAAGATGTCCTCAAAATGCTGAAAGGGGACTCGTAAATGCTGTGGACCCGTGACGCCCTTCTTGCTGCAACAAAGGCAAAAGCCAATGGAGACTGGGACGGCATTTCCGGTGTCTCCATAGACACACGCACCATTCGCGAAGGTGATTTATTCGTTGCCTTGAAAGATCAACGCGATGGGCATGATTTTGTCGGCGCAGCACTGGAAAAAGGCGCAGCGGCAGCTCTTGTCTCGAAACCCGAAACCTGCCCCGACGGTGCAGCACTTGTTGTCGACGATACGTTGGGTGCGCTTGAGATGCTGGGCGTTGCAGCGCGGAGCCGCGCCAGTAAGTTGTCGGCTATCGCGGTAACCGGCTCGGTTGGGAAAACCTCAGTAAAAGAGGCTCTACTCCATGTGCTGTCAGCACAAGGCAATACTCATGCATCGGAAAAGTCTTACAATAACCATTGGGGTGTTCCACTGACCCTCGCGCGGATGCCTGCGGACACCGAATACGGAGTGTTTGAAATCGGCATGAACCATCTCGGTGAAATCTCGCCGCTGACACGGATGGTTCGCCCGCATATTGCGATTGTCACCACGGTCGTTCCTGCGCATCTTGGCAACTTCAACGACGAGTCAGAAATCGCACAAGCCAAGTCTGAGATTTTCGAAGGGTTATTGCCGGGCGGAACTGCGCTCATCAATCGGGACAATCCTTGGTTTGATACACTGTCTCGCCGCGCGACCGAGTTGGGCGCTAAAGTCATCGGCTTTGGTGAGCATGCCGAAGCAGAAATCCGTCTCACACATCTCACCCAACAGGCAACGTCGGCAAGTGTTGAGGCCAGTATCATGGGCGAGTCGGTCCTCTACAAACTCAATGCCCCCGGAAAACACCATGCCCTAAACAGCCTCGCGGTCTTGGGGGCTGTGTCACTGGTGGGTGGTGATCTTGCCCGTGCAGCGCTTTCTCTTCAGGGATGGTATCCCGGCGAGGGCAGAGGCTCACGCGAAAATATTCTGATTGATCCTGTTGATCCAGATAGTTCGTTTTTGCTGATTGATGAGAGCTACAACGCCAACCCCGCCTCGGTTCGGGCGGCGCTTGAAACGATTGGCTTGGCAGAGCCGGGCCTTAATCCGACAGGGCGGCGCGGCAGGCGCATTGCTGTGATTGGGGATATGCTCGAGCTTGGCCCGCGCGCTGATGAGCTGCATGCCGAGATTGCAAAAGCACCAGAAATCGCGTCGGTCGATTTGGTTTATGCATGCGGACCACATTCCCGCGCGCTTTATGACTCGCTTCCGCCAGAGAAGCGCGGTGAATGGGCGGAAGATTCTGCGACGCTCGCTCCGATTGTGAATGAGGCTATTCGGATCGGCGATGCGCTGGTGGTCAAGGGATCGCTCGGATCGCGGATGGCTAAAATTGTTGATGTAATAAGTGCGCCCGGTGCGCGGCGCAAACGCGCCTGAGGAAAAGGACAACCCAGATGCTTTACCATTTCCTCACCCCCCTGGCGGACAGCTTTGGCGGGTTCAATGTGTTCCGGTACATCACCTTTCGCACAGGTGGCGCGTTGATGACGTCGCTGGTTTTATTCTTTATCTTTGGCCGCCCCATGATCGACTGGCTGCGCGGAAAACAAGGCAAAGGCCAACCCATCCGAGAAGATGGCCCAGCAAGGCATATCATTGAAAAAGCTGGCACGCCGACAATGGGCGGTGTGATGATCCTCGGATCAATAACAGTGTCATGCATCTTATGGGGCCGCTTCGATCAAGGATTTCTCTGGATCGTTTTGCTCACCATGTTGGGGTTTGGGGCGATTGGTTTTTGGGATGACTTTCTGAAGGTTTCGAAAAAGAATACCAAAGGCGCACCCGGAAAAATAAGGTTGCTACTCGGTCTTTTAATTGCCCTCACCGCAGCGATTTGGGCGACGTATCTGACCCCAGAGCCACTACAGCAAAAACTGGCACTGCCGTTTTTCAAAGAAACCCTCATTGATTTTGGGATTTTGTTTTTCCCCTTTGCGATGTTTGTCATCGTTGGCGCAGCGAACTCGGTTAACTTGACTGATGGGCTGGATGGCCTTGCGATTGTTCCGGTAATGATTGCTGCGCTCTCCTTTGCTTTGATTGCTTATTTCGTCGGCAATGCGAGGTTCTCGGAATACCTGCAAATTCATTACGTGCCGGGTACGGGAGAGATCGCAGTCTTCGTCGGCGCATTGGTCGGGGCAGGTTTGGGCTTTCTGTGGTTTAACGCTCCACCAGCGATGGTATTCATGGGCGATACAGGCAGCTTGGCGTTGGGCGGTGCATTGGGCGCAATCGGAGTTGCGACCAAGCACGAGTTGGTTTTGGCAATCATCGGCGGTCTTTTCGTTGTTGAGACGCTCAGTGTGATTGTTCAGGTCGCTAGTTTTAAAATGACGGGCAAGCGCGTCTTCCGAATGGCCCCGATCCATCACCATTTTGAACAAAAAGGCTGGCAGGAATCGACTATCGTGATCCGCTTTTGGATCATTTCAGTGATCTTGGCCCTCATCGGCCTTGCCACCCTAAAGTTGCGGTAAGCCCGTGATTGTCGTTCAGGCATATGAAGGTAAGCGCGTCGGCATCCTAGGCATGGGCCGCTCAGGTCTTGCTGCTGCGGCGGCATTGGAGGCGGGCGGCGCAACCCCGATATGCTGGGATGATAACGAGGCCGGACAAGAAGCCGCGCGGAACGCGGGCTTTGCTGTTGAGAATTTGACGCATGAGGAACCGTTTGCCGATCTTGCCGCGTTGATTGTCTCTCCCGGCATTCCGCATCTTTACCCGTCCCCGCACCGTGCGGTCGAACAAGCATGGTCGGCCCGCGTTCCTGTCGATAACGACATCGGGTTATTCTTTCAGGAGATGTTCACGTGGGAGCCGGGCGCAGATGATGATGGCGAAGCATCGCCATCCGTGATTGCAATCACCGGCTCGAACGGTAAATCGACTTGCACGGCATTGATTCATCATATCCTCACCGAAGCGGGGCGCGAAACGCAACTGGGCGGCAATATTGGTGTTGGTGTTCTAAGCCTGACATACCCGCGTTCGCGCGAAGTGATCGTGTTGGAACTATCGAGCTATCAGACTGACCTCGCCCGATACCTGACCCCCGATGTCGCTGTCTTTTTGAACCTGTCGGATGACCACCTTGACCGTCACGCCGGTCGCGGAGGGTATTTCGCCGCCAAGAAGCGCATGTTCCAAAACGGCCCTAAATCAGTCATTGGTATCGATGAAGCCGAAGGCCGTGCTTTGATGAACAGCCTTGATGGGTTTGCAGAAACGGTTTTACCGATCTCATCTGCTCATAATTTGAAGAACGAAAACTGGTCGGTATTCCTGCGTAAAAAGCATCTCGTCGAGCATCGCGACGGCAAACAAGTCGCTTCTTTCGATTTACGCGAAGCACCGGCTCTGCGCGGCGCACATAATGCCCAAAATGCTGCGGCGGCATTCGCTGCATGTCGCTTGCTTGGCCTTGGCCCCAGACAAATCGAACCGGGGCTACGCAGTTTTCCGGGGCTTGCTCATCGCTTGCAACAGATCGCCGAAGTTGACGGCGTTCGCTACGTGAACGACTCCAAAGCAACCAACGCGGACGCAGCGGAAAAAGCGCTGCTGTCTTTTGAAAATATCCGTTGGATTGTGGGGGGCAAGGCGAAAGACGGCGGTATCGCTGATTTGCTGCCTTTGATGGACCGCGTTGCGAAATCATACCTGATTGGCGAAGCTGCGCCCATCTTTGCAGAACAACTTGGCTCGCATCCTCATGTGATTGCCGAAACCATCGAGCAGGCTGTCGCACTCGCCAGTGCCGATGCGCAAGAAGGCGATACCATTCTTCTTGCCCCTGCCTGCGCGAGCTTTGACCAATATCCGAACTTCGAAGTCCGTGGAGACGCTTTTTGTACCGCAGTTAAACGTCTCATAGAGGAGCGCGCCGCATGACCGCATTAATCTTCGATTATCGTCCGCGTCTCACATGGGGCGGTGTGAAGCATTGGTGGGAGACAGTGGATAGGCCGCTTCTCGCTTGTGCATTTTTCCTGATTGCGCTGGGCATAGTGTTAAATCTTGCGACCAGCCCCGCGCTTGCAGCACGCACGAATGTTGAGCCGTTCTACTATGTAATCCGTCAGTCGGTTTTTGCTGTTCCATCGGTCTTGTTGATGCTCTCACTGTCGATGGCATCGCCAAAAGTAATTCGGCGGTTTGGCGTTTTGCTGTTTTGCGCCACGATTGCATTGTTGATGATGGTCCTGCTGTTCGGTGCAAGCCGTAACGGATCACAGCGTTGGCTTTCGCTGATCTTCTTTTCACTGCAACCGTCGGAATTGGTAAAGCCTGCTTTGATTGCCGCATCCGCATGGATGTTCTCTGTCAAAGACGAACCCAATGCCCCTCCGGGATCAATGGTTGCTGCGGGCTGTCTTGGACTGACGGCATTTCTTGTCGCGCTCCAACCGGATTATAGTCAAACCGCGCTGATCTGTGCGGTTTGGGGAGTGGTCTTCTTCTTATCCGGCGCGTCAATCATCTGGGCCGTTTCGGGCGGTCTGCTCGCGATTGGTGGCGGAGCGATTGCCTATGCTACATCTCCTTATGTCGCAGAGCGCCTGCGCTTGATGGTCGACCTCGACTCGCAAAGCGGATACCAGATGCGCAAAACCGTTGCTGCAATTCGCGAAGGAGGGTTGTGGGGAACCGGACCGGGAGAGGGCGTGGAAAAACTCGGCCTGCCGGATGCTCATTCTGATTTTATCATCGCAGTAGCGGCAGAAGAATATGGACTTTTACTGACTTTATTGGTGATCGCAGTTTACGCTTTCATCGTCGCGCGCGGCCTTCTGATGGCATCGAGTTTAAAATCCGTATTCGCGAGACTAACCGTCAGCGGCGTTTCGGCCCTGATCGGATTTCAGGCCTTTATTCATATCGGTGTTTCTGCTCGTTTGCTGCCGCCCACCGGCATGACGTTGCCGCTCGTTAGTTACGGAGGGTCGAGCCTGATGGCGATGGGCATTACCTTCGGCTTTTTGCTTGGCCTGACCCGCATGGACATGGAGCGCGCTCCGTGAGCAAGCTCGCTGTTCTCGCTGCTGGTGGCACGGGCGGGCATATGTTCCCCGCGCAGTCTTTGGCCGAAGAACTGCTGCGCCGAGGCTGGCGCGTAGCGCTTGCGACAGACAAACGCGGCCTGTCTTATTCGGGCGGGTTTCCTGAACAGGTCGAGCGCCGTGCGCTCAAGGCGGCAACACCCGCGCGGGGTGGCTTGCTGGCTAAAATTGCTGCTCCTCTTGCTTTATTGAGTGGTACGTTAGAGGCGCTCGCATGGTTTCGGGAAGATCGCCCCGATGCAGTGGTTGGTTTCGGCGGTTATCCGGCTGCTCCGGCAACTGCCGCTGCGATCCGTATGAAGATTCCCCGCATTATCCATGAGCAAAACGCTGTCTTGGGCCGTGCCAATAAGCTGTTCGTCAGGCGCGTTGATTTGCTGGCCTGCGGCATTGGCAAGCCAGTCAACACACCAGAGGGCGTCGAGACAGTCCTTGTCGGAAATCCGATCCGCGATTCTGCTTTGTCGCGTGCGGATACGCCTTATCAGCAAATTACCGATGCGCCGATCAACCTGTTGGCATTCGGCGGCTCGCAAGGCGCGAAGGCACTATCGGATGCCGTCCCCAAAGCACTGGCGTTGTTGCCAGAAGAAACGCGAAAACGGTTGAATGTGACTTTGCAAGTTCGCGATGAAGGATTGGCCGAAGCGCAATCTGTATTTTCTAATGTAGGGATTGCAGCCGAAGCCGCTGCGTTCTTCGATGATATGCCGCAACGTATTGCCGATGCGCATTTGGTCATTGCACGGGCAGGTGCATCGACTTGTGCTGAGTTAACCGCACTGGGCCGTCCCTCGATTCTTATCCCCCTGCCGAGCGCAACGGGAGATCATCAGACGGCCAATGCGCGGTCGCTAGAACAACAGGGCGGCGCAATCCTTTTGCCGCAATCGGAAATGACGCCGCAGGGCCTCGCGGATATACTTGCGGAACTCTTCGCTGAACCGCATCGCCTGACCGCAATGGCGGAAAAAGCGAAAATGCTTGGAAAACCGGCGGCGGCAAGTGATCTCGCTGATCTGGTCGAGAAATACGCGATCCGAAATTAACCTTTCATTTACCGTTCCAGCCAAAGCTATCTCTCGATACCGTACGCGAGGAATATTACTTTGCCTTAGTCATGCCTAACAGACTTGCACACTCCCGCGTATCCGGTCAGAAGAGCCAAGATAAACGCGCCAGAAAAAAGCGTGGCACATAACGGAGCGAGCAATGACAGGCATTCCTTTTGATATGGGTCCGATCCATTTCATCGGCATTGGCGGTATTGGCATGAGCGGGATTGCCGAAGTCATGCTGAACCTTGGCTATAAAGTCCAAGGGTCCGACCAACGCGAAAGCCCGATTGTGCAGCGCCTGCGCTCGATGGGCGCAACGGTTCATATCGGTCATGCTCCTGAGAATGTTGCCGAAGCGAGCGTGATTGTCGTGTCTTCGGCCATTAAAGATGAGAATGTCGAATTAGCGGCGGCACGGGGCAATCGTTTGCCGGTCGTGCGCCGGGCCGAGATGCTTGCGGAACTCATGCGTCTTAAACTGAATGTTGCAGTGGCCGGTACGCACGGCAAGACGACAACGACATCGCTTGTTGCAACCTTGCTTGATGCTGGTGGGATTGACCCGACGGTTATTAATGGCGGGATTATCCAATCCTATGGCTCGAACGCGCGTAAGGGCGAGGGCGAATGGATGGTGGTCGAAGCCGACGAGAGCGACGGCACTTTCGTCAAACTGCCTGCAACGATTGGGGTGATTACCAATATCGACCCTGAGCATATGGAGCATTACGGCAGCTTTGATAATCTGCGTGCTGCTTTCCTGCGCTTTGTTGAGAATATTCCGTTCTATGGCGCAGCGGTCTGCTGCATTGATCACCCCGAAGTTCAAGCCCTGATTGGACGGGTCAAAGACCGAAAGATCATTACATACGGGTTCAGCCCGCAAGCGGATATTCGCGTTGTGAACCTGCGGTACGAGTTGGGCACTGCCCGATTTGATGTCGAACTTCGCAATGGCACGACCCGTTTGGTTGAGGGCTTCAGCCTGCCAATTCCCGGCGATCACAACGTCCTCAATGCACTGGCTGCAATCGGCGTGGCGCGGCAGCTTGGTATCAGCGACGACGCGATCAGAGACGGGCTTGCAGGCTTTGCCGGTGTGAAACGCCGCTTTACCCATGTGGGTGATTGGAATGGCATCCGCATCATTGATGATTACGGCCACCATCCGGTTGAGATTGCAGCAGTGCTCAAGGCGGCGCGGGCTTCGACCCAAGGCCGGATTATTGCCATTCACCAGCCGCACCGCTTCACACGGCTCTCGCATCTTTTCGAAGATTTCTGCAACTGCTTTAACGATGCCGATGTTGCCGTGATTGCCGATGTTTACACTGCGGGAGAAGACCCGATTGAAGGCGCAGACAGAGACTCCCTCGTGGCTGGCCTAACCGAGCGCGGTCACCGCCGTGCACTCAAGATTGACGGCCCCGAAGACCTCCCCGCCCTGATTGCCGCCGAAGCGCAACCCGGCGATATGGTGGTCTGCCTCGGTGCAGGTTCGATTACGACATGGGCGAATGAACTGGCGGAGGCGCTGGGGGAGCATGAGCGCGCCGCTTAACAGGCTGCGCGCGTGACTTCCCCTTGGAATGGTCGCCTGCTCGAAGGCAAAGACCTCGCTCCCTATACGTGGTTTCGCGTTGGCGGTCCCGCCGCGCGATTGGCGACTCCTTATGATGAGGCGGCGCTGTCGCAGTTATTGCGCGAGGCAACGGGACCGGTCCTCGCGATTGGAGTCGGGTCTAACCTTCTCGTGCGGGATGGCGGGATAGAGGGAACAGTGATCCGGCTCGGGCGCGGCTTTAATGGCATTGAGGTCGAAGGCAATCGCATTCGTGCGGGGTCTGCTGCGCTGGATGCAAAAGTCGCGGTCGCGGCGGCGGATGCAGGTATCGCTGGTTTAGAATTCTTGCGCGGTGTGCCCGGAACTATCGGCGGCGCAGTGCGTATGAACGCTGGATGTTACGGCGTTGAGACGAAAGATCGCCTGATCGAAGCGCGTGTTGCTCTGCGGGATGGCGCGATCCAAACTTTTTCAAATGTTGAGCTTGGTTTTGCGTATCGCCATTGCGCTCTTGCCGATGATGCCGTCGTGATCGAGGCGATTTTCGAAGGCGCACCCGATGATCCTTCAGCGATCCGCGAGCGCATGGAAACGCTGATGGCCAACCGCGAAGCGGCGCAGCCAATCCGCGAAAAGACCGGCGGCTCGACCTTTCGCAATCCCGCTGGAGAGAGTGCGTGGAAGCTGGTCGATGCAGCAGGCGGGCGTGGCTTGCGCGTCGGCGGCGCGCAGATGAGCGAGAAGCACTGTAATTTCATGGTCAATACTGGCGATGCGACAGCCGCCGATCTTGAAACCCTCGGCGAGACAATCCGCGACCGTGTTCGGGAGACGTCCGGTCATGATCTGCATTGGGAAATCAAGCGGATCGGGAAAGCCTAACGCCCGGGCCTGACATGATGTGAAATCCTGAAAGCGGCAGCGCAGATTGTTCCCTGGCATCATAGATGTATTCCGTAACGACCTGCGCCTCCCGCCCGAACTTCGGAGGGAGGTGAGGGAACGGTGAAACGGGCAAGCCCTTGTCGGGCGGGCGCTCAATGCGGGGTCCGGCTAATTGCCGGTCGCGAAGCGCTGGTGACGGATGTTTTTCAAGGCTGGGCGAAAGCCAACTTAGTGAGATTACGCCCCGCATTTGCTTTTCGATCCGGCGTATCAGGCGCGCGGCATGGCGCGGCAGATGCGTCAGTACGGCAAGCAATGCCTTGAGCCGTTCGCGGCATTCAGACAGCGAGACATCCCTTTCGTCCGCCAGAAACGCATGGGCGAGAGCCTCTGACAATCGGCTTTGGTTGATCGCCGAGCCGCTGCGGGATTCTATCAAGCGGGCCTGTGCAATCACCAAATATTGCGCAGCAATTTCGGCGCGGGACAGAACCGACCCAACAAAGCCGCAGACCGAGATTGAGAAGCCGCGCGAGATCGGACCAAGGGACAACACCCCAACCAAAACGACCAGCCCCGCGACAAGGCGGAGCAGTTTGAGCCGTTGGCTTTCTATTGCCCGTTCGAAGTCCACGTCGTCTTTTGCCTCTCGTTTGAATCAACGGCAACGAAAAGAACTAAATATGAACATTTGTCAAGGGAGGATTTTTGGAAGCGAAGAGAACTGTATGATCACAGCACACGCTGCCGTTGAATTCCATCTTCATCGTCATATTTATCGCGACCTTGCTTCTCGTAGCATAAGCAGGATTTCTCTGGGTCAATACAGAGGAGTGTGTTTGAAAGTTGAATTTACCCCATAAACTGGGTCAAAAGACCAACAGCGGTATCCCAAAAGCCGCTCCTGAGCTTCGAATATACCCTCAAACGCAGTTTAAACAATCACAAAAATTTACTTAAGCAACATTGCAAACGTCAATTTCACTGAAAACAAAAACATCTTCATCTTCTGAAGATATACCGCTCAAAGGTGACGGGTCAAATGATATATAATATTTAGCATTATCCAATTTTTTTAATTTAATATTTTCAACATTATAAAAATCAAATTCTTCAGATATAAATAAAGAAATTTTACAGCAAGATTTTAAATGCAAAATCACGTAATTATAATCGGATTTATTCCGACATTTTACTAAAATTTTTGCACACAATTGGTAATTTTCTTTGAATATTTCAATTTTTTGTATAGAACTATCAATCAGGCTATTTTTGTCTGAAAGTAAAGAGATAGCCTCATCATTGCTGGCAATTAGGTTCATCTTCATATCAGAAAAATCCCAGATCAAACAAATCCCTCATCCGTGGTGGCCGTGCGCCCATTCGCTCGCCTCGTCCAGTTGGATTCTGTGGGATTGGTTTATAATCATGAATGTGGTCGTTGCGTTCCGCACGCGGAGCATTAGGACCGTGGCCCTTGTTCCATTCTTTGGTGACATTACCATTTGAGTCATAGAGCTTTTTAGTGGTGCCAGGAGAGTTGGTAGCAACGGTGTTTGGAGCGCCCGTGTCTGGAATTCGATTTTTTCCGCGTTTTTTCTCGCAATTATTATGCACCCAGACAGGTTCATCGCCGGGTTTGGCGGTGACGAAGAAGGTTTCGAAGTCTTCGACGCTGATGTTATAGGCTTTGAGCGGGGCGTTGGCAATGCGGACTTGGGTGACTTCGGCGAAGGT
>CALKBI010000053.1 GCA_937990185.1 uncultured Neomegalonema sp. | reverse complement strand
GCTTCAACAATATTTCGTGGCAACGGATTATTCGTGATCGTGAAGATCATGCTATTGGGGTGTTATACTCGCAGTATCGCACCCCAACAGAATTTAGAGATGCCGGAACATATTTTTCAGCGCCTCTTCGTCCATCTCCGTTTTCCATGTGAACTTGTCTTTAAGGCCAATGGCCGCTTGCGCCGCAGGGCGTGCTTCGATCTCATCAACAAGCCGTTTAAGATTTGGCAAATCAGCCCACGTTTCCGCGCCGAGAACGAACGGGATCATCCGCGCCCAACCCCAAACATTCATATCCACAATCGTATAGCTGTCTCCAACCATATAGTTTTGATTGGCAAGCCTATCATTTAAAATTCCGTAATGACGCTTCGCTTCAAAGACATATCGCTTTTTTGCGTAAGCCAGATCTTCCGGAGCCATATGCTGGAAGTGAACGGCCTGACCTGAATAGGGGCCAACCCCCGTTCCGACAAACATCATCCATGAAAGAAGTTCAGCTCGGTTTTTTGCCGAATCCGAAGGCATGAATTTTCCGGTCATCTCACCGAGATGTAACAAAATGCCATTTGAATCGAAAACCGTGACATCACCGTCAACAATCACCGGAACTTTAGCGTTCGGGTTGACCGAGACAAAATCAGCCTTGTGCTGATCACCCGCCCGCGTATCGACCGGAATAGGCTCATACTCTATGCCTGCTTCTTCAAGAAACAGAGCAACTTTCATAGGGTTCGGTGCACCGGAAAAATAGAATTTCATCATCAAAATAATCCTCAATTCATGGAGGCATCACAGGCGAGAGATCACCCGTTGCCTCGGACAACTGGTGCACGATTTTACCGTTTCAATGCGTGGCCAAAAATTTTGTCACATATAGAAATCTAGAATGCACATCCCGTATCAGGATGAGTGGTGGCTCGGTTAATCTCAACGAGAACCGGATAATGATCTGACCCGACACTCGGCATAACCCGCGCAGAAGCTGCACAAAGATCTTGTGATAGTAATATGTGATCAATCGGGATCGGGACGGCTGGCAAGGGCGGGAGAGCTTTAACGCCAATCGTCATACGCAAACCTGGAACAACCTTTGTATTCGACGCTATGGCTACTTCCTCTACGGAATGACTCCACGGCGCTGCATTGAAATCTCCGGCAAGGATTACCGGGCCTGAAAGCCGTTCAAGCCTTGACGCCCATTTATCCACTTGCGCGTGCTGAGAAAACGGCCATGGCCAGTAAGCGTGGATTGTCCCGATTGTTACCGCTCCACCCGGCAGATCAACATAAGCCGTCACCAACCCCTCGCCCTTAACGCAATCAATATTGGTAAGTGCATGTTTGGAGAGGATTGAGACGCCGCCAATACGATGCCGGAAAAAACAATGCGTTTGATGAGGATATGCCGTCAACTCTCGCAAAACTGCTTCATGGTTGGGTGGCACTTCCTGTATTGTGATGATATCCGCATCATATCCACTCAACGCGGGGCCGACGCGCTCAATCGCAGAATTATCGTAACTCAGATTGAATTGCACCAATCGCAGGTCGCCGCGTGCGCTCATGCCCGGCGGGCCTTTTTGAGTCTGTAATCCAACCCAAATGATGCCGACCACTACAGTCACAACAGCGAGTATTCGGCTTTTTCCTGACTCCAGTATTGCCAGAACACCGCAAGACAGCATCAGGAGAACAATAAAATGCAAGCGGAAGTGGCTAAACGAGTCGAACGCTGGATGGAATTTTTGCAGCAAACCAAAACAGACGCCTAAGACGCTACCAATTGCACCAAAAACTGCAAGTACGAGAAGGAAAGAGCGCACGCAGGGCCTCTACCGCTGATCGAAACAATCACAAGATTCTATTCTCGCCGGTATTGGTTGCGGAATAGAGAAGGTATTTATAGTTCGATTTACCGGATAAAAGTTAGGACTCTGCCGGCCTATTACACGGCGTTATCACGTTTATTTCATCATTTTCTTTTATAAAAAACCGTAAAATGTCGCAATATTGATATTAATATTTTAAATAAAAAATCGAACCGTTGAAAATTCAAACCCTTAGCAAAAATCTATATTTAAATATGGCGCAGATTTCATAATGTGTTTCGATTTCGGTTACTTTGTGATTATTTAAAGATTCAGATTTTTATCTGGAACACATCACCGTCATTGACGTTTTCCACTCACAACCGGGGCGACAGTCTGACCGGTTGCTTACAAGGAGAATACAAATGACACGTACGATTATTCCAGCAGCAATCCTTTCCCTCTTCGCGACTGCGGCCTTTGCCGCAACGCCGACGTTTCAAGAAGCGGACACCAATGCCGATGGATGGGTGACCCCGGAAGAGTTTGCAGTAGCACTCCCCGATGCCACCGACGTTGATTTCGTCACCATCGATACCAACGGCGATGGCGCAATTTCTGAAGCCGAGATGATTACATACACATCAACGCTGCCTGATAACGGCTAAGCCTTTACGGCCTCCCCGAGCGGCTCCGGCATCTGCTGGGGTCGCAATTTACGCGAAGTTTGCCCGCCTTCGCGCTCTCTACGGAAAGAAAGCAAGGTGATTGCAGAAGGAAAGAAGAGTTAATTGCGCTCCAAATCCTTGACATAACCGCACAAAACAAGTGTATCCGACCCAATAAGGGCGCGCAGTATCGCGTGCCTTTTTTCGTGTCTTTTCGAGGTCCACCATGCACGCTTACCGTTCCCACCGTTGCGACGAACTCCGTAAGGAAAATGTCGGCGAGACTATCCGGCTGTCAGGGTGGGTTCACCGTGTCCGCGATCATGGCGGCGTGTTGTTCATCGATTTGCGTGACCACTACGGCATGACGCAAGTTCTGGCGGATTCCGATAGTCCTGCCTTTAAGGATGTAGAGGCCTGCCGCTCTGAATGGGTGATCCGCATTGACGGCGAAGTCAAAGCCCGCGATCCCGAACTGGTGAATGACAAAATTCCAACCGGCGAGGTTGAGGTTTTCGTGCGTGATCTTGAGGTTCTCGGCAAAGCAGATGAATTGCCGCTGCCTGTCTTCGGCGACCAAGACTACCCCGAAGAAACCCGCCTAAAATATCGCTTCCTCGATCTGCGCCGTGATGGTTTGCATGAGAATATCAAACTGCGCTCAAAGGTCTTTACCCATGCGCGCAATGCGATGAGCGACGTCGGCTTCACGGAATACCAAACCCCGATCCTGACGGCTTCATCCCCGGAGGGTGCGCGTGATTTCCTAGTGCCGTCCCGTTTGCACCAAGGCAAGTTCTACGCCCTGCCCCAAGCACCGCAACAGTTTAAACAGCTTATCATGGTTGCTGGTTTTGACCGGTATTTTCAGATTGCGCCATGCTTCCGCGATGAAGACCCCCGCGCCGACCGCAGCCCCGGCGAGTTCTACCAGCTCGACTTGGAAATGAGCTTTGTCGAACAACAAGATGTTCTTGGTACAATGGAGCCAGTCATTCGCGGCATCTTTGAAAAGTTTGGCGGCGGACGCCCGGTCACGCAAGAATTTCGCCAAATCCCTTATGCCGAGGCAATGGCAAAATACGGCTCGGACAAGCCCGACCTGCGCAACCCAATTGAGATGCAGGTTGTCAGTGAGCATTTCGCAGGGTCCGGCTTTAAAATCTTCTCGTCCATCCTTGAAAAAGCCGGCACGGAAATTCGTGCAATCCCCGCACCGACAGGCGGTAGCCGCAAATTCTGCGACCGCATGAATAAATTCGCCATTGATCAGGGCTTGCCTGGCATGGGTTACATCCTCTGGCGCGAAGCCGAAGATGGCAGTGGCATAGAGGGCGCGGGACCGCTTGCGAAAAACATCGGCCCCGAACGCACCGAAGCCGTGCGCGCACAACTTGGACTGGGCGCAGGCGACGCCGCGTTCTTCCTTGGCGGCGAGCCAAAATCCTTTGTCGACGTTGCCGGTCGCGCCCGCGACGTAATTGCCGACGAGCTGGAACTGGCGGACAAAAACCGGTTTGAACTGTGCTGGATTGTCGATTTCCCAATGTACGAATGGGACGATGAAAACAAGAAAGTCGATTTCTCGCACAACCCGTTCTCGATGCCTAAAGGCGGCATGGAAGGGCTGGACGTCGAAGACCCGACAACCTTGACCGCCTATCAATATGATGTGGTCTGTAACGGGTATGAGCTGGGATCAGGCGCGATCAGAAACCACAAGCCCGAAGTCATGATCAAAGCATTTGGCATTGCAGGCTATCCGGCGGAAACCGTCGAAGAACAATTCGGCGGTATGCTCAACGCCTTCAAATACGGCGCACCGCCCCATGGCGGCATGGCTCTGGGTATGGAGCGTATCGTTATGTTGCTCGCCGACGAAACCGCAATCCGCGAAGTCATCATGTTCCCAATGAACCAACGCGCCGAAGACCTGATGATGCAGGCTCCGTCAGAAGTTGATACCACGCAACTGCGCGAATTGGGTTTGCGGCTCATCCCGAAAGACTAACAACAAAAAAGGAGCCGCATCGCTGCGCCTCCCCATTATATTCTCATTGAAAGGCCGGGCCGCAATCGCAGCCCGGCTTTTTTCATTATCTGAGATCGAAACGATCCAGTTCCATAACTTTGCTCCACGCTGCAACGAAATCGTTGACGAATTTCTCGCCCGCGTCATCACATCCATAGACCTCGGCCAAGGCACGAAGTTGCGAGTTTGAACCAAAGATCAGATCGACGCGCGTGCCGGTCCATTTTACTTCGCCGGTGTTCCGGTCACGACCTTCGAAGACATCTTCGGAGTCCGAAGACGCGCGCCATGTCGTGCCCATATCGAGCAAGTTGACGAAGTAGTCATTCGTAAGGGCTTCAGGACGGTCCGTAAAAATACCATGCTGCGAGTCGCCAACATTGGTGTTCAACGCGCGCATTCCACCAACAAGCACCGTCATTTCCGGCGCTGTCAGTGTCATAAGCTGTGCCTTATCAACCAACAGTTCCTCGGGCGATATCGCATAATCGCCTTTGAGGTAGTTACGGAACCCATCCGCTGCCGGTTCCATCGGGTCGAAAGATTCAGCATCGGTGTGCTTTTTCGTGGCATCCATGCGGCCCGGTGTGAATGGCACTTCAGTCTTATGACCGGCTTTCTTTGCCGCCGCTTCTACCGCTGCACAGCCACCAAGAACGATCATGTCCGCAAGGGAAACTTTCTTACCGCTGGATTGTTCAGCGTTGAACGCCTTTTGCACTTTCGTCAGCTTTTTGATCACTTTGTCGAGCTGCGCAGGCTGATTGACTTCCCAATCTTTCTGAGGCGCAAGACGAACGCGCGCACCATTTGCACCGCCGCGTTTGTCGGACCCACGGAAAGTCGAAGCCGATGCCCAAGCCGCCGATGCCAGCTCCGAAATCGACAGGCCGGTTGCGAGGATCTTTTTCTTCAAAGACTTCGCATCAGCCTTACCGATCAGCTTATGGTCGACTTCAGGAATCGGATCTTGCCAGATCAACGTTTGCGACGGCACTTCTTTACCGAGATAAAGAGACTTCGGCCCCATATCGCGGTGAGTCAGTTTGAACCAAGCCCGTGCAAAAGCATCCGCGAATTTCTTCGGGTTCTTATGGAAACTGCGCGAGATTTTCTCATACGCAGGGTCCATCCGCATCGCCATATCAGCGGTGGTCATCATGATCGGCACTTTTTTGCCTGACCCGTCAACTTCCGGGGCATGATCTTTATCGGCAAGAGCCTTAGCGTGCCATTGATTTGCACCTGCTGGACTTTTGCCAAGCTCCCATTCATATCCGAACAGAACATCGAAGTAGCTCATGTCCCATTTTGTCGGGGTAGGAGTCCAAGCACCTTCGATGCCACTGGTGATGGCATCAACGCCTTTACCAGATTTGTGCGTGCTGAGCCAACCAAGACCTTGCGCTTCAATGGCTCCGCCTTCCGGTTCGACACCGACATGCGATGGATCACCAGCACCATGCGCCTTGCCAAAGGTATGACCGCCCGCTGTCAGCGCGACAGTCTCCTCGTCATTCATCGCCATCCGGCCAAATGTCTCGCGGATATCACGTGCCGAAGCCAAAGGATCAGGATTGCCGTCTGGGCCTTCTGGATTCACATAGATCAGACCCATCTGTACCGCAGCCAAAGGATTGGCAAGGTCACGATCTCCTGAATAACGGCTATTCGGTTTATCACTGGAGGCAAGCCATTCGTTCTCAGACCCCCAATAGATATCTTCTTCAGGTTCCCAGATATCAACGCGGCCTCCACCAAAGCCGAATGTCTTGAAGCCCATCGACTCCAATGCACAGTTGCCCGTGAGGATCATCAGATCAGCCCAAGAAATGCTTCTGCCGTATTTCTGTTTAATCGGCCAAAGCAACATGCGGGCTTTGTCGAGGTTACCGTTATCTGGCCAAGAATTAAGCGGAGCAAACCGCTGATTACCCGTACCGGAACCACCGCGACCATCACCCGTGCGATATGTGCCAGCACTATGCCACGCCATGCGGATAAACAAAGGACCATAGTGACCATAATCAGCAGGCCACCACTCCTGAGAGTCTTCCATCAGCGCAAAAATATCTTCTTTCAACGCATCAAGGTCGAGGGCTTTGAATGCCTTGGCATAATCAAAGTCTTCTCCCATCGGATCGCCAGCCGGTGCGTTCTGGTGAAGGACTTTCAAGTTTAACTGGTTCGGCCACCAATCGCGGTTGCTAACGTGAATTCTGCCCGAGAAGGGACATCCAGTATTTCCGTCCATTTGCTCTCCAATCGTAGTGATATCATCTGGTGTAATTCTAATCTTCCGACAATATGTGCCTCAACGACGAAAGGTAAAATCGAAAATCGTTTATAAGGCGATAGATTTTGACTATCATTGCGATGCGTATCCAAAAAGCACTCGACACATAGAAAAAGGAACATGCCATGCAAACATTTGCCGGACTTCCGAATGGTAATTGGAACGCATTGCAGAAAACGAAAGCGGTTTTATTCGGTGCACCGGAAGCGACACCCTATGAAGTTGGAACTTCAAGCCATGCCGCAGATGCCCCTAAAGCAATCCGTCAGGCGATGGCAAAGTTCTCCGAGTGGCATTCTCACTATGATTTTGATTTGGATACGGTGCCACTCAAAGCCCTCAACCCTCATTGCGTCGATTGCGGTGATGTACAGGGAGACCCAAAGACACCAGACGTAAACCGTTCAACAATCAAACACAGCACTCAAAGTATTCTAGACGCCGACGCCATCCCTTTCGTAATGGGCGGTGATGACTCAGTGCCAATTCCATTCTTGGAAGCCTATGAAAAATACGGACCGATTTGGGTAATCCAGATTGACGCCCATATTGATTGGAAGCACGAACGCTTCGGCGAACGATTGGGCTGGAGCAGCAATATGCGCCGGGCGTCAGAGATGCCTTGGGTCGCAGGAATCACACAGCTTGGTATTCGCGGCATCGGTAGTGCTCTGCAGCAAGATGTTGCAGGTGCGCGCGCATGGGGTGCTAATATTGTGACAGCACGCAGGCTACATGAAAACGGCGTCGAGTCGGCGCTTTCCTCAATCCCTATCGGATCGCGGTGCGTGATTGCTCTCGATGTCGACGGATTAGACCCGTCCGTGATGCCCGGTGTTCTTGCGCTTGCTCCGGGAGGCATGACCTATTGGCAGATGCTAGAGGTCGTCGAGATTGTCAAAAATCATCATAGCTTGGCTGGCTTCTCGCTTGTGGAATTTGTCCCCCGCCTCGACGTGAACGGCCTTTCGGCGTTGACAGCAGGTCGTATTTTGTTGGCCGCGCTTCATGCCGCTTCTGCGCGATAAGCTTTATTTCTTAGCCAAAGCAGTTTTAGGAACTGCGGCCTTCAATGCCTCAGTTAACAAGGCGGCTTCATCTCTGCGAGGATCAGCACGGCGAGAGATAAAGCGGACGGTACGACTCGCCGCCGGTGTCAACGGCCTCAACGCAATCGTAGATTCTTCCTTTCGCCGTGCAAGTGCCGGAAGCAAAGTCACCCCTTGTCCCGCAGCAACCAATCCCCGCAGCGTTTCAAGGCTTGTCGCCTGAATATCGTCTCCTAAACTGGACGATCCCGAACCGCATAGCGTTTGGGTCTGATCGCGCAGGCAATGGCCTTCACCAAGAACGAGAATTTTTTCGGTACACAAAGACGCCTGAGAAATTTGTTTGCGTGCAGCTAAAGGATGGTTGGTAGGCAGCGCCGCAAAAAACGGTTCATCAAATAAAGTATGGCTGCTCAAACCAGGATCATTTGGATCATCCGCAATCAAGCCCCAATCTAACTCACGCGATTTTACCGCAGCAATCACTGCGCCTGTCATTACTTCACGGCAGATTAGATTCAATCTCGGAAAGCTCTGATTGAGCGCGGGCAAAGCCCATGGAAGAAGATAAGGACAAAGCGTCGGGATAATACCAATGCGGCGCGGGCCGGTCAGTGGTTCTTCTCCGCGCCGCGCTATGCTGGCGATCTCATCTGCTTCTGACAGAATTCCCCGCGCCCTTGTGACAACTGCATTGCCGAGCGGCGTCATCGTCACCGTGTTACCACGCTCGATCAGGTCGGCTTGCAATTCAGCTTCTAGCTTCCGCAACTGCGCAGAGAGCGTAGGCTGAGAAATCGCACAAGCATTTGCAGCGCGGCCAAAATGCCGATGATCAGCAAGAGCAACCAGATAGCGAAGCTGGGTCAAAGTCATTATGACTTATGAACCCATACTACCGGAAATGAAAACACTTGATCAAGCAAGCTCCATTTCGGTCTCATCCAAACTACATTTCAGATTCCGTTCAACTGCATTCCGCAGTTTTTGTGGCAAATGATCCATCGCAAGCAATTTTTTATTCAATGAAATCGCCTCATCATGGCGACCTGTCCAATAGGCCGCAACTGCGGCCTCTAACTTTGCACGCCAATTATAAATCTCGCTTTCTATAAAAAGCCGTTCGGGACCAACCGGGTCTGACTTTGCAGCTTTTTCCAGAAACAACCATGCGAGTTCCCATTCTTTACGCTGAGAATAAAACATGCCGATTCTATAGAGCGGTTCTATCCGTTGCGGCGTATGGGCTTGCGCCTTTAGCAGAGCTTCCAGACACTCGGGCCAAGGATCGCCCCGAACCAATTTGATCGCCCCGATTTGATAAAGGGAAATGTATTTTTCATCCTGCCAGCCTCCCATCCCGACCCGCCGAGTATAACACCGTATTGCATTATCATAATCACCGGCATCGCGATAAGATTGCGCGAGATAGAACATCGTGCGTGGATTATCAGGCTCTTCAATTAAAGCCGCTTCCAACATCAAAGCATCACGGCGATAGATATTGGGGTCGTGTGCCCGGGCTCCATCTGGTGGAGACACAATAACCAAATCAGTGATCGCTTGCGGTGTTACTGCGATATCACTTATGGGCTGTTCGTGAATCACACCTTTCCACCGCCATTCGCAGGCGGTTTTTAGCAAGGAAGGGACAATATATTCGCTCGTCCCGCGACGTTTTACGAGAGTACACCAATCACCATAAAGCCCTTCGAACGAAAACCCTTCTTCAAACTCACAGAACTCATCTGCATCAATAGTAAGCACATAATCTGCAATGCCTTTACACAAGTCGAGCGATTCAGATCTGTTATGCCCAAAATTCTTCCAAGGGCGTTCGTGAAGGCTGCCGGGGACATCGGCATAGGTATCTAAAATGATTTCCTTCGTCGAATCACTACTGCCAGTGTCCACGATGATCCAGTGATCAATTAAAGGGCGAACACTCTCGAGACATCGCTTGATCACGTGCGCTTCGTTTTTTACTATCATATTTAAACATATACTAGGCCGTACGGTGCTCAAGGGAACCTCCTGTCAATCTGAGCCTTCGCGACTAAAAAAATAAATTAATAACTATACGTCAATCCGAAAAATTATTTCTTCAAAAACGCTTGAAGAGAAAAGAAGGGCGCGACTTAGTAACGCCCTCCTTTTCCTTCCAGTAATTCTACGATTCAGGCAAGCAACCGACGTTTGCACCGAATCATAGCTGAACTGTATTGCAATCAGATGTTCTTAGCGGACATCTGTTCTGCAATATAATCAGCCTGACGGATAGCCAGACTAACGATGGTCAGGGTCGGATTTTCCGCCGCTCCGGTTGTGAATTGCGAGCCATCCGAAATGAACAGATTCGCAATATCGTGGCTTTGTCCCCATTTATTGACCACGCCATCCTTAGCATCCGCCGACATCCGGTTCGTGCCCAGATTGTGGGTCGAAGGATATGGCGGGGTCGGATATGTCACCGTCGCGCCGACAGCATCATAAATCGCCATACCTTGGGCATGAGCATGTTTGCGCATGGCAATGTCGTTCTCGTGATCGTCAAAGTGGACGTTTGGAACGGCCATTCCGTACTGATCTTTTTCGTCGGACAAAGTGATAGCATTACTCTCTTGCGGCATGTCTTCACCGACCAGCCACATGCCCGCCATATGATCATACATATCCAGAGCACCGGCAAACTCACGGCCCCATGCGCCGGGATTGAGGAAGGCTGCCATAAATGGCAATCCAAGGCCGAGCGTCTCCATCTCGTACCCACCGACAAAGCCGCGCGATGTATCGTGCTTGCTTTCGTCAGTCACAATTCCAGCCATCGTCGTGCCGCGATACATATTTACCGGCTTATCAAACACGGCATAAACCGAGCCGGTCATATGGCGCATGTAGTTTTTGCCAACCTGACCAGAGCTGTTCGCCAGCCCGTCCGGGAACATATTGGATGCTGAATTCAGCAACAAGCGAGGGCTTTCAATCGAGTTACCCGCGACCGCAACAATGCGCGCTTTTTGCAGCTGCTGATTGCCGTCTTTATCGGCATAGAGAACGCCGGTGACTTTGCCGCTGTCATCATGCTCGATTTTCAGCACATGCGCGTTGGCACGAACTTCCATCTTGCCGGTCTCTTCGCCCTTTGGAATCTCGGTATAGAGCGTCGACCATTTCGCGGCGAACTTACAACCTTGGAAACAAAAGCCCGATTGCTGACAAGACGTGCGCCCATCTCGGTCTTGCGAATTAATCGCCATGCGTCCGGTATGAACGTCTTTATAGCCGAGCTTTTTCGCGCCTGCTTCGAGGACCTTGTAGTTATTATTTCCCGGCAAACCGGGAATGCCATTGGTGCGCGTTACGCCCATCTTGTCTTCGGCTTTGGCATAGTAAGGCGCCATATCTTCCGCCGTGATCGGCCAGTCGAGCAAATTCGCCCCGTCGATATCGCCATAATGCGTTTTCGCCCGCCATTCATGCTCTTGAAAGCGTAAGCTCGCGCCCGCCCAGTGTGTGGTCGACCCGCCCACCGCTTTCACGATCCATGCAGGCAATCCGCCGAAGTCTTTGGCCACGCGCCAACTGCCGGACGTCGTACGCTTATCCAACCATGCGAGTTGGCCAAAGCTGCCCCACTCGTCATTGATGAAATCATCCGCTTCGTGGCGGCCACCTGCCTCCAAGACAACGGTGTCGATGCCCTTCTGAGCCAATTCATTTCCAAGTGTTCCGCCGCCCGCGCCGGAACCGATAATAACAACGACCGAGTCGTCGTTCAGATCATATGGTGCACTCATCGTGTGATCCTCCCTTATACCCAATCAATGTCGTCAAAGCCGCGGTCTATATAGCCGCCCTTATGAGCCGACGCGCCTTCGTAGCCAAACAGCGGCCAAACCGCTTTTTGGTTATATAGGCCGACGACCAGTGACCCTCGAATGGCTTGGAAAAATCCATCGCTTTCGATGTCGCGCAGAATTGCAACGCGATCTTTTTCCCATCCCATGCCGAGATAACCATCATCGCCCGCGCGCTCGTTCAGATCAGCAACACCGTCTTCGAGCATTTTCAGCGTATCCGCATCGCCCGCCGCCGCTTCGTCATGCTGTTTCATAGCCTTGGCGTAGTATTTATCCGCCACACGGTCATGAGGATAAATATCGCGTGCCATTTGGATCAAGGTTGCCATCGTCTCAGGCTTGAGCGCCGTGACTTCCATGCCCCAGCCTTGCTTGGTGGATACAAGCGTGCTGGCCCCGAAGACCAGCGAGGCCCCCAGCGCAGTCGTGCCAGATGCGGCGAGAAAATCCCGCCGACTGACTGTTTCTCTTTTGTCGATGACTCTCATCAGACATTCCTCCCGTTGTTATAAATCACGCCACCCTCTTTTGGGGTTTAAGCGCTTGGTTTCGTTCGTATGTTATTTCAAACATAGAAGGCCGTTACGGATTTTCATCCGACCTTTATTTAAAGCGGCCTCCGCGTCTAAGAACTTCGATCTCATATCCGTCCGGATCTTTGATAAAGAAGAACCGCGCGATCACCTCACCAGCCGGTGCGAAATCAACCAGCTTGCGCGGCTCGTAACCGGCCTCCGTCAGCTTGGCATGAAGCGCGTCGACATCTTCGACACTCACCGCCAAATGACCATAGCCATTGCCCAGATCATAAGGTTCCGTCGTGCCTTTATTGACGGTCAATTCCAACTCAAACCCGGTTTCAGGATTTGACAGATAGACAAGCGTGAAATTCTCAAAATCCAAGCGATCCGCGACTTCCAACCCAAAGGCGGTGCGGTAGAACTCGACAGAGCGCGCTTCGTCCAGCACGCGGATCATCGAGTGGATCATTTTAGCCATGTGATCTCCCCATATTCTATCCCACCATCCGGGGCCTTATCCGGCAAAGCGGACTCATAACACTATGAGCGCATATCTACGGAAACCAAGCAAGTCCTTCTGTATAAGGGATTTCGAGATATTCTGGACAGATGCAAGCCAGATTTCCCAGCATCCAACATCAAACCCCAGAGCTTATCGTTGTTCGAACAATATCTTTTTTGCTTCTTCGCTATGCTGTTGCTTCGGGCGATCTTGTTTGGCGAGGTTGACGCCGCGCTGCACTGCGGGGCGCTGTTTGATGCGTTCGCGCCAATCCGAAACCCGAGGGTATGGCTCAAGACTCAGTGCCATCGCTTTTGCAATCAACACCCACGGCCAGCATTGCATATCCGCAATACTATATTCCGCCCCAGCAAGCCATTCGCGTCCTTCCAACCGGCGTTCTAAGACCCCGATACAACGCTCAGTTTCACCTTTATAGCGCTCAAAAGCATATCCTTGCTTCCGCACACCATCGGGCGCGTAGTTGAAGAAATGTGAGTGCTGACCAGCCATCGGTCCTTGGTTGCCAGTTTGCCAGAACAGCCATTCCAGCACTTCTTTCCGGCCCAAAGGATCACTCGGCAGAAACCGTCCGGTTTTCTCGGCGAGATACCAGAGAATTGCCCCGCTCTCGAACACAGAAACCGCCTCGCCATCGACATCATGGTCAACGATGGCAGGCATTCGATTGTTGGGACTGATTGCCAGAAACTCCGGCGTGAACTGATCCCCTTTGCCGATGTTCACGAGTTTCATATCGTAAGGCAGACCAAATTCTTCGAGCGCGATAGAGACTTTCCAGCCGTTCGGCGTCGGCCAGTAATAAAGATCAATCATCTTTGGTGATGCCTTGTTCAATCAACGCCTTGATTTCCTCATCGCCAAGACCGGCCTCGCGCAACACCTCAACCGAGTTCTCGCCCAGCTTTGGCGCATGATGGCGCAAGCCGGTCGGGGTGCGAGAGAAACGAGGCGCAGGGCGCGCTTGGCGGAGCGGGCCAATCAGCGGATGCTCGTTCTCCATTACCGAGTCATTGGCCTCGATTTGCGGATGCTGCCGCGCTTCGCGGCGGGTAAGGACCGGCGCGCACGGCACATCTTCCGCTTCGAGTCGCCGCAACCAATTCTCAGCAGTATCAGTCAGTAAAACTTCTTGTGTCAGCCCAAGCCGCGCATCAATATTAACCCCGCGATCGGCGGAGGTTTTGAAGCGCGGATCGTCCAGCCATTCCGGTTTATCGAAGGCCCGGCACAGCCCGGACCATTCCTTATTTGATTGCACCGCGACCGAGATAAAGCCTTCCTTGGTCTCATAAATCAGGTCGATAAAGCTCTGTGCGCGCTCGGCTTTTGCTTCATGTCCGACAAAGGTATGCCCGCCCATATCGGACCCCCACAGAAACGCTAAAACCGTATCGAGCATCGAAAGCCGGATATGCTGGCCCTCACCCGTGCGCTCACGGTGAAACAGCGCGGCGGTAATGGCTTGCGCTGCGGCAAACCCCGTCAGCTTATCAGGCAGGATTGTACGCACCAGCGCCGGACGCCCCTCATCAGACCCGGCCTGCACAGTCGCCAACCCGCTCAAGGCTTGCACCAGCGGGTCATAAACCGGCTTTTGCGCGTAAGGTCCGGTTTCTCCGAACCCGCTGATTGAGACATAGATCATGTCGGGACGCATCTCGCGCAGCGCGTCTTCGCCAATGCCAATACGATCCGCCACACCGGGGCGAAAATTTTGCACAGCAACATCGCAGGTCTTCGCCAAGGCTTTCAGCGCCGCTAACCCGCCCTCGGTTTTCAGGTCGAGAACGATGGATCGCTTGTTGCGGTTATTATTGACGAAAGATGCAGAAAAGCCATTGCGCCGGGTCGAAACTGCACGGGTATGATCCCCGCCCGGTGCTTCGACCTTGATGACATCGGCTCCTTGGTCTGCGAGAATCAACGTCGTCGTCGGACCGGAAATCATCGATGTTAAGTCGAGAACGCGAATACCGGCGAGCGGGCCTTGTTGGGTCATGAGTTTTGCTGTGCTTGTGCCAAAGACCCAAGAGTAGCTTTTTTCTTTAGGTGAACAAGGGAGACATCATTTGCCGTCGTTTGAGGATGGTTTTTTTATGTCTGGTTCGGCAGTAGGAGAGACACACGCGGCAGAGCGGCGTGTGTCATGTTCGTTGGCAATGCTTGATCAATTTAGTTGGTGGCATTCCGAAATCGCTTTCGCCTCAGGGAACGCCTGTTTTGTGAAAGTACCGAACGGACGGACTGGCGTATCAATTCTAACGCGACAGAATGTATGTTTTCCTTCGACGTTCGCGATAAGCCATTCGCCCGAACTTCCTGTTTCTAATGTTCAGGATTTAATGGGAATGGAGCTGCTTTGACTTTTCCGCAATTCGTTATGTATAATGAAGCATTATCTGTCCTTGGACCATTTGGATTTGTTTCTATAAGATATGAATTTGTATCAAATATGTACTTATTTTTATATTTCCACGAAACTGAAGTCGAGTAACCTAACATGTAATTTAAAACACCTGGATCGAACTGTCCCTCATCATAACCAGGAATTCTACAACAACTTGGATTGAGAGAAAAAAACTCGTCGACAGATTTATATGCTAATGTTTTTCTGTTTAATTCGCCATTTTCATGATTATTGAGAGTGTATAAAGAATCTTCTTCAGAAAAATTATTATTATGATATTCAGACGCTTCTAAGTAATGTATTTTTTTAATATTATTTTGAATTAAAATTTTGAGTATTTCGTCATTATTATTAAATTGAAGCTTGGTGATGCAAAGACCACTTTCGTTTGATAGCATTCTAAATACTATGAAAAAAATTGGTAACTTAAAGAGTGGAGAGAGTTTTCTCATTTTGCTTCTCTGGAACTTTGGCTAATTCTTGTGCCCAACTTTTCTAATGTCTCTTTCCCAATGACTTTACACTGAAAATTCAATGTCCGTATCAAAAAGGCGCTTGTCGCAAATTTTGTTCGCTCATCATACATTATGATTGAGACGTGATGCGATAATTTTCGTAAGCGCCCGGTGAACCCGCTCTGCTACGGCTAGATAGTGGGAGATAGTGTCCATTAGCGAGATAATGGACACTATCGAGGCTGGGCGTGCGGAAGAAGTACAGGAAGCGGCGGCACTGGAGCGACGATGAGAAGGCGATGATCTGCGCGCAGACGCGGGTTCACCGGGCGCTTACCTTCATTTTGTGGGTAATAGGTATATCAGAAACCTACAGAAATACGGATTTACTATTTTATTACAGAGATTTATCCTCATCTTGAGGAGGACCAAAGGCCCGTCTCGAAAGATGTGAAGCGTGCGCCCATGTTTATGCCGTGTTGTGCACCCCCAACCGCCAGCGCCTCCCAACCGGCAACGGTGGAAGGTTCAAAATCCGAGACGTCAGGATTTATCCGGCGGGCGAGGGTCTTGCCGCGCCAGAATATCGCAATCATGCAAGATTACATCGACCGGATGCGAGTGATGTTTTCGATAGCCCGGCGGCCATCCCGGTCGCCTCGGCTCGACCCGTCTGAACGGCTCGCCCAGTGCGCGCCGCCGTGCTTGTAAGCGCGCCAGCCGTTTTGCCTGCGTCGGTATCGTTTCCAATGCTTTTTGCAAAGCCTGCAACCGTCTGCACAGACTGGCCGGATTGACCTCAGCCGAGCGCGGCGCGGGAGGGTCAAAACGCTGTTCATCAAAACCACTGATCCGAGGGCCAGCCCCGCGCAGAATCCGATGAGGTTTTGCCAACTCACGAAACCATTTGCGCTGATCAAACAAAGCAAAAGCCGGAATACGGTCCTCTGCGCCTTTTCCTTTCGGAATAAGCCCTTTAGGAACAGCGCGTTTCGGTCTTAAGGATATCACCAGCCCGCGCGCCTTCATCAAAATCACCCGCCGCAACGCAGACTCAGCCGGTTGCAAAACCCGTAAAACTTGGCGGCGAATGTCGGCAGGCATAGACGCAACCGCCGCACCGTTTGGGACCAACCCGAGGAGCGCAAACATCGAAGCAACAAGACGCATCAGCGCCGTTACCTGATAGTTGATGATGACCTCGTCGTTCATGCCGTCCTTTCAGAAGAAAATCTGAAAGAACATATAATGAACACGCAAGCATTTGCAAGTGCAAATGCGTCCGCCCTCACCACAAGAACAAACAGCGCAGCGGCAAATGGTTGAGCACAGCGAAACCATTGAGAGCAGAAGAGTTCGAAAACAAAGGCAAGGTTTGCAAGCGCAAATGCTTCCGCCCTAAAAGCCAGCACAAACGGCGCAGCTTTCTAACCTCATCCACTGTCATACCCGCGACAGCGGGTATCTTTTGAAATTGAAGGCGTTTCCCGCTTTCGCGGGAATGACAGATGAAAATCAACGGGAGCAAGAAAGCCAACACCTCTGTCATACTCCGCGAAGGCGGAGTACCCACGTCACCATTAGATCAGCCTTCTCAATTTAAAGCGTGGATTGTCCGCCAACGCGGACAATGACAGCGGAAAAAGGCATCAATTTAAATCTCTGCCACCCCGTTCCGGGCGAAGACCCGGAACCCCGAGCCATCAAGACCGGACCTAAATCACGAAACCCCGACTTTATAGCCAAGGCCGAGCGGAGTGACGCC
>CALKBI010000052.1 GCA_937990185.1 uncultured Neomegalonema sp. | reverse complement strand
GAACAGCGCTCGCTTTCAGCACGGCATCTCTTGGGGTTTCGGGAAAGGCATCTGCCTTTGATATGGATTGCAAAGTGATCTTATGTCTTGCCGGCGGTTTTCCATCAGGCTGCGCAGATGCGCGCTCTTATATGCTCAAGCGCCTCAAAAAACTCAAGCCCCCTTTTGGTGTTTGTACAACAGAAGGTGAAAACGGCGAAGGCAGCTACAGTGTCCCTGCGAATTTGAGCACACGAAGAATTCCACCATCCTGCAGCGCATACGCTTCTTATACGACCGGCGACAATGGACCGCGCTGCATTGATACCGCTCTGGGACGCATTGACGGCATTATCTCCATCACCATTCCTCAAGACGGAACATCTGAGCCCTTTAGAAATGACTATGTTTGGTACACGCGGCCTTGGTCTGACGAGTCCAAATAATCTGCTCAACGCAGGTTTTTTACGCTGCTTCCAAATCGTAGCAAAAAAGAGCCCTAAACTTTGCGCCGCCCTGCGCTGCGCCCAAAAGGCCAAAGGCCGTGAACAAGCATGCGCGGTTCCTACCCGCGCATTCGTTATGAGGACGCAGGAACGGCCCCGCGAGATGCTCGCGAGGCCGTTTCGCTGAGGCGTGAGCCTCAGTCTTGCGGGTTCCAGATGAGGACGAAGCTGTCTTCGTTCTCAGCTCCAGCCGCGCGCCCCAGATTGGCGTAGAGACGGCGGGGCCCGAATTCGGGCTGGGCGAGGCTCAGCGAGATGTAATCGTTGCCCGAACTTTTGGCGCGGCGGGTCCAGCCTGCTCCGATCTCGGAGCCCTTGGAGAGCACCCGAAAATCGGGCTGGCCGTCTGCGGCCTTATCTGTGTTTGGTACGATTTCAATGTCTGCATTGATGCTGACGGTTTTGAGCTGGCCTTTGAAGCTGCCGTTGCTGGTGCGGGTGACGTGTCCGATGGAAGCCATGATGTCTCTCCTTGGTGTTGGCCGGAAGGGGCCTATCCCCCTCCGATGCCGGACCTAAAGGACGGGCAGGCCAGCCCTTGAACCGTTCTTCACGGTCGCAGCGCAGCGGAGAACCCGAAGGATTGGCTTTTTTGCTGCGCGAGGAATGCCGAAGGCAGGGGAAAAAAGCCAAGCCGCAGGGTTTCAAGGGATGGAATGCCCGGCCAGGTCATTCGGCAGTGAGGAGGGGGTAAAGGCCCTGCTGCCACCACGGCGAGACAGAAAATTTATGATCCATCGGACACATCACCCGCGCGCAATGGCAGCGCAGGCCAGCGTCCGGCCAAGCTTATTCGCGCTATCGTCACATCACACACAGATAAGGCCGCAGACGGCCAATGCTGTTTTGTGCGCGGCGCTCCGGGATCGGCGCAGGCTGGAGCCGCCACCATCCATCGGGTAACAGCCGCAATTCATCGCGCCGCCTCGCTCAGACCCTATTCGGATTGGCATTGTTGATGCTTTATCAAGCGGCCCGCGCGGCAGGCCCGAGAACCGAGAGACACCCTCTTCCGCTCTGAGGCCTATGCTCGCGCAATCACGCAAGCGATATGGCCAAACCGATATGGGCCCGGGCCATCTGAACCGATAAGGCCATGCCCATGATCGGACGGTATTGCGTTATTTCTTCACACCATTGACGACATCTTTGAGCGTCTTTCCAGCTTTGAAGCGCGGGGAGTTAGAGGCTTTAATTTTGATCGCTTCGCCCGTTGCCGGATTACGCCCTTTACGCGCCTTTGTGCGCGTGACCGAAAACGTCCCGAAACCTGTAATCTGAACATCTTGTTTTTTCTTGAGCGATTTTTGAATCACAGCGATGGTCGCATTGAGTCCGGTTTCTGCGTCTTTGGCACTCAAGCCACTTTCTTTGATAATCGCGGCTACTAATTCTGATTTGTTCATTTGGATATTCCTCTGCTCGATTGATGGCATTACGTAAGCGAGAGGGACTCGCGGCGTCCAGTCCTTTATTGAAACCAAACGCCGTTCCAGATCATCGTCATGCAGCGCCATGCAATGAGGAAAAGAAGGAAGATACTTTCTTCCACGCCATCGCAGGCCTCATGCCATCGCCTGAGCGATACGCCGCGAACGGAAACGCGGCCCAGCGGGGTTGCCAATCGGATTTAGCATCGCGCCCGTTTTTCCCTGTCTGCATATCCACGAGAATGCTTTTTTGAGTTTTTGCCGTTTCTGCGATATTGGCATCGGCAACGGCTTTGCCTGCAATGTCCTTGAGCATGGCATTGATGGTTTGCTTATCGCGCAGCAAATCGAAAAACGCCGCATCGGGTGTCCAGCAATCCTCAAGGGAGACAGGCAGAATATTCCCCAACGCCTCGACGGAGGCATTTCCAACTTCGAGCGACTCGGCCATCACGTAAGTCAGCACTGTGAGAACGTCGATCTCATTGAGTTTGAGAAGCCGCGCAAAAATATCGCAAAGTGCGTAGTCATCGCCAGTGCCGCGAATGACCGGCCTCGCATCGCTATGACTCAAGCCAAGTAAATCCAAAACAATCTTCCGCCCTTCCCCAAATCTAGCTTGTGATTTTGACCCGCCAACGCTTTCCAATGTGGCCTCTTGGCGGCTGCGCTGGGGTTCAGGGCGCACCTGCCAAAGACCGGAGCCAACAATGGCATGTGCCACCATCAGGCGCAGAGCAACATCAGGGTGCTGAAGCAACTTTGCGCGCACAGCCGCATGACGGTGAAGTTCAAAATAGGTTTGCAAGGGTTGGGTCATTTCCGGTCGGTTGGCAGGGGTTTCGATATCATCTCCGCCCGTTGATTTTGACTTATCTCGCCGCGCAGCATCTTTCGCGCTGATAAACCCTTCATGGAATGTAATCTCACCGCTATCGCGAACCTCGACATAAACCATGCCGCCGTCTTTTTTCTTGCAGGCAATATGATCCCATTTCGCGAAGTAACGCCCTTTTTCGAGCACCAGCACATCCGCCCAGCCTTTGGCCTTGAGGTCTTCGACCTTAGCAGCAAGCGCTTCATTCTGGCATCTCCAGAACACGGCGGCATCAGCAAAGACGCTTTCCTCGCCGAAGAGATCGGTCAGGATTTGCCCAGCATAGCCGTGGTATTTATCCAGATCGAAAAGCGCTTTGTCGGTGGAGATATGCGCGCCGCCCAAAATCCACGCTTTTAACTGACGTCCCGTCGGCACATATTGCACATCATCGTCATTCCACAAATTAAACCATTCGCGTTGCTTATCCTCAGATGCAAGCGTCAAGGCAGTGACGGTGTTGCCATCAATTTTCTCAGCGGCATAGGCTTTGCGGATGTCGGGGATAAGGTTGGCGAGTGCAAGACGGCGTTTAACCATCAACTCGGTCACGCCAAAGGTTGTGGCGATTTGCTCTACCGTGCGGCCTTGATCGGCAAGGCGTTGAAAAGCTTCAAACTGGCTCATCTCATCGGGTTCGAGCCGCGCAACATTTTCCAAAATCGATGCTTCAATGGCCCCCGCATCATCGCCTACGGCTAAGACGGCGCAAGGCAGTTTAAGCGTCTTCTCGCCCGTCTCTTTGAGAACAGCACTTGATGCGAAATACCGGCGACGCCCCGCAAGGATTTCAAAACTGCCTTTTGCGCCGTTGGGCCTTACGATAAGCGGGACCAAAACACCGCGTTCGCGGATTGATGGCAGAATGTCATCAATCACGGGGTTTTTGCGTTCATGTCGCATGTTGAGATTCGAGACTTTGAGTTGATCAATAGGAATATGTCGCAGGTCCATTATCATGTGTCCTTTAGCTAAGATGTTTGAATGAGATTGATGGGCAGTTCATCGGGGCGCGGGATCGCGCTCGATTAAATGCGTATCGGACAGACGAAACCGTTTTCCGGTCGCGAGATTTCGCGCTTGTGCGAGAAACATTCCCCGCCCGTGAAAACTGCTCACCCATTTGCGGGTGCGGGGATCAAACCGCCCCGCATGGCATTCGCGGGGAAGCCATGCTTCCACAATGATGCGCTTGCCCCGGTATTCGGTGACGGTTCCAACGGGAACCGTCCCGACCATCACCGCGCGCCCGCCGATCTCGGCCAAGCGCGCGCGCTGGGGATAATACTGGTGCAGCATATCACTGCGCCCAGAAAATGCGGATATCATCATGCGCAAGTTCAAACGTGATGATGTCACCGCTAAGAGACATATCCCGCCCGATGGCTTCATAATCGATATAGTTTTTCATCGAGTCGTGAACCGATGCGAAATGCTCGGACGCGATTTCCTCGGCAAAATCTTCAAGTGAGGTATAGGCACCGGCGTACCGATCTTCTAAGGCGGTGCGGGCATCTTCAAGATCCCCGCCATAATGACTGAGAACTTCAGCGCCGAGCTGTCCGTGTTCTTCAGCAAATCCCGCAAGCGCCACCACATGGCTAAAGCTTTCGTATTCGCGGATTTCGATACCTCGAAAGCCCTCAAAATCAAAGATCGCCCATTCTTCTGCCTCCGCTTCGGGAGAAGCCAGCAACATCGCGGCGACCTCTGAGCGAAGCGACGCCTCGTCTTCTCCCACATCAATCCAGCGCCCGAAAAGACAGCCGTTATTATAACTCGCCAAACAAGCGACATAAATTCTTGGGCCATCAGCGCCAAGCGATGACGATCCAGTTGCCTCTGTCGGTGTTGTGTCTATTGTCATCATAATTAATCCTCCCGCCATTGCTCCACCTGCCGCACACAGCCCGCTGGCGGAGCGGGTGGGCGGCGGAAGAGCCGGGCAGACCCGCCGAACAAGCCGCAGAGCACCCAAAGGGCCGCAAGGAGCGCAGCGACTGGAGGACCGCGCGAATGGATCAACGAAGAACTTTAAAATCATGATCCCGCGCGGTTGCGCTTCGGCGCGGCGGGGCTAACCAGGCGAGCCGCCCACCGGCGACGACAAGGGGAGACAAATCCTGCCGCCAGCAACGCTGGCGACATGCGGCGTGTGCATCGCGCACGCCCTTGCGTCATGGATCGAAGCCTTTGGTGGAGACAGCCGAAGGGTGGCTTCATTTACGAGAGCCGGGCCCGTCCAACGGACGGGTGACGTCACCGCTACAAATTGAAAACCGATCTTATCAAGACGATCAACATCGAATAATCAGACGGCGCAACAAACCACACCGCACCCGACTTTACATGCCGATCATTCCAATCGGATTGAAGATCCTATACCCGCTTTCAACATCCTCTAACATGATACATCCGACGCCACACCTTCCCCTGATTTGAACAGCTTCATCTGATCGGCTGGATAGGGCTTACATAATGCCATTGCATCAGCTTCCGTCCCATGAAGCCATTGCTCATAATCGGCAGGATCAAGGATTACCGCCATTCGGTCGGGATGGACGGGCTGTACCAGAGCATTTGGCGTAGACGTCACAATGGTTGATGTGATTATGTCCACGTCCTGCTCACCATCCTTTGTGCGGTACGTACCCTTATAACCCCGCCACATGCCTGCAAAGGCAAATGCCGCACGCTCCTCATCCCCCTGCAAACCAAACCAATAATAGGTTGCCGGATTACGGCCTTTGGTTTCACAAAACGACGACGCGGGAACCAGACATCGACGCTCCCGAAATGAAGCCGACCAGAACCGGGAGGATTGCACCTTGTTATCGCGGGCATTGTTCACTGCTTTCGGCTGAATCGGCTTACCTGTCTTCTTCGATATTTGCGGCATGACAAAACCCCAA
>CALKBI010000051.1 GCA_937990185.1 uncultured Neomegalonema sp. | reverse complement strand
TGTAGAGCCTAACAGCGTCATGCACGCTGACGAAGCTTCGCACTGGGACAAGCTACACGCTTATTACACCACCACCCGCATCAATCACTCTGAGATGTATAGTGACGGCTACGCCTGCACGAACCAAGTCGAAAGCTTCTTTTCACGTCTTCGCCGCATGGTTCGCGGTCAGCACCACTTCGTATCCCCGCAGCACCTTCACCAGTACAGCACGGAAGCCGGATGGCGCGAAGACACGCGCCGCATGGACAATAAAGCGCTTTGGGAGAAGCTGACGGGCGCTGCGCTTATGGCTCCTGTATCGCGCAACTGGGCTGGCTATTGGCAGCGCGGGGCGGCTTAATCTTTGCTCTTTGGTGATTGAGGGAACAGATATCTTCCAACCAACGCCCAGAATCCAAACATCAACCCGGACGTTGAAACCACAAGAGCAATAAAACTTGAGTGGTGTAGCGCATTCCCCGAAGATTTTGCGATAAACTGGACTAACGTGATAATCATTACGCAGCTAGTCCAAGTCCAAACTAGTCTATACGCTTTCTCCGCGTAGTCTGCGCGCGCCTTGAGGTTATCTTTCTTTTCTTGATTGTCGAGCTTGCTTGATTCAATTTCTTCGGGGTTTCTTAGGTCGCGTGCCTCTTTTTCGGGACTCGGATTCCTATCCGCATCAATAAATTCGTCGTCATCCGGGGGACCCGGATCAAACCCCCAAAGCGGTTTTTTCATTTTCGAACAGATGGTTATCTTCAGAGATTTTCTTAAATTCGTCCCGAATAAGCTCGGGCGGGATCATCAAATTTCTAGGGACCCGATAATTGTAACTCGCAGCCATTATTTGCCAAGGCGTGCCCTCTTTGTGGGTCAGGTCTGATAGCGTAAACCCGTCCATTTCTCCGTAGCGCTTTTTTGTAAATTCCAAAAGGCTGTTTACCCTGTCGTCGCCGTCATCGACTTTTCCGGGCAAGTTTGAGTTAACGACGCGCCCGAGATGCCTTATAGGACGATCCCCATTGCTTGAAAAAGACGAGTATATATCTCGAAAAACCGGACCATGCCTCCACACCTGAGGGCGTTCAGATAAAACTTCTTCAGGGTAGTTGTATGCAAGCCACCAACCATAGGCGCAGTAAACAAGTTTCTGCACTTTCAGATGGGTGATGCCATCGTGGTCTCTTGCTATGAACCAGTTCGCAAAAGCTACTGGTGAGTATGGTGCTGGCACGGAACCCTCCCAGAATGAGTTCGAAGTTACCTTACCATATAGTCACTTATTTGCACGCAGCAATCGCAGCGGGAAGTTTTGCAGCGTCCTAACCCATCTTCTCCCACAAAATAGCGTTTCCATCCTTCATCTTAGCCCTAACCAGCCCCTCAGAGCGCGGTTTAACAAGGCACTTAGATATACGCCGCGTGAGGTCAGACAGGTACTTCCTGTCCGCTGGGTCTTCGCCTCTCACTTCAATGATATTCCGTGCAATGTCCCGCGATGTGATAGGGCCGTCAGCGTGGCGTATCTCGGCAAGGCAGGCGCGTAGCAGTTCACCGGCACCGAACAGCCGCGTTACCTTCTGGCGTGGCATTATGCTGTCCAGATCGCCAGTGTATCCGAGTGTGCCTAGAACGCGATCAAGTGCAGCAACGTCGTTCTTTATCTCTGCCATTCTGTCGCGTAGGCGTTCGGCTTCGTTGAACATCTTGGAGCGCTTGGCGAGTAATCCGGCGACTATCTCAGTATCCGCCATTCTGGACGGTTTAAGCGTGCCGTGTTCAGTTAATCGGGGCTTTATTTCCATCCCTGCAATGTACTAGAATCTAGGTGTTCAGTCTTGGTGCGTTTGCTACGCAATGCCGTTGATAAACAGCGATGTTCCACCAAGGGGGATTGGCAATCTTAAACGACTTAATCCCGTCAAAAGCATATCGAACCAAAGCGTGTATTCAGCCTGAGCCATTCGCGAGAGCGTCGTTTCAGTTGCATTATAGTGGTTTAGGCGTGCTTGAACGCAAACCGTATCGGCGTCTGCTTTGGTCAATGCATGAACTACTTTGATGATCTGATCCGGCTCGGGCGCATCTTCCGCATCGTAGATCCCGACAATCTCACCACGGGCGAAGGGAAGGGCATAGTTCATTGCTTTAGGTTTGGTTTGTGGGTGGCTTTTTGGAATGACTATGGTTTCATAATGTGAAGGTAAGTCCAGTAAGGCCAGTACTTCCCGGGTTGGTCTGTCGGTTTCTTCAACCAGAAACTTGAGGTCGAGTTTTTCAGTTGGATAATCGAGGCGGGCCAAAGCTGAAATGAGTGCAGGTAAAGCTGACGCTTCACCGTGAACCGGCAGAAAAATAGTTACGATGGGTAGTTTTGCAGGTTTTAAATGTTTGGGAGTTTTCCCTCGCCTGAGACTCGCGATGGTGAGAACACCCTTCAATACCATTGAGGCAAAACAATATGGAAGCAACGCATAAACGACGACTGTCAACATCGCTTTTGGGGCAACGATAAATCCGATTGGGAAAATGACGGCTAAAAGTACAAGGCTGGTACGTATCCAAAGAGCCGTTGGTGAAAGTGCCGACACCTTTGGCTGATGGTCATGCAACAATTGCGTCGCACGCTCGGTCAATTCCGAACGGAAGTGCTTTTGGATGTATTTGTGCAGAGAATATCGAAGCGTATGCGGGATATCAGGTTGAGAAATCGTTCTTAATAGTGCCGCGAAATCTTGAAGCGGTACAGTGGCATGAGATTCGGTCCCATCAAAATTCTTATCGGACGAGTTTTGTTGTGAGGGCGTGTTGGTATCATTGTGAAATTCCGGAAAATGATAGTCGCCCAGACTCTCAGACCGTTCTTCCCTATCCACGCCGGATTCCCCAAGCCGCAATTATACAGCGCAGAAACACAGCGCAATAAACGAAGACTGTCAGGTCAGCGGCTTAGTGGCAACAACTTATTGTCGGTATGCGGACTGTCGTTCACTCAACTGTTATTCTTGTGTTCATCAATGTTGGCAGCGAATCTTTCGAACAGATAATGACTGTCGCGGGGTCCGGGGCTTGCTTCCGGGTGATATTGAACTGAGAAGATCGGTTTGCCTTCAACGCGAATACCACAATTCGTTTGGTCAAATAATGACGTATGGCTTTCGATAATACCGCCAGGCAGAGTGTTTTTGTCGACTGTAAAGCCATGATTCATCGACGTGATTTCGACTTTTTCGGTATCCATATCTTTAACAGGATGGTTGGCTCCGTGATGACCTTGTTTCATTTTCTTTGTGCTGGCACCGAGCGCTAATGCGAGCATTTGGTGTCCCAAACATACGCCGAAGACTGGCAGGCCACTTTCCACAATTTCTTTGATCACTGGCACAGCGTATTCGCCCGTCGCAGCGGGATCACCGGGACCGTTAGATAAGAAGACACCATCCGGATTAAGAGACATAATATCTTCTACGGTCGATGTTGCCGGCAAGACTGTGACATCGCAGCCCACATCCGCAAGACAACGCAAGATATTGCGCTTTGCGCCGTAATCAATGGCGACAACCTTTCGCGCGGGCGTGGTTTGGTCGGAATAACCTTCTTCCCAAGTCCAACGTTTTTCTTTCCACTCATATGCCGCTGCGCATGTCACGTCTTTTGCGAGATCGACGCCCTCAATACCATTCCAACCTCTGGCGCGCTCTACCAAAGCATCCGCATCGAAATTGCCATTTGGATCATAGGCGATGGTGACATGCGGCATCCCGAGGTCACGAACCATCCGTGTGAGCCGTCTCGTATCGACACCGGCGATGCCAATTCTTCCCGATGCTGCCATCCATTCGCGCAAGTCTTGGGTCGAGCGCCAGTTCGACGGTTCCGTCGGGTCTAACCGTGTGATCATACCAAGTGCGACAGGCGTATCGGTTTCATTGTCTTCAGATGTCGTTCCGGTGTTTCCGATATGAGGAAATGTAAACGCAACGATTTGTCCGGCGTAGGACGGGTCGGTCATGATCTCCTGATAACCCGTCATTGATGTGTTAAAGCAGAGTTCCCCTACTGCCTCACCAACGGCTCCAAACCCTCGACCATAAAAAATTGTACCATCCGCAAGCGCAAGGCATGCTGTTGGGCGTGAAGAAATAGAGTCATCGGGCTTGTTCGCCTCGACGATTAGGGTATCTGAGGGGTTCATGAGTCGTCTCCGCAGCCGAACGCGAGCTTAACAGCGTGTCTAAGGTTTTCGGCTCGGATAGGTCAAGAGCCAGAGTAGAGAATATCTATGAGATCAACGATCAACACGGCGATGAAAGCCGCAATGAAAGATAAGGACGCTGTTCGGTTATCGACATTGCGTCTCGTAAACGCTGCAATCAAAGAGAAAGACATTTCTCTGAGAGGAACTGGCGGCGATTCAAACGGCGTTGATGACGTCGAGATTATGGCGCTGTTAGGAAAAATGATTAAGCAGAGAGAAGATTCTGCAGAACAATACGAAAATGGCGGTAGGCTGGAGCTTGTAGAACGGGAACGCCAAGAAATTAGTATTATTCGCGAATTTCTGCCAGAGCCGATGTCAGAAGATGCAGTATCTGAAGCCGTACAGAATACGATCACGACACTAAATGCTTCGTCACTCAAAGATATGGGAAGCGTGATGAATTCTCTTAAATCGGATTATGTGGGGCGCATGGATTTCGGGGCGGTAGGAAAGTTGGTCAAAGAAAAACTCTCCAACGCCAAATAACGAAACGCATTATCAGAGTCAGTGTTACGGCAATCTATTCAAGGATTGCTAATCACTGTAATGCGGAATGTACCATCTGTTGGGCTTGCATATAGTCCCGGTTCGCTTGCATTGCGCATGTTGAGCCTGAGGCGGACATCAATGCCCCTAACGACACCTGCTCCCAGTTGATTAGGGCGGACGTTATATCGTCTGCGCCATGGTCCTTGGTCCTCGCTGTCGCGCGCTCTGACTCTTACAACTGAGATGAAGCCACCACCATTTGCTTCAAGCCTCTCTTCAAGGCGCTCCACTCGTACCTGCGCACCCGTAGCAATACCCAGTGATCGATAGGCGCAGACTCCCCCTAGGTCGAGATTTACACTGCTTCTTGGCCGAAATCGCCTTCTATTCCAAATACGCCGTCCTGCATTTACGTTTAGCTGCCCTGACCGTGCGCGGGCGTTTCTCGTTACGCTGGGCAAATTGCCTGAACCGTTGCGGCTGATGGCAGCCAAGTATGTATCGGAAGATAAGTTGACGTCTACTTCGTCAAAGCAAGATAAACTGAGAACTGACCCGAGGTTGACTGATACATCAGTGCTTAAAGACGCTGCATGGGCGCTTCCACCCGCTGTTCCTAAAAGAAGCATAAACGCTGCGAGGTATTTTCGCATCGAATGCATATGTGCCCCTCCCAGTACGATAGCTTCCCCAAAGTCACTAAGAAGAATGCCATGACTGGTTAAAGACGGAATTAACAAACAGCGTTCGACTAAAATTTTACACTAATGTATCTAGAGAAGCCGTAATTGTTGATAGAATGCCTATATGTAAGCACTATATTAAGGGTATTTTAACTACGAAAAAACAGTGTTGAATAAAGTAATTATGAAAAAGCTATAGCAATATTTATTAATAATAATAGCATCAGCATTGGTCTGGCTGTTTATTTTTACATCAGCTCGCCATGTTTTCCAGGGGCCCCGCAGATCTTCCTGTCAGGCAGTTTCGCGATTTTTTTGTTTTTGTCCTTATAAGGAATGGCTTGCAGCACGGTGCGAATAACCGCGAGGCGGGCACGGCGCTTATCTTCAGAGCGGATCACAGTCCACGGTGCGGTTTTGGTATCGGTTTTTTGAAACATCCGCTTGCGTGCTTTGGAATAATCGGCCCATTTGCCGAGTGCGGCCACGTCGATTGGTGATATTTTCCAGTGCTTGAGGGGGTCTGCTTCCCGTTCGAGAAACCGGCGGAGTTGTTCTGCGCGGCTTACAGAAAGCCAAATCTTGATTAAGATAACTCCGTCTTCGACCAATAACTTCTCGAATTCCGGGGCTTGATCAAAGAATTGATCCGTTTGCGGCTTGCTGGCAAAGCCCATCACCGGTTCTACACCAGCGCGATTATACCATGATCTATCAAATATCGTCAGCGCGCCACTTGTCGGTAAATGAGAGATGTAGCGTTGGAAATACCATTCCCCGCGTTCCCGGTCGGATGGCGTGCCCAGTGCGACGACGTTTGCCACACGCGGATTGAGGTTGAGCGTCAGTCTCTTGATGGCTCCGCCTTTACCTGCGGCGTCACGGCCTTCGAAGATGATAACAACACGCTTGTCATTCTCGACGATCCAGCGCTGCATTTTCACAAGCTCTATTTGGCTGTCTTCAAGTTGTTGCTCATATTCGTCCTTATCCATGCGCTCTTTGTATGGGTAAGTCGGATCGAGGATGTCTTTTTTGCCTGCTTTCTCGATGGCTTTACGCATTGCTTTAGGCGCTTCTTCTTCGAAATAGCGGCTAATCTCGCCATCGAATGGTTTGTTGAATTTACTCATCTTGCCTCCATGCGCTTTCAGGAAACTATGTGTTACGGGCGAGTGCGTCCAGCATCACAAACCAGTTTAAATAAGCTCTGCGATGAAATCACTAATTCTTAGATCATGCCAAGGCTGTGGGTCTTTACCATGAAAACCGACATGGCCTCCTGAACGCGTGATCTCGACAGTAATATGAGAGGAAGGTGGTAGAGTCAGGTAAGGCGCGACAGGAATCCAAGGGTCGTTTTTTGCGTGGATCATTAAGAGGGGGAGATTTATTGCCTCTAGCTGCTTTATCCCTGCGGTGCGCTCATAGTATTCTTTTGCGCCACTGTATCCATTTCGGGGTGCGGTGATTTGGTCGTCAAACGCCCAAACGCTGTCTACATTTTCAATAATCGGACGCCAAACTGGATCGCCTCCTTCAGGACGGGTCAGATAGGTTTCTTTCATCTCATCCAAAAGCGCTTTTTGATAGATATGATTGCGCCGGCACATCAACCTACGAGACGCGCTGACTGGATCAATAGGTGCAGAGACTGTTGCGGCGCCAAGACATCCGCTGTCGTGTCTTATGTGTGGTAAAGCGTTGATCAGCATATTTCCTCCCATCGAGAATCCGATGAGGAAAATGCCGTCTTTCGTTAGTGATGGTTCAAGCGCATCCACCGTTGTTAAAATATCAGGCCAACTCGCTGCAGTGTAAGTGCTTTTGCAGAGAAGTTCAGAAGACCCAGCTCCGCGCAGGTTCATTCGTAGTACACTCCTGCCCTGGGCGAGATGGTGGCGGGTTGCCTCCTGCATGTAAACGCTGTTCTCATCGCCCGTCAGCCCGTGAAGCAAATAGATGAAAGGTTGTGCTTTAGGGGTGTCTGGCCGATGCAAAGTGCCAGTCAGTATATCGTTATCAGGTGTTTTTACCTGAAATGTTTCTGCCTCGCCTGGTAGGGGGCTTTGGCGATGGGCTAGACGGTTCCTCAGGGTTTGCAAGTCACCACCCCACCATGGAAAGCGGGGACGAAATTGAGGCGTCATTTTCCTATCTTCGACGCATCATATGGTGTGCTCTGGTAAACTTCGTTGATCCAGTTCCCAAATAATAAGTGAGCATGACCACGCCAGCGATTTTGTGGCTCTTTTGTTGGGTCATCTCCAGGGAAGTAATTTTTAGGAACGGTGATGGGCGATCCTTTATCAACATCGCGTTTGTATTCTTCGCCCAGCGATGTGCTGTCATATTCGACGTGATTGAACATGTAGAGGCGGCGCGTCTTCTCCTCAACGAGCATACATAAGCCGGTTTCATCGCCTTCCATGAGCACTTTTAACTCGGTATTTTTAGGCAGATCGCCCCGGCGTACTTCTGTCCAACGGGACACCGGAATCGAAAAATCGTCCGAAAACCCGCGAAGATACGGTGATGAGGGCGCTAAGTTTTGGTGTGTAAAAACGCCAAACGCTTTGCTTTCCAGAGTATGCTTTGGAACGCCATGGTAATGGTAGAGAGCAGCTTGCGCGCCCCAGCAGATTGAAAACAGCGAATGGACGTTGGTTTCCAGCCAATCAAAAAGTTCGATCAATTCCGGCCAATAGCTTACCTCTTCGAAAGGTAAAAGCTCGATTGGTGCACCCGTGATGATCAAGCCGTCGAATTTCTCGTCCTTTACCTCATGCCAAGGCCGATAGAAGGAAAGCATATGGTCTTGAGAAACCGTTTTTGGCGTGTGGCTTGATAACTTTAATAGTTGAAGTTCCACCTGTAACGGTGTGGCTCCGACAAGCCGTGCGATTTGCGACTCGGTTCGAACTTTGTCCGGCATTAAGTTCAAAAGACCAATGCGCAGCGGGCGAATGTCTTGTACGTCCGCATCATCCTTTGCCATCAACATAACGCCCTCGCGAGCGAGGACTTTCGCAGCGGGCAAATCGGCTGGTATTCGGATGGGCATATTGTTTGGGCCTCTCTGAAAATAAGCACCTTCGGTAACGTACAACTGGTGCTTGGACAAGGTGAAGCCAATATCGGAAAAGCGACGGATTCATGGTTCGGAAACCATAATAAAATTATATTGAGTCCAGCTATAAGACTGAACAAACTAGGTATCTGATAATGCGACACCTTAAAGGCTTCATGGAAATGCTTGCTCGACCGGCTTGGTTGAGAGTGATGGCAATCGTCATGGCAGCCTTAGGTTGTGGGATGATCGAAGTTATGTGGATAACTCCTCCTTACAATCCTGTGATGACACTATCGGGCGCGCTTCTTATCGTTGCGGGATACTCGATTTGGACCATTACTGATAGGAATCAGAGCCTAAGCGAAAAAGCTGAAGAGTTGCGGGCAAGCGAAGAACGTTTGCGTGAACTTGGGCACTTTCGACAACAGTTTCTCGGTAATATGAGCCATGAGTTTCGGACGCCTTTAAATGCAATTCAAGGCTTCTCCCAGGCTATCCTTCATCGGCAATCGGAAATGTCTGATGATCAAATTGCGGATTATGTTCGCATTATTGAGAAATCAGCACATGATCTCGGAACTTTAACCGATAATGTTCTCGACTTATCGAGATTGGATGCACAGAAATTTGAATTGGAACTCACCGACGTCGATTTTACTCGCCTTGTTTGTGGAGCTGTTGGACAACACAGCGCCGAGGCTGGCGAGCGGAACATCAAATTAAATTGTGACATTCAAGAGGACTGGATAGTACGGACCGATCCGAAAGGCATTAAACGTTGCCTATCTAGCCTGATCTCCAATGCTCTAAAGTTCTCGAAGGACGGCCAGGATATTGACATCAACGTTTATCGCCGTGGCCGTCGTAGTTTTGTTGTTGAGGTCAAAGATAACGGATGCGGGATCGATAAAAAAGATCTGCAAAATATCTGGATGGTTTATGCTCGGTCCAGTCTGACTAAGAAAACCACTAAAATTGGCGCAGGGTTGGGACTAGCAATCACGCGGTCGCTGATGGATGCTCACAATGGCTTTATTGAAATCGACAGCGAAGTCGATAAAGGCACAGTGGTTCGTCTTTGCTTCCCGAACACGATGATTGTTAATCCAAATTACGCACAGAAAATACAGCCAGAAGAATACGCTGCTGCTGGGTAAAAAGCTCAGTTTGCTGTTTCTGAGAGCATTTTGCCAAAATCAACCCAGAATGATTTTGGGTTGCTGTACCCGGTGATACGGCCTAGTTCGCGACCATTTTCGACCAGTACAAATGTTGGTGTTGCGCGAACGGGACGAATATTTCGCAAGTGTTCGGGACGTTTATCGAATAAATCGACCACACGTACTGGTGCAGCTTTGCCTTCGGCGGTGTCGTGATAATATGTGCCGACGTCCTTTTTCCATTCTTCGCACCACAGACAACCATCGAACTCGAAAAGCACGAGTTCAGCCGCGCTAAGCGGTGTTGTGAAAAGGGAAAGAGCAGCAATCAATGAACGCATACTTTTTTCTACCGTTGACTGGTTAAAGCCGCATTACGGTACTTGTGGATCGCCGCGAAGCACTGAGGTTATGTTTCAGAAGATTTTAAGCGCGCATATCCGTAATTTTCTCGAATGTCAGTCCCGTTCCCCTGCGTAAGGGTTGACGTGGCTGAGCACTTCGCGCAACTCAAGACTATGAGCAAGGTTAAAAAAACACGTGATACGGTTGTTTTAATCCACGGATTGGGGCGGACACAGGCGTCAATGCTGCCACTTTCGATCCGGTTGGAAAGCGCAGGCTTTCGAACGTCTTTCGCTGGTTACAAATGGGTTAACATGACGCTGGAACAGGGCGTCGAGCGTGTCTCCAGGCAGGTCGAGCGTGTTGCTAGGCGTTATGGAGGCCCGATTCATCTTGTCGGTCATTCCCTCGGTGGGATCATTGCGCTTCACCTCAAAAGATCCCGGCCTGATTTGCCGATTCACCGTGTCGTTCAATTCGGCTCGCCTAATTTGGGGTCTTCTGTTGCCGAAAATTTGAAGTCAAATTCACTCGCGACGTGGTTTTTTGGCCCAATCGTTTCGGAGCTGTCGGAAGATTTGACGACATCGCCTCAGCGCGATCCGGATGTCGCAGCGATTGCGGGAGATGAATTTCCGGTTGGCGTCGCGAAAGTTTACGGTGTGAGTGAGCCAAATGACGGGCTGGTAACCGTCCGTTCTGCATGGGGCCATGAGGCGGGATTGCGGCTTACAGCGCACACGATCCATACGGGCTTGCCGCTCAGCCGTTCAGTCGCTCATGCGACAGTTGAGTTCTTGCAAACCGGCCATGCGGAAATTCCGGATGACTGATTTTATTATCGCCCCGGACCCCTCTGCATCGCGCCTCACCCGTGCCGTAACCGGAACGGATCATACCGGCGCGAAAACCGATTTGCGCGTTGTTGAAGAGCGTCCGCTAACGATCTTTCTGAATTCGCAAGAGATCGTTACGGCCATGACCATTGGCGATTACCCCGAAGAACTTGCCATCGGTTATTTGCTCAATCAGGGTATGCTCCATGCCGATGATACACTGACCGGCACGGATTATGATGAAGACCTCGAAATCATTGTCATCCGCACTGAGCGCGCGACCAATTACGAGGAAAAGCTAAAAAAGAAAACCCGTACCTCTGGCTGTGCGGTCGGAACGGTCTTTGGCGATATGATGGAGGCGCTGGAGGGGTTAGAGCTGCCCGCTGCCGAGCTTCGCGCGAGCTGGCTTTATTCGCTTTCCAAGAAAATCAATACCGTGCCATCGCTCTATCTTGAGGCGGGAGCCATTCATGGCTGTGTCCTGTGCCTCAAAGATAAACCGCTTGTATATATGGAAGATGTAGGGCGTCATAATGCGGTCGATAAAATCGCGGGCTGGATGTTTAAAAACGGAGTCAGCGGCGCGGACTATATCCTCTACACAACAGGCCGTTTAACCTCTGAGATGGTTATAAAAACCGCAAGTATGGGTGTTCCAATCCTTGCCTCACGCTCCGGCTTTACGGCTTGGGGGGTAGAGCTTGCCCGTGAAGTCGGCCTAACGCTAATAGGCCGGATGCGCGGTAAACGATTTATGTGTCTTTCCGGTGAAGACCGCATTGTCTTTGATGCAGATCTTGACGCGGTAGAAGACGAGGACGGAAAGCACCATCGCAAAGGTGCAAAGTCATAAGCCTCCGCTATGCACCGGAGGCTTACAAAGAGATGTCTTGTGAAATTGAAAGACTGACGTTCTGACCTTTTCGCGTTGTCGTCAGAGACATCGTCCTATAGCCGAAATGCAAAATGTAAGTGCCTGTATCTTCGGCCTCTTGGATTGTTCTTATTCTTATCCAAGGTTAGGAAAATTCTGTCTTTCAATAAAGCGCGTCTTGTTTGAACGGCATTTTGCCCAATAGGTTTAGCGATTTATGCGGTTCCAGTGACATTTAGTTCATGCAGATCATCATCCAATTTCGTCTTGGCTGGCTGGCGAGGGACCATTTCGCCACTACCACCGGGGCGCAGCGCGCATTCCATAAAGATGCGCTTTGTACAAGTCGCACAAGGAGGTCCATCGAGGCGATCCAGAACACCCGCTACGGCATCGCCTTTGTTTGAATAGATCATCTGATGGCCACCGATGCCGTCAGTTACACCAAGCTTTTCTAGTTGCTTCAGGAGTGGAGGGTAGCGTGCAACGATGTAAAGGCCGCCGCCGCGCCTCCGGCGCTTTCGGGCCTCTTCAACGATACACATGCCGCCGGGCATATCGATATCCCCAACGCCTTTCAGAACAAGAACCATATGTTTTTGCGTTGGATTTTGGCGCTCGATCCTTTGGAATGCACGCTCAATAGCTTCTACCGAGCCAAAATACAGTGCGCCATCCAGACGGGTGAAGACGGCTTGTGGGCATTCTTCGATTCCGTAAACCTGTGCATTCCGAAACACGCCGTCTTTGTCCGGTGCAGAGATTGCCAGTGTTGGCCGGGATGATTTTGAAAGGAAAATCAGCAGAGACAGAATGACACCAACATAGATCGCAAATTCGAGCTTCACGATCAGACCGGCAAGGAACGTGGCAAGGATAATCGCCATCTCTGCGCGGCTCGATTGGATGATCGTTTTAATCTCTTCGAATGAGATCAGTTTGTAGGCCACTAAGAGGATAATGCCAGCAAGCGCCGGTATCGGGATGCTCGCCGCCAACGGCGCAAGCAGCAGCAGCAGCAAGAATAGAAAGACAGATGCGGCAATCGCGGACATGGGCGTTTGTGCACCCGCTTCATAGTTGACGCCGCTTCGGGTGAAGGAGCCTGAGCCGGGATAGGCTTGGAAGAAACTGCCGACGATGTTCGACATGCCTTGCCCTACGATCTCTTGGTCAGCATCGAACCGACCTCCAGATTTAAAAGCAAAAGCCCGGCCTATCGAGATGGCTTCCAGTAACCCAATCAGAGCGATCGCAAATGCGCCTTCTATTGAGATTGCAATTGTACTGAGATCAACTGGAGGCAAAGACGGACTAGGAACCACTGAGGGCAAGGCCCCAACCATCTTTACGCCGTTCTCAGATGCGTTCAGGAAATAAGCGAGGATACTCGCGACGACCAAGCCAATGATAAAATTCGGTGCGCGTTTCGCGAAATATTTAACCGCTGCGGCGACAACCAAGGCTGTAACAGCAATAACAATCGCCCGCCAATTTGCGGTATCCGCCGCATCAACAGTTCGGAATATGCGAGTAAAGACGGAACCTCCCGGTTCCGTATTAACGCCTAGAGCATCTGATAACTGACTTGCAGCAATTAAAACCGCCGCCGCCGCTGTAAAGCCTAGCATCACGGAATGGGAAACGAATGCAACCAGCCTTCCGATCCCAGCAAACCCAAGCGCAAACTGAATCAGCCCTACCAACAGCGTCAATAATAGGACCATTTGGATAAAGGCTTCGGAGCCGGGGACATGCAGCCCCGATACAGTGCTGAATACGACTGCTGAAATTGCCGTTGTTGGCCCGGAGATCATGATCATCGACGAGCCGAACAACGCGGCGATGATTGGTGTGACCATTGCCGTATACAGACCGTATTCGGGCGGAAGACCGGCAATCGTCGCGAAAGCTACGGCTTGCGGCAGCACAATCGTTGCATTTGTAAATCCCGCAATCAGGTCGGCCCGCAACGTGTCTTTTGTAACGCTGCTTCCCCAGGTACGCGCGGGAATGAGAGCTTGCCAGCCAAGGCTCATGGCAGTCTCGCTATTAAAGAATGAGGCTGACGGGATGCCAGCGCTTTCGAGGCATAGACCTCGGGCGGAATACAAACAAGTGGTGGATCAAAAATGACACCACGCTGGTATTAGAAATGCAGCGTATATCATTATTGATACTTCGAGGCTCATTAGTCCTCTTTGCATTACACGTCAACGATCAGACGTCTGCCAGCGCGGATTTATCCAAGGCTCCCTGTTGGATCGCGGGAGAGGTGTTCGTCCAAGGATATGATCAGACGCTTTCTCGCCAGTCATTATCGACGGTGCATTTAGATTTCCGTTTGTTATGCGGGGAAAAATAGAACTATCCGCCACCCGTAAACCCTCGACGCCGATAACCCGACATTCCGGATCTACAACCGACAGTGCATCATCGCGTGATCCCATCTTGCACGTTCCACAGGGGTGATAGGCGCTTTCGACATTATCACGGATGAAGTCGTTTAACTCTTCGTCGCTTTGTATGGAGTCTTTCGGTTGGATCGCAGCCCCCCGGAAGGGCGCAAATGCTTCTTGGGCAAAAATTGACCGCGTTACACGGATACAATGCCTGAAATCCTCCCAATCCTGTTCGGTGCTCATATAGTTGAACAAGATAGATGGATCAGTGTGAGGGTCAGAAGATTTAAGCGCGATCCGGCCTCGCGACGGCGACCGCATTGGTCCCGTATGGGCTTGAAAGCCATGCCCTTCTGCGGCGGCTTGCCCATCGTATCGCACGGCAAAAGGCAAGAAGTGATATTGAATGTCGGGATACTCAGCTCCCGCTTTGGACCGGATAAAAGCGGCGCTTTCAAACTGGTTGCTGGCCCCGATGCCTGTTTTCGTAAACAGCCATTGCGCTCCGATCATTGCTTTTGAAATCAGGTTCCAGTGTTTGTAAAGCGTGATTGGCTTGGTACAGGCTTGCTGGATGTAAAGCTCAAGATGATCTTGCAGGTTTTGCCCGACACCGGGCCTGTCGGCCACAACGTTGATACCATGCTCACTCAGATGAGCTGCCGGTCCAATGCCGGATAGCATCAGGATTTTAGGCGAGTTAATCGCTGACGCCGCAACGATCACTTCTTTTCGCGCGTGAACCGTGTCGATTGATCCTCGACGTTCAATTTCAACACCCGTAGCACGCCCGTCCTTGATGATGACCTTACGGGCAAAGCATGTGATCAAGTCGCAGTTCTTACGTTTCAGAGCAGGGCGCAGGTAGGCATTTGCTGTGGACCATCGCCGTCCCCGCCACACTGTCTGCTCCATAGGGCCGAAGCCCTCTTGTTTCTCGCCGTTATAATCGGCCGTCTGTTCGAAACCCGCCTGTACGCCTGCTTCGACGAAAGCATGGTAGAGCGGGTTTTCCCTCGGTCCGCGTGAGACATGCAAAGGACCATCACGCCCGCGCCAATCTTCGTCGCCGCCATGACCACCGGAATGCCAATGTTCCATCCTGTCGTAATAGGGTGATACGTCGGCAAAGCTCCATCCGGCTGCGCCACTTTCTTCCCAATGGTCGAAATCTTTGGCATGCCCCCGCACATAGACCATCCCGTTGATCGAACTTGATCCGCCGATAACCTTTCCGCGCGGGCAGTGCAGGCGGCGACCGCCGAGATGCGGTTCCGGGTCGCTTTCATAACCCCAATCATAACGTTTCATATTCATCGGGAACGACAACGCACCCGGCATCTGTATGAGTGGCCCCCAATCGGTTCCTCCGAATTCGAGGACGATGACGGAATGCTTGCCATCCTCACTCAACCGATTTGCCATTGCGCTTCCAGCGGAGCCTGATCCGATTATGACGAAATCTGCTTCCATAACCATCAATCCAACGGTCGAGAGGATGAAAAGTTCTGGTTTTCCCGAATCAGCCACGGGCACTTTGGATCGACTAGAAAGAACCTAACCGATGGCTTGCTGGTGACTGATGTGGAGTTCAATCGCCTGAAAGGATCAAAAATACGAAGATATGACATTCCGGTAGTCCTGTTGTTCAGGTGACTCGTGTCAGGCATGTCGCTGATTTGCAATAAAGTTTTTGGAGGTTTTAGCGACATAGCAGAAACATGAATGTTGTGCGCTGATTAACCAAATCTACGCTCTCCGTTCCTACCATCAGCCCGTCAGACGTTTTATGGGCAAATTCTAATGTTTCTTGAACAGGTTGAACTGAATACAGTTGGGCAATACTTGTCCGTCTTTCTGCCTGCTTCCCGTGTGTATTGGCTATATCTCGTCTCTGCGGTTGTTCTCGCATTTATCGCCTATCACCAATTCAATCATGATCATCACGACGATGAATTAGATAACGAACCTGAACAGAAAAAGAGCTTTCTTGGCTATCTATTTGACAAAGATGTCTATCTTCACCGTTCAACTTGGCAAGATTGCAAGTTCTTCGTCGTAAACGCCTTAGTTTACACGGGTGTAGTGAGCCAGTTTCTGATTGGAATGCATGGCCTTGCCCTGATATTTAATCTTGGCTTAACCAATCTATTCGGGCCATTGGATGAGCCTGCGATCACGAATGAGTTCAGTCTGATCGCATATACGTTGCTGAGTGTTATCGCCATCGACCTTGGCGTTTACCTGACGCACCGCGCACAGCATCACATCCCAGCTCTTTGGGAGTTCCACAAAGTCCATCACTCCGCAGAAAAACTGACGCCGATAACTCTTTTCCGTATGCACCCGGTGGATTTATTTATCACATCATTGGTGGTTTCGATCTTGGGCGGTCTAGCCTTTGCGGGTATCTTTTATCTGACGAATGAAGAGCCACAGGCGATGACGCTGTTCGGCCTTAATATCATTACGTTCTTATTCTATATTGGAGGATACAACCTTCGCCATTCGCATATTTGGTTGAACTATCCAGTCTGGTTGAGCAAAATTTTAATCAGCCCAGCGCAACACCAGATTCATCACAGCGTTGACCCAAAACATTTTGACCAGAACTTTGGATTGATTTTTTCACTTTGGGATCAAATCGGCGGAAGCCACTATATTCCGCGCACGCGTGAAAAACTAAGCTTTGGCATCAGCCGCAAGAATCCCAACCCATTTAATTCCGTGAGCGACATTTATCTAATGCCGTTCGCAAATGTGGGGAGGATGATCGGGAAAAGCTTCCAAAACCCTCAGCACAGAGTGATCGCAGGACTAAGCGCAGTAATTTTGGTTATCGGTTACTTTAACGTATCTGGTGCGATTAACCGGCAGGTTATCCTTAGCAAGCCGCAAAGTGTTCATCTTGCGAAACTGACTTGGACCGAAGTCGATAAAGCGCTGAAGAACGGGTATGATACCGTTCTTATCCCCACAGGGGGTATCGAGCAAAATGGTCCCCATGTCGTGCTCGGCAAGCATAACATCGTCATGACGCGCACATCACATGACATTGCGCGGACACTTGGTAAAACGCTTGTTGCGCCAGTGATAGATTATGTTCCCGAAGGTGCTATTGAACCCGTTCCAGACGGACACATGAGGTTTGCCGGTACAATTAGCGTGCCGGAGTCAGTGTTCGAAGATGTCCTGAAGGCTACTGCTCAAAGCATGAAAGCTCATGGGTTTGAGAATATTTTCTTCATTGGTGACAGCGGGGGAAACCAGAAATCGCAAGAAAAGGTTGCCCGCTTGCTCCAGAGTCAATGGGAAGACCAAGGCATCCTTGTAGGACATATTGGTGATTACTATTCAGCCAATGGACAGTTCAAGCACTTACTAGAGCGAGGATATACTGAGGCCGATGTTGGTTATCATTCAGGTATGCGTGACACATCGGAAGTTCTTTTCATTAATCCTGAAGGTGTTCACTCACTCGTTGTGCAAAACCCAGAAGGCAGTCCTTCAGGGGTTTCAGGCAATCCTGATAAAGCCAGTGCCAAAATTGGTCGAGAGATGGTTGCGTTGAAGGTCAACGCAGCGGTGAAACAAATCCGTTCATTAATGGATTCGAAAAAACCTGCCTCTGACGATAAATGGAAGATTGATCTAACGCCGGATGAAGAAGATGCGCTGGCAATATCTGGACGGGCCGAGTGATAATTTTGGATTTCACCTCATGAGCCATTTTAGGCACTTGCCTGCATCGGCTTTAACATTTTGAAAAATCTGAATCCGCCAAAGTCATATGCAATAGATATTTAGTGGCAACAAAATCGTCGAGGCGTTACACCGTTGACCTGATACAATCAGGCCCAAAAGGGAAAATGGCGGTGGTTTTACGATACCTGAAGGCACGGTCTTCATGAGCGATGATCGGGGATTGCGCGCGGCGCGCAAATTGGCTGCTCATGTTCGGGATCGTATAGATGCCCATTTTTCCTTACGGTTATGGGACGGTTCGCTTGAGCCTCTCGGGGTCAATCCAAAACCCGGCCTTGCATTGAAAATCGGTTCACCGGGGGTGATCGCGTCATTGCTGCGTCGGCCTAGTTTAGACCGCCTGATCCGTCATTATGCGAAGGGACGGATTGATATAGAAGGCGGCTCAATTATCGACCTCGCCGAACCCATTGCCCACGACAAAGACTATCGCCGCAAGTTCAAAAAACTTGGGAAAGGAAAGCTGGCTTTGGGGCTTGCGCCTTTCCTGTTCGTAAAAGCGGACCACCCTGACAGTACCCGCGATTTTGGCACGGATGCTGAGGGCGAAGGTCGTGGAGAAGGCGATAACAAGCGCTTTATTCAATTCCACTACGATGTCGGGAATGATTTCTATCAGTTGTTTCTCGATCCGGAGATGCAGTATTCCTGCGCCCATTTCCCCGAATGGGAAGCCACACTTGAACAGGCGCAGGTCAATAAACTCGATCTGATTTGCCGAAAACTGCGTTTGAAACCCGGCGAAACATTGCTCGATATCGGGTGTGGATGGGGCGGACTTCTATGTCATGCCGTTCAAAACTATGGCGTCATAGGACACGGCGTTACGCTATCAGAGGAACAACTGGCATTTGCTCAAGCGAAGATCGAGCGCCTTGGGATTGCTGATAAAGTAACGCTACACCTCAAAGACTATCGCGAGATGAGCGATCGGTTTGATAAGATTAGTTCCGTGGGTATGTACGAGCATATCGGAATTGCGAATATCCCTGAATATTTTCGGACAGTTAAAGGCTTATTGAATGATGGCGGGTTGTTTATGAACCACGCAATCTCACGCGGGGCCAAGCGCCAAAAACAGAAATTCTCAAGCAGGCCCGAGCAACGCGCCTTGCAGAAATATATTTTTCCCGGTGGTGAGTTGGACGATATCGGGAACACGATATCGGAAATGGAGATCGCCGGTTTTGAGGTGCAGGACGTCGAAGCGTTGCGTCAGCACTATCAGAAAACTACCCGCATATGGTGTCAGCGCTTGTATGAACGCCGCGCAGAAGCCGAGGCACTTGTTGGGGCAGAGACTTATCGGATTTGGGCCGCGTATTTGGGAGGATGCTCTTTTGCGTTTCAGCGCGGATCGGCGCGGATATATCAAACGCTGGCCAGCAAATCGCCAAAAGGATTTACGGCGGTTCCGGCAACGCGTCACGATATTTACGGATCTTGAGAATAGGGCGCGGTCATGCTTAGGCTGTCGCGGTATAAAAGGGGAAATCCATGCCGAATACTATTGAAGACCGTCTGAGCGCAGAAGGCATCACGCTGCCGGATGCGCCTGCTCCCGCTGCAAATTATGTCCCATTCGTCAAGACGGGTAATCTGGTCGTGATCTCCGGCCAACTGCCGATGGCTGATGGCGCGGTAAAGTATCTCGGCTTGCTTGGCGATAATGTTGATGTGGAAGAGGGTGTCGCCGCCGCTCGCCTTTGTGCAATCAATTTGCTGGCTCAGTTGAAAACGGCCTGCGGTGGGGATTTGTCAAAGGTGACGCGCGTTGTACGGCTCGGCGGTTTTGTTGCTGCGACACCTGATTTCGGCAAGCACCCTGCTGTTGTGAACGGAGCTTCAGATTTGATGGCGGCAATCTTTGGCGATGCGGGCGCGCATGCGCGTGCTGCGGTGGGCGTGGCCTCTCTTCCTTTCGGCGCATCGGTCGAGGTTGAAGGCATGTTCGAAATTAAAGAATGAGTAGGCTTTCTAAAGAATTCTGGGCGAAACCCTTCGCGCATCGCGGTTTGCACGATGCATCTCGCCCGGAAAATTCGCTTTCCGCGATCATTGCGGCTGCTGAACAAGGCTATGCAATCGAATTGGACGTGCAGCCTTCGTCTGATGGCGAAGCGATGGTTTTCCATGACTACACTTTGGATCGTATGACGAATGCGGTGGGCCGTACAGATGCATTGTCGACTGCGGAGCTTTCGCAGATCAAACTGAAAGATGTCGATGAAATGATCCCAACGCTTGAAGCGGTGTTGGAACACATATCGGGCCGTGCACCGATCCTGATCGAGATCAAAGACCAAAGCGAAGCCTTTACACGCACAAATGGCACTTTAGAGCGACGGGTTTGTGATCTTGTGCGCGCTGCCGGCAAAATCGAAACCTGCGCCATCATGTCCTTCAATCCATTCTCCGCCGATCATGTCAGGCAACACCTGCCGCAAATTGCGCGGGGCGTTGTCTCCTATGATTACGAACATCCACATGACGCGGGTGTTGACCCAGCGTACCGAAAAGACCTTGCCGAGCTAAAATGGTTCGAGGAGACAGAGGCCGATTTCGTCTCATACGGTGCGTTAAGTCTACCAACGGAAAGAACGCAGATGCTCCGCGAACGCGGTGTGCCGGTTTTTTGCTGGACGATCCGCTCGGCGAAACAAGCTGAAGCGGCTCTGAAACATTGCGATCAAATCACCTTTGAGGGATACACGCCCTAGATTTGCCCGCTTGATACTGCCTTCGCGCATCGTATCTATAAGCGCAAGGAGAGCGTTATGGATGGCGGCACATCAATTTCGGTTCGATTGCTTGATGGCGTTCACTCTGTCGATTCTGAATTGTGGGACGCTTGCGCCGCCCCGGAAGCGAAAGACGGGGGCCGGGCGCTTAATCCTTTCATTACGCATCGTTGGCTCAACGCTTTTGAAGAAAGCGGTTCGGCTCATTGGCGCGAAGGGTGGGACCCGAAACACCTGTTGGCGGAAACAGAAAGTGGCGAAACCCTTGGTGTGATGCCGCTTTATGTAAAAGGCCATTCCCAAGGCGAATACGTCTTCGATCACGGTTGGGCACAGGCATTTGAGCGCGCGGGCGGTGAATATTATCCCAAACTTGTCTCAGCGACGCCTTTTACCCCAGTGACGGGTAGGCGTTTGCTTGTTCATCCCGCTGCTGATCGCGACTTGGCGGAAAGCGCGCTGTTGTCGGGTGCTGCACAAATCGCGACTGAAAACAGCCTGTCGTCTTTGCATGTCAATTTTTGCACAGAAGCAGAGCAGAAAAGTCTTGAAAAAGCAGGGCTGCTAACCCGAAAAAATCAACAATTTCATTGGCGTAATTACGAATATCCGGATTTTGACGCCTTTCTCGCTAATCTTGCATCGCGCAAACGAAAAGCCATCAGAAAAGAACGTACGAAGGCCGTTGAGAATGTCGAGATCGTCTCTTTTACAGGAGATGACATTCAACCCGAGCATTGGGATGCATTCTGGATTTTTTATCAGGATACCGGCGCGCGGAAATGGGGAACCCCTTACCTCACGCGCAGTTTTTTCGAGATTGCCCAACAAAAGCTGCGTGAGGACATCCTTCTTGTCTTCGCAAAGCGTGAAGGTGAGTTGGTCGCGGGCGCGCTGAATGTGATTGGACGGGACACTCTTTATGGTCGATATTGGGGGTGCATCGAAGATCATCCGTGTCTGCATTTTGAAATCTGCTATTACCAAGCAATTGATTACGCTATTGAACATGGAATGAAAACGGTCGAAGCAGGGGCGCAGGGCGAGCATAAGCTCGCGCGTGGTTATGAGCCGACCGCTACTTGGTCAGCGCATTGGATTGCTAATCCGGATTTTCGCAAAGCGATTGCCAACTACCTCGATCACGAACGCCTAGCGGTCAACGAGGAAATCGCCATCCTCGGCGAGCACACGCCGTTTAAAAAGGGATAGCGATAGCCGTCTCGCACTTCGTCGCTAGTTAAACGGCTCTAAGGTTTGATATCGGAATAAAATTAAGCGGCCCTCTCGGGCCGCTTCTAGTGCCAAGCCGCCTCCCCCCCGGGGTCAAACTTTGCACCTTTATATTTGCCGCCAATGCAACATCACTGCCACGCAAGACTATCGCGATCTGGTAGTGAAGCGCGTACCCGAAATAGGGTGCGACTGAAAAATTTATCTAATGATCAATAAAAAATGTCAAGTAAGTGCCAGCATTTTTCGTAGAGAAGAAAATACATGAAGTGCAGGGCTTTTAAGATTGATTGTCATTCGGCATCTGCGCCGGAAAATCCTAAACCTGTTTCTGGTTCGTATCCTAAGTGTGCCGCGACGCTTCGTCCTGCACAAATGCGCATCACCGCATTGTCAACAGGCAGTCCTTGAGCTATCTCGACACCCAATAATCAAATCAGGCGACTCAGCGAGGCATTAGAACCCGCTGAAAGCACCTTAAGGAGCTGTTTTTATGGCTGAAGTCAGCGTCGGACACGACCACGCTCACGATGACCCCGGATTCTTTACCCGTTGGTTCTGTTCGACGAACCACAAAGATATCGGCATACTTTATCTTTGGACCGCAGGTTTCTTCGGTTTGGTTGCCATTATTTTCTCGATGATGATGCGCGCAGAATTGATGTATCCTGGCGTTCAGTTCATGACGGACGCTGCTGGCGCTCCGGATGGACAACAGTGGAACGTCGCGATTACGGCGCACGGAATTCTCATGATGTTCTTCGTGCTGATTCCGGGATTGTTTGGCGGTTTCGGCAATTACTTCATGCCATTGATGATCGGCGCGCCGGATATGGCGTTCCCGCGCCTGAATAACCTCAGCTATTGGCTGTTCACCGCCGGTGGTACGCTGGCCTGTATTTCTGCCTTTGTGGATGGTGGATCAGGAGTTGGTTGGGTTCTATATGCACCGCTCTCTACGTCCGGCTCTCCGACAATGGCGACTGACTTGGCGATCTTTGCGGTTCACCTGTCAGGGGCGTCTTCGATCCTTGGTGCGATCAATATCATTACGACCTTCTTGAACATGCGCGCTCCGGGCATGTCGCTGTTCAAGGTTCCATTGTTCCCGTGGTCGATTTTCGTCACAGCGCTTTTGATCCTGTTGGCTCTGCCGGTTCTTGCTGGCGCGATTACCATGCTCCTCATGGATCGTAACTTCTCGACCGCGTTCTTTGATCCGGCAGGTGGCGGTGACCCGATCCTCTACCAACACCTTCTTTGGTTCTTTGGTCACCCTGAAGTTTACATCATTATCGTTCCAGCTTTCGGCATCGTGAGCCATGTCATCTCAACTTTCTCGAACAAGCCAGTGTTTGGTTATCTGGGAATGGTTTGGGCGATGATCGGTATTGGCCTTCTCGGTTTCGTCGTGTGGGCGCACCACATGTACACATCTGGTATCAAGGTCGATACGCAGGCATACTTTATGCTCGCAACGATGGTGATCGCGGTTCCGACGGGGATTAAGATCTTCTCGTGGATTGCAACAATGTGGGGCGGTTCACTTCGCTTCGACACGCCGATGCTCTTCGCGATTGGATTTATCTTCCTATTCACGCTTGGTGGTGTGACCGGCATCGTTCTGTCTCAAGCAGGCGTCGACCGCGCTTTGCACGATACGTACTATGTTGTGGCGCACTTCCATTACGTGATGTCGATTGGCGCGGCGATGGGTCTGTTTGCAGGCATGTATTACTGGATCGGCAAGATGTCTGGCCGCCAATATCCTGAATTCTGGGGTAAAGTTCACTTCTGGTCGATGTTCATTGGTGTCAACATTACATTCTTCCCGCAGCACTTCCTCGGTTTCCAAGGAATGCCCCGTCGCTACATGGATTATTCCGAAGCTTTTGCAGGCTGGAACTTCATCTCGTCCATTGGTGCGTTTATTTCCGGCGCTTCGTTCCTGCTGTTCATCGGTATTGTGTTTTACACAATTATCGCTGGCAGGCGTCTTGAGGCGAATTACTGGGGCCACGGTGCTGATACGCTCGAATGGACGCTGCCATCGCCTCCGCCAGCGCATACTTTTGAAACACTTCCGGTCATTTCGGATGATGTGATCAAGTATCACGACTATACGCTTGGTGGTGAAGGTGTTGATCTGAACCCTAGCGACGATTAAATGGACAGCCGCGCAGCACCTTTAAAGTGGCAGGTTGAGCTTTGGCCCAACCGGTCTCTTTCTAAAAAGGGGTTGCGCGCTTTCCTATTGATCCTGGCCGGATGCTTTAGCGTTTTCTTTTTGATGACCGCTACAGCGCCCGGCTCCAGCACTTCCAGAACGGGACTTGCCACCGTTTTGATGATGATTATCCCTTTCATTATTCTGGTCTTTGGTTTTGTTGTTTGGGCTTTTGCCGTGAACAACAGAGATGGCCGCTATGTTGAGCGGCTTCATTTCGACGGTGATCATTTGATTGTTGAGGCCAAGCACCCCTCTCGACCTGCACGTCGTTGGGAATTTCAACCCTATTGGACCCGCGTTCTTACTCAAAATACCCGTGAGATCGAAAACCAGCTTATCCTTCGCCAACGTGACAGAGCCGTGGCTATCGGCGGGTTCTTGACGTCAGAAGAGCGCGCTGATCTTGCCGAAGAGATACGAGCAGCGCTGCGCCAATTTAACGGGGCGCAAGCTTAAGACGCTAAGCGCGGCGGAATTGCGCTGGACCAACGTGCGTGCCCAACAATTTATTTGTAAGCACGATTATCGCAGATTACCTCAAGCGACAGTTGCCGTGCATTAAACTGCACGATACTGCTTCGCCATGGCGAACACAGATATCAAATCTGATCCAATTGACGATATAAACTCAATCGCCGCGCGCGAGACGACGCGGGATGTTTGTGCTGCCTTGGAATGCGAAGAACGTGGCGACTTGCTCACCGCAATCGATGAAGTGCATCCGGCTGATATTGCGGATATTCTGGAACAACTGTCAGCGGAAGAGCGAAAGCAGTTTGTTGAACTAGCTGGCGAAGACTTACCAACAGACGTTCTGGCCGAGCTGGAAGAGGGTGTTCGTGATGACGTCATCGCGGCTCTCGACGATAGCTTTTTGGCTGAGGTTGTCTGTGATCTCGACTCTGATGACGCGGTGTATCTGCTCGAAGATTTGGACGACGCGCGCAAGCAAGAGGTTCTCGACGCAATCCCGATAGTGGATCGCATCGCTATTCAGCGCTCGCTCGATTACCCCGAGTATTCTGCTGGTCGAATGATGCAACGCGAGCTGGTCGCGGCTCCAGCATTTTGGACGGTCGGCGAGACAATCGACATGATGCGTGCCCGTGACGATTTACCGGAAGATTTTTACGAGATTATTGTCGTTGATCCAAACCACCGTCCCATTGGGACCATTGGCCTTGCCAGAATTATGGGCGCAAAGAGGCCCGCGACTCTGGATGGACTGATGAACCGGGATTTTCGCAGTTTCGATGCGGTTCAGCCTCAGGAAGAGGTTGCCTATGGCTTTAACCAATACCACCTCGTTTCTGCACCAGTTGTTGACGAGAGTGGCAGGTTGGCAGGCGTTATAACAATCGATGACGCAATGCAGGCGCTTGATGAAGAAACCGAAGAAGATTTGATGCGCCTCGGCGGGGTTGGTGATGAGGATTTGTCCGATACCGTTATGGAAATTGCGAAGCAGAGGTTGCCTTGGCTTGCCGTTAATCTGATTACCGCAATACTGGCGTCGCTTATTATCGCTCAGTTTGATGTGGTTATTGAGCAGATCGTCGCTTTGGCTGTCTTGATGACCATTGTTGCGTCGATGGGCGGGAATGCGGGAACGCAAACGCTTACCGTTGCTGTGCGGGCATTGGCGACGAAAGATTTAACGCCGACAAACGCATGGCGCATTATTTATCGTGAAGGAATGGTTGGTTTTATTAATGGACTGATTTTCGCCGTTGTCATGGGGGCGGCGACGTGGTGGTGGTATGGGGATGGGAGTCTCGGTGTCGTTTTGGGGCTTGCCATGATCGTTAATATGATCGTTGCCGCACTCGCGGGTATTCTTGTCCCGATAAGCTTGGATAAGATCGGCGCTGACCCTGCTCTTGCATCCGCAGTGTTTGTTACGACTGTTACGGATGTGGTTGGATTTTTTGCATTTTTAGGACTTGCGGCGGTAATTTTACTGTAATGATCAGCGCGGCATAGCGAGCAATATAGCGCGTTGTCCGCGCCCGAGGCGAATGGCTCCTTGCCGGATATCGAGAACCCGCCAACCGCCAACTACGCCGCCAACGGTGACACTTACCACACTGCCGCCGGGCAAAGCCACGAGCGCCCTGCCTCCATTCGGTGATGGGAACACTCCTCTCAATGTGAGGCTTCCTTGCGTTTGTTGTGTTGCCGAGGGCGGTAAAGGCGCAGGAGGACTTTCGGATTGCGGTATGAGCTTTGTTGATAGCGGGATTGTTGCTTCCGGTGCTGCGACGACTGTCGCGCGCTCTCCGGGATCAGAGAACCTTACGGGCGGCGCAAGTTTTGGCAGTTCCAAACCTCTGGCAACGGTATCGTCATCGTTGCTGCGCGCAACAAATGGGTCGCGTTCCCGAAGGATCGTTTGAGCCTTTGCAATAACATCTTGATCCACAGTAAATTTAGGCGGCGAGGGCAGTGAGGCGGTCAATTTCGCCTTATCAACACGGACTGACGGATCAGCAAGTTGAGGGGCGGCCCAGAGCGCATATAAAGCCGCAATGCTTAAAAGCCCTGTTGCCGCAATGGCTGCATACCATGCATCTCTCTTCATGTGCCCGGCTCCAGTAATCGAAATGCCTGTCCGGTAAGAGTGATGCGTAATTGGTTGTTTTGGCGTGTTATCGCTTCGAACTCCGAGATGACAATATAGGCTGGTTCGCTCTCTAATCGGGTTAAAAACGCTCCGAGGTTTTTGCGTGGCAGGTTGCCTTCAATCGCTATCGTAATGCTACGAACCCCCTCGCGCGGGCCGTCACCCGCTTCACTTGTGACGACAGTAGCGGTTCCCTCTAATTCGGCAAATACAGAGTTAATCCGTTGTTTAGTAGCGGAAATCGCAGTTTCATCATCGGTATTCAGTATAAACCCGGATGCGGGAGTCGCTGCAAAACGATTCCAATCCGTCTGACTGCGAACCAAGGTTTCTTCTGACTTCTCGCGTTGTTCCGAGCGTTGTATTTTTGTGCGGGCGTCGCGGATGATCGTGCCGGTTTTTGACCAATATAACCCGGCGGGAACAACAGCAGCTGCGCCTATAATCATGACAACACCAGCAAGTAATGCCAATGCCGCGCCGCGACTGCGCCCACCCGCGCTCAACGGACGCTTCTTTCATCGACGGCGGCTTCGATCACGAAATTGGCGCGACCGCCCCCTGAACGACTTGTACTCGAAAGGGTTGGAGCATTGAAAATTGGCGAGCGATCAAGCGCTTCTTCTAATGTGACCGTCGATGTTGTTGTGCCACGAAGGATAAGTTGCCCGGTTCGGTACTGAAAACCGTTGATGATCACATCATTCGGAATGATAGATGCAGTCTCGGCGAGAACCCGCCAAACCGGAAGGGAAACGTCCCGCAAATCTGTCGCAGTCGACGCAGCATTGGCATATTCAGCAAGTGCGAGTTCTCTTTGTCCTGAACTGCCTTTGGTTACGATTATTTCGCTGGCCTGGCGTTCCGCTTGTTGTACGAGATCACCGCGAATATTAAGTGCTCTTGCTGCTGCTGCACAAGAAAGCGCAATCGCCAGTACGCCCAGTCCAGCCGCCACCTTTGGTAAGATAGATCCCCCCGCACGAGCACCCTGATGCTCAAAGTCCGGGCCTCGGCGAAAGGCTCGCGGCGATTCAATGCTTGTGATCCGTGCTGCATCAAAGCCCCATTCCTGAGCATATCGAGCCGCTTCTGAAACAGTAGAAGAGGGCGCGATTGCAACAATCGTTCGACCATCGGCATCCGGTTTGGGCGCGACGTCAAAGGTCACATCCTCAGGTTGCTGGCCGGTAATCGTTGGAATTTGAGAGCGAATGGCAGATTGTGGGTCATCGCCTGACTCTACATTTATTTTAGCGAACATGACCTGTTCGACGGGTAATTGAACCTCAATAAGTGGATTTCGGGCATTTCGACTTAAGATGCGGGAACGAAGCCCTTCAACTTGTTCTAGCCAGTCTTCCGCTTGGGTATCCACAACCCCGAGAGGCGTGTCGACGCCTTTCTCGATTAATGCGATTTCATGAGACGACAACGCAAGCGCATGGATAGGAACCGGGCGGCCAGAGAATACTTCTCTAAGCTCCCCGAACCACCAGGAAAAAAATCCACGTTGCTCAGCCATTTTCGTCAATTTGCCTGCTTATTTTCCTTTAACATACGCAGAACAAGCTTGTATGTCGCGAAGAAAACGCTGGGAAACAGCGAAATTAAGGCGAATTTCGGTTGTAGCATTTTGGGTAAGTTTTGTTGACAGACATGTGACCCGACTTCGCGACCGTTGACTCAATCGACACTGCGGCTTAGCCGATGGGGTTACGGCATAGTTGCGACCGAAGGTGGTAAAGAGTTTATGGACTATCGACGCAAAACGGAACTTGCGCTTAGTGAGGACATCGAGAAAAGCGAAAGCGTAACGCCGACTGCTAAGTTTTCGCATCCGGACCTAACGGCTAAAGGCGAAAGACGTGCTAGCGTCCCTTTGGCCGGCGTTCAGACCCTTTGGTTCAATACCGGGACTTTGTGCAATATCGAATGCGAAAATTGCTACATTTTGTCCAGTCCGACCAATGACGCATTGGTTTATCTTACCACCGCTGAAGTTGTGGATTATCTTGACCAAATTGATGAGCGTCGGAAAGTAGCCCCGCAAAAATGGCCTGTTGAAGAGATCGGGTTCACAGGCGGCGAGCCGTTCATGAATGTTGATATGATCCCGATGGCTGAGGCTGCATTATCAAGAGGTTATCGCGTTCTCATCTTGTCAAACGCGATGCAGCCGATGATGCGACCGCGCGTGCAAAAAGGCTTACTGAAGCTCCTTGCGGAATATGGCGATCAACTCACGCTAAGAATTTCGCTCGATCATTATTCTGAAGAACTCCACGATGTTGAGCGTGGAAAAGGGTCTTTCGCCAAGGCGATGGAAGGCGTGCGGTGGCTTGCTCAAAATGGATTTCGCCTCGATGCTGCCGGACGCACTTGCTGGAATGAAACCGAAGCCGATGCGCGTGCCGGATATAGAGAAATGTTCGAGCTTGAAGGCTTTCCGATTGATGCCGATGATCCTTCGCGATGTATTCTCTTTCCTGAGATGGATGAAAAGGTAGAAGTTCCAGAGATAACAACGAGCTGCTGGGGCATTCTTAATATCGATCCAAAGGATGTCATGTGTGCTACGTCCAGAATGGTTGTTAAGCGCCGTGGCTCTGAAAAACCAGCGGTTCTGGCCTGTACGTTGCTCGCGTATGATGATGAGTTTGAGCTGGGTGAAACGCTGAAACAGGCCGAGCGCCCGATTAAACTGAACCATGCACATTGCGCCAAGTTTTGCGTCTTAGGCGGTGGCAGCTGCACGGCGTAACGTATTCAATCGGTTGTAAGTGAAGCGGTAACGTGACAAGAACACGTATCGAACATCGTTTGGATCGACTGAATGGATGAACCTGCCCTCAGCCTCGGTTTGCCCGAGCAGGAAACCCTGCCGGACATGCAGCATGTTGATCTGTCTGATGATCAAGACGATGCCTATACGCGCGTTGCCGAGCTGATTTCTCTGTCAGGGTTGACCATCGCGGGTACGCCGACTTCAGCAATGGGGGATCACGCTGATTCAGAGACTGAGCTTGGCCGCGTGTTTGCCGTGCTTGGTAAAGCCGGGTCCGGAAAGACGCAGTTACTTGCGATGCTTACGCAAGCTTTGCTGGATGCCGATGCGATTCAAATCGGCCCTGATGGAGAGGGGCAACGTGCGGGGAAGCGCAGCTTTGCTGTCGTTGCTCCGACGAATAAGGCCGCGAGTGTTTTGCGTCAGCGCGGGGTCGCGGCCACGACAATCCACAGGGTCATCTATACGCCGGTCTACGACCCGGAATATGAGAAAGTCGCGGAATGGCTTCGTGAAAAAGGCAAGGGCGAGAGACCGAAGCATGACCTGCTGACCGATGAAGCGCTTGATCGGGCTTTGGAATACTATCTCGAGATACAATCTGTCCCGGCGGCGCTCGCTACAGTTGGAGTGCGAGGGGCGGAGTTCATTACGGGATGGGCGCGGCGCGATGACGAGGTTGATATTGGCCTCGTAGATGAAGCATCCATGCTGGATCAAAAGCAGTTGGATGACCTGCGGGCCGTTTTTGGTATACTGATTTTATTCGGTGATCCTGCACAGCTCGCGCCGGTTGGCGAGTCTGGAGAAATGCCATTCGATAAGCTGCCTGCCCCGTCCAAGGCGATGCTGTCGCGGGTTTTCCGGCAGGAAGCGGGCAATCCGATTATCGACTTGGCTTATGCTCTTGCAGACCCTGAAGTAGATTTTTCGGGCTTTGAGCAGCTTATTCGTGACGCCGCCGAGCGGGATGAACGTGTCGTGATTGCTCCTCGGGCTGATCCTGAATTGATGGCGCGCTCGCCAATGCTGGTGTGGCGCAATGCAACGCGCATTCGTCTGATTTGGGCTTTTCGGACGGCTTATGGGTTGGGCGAGACGATGCTTTCTCCGGGCGAGCCGTTGATTTGTGACGGTGCGGAACTGCCCGCGCGCCAACGGAAAAAACGCATCGAGCTGGAGCAAGCGGGCTTGGTGAAGGGCGCACAGAGCTTTTACCTTGGCCCAGGTAAAAAGCCCGGTTTTGCAAGGCTTTATGTCGATGGTGCCGAAGCGCCTCGATTGTCTGTTGCTGCGATTATTCAGATTGAGCGCCAAGATGCTGAACCGATCATCCCGACGGCTGCGCGCATGGGTGCTTCATTTTTACATGGAGCGGCTTGTACGATCCATAAAGCGCAAGGCTCGCAATGGCCTTCCGTTCAAGTTTTTGCGCCGGACCTTTATGCTGCGGCACGGGCTAATCGGATTGAGGCGGATTTGCCGCTGTGGAAACGCCTTGCGTATGTTTCAATTACCCGCGCTCAGGAACGCCTAATCTGGGTTACGCGCTATGCGATGGCACGACCGAGCGGAGTGCTAGGTACGGATGATTTGAAGTAACTTTCCTGAGTCCGTTACGAATATACCTTTACAGAATGATTGCGCTTAAGGCTGTGCGAGGGTAAATCAGCGGACATATTGCACTGCAAAACGGGGTCGATGATGGCGAAGAAAGTCTATGAGAATGCGGCTACCGCTCTCAAAGGAGTTTTAGCGGATGGTATGAGTGTCGCCGCTGGCGGTTTCGGCCTTTGCGGTATTCCGGAAAATCTGTTGGAAGCCATCAAGGATGCCGGAACCAAAGACCTCACATTCTATTCCAACAATGCTGGTGTTGATGATTTTGGTATTGGCATCCTGCTACAAACCAAACAGGTCAAGAAAATGGTCTCTTCGTATGTCGGAGAGAACGCCGAATTCATGCGCCAATATCTCTCGGGCGAATTAGAGCTTGAGTTTAATCCCCAAGGCACTTTGGCGGAGCGCCTGCGCGCTGGCGGTGCGGGTATTCCCGGATTTTATACGAAAACCGGCGTTGGAACCGTGATTGCTGAGGGCAAGGAACATAAAGAATTCGATGGCGAGACTTATATTCTCGAACGCGGAATTAAGGCCGACCTCGCGATTGTCAAAGCCTGGAAAGGCGACGAACAAGGCAACCTGATCTACCGAAAAACAGCGCGTAATTTCAATCCACTATGCGCAACCGCTGGTAAGGTGACAATTGCCGAGGTTGAGGAGATTGTTCCAACTGGCAGCCTTGATCCAGACTTGATACATACACCCGGAATATTCGTTCAGCGGATCGTTCAAGGCAAACACGAAAAGCGCATCGAGCAACGCACTTTGAAAGTGGCTTGAGATGATGAACTTAGATGATGAAACGATGGCTGGAGATGCGGCGACGGGATATACGGACGAATTTCTCGATGCTGCCGTAGCGAAACTCGATGCTCTGTTTGGCCGTGGCTATGCGAAGGAACATCCTGATTTGGTAGCCGCTTATCTCGCCGCCAGTGCAACCAATCTTGCCACGTTCATCCAATCGGCGCTTGCGATGCAGCCCGCTGAAGGCTGGGAAGATTTACTCGCTTCGATCAATGAAGACGAGCTGACAGAGAATTAAGGGGAAAAGCCCATGGGTTGGGATCGCAATCAAATGGCGGAGCGCGCCGGAAAAGAACTGCAAGACGGGTTTTATGTGAACCTCGGCATTGGTATTCCGACGTTGGTATCAAACTACATTCCCGATGGCATGGATGTGACGCTGCAATCCGAAAACGGGATGCTCGGAATGGGGCCGTTTCCAACTGAAGAGGAGTTGGACGCGGATGTCATCAATGCGGGCAAACAGACGATTACCGAACTTGACCGGACGAGCTATTTTTCCTCGGCGGATAGTTTTGGGATGATCCGGGGTGGTCATATCAACCTCGCCATCCTTGGTGCGATGGAAGTGGCCGAGAACGGTGACCTTGCTAATTGGATGATACCAGGAAAGCTTGTCAAAGGCATGGGCGGCGCGATGGATTTGGTCGCGGGCGTTGAGCGGGTCGTGGTGGTCATGGACCACACATCAAAACACGGCGAAAGCAAGTTGTTGAAAGCTTGCACTCTCCCGTTGACCGGAACCGGTGTGGTAGACCGTATTATAACAAATCTTGGCGTGTTCGATGTGGTGGAAGGTGGCCTAAAGCTGGTTGAGCTGGCCACGGATGTCACGGAAGAAGAGGTTCGCAATTCCACCGAAGCGGCGTTGGTTTAAACTGCGTCGTTTTTGTTCTTGTGACATGGCGTTAGATTGACGGCCAAAACTAAGAGCAGCTTATGTTCTTGCTTTGACGAAGAGCGGCAAGCTTGGGTCGTTTGCAAGCGTCGGCACATTCGTCAAAGCGCCGTTACGATAAAGGCATTTCGATCTAGAGCTTTTTGCGTTTACCTTGATCCAAAAGAGTATCGAAAGGTGCGTACTCTGGGCACGGCTTTCGATTCAAGACTAACGCAAAGTGTTTTAACTTTTAGCGCGCCCAATCGCCTCTGAGATCAATCGCTTGGCTTCATCGGCATTGCCCCAACCGGCGATCTTGACCCATTTTGCTGTTTCAAGGTCTTTATAATGCTCGAAGAAATGTTCGATCTGATAGGTCGTAATGTCCGGCAGGTCTGAATAATCCTGAACACCGATATAGCGTTTTGTCAGGTGGGAAGAGGGGACCGCGATGATCTTTTCATCTTCGCCGGATTCGTCTTCCATTTTCAGGACACCGATGGGACGGCAATTCATCACTGCGCCGGGGATGATTGGGCGTTGGTTCGGGACCAGTACATCAATCGGGTCGCCATCATCCGACAGGGTATGGGGCACAAAGCCGTAATTCCCCGGATAGCGCATCGGCGTGTAAAGAAAGCGGTCTACGATCATCGTGCCTGCATCTTTGTCCATCTCGTATTTGATGGGTTCTCCGCCGACAGGAACCTCGATGATGACATTGATGTCTTCGGGTGGGTTGTCTCCGATGGAAATGGCTTCAATGCGCATGAAAAGCTCCGTTATGCTGGTTCTGCCTGTCGATACCGCAGTGCAGCATAGAAGTCACCAACATCACGTCATAAAAAAGCCCACCGTCTCCGGCGGGCTTTAAAATCACTATATCGCAGGCTTTAGAGCAGCGGCGCGATAACCAGAGAAACAATCGCCATCACGTTGATAAGGATGTTCATGCTCGGACCGGAGGTATCCTTGAACGGGTCACCAACGGTATCGCCAACGACGACGGCTGCGTGTGTATCTGTGCCTTTACCGCCCAGATTACCTTTTTCGACGTATTTCTTGGCATTGTCCCAAGCACCGCCCGAATTCGCCATCATCAAGGCCATAAGAACACAGCCAAGCAGTGAACCAGCGAGCATTCCGCCTAAGGCTTCTGCGCCGATGATAAAGCCAACAGCTGGAGGCGTACAAACCGCGATGATACCCGGCATGATCATCTTTTTGAGGGCTGCGGTGGTCGCAATGTCCACGCACTTGGCCGAGTCAGGGTCTGCCGTGCCTTCCATCAGTCCGGGGATCTCTTTGAACTGACGGCGGATTTCGTTGATCATAGCAAAGGCTGCTTCACCAACAGCGGTCATAGTCAGCGCGGCAACGAGGAACGGAATTGTTCCGCCGATGAACAAACCAACAATTACCATTGGCTCTGACAGTTCGAGCGAGAAATCAGGATATTTCGCTTTAACAGTCGCAACAAACGCGGCGATGATGGCCAGCGCCGCCAGTGCTGCTGCACCAATCGCAAAGCCTTTACCGATGGCCGCAGTAGTGTTGCCAAGCTCGTCGAGGCTATCGGTGATTTCGCGAACGTCTTCACCCATACCGCCCATCTCAGCGATACCGCCTGCGTTATCCGCTACAGGGCCGTAAGCGTCGATGGCCATCGTGATACCAACTGTCGCCAGCATACCAACCGCCGCGATACCCACGCCGTAAAGACCGGCGAGCGATGTCGAAATCCAAACAATTCCTGCAATCGTCAGCAAGGGTAGAACGACCGATTCCATACCAACCGCGAGGCCGGTGATGATAACGGTTGCAGGGCCAGTCTCGCCCGATTGAGCGATCCGCTTAACGGGACCAGCCGCCGTGTAGTACTCGGTGATCAAACCGATGATGACACCGCCGACAGCACCGGCAACAACAGCCCACCAGACATTGAAGTCAACACCCAGCATGGCAACCACAGCCGCCGCTGCTGCGAGGAACAGGATCGGCGCGCCAAGCGTACCGGTCCGCAATGCCGAAGCAGGCTCCGCTGACGAGCGCGACTTAACCACAAAGATCATTGCAATGGAGGCGAGCAAGCCAACAGCCGCGAGCAACAATGGCAGCGACATCATCGCGCCGCGTGCGCTTTCAAAGCCTGCTTGATCAAGACCTTCACCGAAGGCCGCGTTGTATGAGGCAAATGACAGTGTCGAGGCAATCGCGATGGATGCGATCATTGCTCCACAATAGGATTCAAAGATGTCGGAACCCATACCGGCAACGTCACCAACGTTGTCGCCCACGTTATCTGCGATAACGCCGGGGTTGCGGGGATCATCTTCAGGAATACCGGCTTCCACTTTACCAACAAGGTCAGCACCAACATCAGCCGCTTTGGTGAAGATACCGCCACCGATACGGCTAAACAGTGCAACGGTAGACCCGCCCATGCCAAAGCCTTCGAGCGAATGCGCGTCACCGCCGAGGATGACATAAAGTCCGCCAAGGCCAATCAAGCCTAGTGCGCCAACGCTCAGGCCCATGATTGAACCGCCGAAGAACGCGACCGTCAGTGCGCTCGAGGCGCCGTCGGCTTGTGCTGCTGTCGCAGTCCGTACGTTTGCTTTGGTTGCGGCATACATGCCAATCCAACCGGCAATCGAGGACGACAAAGCGCCGACAAGCACAGCAAAGGCGACGCTGCCGCCAAGGAAAATGAGGGTAACTATGATTTGCGCGATCAGAAACATGATCAAAATCTGATATTCGCGTTTCATGAAGACCATTGCGCCTTCATGGATTTGGTCGCCAATCTTCTTAATGGCGTCCGTTCCTTCGTCATATTTCATGACCATGCCGTAGAGGACATAGGCGACGCCCATCCCTACGATACCGATAAGTGGTGGTAAAAAGTCCACGGTGCTTCCCATCCCATTTTTCTTATGTCCGCTAAAGCAGACGTCGGCGCGTATCCCCGTCGGGAAACGCAGAATCGAGTCAATCTTTCCACGACATGAAAAGATAATTCGGAGGGCTTTTAATGTGACTGCAGCACCTTGTCGATACTAACGAAAGGTTAACGCCTTAAAGATCAGAGATTGCTGGAGCTTAGGTGGTATGAAACTCCGAAGGCATTCCAATTTTGAGAGTGTTGGTTTCAAAATTTGCCTGTGGCATGCGTTGAAACTATAGCGGCCTTGTAAGAAATAGATAGCAGGGACGCTCTTATATAGAGGCTACAGCACCTGTTGACTGTGCAAGGTATTTATAAATACGGCGTATTGTTTTCGGCTTCCGAATAAACCGGACACTGTAAAAAGCGACTTTCATGCGAATTTGTACAGTGTAAAGGGAAAAGTTCTTTTCTTACAACGTAATACATACACTGAACGGGTTGTATTAAAGGCTTTTATTTACTCCTAACGGTCATTCTGTCTCCAAGGCCGGGGGGCCTCAATGTAAAGACCAGGGGACAGGTTATGACATCGATCAGGAAGGCAGTCGCTCTTGCAGCGATCTGTACGTTTGCACCGACGGCTGCGGGGGCAGCCGATCTTTCAGCTGCAAACGCTTATGCATGTGGTGCGCCTAACGGCTATCATCACGCTGCATCGACTGCAACAGGCTCGCGCTATACGAGAGGTCAGCAGGCATACCACGCGCAAGGCGTTAATCCTCAATTCGAATCCATGGTGAAGCTGCGCATGGTCTATGATCATGGAGATTTCACGGAAACAGAACACTGTGGCGGTACAGCTATCAGCAGCCGTTGGGTTGTGACCGCTGCCCACTGCGTTCAGGGACCAGAAAATGATGACAGTAAGTGGACTCGTATTGAAGTGACAGCGGGCGACAAGAACCTGCAAGGCACAACGACGATTCCTCGCGTTGCAACCGATGTCGTCTGTCATGCCGGGTTCGATTATTCGTATCTCGCCAATGATATTGCTCTGATCCGCCTTGATGAGCCACTTCCGGCTGAAATCAAACCAGCCAAGCTTGATGAATATCGCAGGCCTTCTGTTTCGGCTGGCGGCATTGCGCTTGCCGCTGGATGGCCTGTCACGGGTAGCAAAGCGGGGCAAAAGACCCTTCAGGCTATTCCTTTGGCAGTCAAGAAAGTTGAATGGCCCGGTTATATCACTGTGACCAGCCCGTCAGGTGGTATTGATGGCGTCTGTCGCGGTGAGAGTGGCGGTCCAATCGTCGGCTTCTCCGGTGGTCAGCGTCAACTTGCTGGCGTACTATCGGGTATTGAGACAGGCACCGAGAACTCAGCAGGCGAGCCATGCATGAAATCCGGTTACGAAATGTACTTCACGCCGATTGCAGCTTATCGCAACTGGATTGATGATGTTCGTTTGATCTGCGACACCAATCCGGACGAGTGCCGTGGTAAAGGGTCAGCTGAGTTCTTCGTTTCGGGATACGCAAAAGCTCCTCAAAGCCCATCACTCGCAAGAACACTGCGTTCCGAGTTTGGTCAAGACTTCATCGGTTACGATCCAAGCGCTTACCGCCCGACTTGGTAAGAGCATTGGCTTTAAACAAATCAACGGCGTCCCTCGGGGCGCCGTTTTTGTTTTGAGGTGTCGGAACTTACAAAACATAAGTTCGCTGCGGACAAATAGCGAAAGCCAAAAGAGGTTCTTTTCAAATCAACAAATGATGCTGTTACAGGGCATAAATTCGGCAGAATAGTTTTCTGAAGTTTGTTATCGTTGCGGGTGCTGGCGAAAGGACACTGCATGAAACTGACTGACTTTAAGGCGCTTACCTTCGATGTTTATGGAACACTCATTGATTGGGAGACCGGCATGACGAACGGTCTTCGGCCTTTGACCGATCAACTGACACAGCCTTTGTCGCGTAACGATATTCTCGAGGCTCATGCGTTTCACGAGTCAACAACGCAGAAATACACTCCTGCCAAAGATTACCGCGAAGTCCTTGCCGTTGTTTACAAGCGGTTGGCCGAAGAATGGGGCCTGCCTGCCAGCTGGGAAGATTGTCTCACATATGGTCACTCCGTAGAGCATTGGCCTGCGTTTCCGGATAGCGCAGGCGCTTTGCAGTATCTCAAGCGCTATTACAAATTAATCGTCCTCTCCAACGTGGACGCCGCGAGCTTTGCGTTCAGTAATGCCAAACTGCAGGTCGAGTTCGACGCGGCTTATGTTGCCGGGGATATCGGTTCTTACAAACCGGACACGCGCAATTTCGACTACATGCTCGGCAATCTCTCCCGCATGGGCATCGAAAAGCGCGACATTCTTCATACTGCCGAAAGTATGTTCCACGATCACGGGCCTGCCAACAAAGTCGGATTAGCGAATTGCTGGATTTACAGGCGTTTCGATCAGGAAGGTTTTGGCGCGACGATGAATCCCGGTGAGATGCCGACATATGATATGAAGTTCAACTCAATGGCTGATCTGGTCAAAGCGCATCAGGCAGAACTGGCTGCGGGATAGAATTGCAGGATCGTCATGGTGCGACTGGACTCGATTGATCTGAATATCCTCGCCGCTTTACAGCGCAATGGTCGTATGACGAACTCCGCGCTTGCGGAGCAAGTCAACTTGTCGCCTAGCCCGTGTTTACAGCGAACCAAGCGCCTTGAAGATGCGGGCTTTATCCAAGGCTATTCAGCGGATATCGACCTTGGGCGCATCGGTGATACGCTTACAGTCTTCACTGAGATCACACTGACGGGGCATCGCAGTGAGAATTTCAGAACTTTTGAGGCCGGAATAAAACGATTTCCGCAGGTTCTGGAATGTCACCTTATAAGTGGAGGCTACGACTATCTGCTCAAGTTTATCTGTCGCAGCATCCTTGATTATCAGGATACGATTGAAAGTATCCTCGCCGATGAATTGGGGATCGAAAAGTATTTCAGTTACGTAGTCATTAAATCCCCGATTGCCGCGCGCTCTCCTGAAATCGCAAGGTTTGTCAAAAATCCAGGCAGCACTTCGTAATCCGGCAGAGCAAACGTCACGACCAAGCATCCGCAACACGCTCTAGTGCGCCATGCGCTCCAAAATCGACCGCGTTGCCTGTTCCACATCTTCCTGCCGCATCAGGCTTTCCCCGATTAAAAACCGCTCTGCACCGACCTTAGCCAGCCGCGCCAGATCATCTGGCGTGTTCAAGCCTGATTCAGCGACCAGAACGCGGTCATCGGGCAGCATCGGCGCAAGGCGCTCAGTCGTTGTTAGCGTAGTCTCGAAGGTTTTGAGATTGCGGTTGTTGATGCCGAGAAGTGGAGACTTCAACATCAAGGCACGTTCCAGCTCAGCTTCGTCGTGCACTTCGATCAGAGCATCCATGCCCCAGCCGAATGCGGCGTCTTCCAACTCCGTAGCTTGGGTATCGTCAACGCTGGCCATGATGATGAGGATGCAATCCGCGCCCAGCGCACGGGACTCAGCCACTTGCCATGTGTCGTAGAGAAAGTCTTTCCGCAGAGCGGGTAGGGCGGTTGCGGCGCGGGCGGCTACGAGAAACTCGTCCGCGCCCTGAAATGAAGGCCCGTCGGTCAAAACTGAGAGACACGCAGCCCCCCCGCGTTCATAAGCGCCCGCCAGCTTTGGCGGATCGAAATCAGCGCGGATCAAGCCCTTAGACGGGCTGGCCTTTTTTACCTCAGCAATCAAACCATACGCACCTGATGCCGCTTTCCTATCGAGAGCTGCGGCGAACCCGCGCGGCGGAGATGCCTCGCGTGCTGCTGCCTCGACCTCTGAAAGAGGGCGCTTTGCTTTTCGGGCTGCGACATCTTCCAACTTATAGGCTTTGATCTTATCGAGAATCGTATTCATGCGGTCCACTCTATCGGCGTGCGGCCAAGTTTCTTCAAATGATTATTGATCCGGCTGAAAGGTTTTGAGCCGAAAAAACCGCGCCGGGCTGACAGCGGTGAAGGATGGGCACTCTCGATGATCAGGCTGTTCTCGCCTTTTCCATCGTCGATCAGGGGCCGAAAAGATTGCGCGTGTTTTCCCCAAAGCACCCAGACGATCCCGTCATTATCGGCCAAATGTGCGATGATCTCTTGGGTTAGCGTCTTCCAACCGATCCGCGCATGGCTACCCGCATCGCCTACGCGAACGGTAAGCGCGGTGTTGAATAACAGTACTCCTTGATCGGTCCATCTGCTGAGATCGCCATGCGCAGGAACATTTCCGATATCTTCTTCTAGCTCTTTGAAGATATTCGACAGGGATCGGGGCAGTGGAGTGACATCTTTTTGCACAGAAAAGGCCAGTCCATTGGCATGACCAGGTGTTGGATAGGGATCTTGGCCCAGAATAACGACGCGCACTGCGTTGGGCTGAAGGGTTTTTAGGCCCGCAAAAACACGATCTGCAGGCGGGAGGACTGTTTCAGTTTCTCCCTCAAGCGCGTTCAATACCGCTTTGAATGGCTCTCCAAAGAACGCGCGTTTTCCCCATGCGCCCAAGTCCTCAGCGGCAGCCAAAAGGTGTTCAGTATAGGCGCTCATCCAGCCGTGGTAATCCGAACCAGGCCATCGAGAGACGCTCGTGCCGCGCCGCTATCGATGCTTTGCGCCGCCAATTCTGCTCCCTCGCGCAAATCGCCTGCACGATCCGAGACAAGCAAAGCGGCGGAGGCATTGAGGATCGCCGCGTCCCGATAGGCGCTTTTCTCGCCGTCAAGCAGCGCGGACAGCTTTTCGGCATTTGCCGAAGGATCACCGCCGACTATGGCCTCAAACGGATGTTCCGGTAATCCGGCATCTGCTGGCGATACGGTGAATTCTTTGATGACACCGCCCTCTAAAGCGCAAACCTTAGAGGGTGCAGAAATCGCCAACTCGTCCGTGCCATCTCCGCCATGTACCAGCCATGCTTTTGTGGTCCCGAGTGCGGCGAGCGTTTCAGCCATAGGCCGAATCCAATCGGCAGAGAATGCACCTGATAGCTGCCGTTTTACATCAGCAGGATTGGTCAACGGGCCGAGCAGGTTAAAGATCGTTCGGATCCCCATCTCCTGACGGATCGGCATAACATGGCGCATGGCTGAGTGATGGTTTGGCGCGGCCATGTACCCGATATTTGCCTCTATGAGTGATGTCTCAATGGCCGGTACGCCTGCATCAAGATTGACGCCCAATGCCGTCAGCGCATCCGATGCACCTGATTTTGATGAAAGAGCGCGATTGCCGTGCTTTGCGACCGGAACCCCTGCACCGGCAACGATCAGCGCCGCAGCGGTTGAGATGTTCAGCGTTCCTTTGCCGTCGCCGCCGGTCCCAACGATATCCATTGCACCATCCGGCGCACAAACCGGCAAAGCCTTGGCGCGCATCACAGAGGCAGCGGCGGCAATTTCATCGACAGTCTCGCCGCGCATTCGCAAAGCCATCAAAAAACCAGCCCCCTGAGCCGGTGTTGAGGAGCCGGACATTATCGCTTCAAAGGCATCGGCGGCTTCATCGCGGGTCAGCGCGCGTTCGGTTGCGATCCCGATTAAGGGTTTCAGCTCCATCAGGCTGCCTCCGCCATTTTGAGAAAGTTCGCCATAAGGGTTTTGCCATGCTCGCTGCGGATGCTTTCAGGGTGAAATTGCACTCCGTGGATCTGATAATCCTTATGAGCAACGCCCATAATCGTTCCGTCCTCAGTTGTCGCGGTGATCTCTAAGCAGTCTGGCAGTGTCTCCGGTTCGATGGTCAATGAATGATACCGCGTTGCTTCAAAGCCATCGGGAATATCGCTGAAAACACCGCTGCCTTGGTGCGAAACCTTACTGATTTTGCCGTGCATGATCGTATCGGCGCGGACAATTCTGCCGCCGAAAGCCTCACCAATAGATTGATGACCGAGACAAACGCCGAAAATCGGGATTTTGGGCGCAGCTTCCCGAATCAAATCGACGCAAATGCCAGCACTGGAGGGGGCACAGGGTCCCGGAGAGAGGACAATCGCGCTTGGATTCGAGGCGATGGCCTCTTTAACGGTTAGCGTGTCATTGCGAACAACTCGCGTTTCCGCGCCTATCTCGCCGAGGTAATGCACGAGATTGTAGGTGAAACTGTCATAGTTATCGATCAACAGTAGCATGAATCAGGCTTTCCAGACGCAAAATGCGTTGCCTTGTTAATGCGGTGGCAAGCCTAACTGCGTCAAGTTCTGCAGAATGTTAATCAAGAGACCAAAACCTGTCGTTCCAAGAGCTGGACTGAACGCAAAGCCATTGATGGCTTTTGCCGGGGTTGCTCTGTGCGTCATTGTTGGGGTCTCGAGCGCGTTGAAACTCGACCGCCTGTCCCGCGAAGCCCTTGCGAGCAGGGCAGATCAGTCTATCGAAACAACTATTTCTAAAATGCCTTTCGAGTCGCCGGGGACCGTAGTCGCACAGAACGGAGCAACGAGTGGTGGCTCATCTTGGTTGAGAAACGCCGCAGATTTTCCTGCGGATAGCCGGTCGCCGCAACTGGCGCTCATTGTGGTCGATTCGGGCAGAGGCATGGCCCCAGCCCTAAATGCCTTGCAGATTCCCGCTCCGTTGACCTTTGCAATTGCTCCAACAGCCGATTCTGCGGACAAAACCGCGCGTGCAGCACGTAAGGCGGGGCGTGAAGTTCTCTTATTGCTGCCTATGCAGTCAGAAAGCCGATTTGATACATCTCCAAACCCAATCGCGATCAACACACCTGAGAATGAGCTAATCCGCCGCTTAAATTGGAATTTTTCTCAAATAGACGGATATGTCGGTGTGATGAACCAATTTGGTGAAGCCGTAACACGCGATGCTCCCACCATGCGCGCGGTATTGGAGATTATCCAACGCAAAGGTCTCAGCTTCATTGATACACGGGCACATTCGGATAGCATCGCCAGTGCTGTGGCGCGCCGCATGGGGATACCGGCAGGAGATCGGAATGTTTCGGTTCAACCGGGTGCAAATGTTGAAGAATTATACGCCGAGTTAGCTCAAGCACTAGAGCACGCGGAAAAATGGGGCACAGCGATTGTGACCGTTCCCGCCGAAAATCGCATTGTAAGAGCCTTGGCAGAGTGGACAGCGGCCGTGCAATCAGATGTAAAAATCGCCCCGGTTTCCGCCGTTATCAAACGATTGCGCTCAGGACGAGGCTAAAACGTCAAAGTTTCCGCTATGCTAATCATCGGCGCTGGTTCCGGCTGCATCACAGGCCATGAGGTTACTCTTCTCGACGAATTGGCCTCTTGGCTTTACGCTGCGTCTAAACTTTTATTTCGGGCATAGGCGAAGACGAGATGATAATTCATAAGCTGCTCTTATCAATGCTCGTTTGGATGACTTTACTTCTTTCGGCTTGTCACGCAGAAGCTGGTGTTAAACTTGATGCGACTGATGGCATTACCTTAGACGGCACATTTCAAGAAGCCATTGAGGGACTAGGCAAAGCTGATCAATTAAAAGCCGCAGCCGGTTTGCTGATTTTCGCTTACGAGGGGAAGGCAGATAATTCTCGACCACGGCATTATATTGAGGAAGCGAAGGAGGAAGCTTCATTTTTATTGGACCCTCAGAGCGGCAACGTATTTCAGTCACGCGGGCAAGCGCTCAATGATATCGCGAGACAATCCAACGGTATTTTGAACGGCAAATCTGCTCAGGATTTGATTGATCGTTACAACATCGCGACCCAGCAATATGACGAATATCTGAAAGACCAAGAAGAGATCAAAGCGGCAGAAAACGCTCGCCGCGCGGCTGAAGCGGAAGCCGCACGCTTGGCCGCCCTCGATGAGCGCCGACTAGAACTTCAAAAGATGCAAGCGGACCTGCGCGATGCCGCCGCTGCAAACAAAGCTAAACTAGATAAACTTAAGTCCAGGCATGACAAAGCCATCGCTGATTTAACCGCGCTAGAAAAACAACAGAAAGCCATGACCGGTGACGTTGCCCCTGCGCGGGGTATGAACCGATCATCGAATAGAATTTCAGGTCGCGTGACCGTGATCGTCATCAACACGACGGACATGCCGATCATGAAACCGATTGTGCAAGTCTCGGTAACGCCGCTGAGTCAACCAGACAAAATCGCACTGTCGCGCGAGGCAGGCCTTTATAAATTTGAACACAAAAAAATTGAGATCGTCGCAGGCGCCCAATCTATCCCGATGGACTTTCCTGTCTCGGTATCTTTTGAGAAAGGCAGTGAACTGTCACAAGGTGGACGCGATTTCAGCAACGTAAAGTTCGAGGCCAAGTTAGTCGGGTATGAGACAGCCGACGGGGCGAAGGTTTCTTTAAAACTCGATCCAGCAACTCAGAGCATTTTGGATGATTACGATAGCGAAGTCGCAAAATGCGCCGCTGCTAACACCGCGATTGATCATGCCAAGACGGCCATACCCGCCGCGTTAAAACAGCTTGATGCGCTCGACGCGAACCTAAAGGCAATGCCGAAACCTGCGGCAACGCGCTGCTGACTTTTCGCGAAGGTGATCACATCATTCATGGCGCGCCTTCGTGAACCGGATCGGCAATCACCTCAAGCCATCTCCACCAACAGCGCCCGCAAATCTGCTTCTGCCGCTGCCAAAGCCTCGGCGTCCACCGAGCGCGCAACAAGCGTCACAGCAAACCCGCCTTCGGGTTTCATACGCGGATAAGACCCAATCGAAACCTTAGGGTGCTTGTCCGCAACCGCACCAAGCGGCGCGCTCAACTCGCCCTCGGGGACGGAACACGGAAGGCTGACCTCGCCCACGACACCGCCGCCCTCCAGCGTCGGTAGCACCGCATCCAGCATCACCGCGAAGATGCGCGGAACACCCGCCATCACGAACACATTCTCAATACGAAACCCCGGCGCAATGCTCACCGGATTGTCGATTAGATCAGCGCCATCGGGAATCCGCGCCATCCGCAAGCGGCCTTCATTGATCCGGTCGCCGTAATGATTTTCCAGCAACGCCCGCGCATCCTCGCGGATCGTCACTCGCGCACCAAAGGCTTTGCCGACGGCCTCGGCGGTGATGTCATCGTGGGTCGGGCCAATCCCGCCCGAGGTAAAGACATAATCGAACCGCGTGCGCAGCGCGTTCAGCGCCTCGATTATTGTGTCTTCGTCATCAGCAATCGCGCGCGCCTCGCGCAACTGTACGCCAACCGCCCCCAGCGCCTTGGCCAGCACTTGCGTGTTCGCGTCTCGGGTCCGCCCCGACAAAACCTCATCCCCGATCACAAGGATCGCCGCCGTCACTGTTTTCATTTATTGATCCCTCTTCGCGTAAGCACTTTATGTAACCGGAGCGCTTTCAGGAAAAGGGGTATCGGGTTTTCCGTCCGAAAGCGCGACA
>CALKBI010000050.1 GCA_937990185.1 uncultured Neomegalonema sp. | reverse complement strand
CCATAGACAAAGACGGATGGTGTATTGAGGCGCACCATCGCCATCATCATGCCCGGCAGTGACTTGTCACAACCCGCGAGGCCGACAATCGCGTCATAAGCATGGCCGCGCATGGTCAGTTCGACCGTATCGGCAATGGCTTCGCGGGAGGCGAGCGATGAGCGCATCCCCTCATGGCCCATCGCGATGCCGTCGGTGACGGTGATGGTCGTGAACTCGCGCGGTGTGCCGTGGGCTTCTTTGACGCCCAGTTTGACGGCTTGCGCTTGGCGGTTGAGGGCCATGTTACACGGCGCGGCTTCGTTCCAGCATGTGGCAACGCCCACGAAAGGACGGTGGATTTCTTCGTCCGTCAGGCCCATCGCATAAAGGAACGAGCGGTGCGGCGCGCGTGATGGTCCCTCGGTCACATGACGGCTGGGTAGGTTAGATTTGTCGAAACGGGTTGGTGTTGAGCCGTCCATGAAGCTGTTCCTCTGGCGAATGTCGTTTTGGCGACACTAGCCAGCCCGCACACGCGAATGCAACGGAAAGAAGCCGATAACGGCTATGAAAGCTATCTGTTAGCGCCCGGAACCCACAGCACGTCGTCTTTGCCACCGTTATTGGCGATGCGGGAGGCGACGAAGAACCAGTCTGAAAGGCGATTCACGTATTTCACCGCGTCTTCATTGACGCTTTCCTGTGTGGCGAGTTCTACAATGCGCCGCTCCGCACGTCGGGAGACTGTGCGGCAAAGGTGTAGGCTTGCAGCGAGAGCTGATCCGCCCGGCAGGACAAACGAGCGCAACGGTTCCAAATCCGCGTTCATTGCGTCGATTTCGGCTTCCAAACGCTGGGTTTGGGCAGCGGTCATGCGAAGGGGCGCGTAGTCGGCATCTGCATCCTTTTCCATGTTCGGACGGCAAAGATCAGCGCCGAGATCGAAGAGATCATTTTGAATGCGGCTGAGGGCGGCGTCCATATCGCCGCTGGCATGTTGGCGGGCGAGGCCGACGGTTGCGTTGGTTTCATCGGCTCCGCCGTAGGCATCGACCCGAAGGGCGTATTTCGCGACCCTTGAACCATCTCCCAGTGCAGTTTCTCCGGCATCGCCAGTCTTTGTGTAGATTTTGCTGAGAACGACCATCGGTTACCCTTTTCCAGCCAGAGAAACGAGAATAAATATCAGAACAACGGCGAGTGCTTGCAGGCCAATCCGCCATCGCATCATGCGGTTGGATTGGCGCGCGCCTTCGGTTCCGCCTTTACCAAAGCTCCCGATGCCTTTCGCCAGAACGACGATGACTGCGAGCATGACAATGAGAATGGCGACCATGAGAATTTTATTCATACGTCCGACTTAAAGCGACCATGCGCCTTGTTCCAGTCGAAAAAACCGCGCCCAGCCTTTACGACGATTTTCTCAGGACCCAATCCAAGGCCCGAACCGGTAAAATCCGCTTGAGAAAGCCCATCGCGTAGGTGGGAGTCGTGACATAATAACGCGGTTTGGGACGAGGGCTTTCGCACGCGTGGACAAGACGTTTCAACACTGACTCAGGGCCGAGCTCGAATTTGTCTTCGCCTCCGTTGTAAAGACGTGGTTCCAGTTTATCGCGATATCTGTCCGCCCAAACCGAGTTCTCGATATTGGGCTTTATCCACTTTTCATAATGCGGAATCGAATTGACGCGGATCATAGATGTAACAGGCCCCGGTTCTATCAAAGAGATAAATATCCCCGAGCCGTGCAGCTCAATCCGCATCGTATCGCTTAAGCCTTCTATGGCGAACTTACTGGCATTATAGGCTGCGCGGGCGGGTAAGGTGACAAAGCCTAGAATAGATGAGTTCTGGATAATTCTGCCGCTGCCCTGCTCCCGCATGATTTTGAGGGCGCGCCGCGTCAAGGTATGCCAGCCGAAGAAGTTGCTTTCGAAATTTGCACGTAAGGCTTCGGTTGGTAAATCTTCTGCCATCGCTGGCGTGCCGTACGCACCATTGTTGAACAAGGCGTCAATCCGTCCGTCGGTCAGCGCCAATGTCTCATCAAAGCCTGTATGAATTGTGTCTTCATCGTCGTAGTCGATCAAAACACTATCAAGACCTCCAGCACGCATTCTCTCCACATCGGCTTGCTTTCGGCACGAGGCAATTACGTGCCATCCGCGCGCTTTCATACCGTGGGCACAGTGATACCCGATACCGGACGAACAACCCGTTATGAGAAGAGTTTTGGTCATGGAACGCCTTTCACAAATTACGCAGCCTAAAGCGTTTTGCGATTTTGTTGAATCAGGTTTCACGCCAAGAGCCGCATGAAACCTGATCCTGACCATTCAAGGTTATCTCAAAACGCTTTAGAGCACTGGCGCACTGTAAGGGCATGGGGATGGTATTTTCAAATGAACTCGGCGTTGCCCAAGAAATCCATGTGATGAATGGCAACGGACCAAAAAAAAAGCCCCGCTCGGAAGCGAGGCTTAGAACACGTTGCTCCGCGCATAAGGCGCGCGGAGCGGCATCGTTGGTTACTTCTGCTTGCGGCGCAGGCGAGCAGCGAGGCCAGCCAGTGCGATCAGCAGCAGCGGAGCAGGCTCTGGAACCTGGCCACCACCCGTTGAGGAGCTGGTGCTGCTCGTCGAGGAGGTGCTGGTCGTGCCACCGCTTGACGTCATGCCCGAGGAAGAGCTTACACCCGAAGAGGTGTAACCACCCGAGGACGTAAATCCGCTGGACGTGAAGCCACCCGAAGAAGACGAGCTGCTCGTGCTCGAAGAAGAGCTGGACGTGAAGCCCGAGGAAGACACTCCGCTAGAAGAAGACGAAACGCCGCTTGAAGTCAGGCCACCCGAGGAAGACGAGCTGCTGGAGCTGCTGCTCGAAGAGCTGCTGGAGCCAGTTGCACCCGAGGAGGACGAACCCGAACCACCGCTCGAAGAGCTGCTGGAGCCGTTACCACCCGAGGAAGACGAACCCGAACCACCGCTCGAAGAGCTGCTGGAGCCGTTACCACCCGAGGAAGACGAACCCGAACCACCGCTCGAAGAGCTGCTGGAGCCGTTACCACCCGAAGAAGACGAACCCGAACCGCCGCTCGAAGAGCTGCTGGAGCCAGTGTTACCACCCGAAGAAGACGAGCTGCTGGAGCTGCTGCTCGAAGAGCTGCTTGAGGTGTTACCACCCGAAGACGAGCTGCTGATTACGCCGCCCGAAGAAGACGAACTCGATCCACCGCTTGAGGAGGACGAAGACGAGCTGCTGCTACCACCCGAAGAACTCGACGAAGATGAACTCGAGAGGCCACCTGAGGAAGAGCTGGATGACGTACCGTTGTTGATGTTCGTGTTGTTGATCGTCGTTGAGTTGTCAGCAACAACAGTGTTGTTCGTGGTGTTATTGTTCGTGTTATTGTTCGTCGTATTATTGTTGTTAACTTGAGTGTTGTTGGTGTTAACTTGAGTGTTATTCGTCGTATTGTTGTTGGTGGTGCTAGAAGACGAATTGTTGGTAACACTGCTGTTATTCGTTGTACTAGACGACGAGTTATTCGTCGTGTTGTTTGTCGTGCTGAATGACGCGTTATTCGTCGTATTATTCGTCGTGCTGCCAGCAACTTTGGTGATGTTGTTGGTGGTGTTATTGGTTGTACTACCCTCAACATTCGTTACATTTTTGGTGTTGTTAACAGTCCGGTTACCCTCAACATTCGTTACATTTTTGGTGTTATTGGTAACGTTCTTGGTGTTGTTAACAGTCCTGCTACCTTCAACATTGGTTATGTTGTTGGTTGTGCTGCCTGCAACATTGGTCGTGCTAGTTCTTGAGTTATCACGGATGATCGTTCTTGAATTATCGACTTTCTTCACGACATTGTTGGTCGTAGTTGTCGAGTTGTCAGCAAAACGATCACCTTCGTTGAAGACGTTCCGAACCGAGTTGTCATTCAGAATATTAGCAACGGAGTTATCGACGAAGGTATCACCGCCACCTTCAACAACAACGGTTTGGCTCGAGCTAACTGAACCACCAAAGCCACCACCGAAGAAGCCACCGCCGAAACCACCGAAACCGCCGACGACTGCAGGAGCAGATTGAACAACTTGTGGAGCCGGTGCCTGGAAGACAGGAGCAGGCTGTGGTGCAGGTGGCGTGATGTTAACCACTGTGGTGTTCGTCGTCGGCTGTGCAATTGGTGCAGGCGTCGGACAAGTGATAACTTGTGGAACCGTTTCAATGATTGGAGCCGTTTCGATGAACTCAACGGTTTCAACAGTTTGGATAGGACCAAGGACCGCTTCAGTCGTTACAACGCCTGGGCAATCATGTGCCACATGTGTCGTGATCGGCTGTGTCGCGATCTGAACCGGCTCTACCACACGAACTGGCTCAACCACTTGGATTGGAGCGGATTCAATAACCGTTGTCTGAATCGGAGCAGGAGCAACAGTTTCTACGCGGCCAAATTGAAGCGGTGCGTAAGGCACTTCCGTTACGATTTCGGTTTCAATTGTCTCTAAAGGAACAATAGGACCAACCGAGCCGTGAACAATCGGTTCCGCAGGCAATGGAATCGTGGTCAGTGGCTCAAGAGTATACTCATCAGGAGCCGACGCATCGATCAATGGCAAGATCGCACGGTCAATAGCATCGCGAGCCGGTGCAGAAGCTTCCGAGTTGCTCGCATAACGCAGCTTGAACAGTGCGTCATCGTTTTCAGGTTGGATCGGTGCTGCATTAGCGCCGAGGGTTGTTGCGAAAGCGGCCGCTGTCACGGCGACCCCAAGCGCAGTACGTGATGGTGACAATTTCCAGTTCAACATGGTCGCCTCTTTCAGTCTCATTCGCGTTTTCAATGCGAAGGGTCTCTGCAATGCACGGGCCAACCAGAAGAAATGGGAGGTTCGCGCTACGAATAGGACGTAGACTGAAAGAATTCAGGACAGCTCGCAACGCATTTACCACGTATACGGAATAAAACGGTGTTTATTCAGAACAGGTTACAGTTAACGTTACTTTGTATAGGTAATAAAAGATTAATCAGCTTACTGACTTAGTCTTATTCTAAGCCAGTTCGCTCAATATAAAAGATTTGAACACGGAAACACGTTTCGACGTCTTAAGTTCTTGTGCGTACACGAGATGAGGTTCGATTACTGGTCCTTGGCGCTCCGGAAACAGCCGAATAAGCGAATCACTGGGGTCTGCCAAGTAATCCGGCATAAACCCGATCCCGACGCCTTGTTTTACCGCTTCAAGTACAGCAAATTGGGTACTAACGGTCAATCTGGGCCGTAGTGACTGGACACTCATCCCCTCTCGATACAGCCAATCTATCTCGTAAAAAGGCTGGGGGCCTTTATCACTATAGATAATTAAGTCGTGATTCGAGAGGTCCTCTATCGTTTCAGGCGTTCCACATCGGTCCAGATATTCCTGAGATACAAAGAGTCCGATCTGCATCGTCCAGAGCTTTCGACCAATGACATCCGCTTGACGCGGTGCACGCATTCGTATCGCGACATCTGCCTGACGCATCGGCAAATCTAAGATCTCTTCGGTTAGAAGAAGCTCGATATTCAGACCGGGGTGATCAGCAAGGAGTTTTGGTAAGCGAGGCGTTAACCATCTGATTCCAAATCCAAGTGTTGTTGTAACCCGCAGTGGACCATGTACGCCCTCCCGATTGTCCCGCAATCGTACAGTCGAAGCATTAAGCTGTGCTGTGATCTCTTGAGTTGCCTCGTAGAGGATCTCACCTTCGGAAGTAAGCAGCAATCCGCGGGGATGCCTGTGAAACAACGTTGCGCCCATCGCCAGCTCCAGACTTCTGATCTGGCGGCTGACAGCTGATTGGCTCAGGTGCAATGTCTCTCCGGCGTGAGTAACGCTGCCTGCTTCCGCGACAGCATGAAAGACCCGCAATCTATCCCAATCCACTGTGGCGGCTCCTTAATCACAATGATGACATGGTGATGTCTCATGTGCGATTTGCTCTATAGAACTATTGTGTTGAAACCAATGGGGGTTCGCGATGATCGCGTATCTGTCAGTAAAGCTCTCAGCCGGGGTTAACGTGCTTTCGAAGGCTGTTAAGGCGGTTTTCCTGTTATTCTCAGGGTTTTTCCTGCTTTTTGCCACGACCGCGACAGCTCAGGAACTGCGCGGTGTCTATCACGGCCTCGACGGAGCGCAGGGCATTGCAGTCCAAATCTCGCCCGTGCAATCAGGATTTGTCGTGGATATCGTGTCCGGTTCCAGCGGAAGCACCCGATTTGAAGCAAAACCGATCCCAAATGGTGTGCGCGGACCTCTGACCTTACAAGGCCAAGCCGGTATCGCAGATTTCCTGAGAATCCCAGCAGGTTTATCAATGGTTTGGCAGCCAAATGGCGGCGGTCAACAGCTCGTCTACGCCTTTAAGCATCAACAATTGGCACTCCCTCAACTGCCGCCCGGATATAAAGACCCCCCGCCTCCCGGCGCAGACCGCGTAAATCCTATCGATTTTCTCGTCAGCTATGAATTCTGGGAAGCAGCGCAAGTGGCGCGTGCTTATGATGGGCTGGATGACAAGTATCGTGTCATCATGAAATCTTTTGCGACGGTTCACACTGATATGCTGTGGAAATTATGTCGCGCGCCTATTGCGCCGGATCAACTCACTGATGCGCTGCGTGGGCAAGGTGTTACATGCCGCGATGTTCAGAACAAAATTCGTAATGCGCAAAGCACCGGCGAATTCAGCAACTTCAAACGTGCCGTACACTTTGAGAAGCAAGGCGCGACGTTGGCAGTAGAATGTGCGCGCGGCATTAATACCGCGTCAGTTTGCGCCAGAGCTGCAGCGCGTACGCAACAAGCCACTTTGTCGCTTGAGACGGCTGCGACAGTCTTAGGACGCTACTGATTTGTGAAGTAACGACGCGAGGCGTTCTCTGGCGGGGGGCAGGTTTTTCAGGCCTAGGGGCTGCCCCGCCCAATGTTCGAGGAAATATCCGGTCATTGTAAGTGCCTCGGCAAAGTCAGTGGAGTTCACTTCACTGCCTCCGCTACTTAGAAAAGAGGGGAGCGGCAAAAGGCGGTCGGCATAGGCCGCGCCAGCCTCTTTCGTAACCGCGCGGCCCGATTTCGGCGAGACATAAGAAAGGCCCTCGCTAGAGCCGGTCGCCGCACATTTTCGCAGATCGAGGCCGAAACCAAGCTCCGCGAGTAAGGCAACCTCCCATTGCGCATATGCAATCCTGCGGGCGTTAACGTCTGGCAAGACATTTAAGACAAGCATCGTGAGGTCAAAAAGAGATGTCGCGGAACGCTCGGGTAATAGAGTGCAGGCGACGGCTCGCATTGACTCAAGAGTCGCGAGGGCTTCCCGGTCGGCCATGGCATCAGAGGCATAAGAGTGGATCAGCTCTGTTTCGAATGTGCCGAGATTTTCCGCCATTCGGGAGCGCCAGCGTAAGGAAAGATGGTTACCCGGCTGCAACGTCGCCGCAAGTTTGCGCCCCGCGCCGCCGCGCACCAGTCCGGCATGTCGGCCATGCTCTGCCGTCATGGTCTCGATAATAGCGGCACTTTCGCCATGCCGACGCACTGAAAGTAATATTCCGTTCGCGCGCCATTCCATAGCCGACAGGATTAACGCGCTGGGTCCATGCGGACAAGAACAGGTTCATACATCCGAGTTGTCATCTCACTTAGCGGACCTGCAATAGAGTTTGATGAGACTGTCCCGTGGTTATCACCCGACAAAGCTCACATTACCCTCTTCTGTTGAAACCTCTGCAATGATTGATGATGTGAGAGCGGAGTTATTAACCGTGATCAGATCATGCGCGCCGATTGCTTTGAGGGCCGTTTCAACGAGCGTTGGTTCATCGCGCGATGCAGTTAAAGACATCAGGCGCATACCGCTGTCATCCATCCGCTCGGCAGGATGCGGGGTAAGCCATTGAATAACGAGAGGAAGGTGACCGCCTTGCAATAGCCCGCCATCCTCGGGGATCAGCACTTTCCATTTGAGATCGCCACGCTCTAATTCGTGAAGTTCACCCAGCGAGACCGGCGACGCAGCTTGGGTCGCCTCGATATCATCAACGCGAACCGCCCATGTCAGAAGATGTGGTCCCATGGCGAGTTTGGCTTGGACCGCTGGATCATCAAGAGAGAACCAGCGCTTTCGACCCGGATCGGGCGCGTCAGGGTTAATCGCGATCAGTTCGAGAAAACAATCGCCGAGGCTCCACACTTTATTATGGGTGCTCATGGCGACATGTTCGCCGCCGCCTTGTGCGGGACGTCCAATGAGGTCTTCCATCCACGCTTGACCCGAAGCGAGATCGGCACAACCGACAACGATATGGTCTAGTTCTGTTGGCATTTCGGAAATCTCCTCATTCATTCGCAAAGCGTTGAGACATTATACGCTGTTAACGTCCGCCGCTCACATCTAAAAATGTGCCTGTAACATAAGACGATGCGTCACTGAGCAACCAAACAACGGCTTCGGCCACTTCTGTCGCCGTTCCCGCGCGCTTCATCGGGGTTAAAGCACCGACACGCTCGGCGCGGCCCGGTTGACCGCCGCTCGCGTGGATTTCTGTTTCGATTAATCCGGGGCGCACAGCGTTTACCCTTACGCCGTCCCCCGCCAGCTCATTCGACAAACCCGTCGTTAGCGTATCAACTGCGCCTTTCGATCCGGCATAATCGACATATTCATGCGCCGACCCGAGCGCCGCCGCGCGGGAAGACATGTTCACGATACTGCCGCCCTGCCCGCCTTTGCTCAAAGGCATCAGACGGGCGGCTTCCCGTGCGACGAGGTAAGCGCCAAGGGTATTGGTGTCGAAGATTTTGCGCATCCTCTCAACGCTGAAATCCGCGACGGATGATTTCTCGCCAACGATTCCGGCGTTGTTAACGACGCCGGTGATTGGTCCGAAAGCGGTGACTGTTTGAGAAAACATGGCGATGACGTCTTTTTCTTGTGCGACATCTCCCGCGAGCGCGACGGCTTTGCCTCCCGCTGCTTCTACCAGCGCGACGGTTTCCGCTGCTGCGTTCTCATTGGAGACGTAGTTAATGGCGACGGACCAGCCGCGCTCTCCACAAAGACGGGCGGTTTCCCGGCCTATGCCGCGACTTCCGCCGGTAATCAGGATTGTTTTGCTCATTCGTGAGTCCTCACCGCAACATCGGCGAGGTGTAGTTTTACCCGCCGCGTTCCGCGCCATTCGTCAATTTGTATGCGCCCCGCCGCATCAATCGGCGCGCCTTTTAATCCCATCACCGCTGGTCCTAACTCGGATTGAAACGCGCGGAAGGCGATGAAATCAAGCCTCGCGCCCGCCGATGAGATTGATCCGGCGAGATGCTCGTCTCCGACTTCGCGTGCGCCCATTAACTGTACGTCTTTGAAGGCAAAGCGCGGTGCAGGTGCGCCAGCGCCGAACGGACCGGCTTTTTCGAGTGTTTCGCACAGATCGAGGGTCGCGCCGCGCGGGGCGAGCGCGCCGTCCAGCCTGAGGTCGCGGGGGCCGGTTTTATCTGCGCCTTGTTTCGTGAGCGCCTCGTCCAGCCACGCCATCGCATCGGACAGTTTATCTTCAGATAATGTGAGGCCCGCCGCCATCTTGTGACCGCCGCCTTTCATCAACATGCCTTCGCGGACCGCCGCCTGAACTGCACGGCCCAAATCAACATTTTCGACGGAGCGGCCAGAGCCTTTGCCTTCGCCATTTGCCAGACCGATGACAATGGCGGGGCGGTTGAACTGTTCTTTGAGACGGCTCGCGACAATGCCCACGACGCCCGGATGCCAGCCTTCGCCAGCGGCCCAGACTAAGCCACCGGATGCGTCGCGCTGTTCTGCTTGTGCGATTGCTGATGCGAGGACTTCAGCTTCGATAGCCCGGCGCTCGGTGTTGAAGTCGTCGAGCCTTGCAGCAAGGCCCATGGCTTCTTCAGGAGTATCGCAACATAAAAGGCGCGCGCCCATATCGGCTTGCCCAACGCGGCCTCCGGCATTCACGCGCGGCCCCAGCAAAAAGCCGAGATGGAAAGCCGATGGCGCGGCATCCATCCGCGCAACATCCGCTAATGCGCGCAGGCCCACATTTTGTCTTGCCCGTAACACCGTTAATCCTTGGCGTACGAAAGCGCGGTTGAGGCCAGTCAAGGGCGCGACATCAGCGACGGTGGCTAGGGCGACCAAATCCAGCAGGTTCAGAAGGTTCGGTTCTTTGCCTCCGGGAAAGTTCGGACGAAGGGCGCGGTTGGTTGCCGCCAACAATAAGAACGCAACGCCAGCCGCGCAAAGCTGGCCCAAACCGGAGGTATCGTCTTGGCGGTTCGGGTTCACGACCGCTGTGCATTCGGGCAACGTTTCTCCGGCGAGGTGATGATCCGCGACGATCACGTCTGCGCCCGCCGCGATTGCCGCCGCAATCGGTTCGTGGCTGAGTGTTCCGCAATCCAAACAGATTATGAGCGAATGTCTGCTGGCCAGCTTTTCCATTGCGGGGATGTTAGGGCCGTAGCCTTCGTCTATCCGGTCAGGGATATATAGCGTCGCGCTGCGCCCCAGCATTTGCAGCCACCTTTGCATGACAGCCACCGACGCGCCGCCGTCAACGTCATAATCGCCAAAGAGCGCAATGCGCTCACCGTCTTTTACCGCTTTCGCCAGACGGTCAGCGGCTTGGTCCATGTCCGCGAGGCTTGAAGGGTCTGGCATCAAGTCACGGAGGCTTGGTGTCAGGTAGACCGGGGCTTCATCTATTTGCACTCCGCGTGCGGCCAAAACGCGCCCGACGATTTCAGGCAAGCTATGACGCTGTGCGATTGCCAACCCTGCGCGCTCGATATCAGCGCCGGGATAGGTCCACGTCCGGCCCGTAACCGAGCGAGTCAGTCCAGTGGAGGGTTCATCAAGCATGACAAAAGACTTACGCGCCGTATCAACGCAGGACAACAGCCTTGAGGATCGCTACGTAAAAACATGCCGAAGCCAACAACACAAAACCGTGCCAGATCACGTTATTGAAAGGCATATTCTTCGCGAGATAAAAGATACACCCGACCGTATACAGGCCACCGCCGATCATGCATAAAATCAGCTCTGATGTCTCTAATGCTTCACGCAAGGGACCGATGACCAGAACAATCAACCAGCCTTGTGCGAGGTAAAGCGCGACGGATAATTTTTCGCCGCCGCGCCAGCCGCCTAACTTCATGGTTACACCGATCACGGCAATGGCCCACACGACAGCAAGCAAAGAGACACCCAAGGAACCGCCGATACTAATCAGCGCCAACGGTGTGTATGTTCCGGCAATTTTTACAAAGATCGCAGCATGATCACAGCGGCGCAAAAATGCTTTTAACTGCGATGGCGGCGTGAGGTGATAGGCAGCCGAGATTGAAAAAACTGCGATTGTGCCCGCGCCGTAAATGCTGACGCTTGTTATCGTGGTTGGGTCGCGCCAGACGGCGGCAAGAACAACGAGAACAGAAACCGCAACAAGGCTGGCCACGACACCGAGGACATGAACCACACCATCGGCGATGCGTTCGTCTTTAGTGTAGGTGGTGAACTCTGTCATCGTGGCGGCGCTCATTCCATCCCTCAGGCAAGTAAGTGCCTAAAGTGATGCAAGCGCGTTGTAATCTCAAGAGGACGTGGGGAAAGCATGTGCTTTGCCCCGAGACGCAGTGGGCCTCAACGCTCAGGAGCATCCTTCGAGACGAACCTGCGGTTCTCCTCAGGATGAGGGTTGTTCTCAACAACGGAAGCAGCCTCACCTTGGGGAGGCCCAGTAGGGCCGTCTCGAAAGGTGTGATGTACCCCTCTCAGCTTTCGAGAGGGATTTGATAGATCAGACGGCGAACGGAGCGGGTTTTGGAACGCATCAGGATTGTTTCTGTCTCCAAGAAGCCATCCACACGGCGAGCGCCTTTGACGATAGAACCATCGGTGACGCCGGTAGCCGCAAAAATAACGTCGCCGCGCACCATGTCGTCGCGTGAATAGATGCGGTCGAAGTCTTCGATCCCGGCTTTCACAGCGCGGTCGCGTTCTTCGTCGTTGCGGAACATCAACCTGCCAAAGATTTGACCGCCCATGCATTTCAAAGCAGACGCCGCCAAGACGCCTTCCGGCGCGCCGCCCGACCCCATATACATATCGATCCCGGTTTTAGCCGACTCCGCACAGTGGATGACGCCTGCGACGTCGCCATCTGTAATCAGTTGAACCGATGCGCCTGTGGCCCGCAGTTCTGCCAACATCTCACGGTGACGCGGACGTTCCAGCATACAAACCGTTACCGCATCAGGCTTACAGCCTTTGGCAGCGGCGAGAGCTTCGACACGCTGGGTCGGCGTCATGTCGAGGGTCACGATGCCCTCATCAAAGCCCGGCCCTACGGCGAGTTTATCCATGTAAACATCAGGGGCGTGAAGCATCGAGTTACGCGCTCCCATCGAAATAACGGCTAAAGCATTCGGCATCGCTTTCGCGGTCAAGGTCGTGCCTTCGAGCGGATCGAGCGCAATATCAACCTCGGGCGAGTCGTCGCCGCCATTACCCACTTCTTCGCCGATATAAAGCATCGGCGCTTCGTCGCGCTCGCCCTCGCCAATGACCACGACACCGCGAATATTGAGCAAATTAAGCTGGGTCCGCATCGCATCGACAGCGGCTTGGTCCGCCGCCTTTTCATCACCGCGACCGATGAGCTTGGCAGCAGCGATAGCGGCGGCTTCGGAGACGCGCGCCAGCCCCAATGAGAGCATACGGTCTTTGAACTGGGCTTCGGGAGTGTTCGACATGGTTCAGAATTCCATTCGATTAAATGGTTAAATGCTTACAATTCGCATTGAGACTGGTGGGGCGAGAGAGACATCCAACGCCGCGATGCGATCAATCGCACGGCTTAGGTTGGCCTCTCCGGTTTCATGAGTGACGATAGCAACAGGTGCGGAATCGCCTTGATGGTCGTATTGGCGCATTCGGTGGATCGACACGCCTTCGGCACCGAGAACCGTTGCAATCTCTGCCAGCGCACCGGGGCGATCCGCAAGCGATAGACGCAAATAGAACGCACCGTGGTCACCGCCTTTTGCAGCAGGCTTCGGAGCGCTTAATCCTGTCGCGCTGTTCAAACCAAAGGTCGGCGGCGTGTTGCCGCGCGCTGCGTCAACAACATCGGCAATGACTGCACTTGCGGTTGGTCCGCCACCCGCACCGGGACCGATGAGCATGGTCGAGCCAATCGCATCGCCCTCAATCATCACCGCGTTGGTGACGCCTTCGATCTTTCCGAGGGGCGAGTTTTTGGGTGTCAGGCAAGGACGCATCCGTTGGGAGACGCCCGCTTCGGTCTTTTCGGCCACTCCGAGAAGACGGATGCGATAGCCGAGTTCTCCGGCAAATGAGATATCTTCCGCCGCAACACGTTCGATGCCGGTGATTTCAACGGCGTCAAAATCGACTTCCTGACCGAAGGCAATCGCGGCCAGCAATGCCAATTTATGCGCTGCATCAAAGCCACCTACATCGGCTTCGGGATCGGCTTCGGCGTATCCAAGGCGTTGAGCGTCAGCCAAAACGCCATCGAAAGCCGCTCCGGTTTCTTCCATCTCAGTGAGGATATAATTGCATGTGCCGTTGAGGATGCCGGAAACTCTGGAGACTTCGTTTGCGGTCATGCCCTCGCGCAAAGCCTTGATTGCAGGGATACCGCCTGCGACAGCCGCCTCGTAATGCAGAGACGCGCCGTCCGTTTGTTCAGCCATTTTCGACATGGCCGCGCCGTGATGAGCGAGCATTGCTTTGTTTGCGGTGATGACTTTCTTACCGGCAGAGAGAGCCGCTTCGACGCTGGCTTTTGCGACGCCATCTGCGCCGCCAATCAGCTCGATATACATATCAATATCGTCTGAGGCAGCGAGCGCCACAGGGTCATCAAACCAAGTCACACCAGACAGATCAACGCCGCGGTCCTTGGATTTATCTCGCGAGCAAACCGCCGTAACCGCCATGTCAGCACCGGCTCGCGCTGCAATTCGGGCATTATGGTTCATCAGCAGATCTAAGGTTGAGGAACCCACGGTTCCCAATCCTGCAACTCCGATCCTTATCACTGCGCGGCCTCCAGTTTGCCTTCATACCGCGCCATGAGTGCGTCGGCGTTATCCATCACCTTGCGAACGCTGCGCGCTGCCTGGCGTATTCTTTGTTCGTTCTCAACCAGCCCAATACGGACATAGCCTTCACCATACTCGCCAAACCCTACGCCAGGAGAAACCGCGACTTCGGCCTCAGTGAGCAGGAGTTTGGAAAACTCCATAGAACCGAGCGCTTTAAACGGCTCGGGCAGTTTAGCCCATGCAAACATCGTTGCAGGAGGCGGCGGTATCTCCCATCCCGCGCGGCTCATGCTTTCAACCAGCACATCCCGACGATTTTTATACACTGCACGTATATCATCAATACAGTCTTGTGGACCATTTAATGCCGCAGACGCTGCGACTTGAATTGGCGTGTAGGCTCCATAGTCGAGATAACTTTTAATTCGGGTTAACGCGCCAATAAGGTGATGATTTCCAACAGCAAAACCCATGCGCCATCCGGGCATTGAGTAGGTTTTCGACAATGACGTAAACTCTACGGCGACTTCTTTTGCGCCTGCAACCTGCAAGATTGACGGCGGCGGGGTGTCGTCGAAATAGATTTCCGAATAGGCAACGTCGGATAACAGCCAGATTTCGTGTTTTTTCGCGAAGGCGACGATCTCGGTATAAAAATCGAGATCACACACAAGCGCGGTCGGGTTGGATGGGAAATTGACCACAATCGCCGTCGGCTTTGGCACAGAATGCCTAACCGCGCGGTCAAGCTTGGTCATATAGGCTGCGGCGTCAAATTGGCCTTCGGTTGTCAAAGGAACGGGAATATGTCGGAGCGTCCCCCCCGCGATCATAAACCCAAAGGCATGAATGGGATAAGACGGGTTGGGCGCGAGGATCACGTCGCCCGGTGCAGAAATCGCCGCCGCAAGGTTCGCAAGACCCTCTTTCGATCCAAGAGTCGCGATGACTTCAGTTTCAGGGTCAAGATCGACGCCGAAACGTCTTTGATAATATCCTGCCTGAGCGCGGCGCAGTCCTGCCACGCCTTTAGAAGAAGAATAACGGTGAACGCCGGTTTTTTGAGCAGATTCCACAAGCTTTTCAACGATATGGCTCGGGGTGTCCAAATCAGGATTGCCCATGCCGAAATCAATCACGTCGCGGCCCTCGGCGCGCATGGCGGCCTTCATCTTGTTCACGCCCTCGAAAACATAAGGCGGAAGGCGCTTAACGCGGTAAAAGTCTGTGTTCATGGGCGCTGGTCCTGCTCGCGTCGGTGCGTGTATAGCTTTGCCGCCGCCCTCGGCAAGTGCCTTTCGCAAAATCTCCCCTAAACTGTGATGTTTGTGGTTTGCCGACAATTCCTCGCCCCAAAATGCATGACCAATTGCCGTCAGCAATCCGAAATGAAAGCGTAATCGGGGACTCTCTTGCCCGACTCCGCCCATCTCGCTAAGGATGCGCGCAGATCCTTTGGTATGCAGGGCGCTATGACAGAACTCACCACCCTTTCGATTGCAGATGCGCGCGAAAAACTTCGTGCGAAGGAAATCAGTGCTTCCGAGTTGACCGAGGCTTATATCGCCACGGTTGAGGGCGGGGATGTGCTGAATGCCTATTCGGTGAAAACGCCGGAGATTGCGCGCGAACAAGCCGCCGCCGCAGATAAGCGTCTGGGCGATGGCGATGCGCCGTCGATGTGCGGCATCCCGATTGGGGTGAAAGACCTTTATTGTACCAAGGGCGTTAATTCGCAGTCAGGCTCTAATATCCTGCGCGATTTCAAGCCGACTTATGAAAGCACGGTCACGCAGAATTTGTGGGACGATGGCGCGGTTATGCTCGGCAAGCTGTCGATGGACGAGTTCGCGATGGGCAGCTCGAACGAGACATCGTGCTACGGGCCGGTTATTTCACCTTGGCGAGCGAAGGGATCGGACGCAAAGTTGACCCCCGGCGGTTCTTCGGGGGGATCGGCGACCGCGCTGGCCGCTGATATGGCCATGGCGACGCTTGGTACGGATACCGGCGGGTCGATCCGCCAACCAGCGGCGTTTACAGGGCTGGTCGGTCTAAAGCCGACTTGGGGCCGCGTGTCGCGTTGGGGAATTATCGCTTTTGCATCCTCTCTGGATCAGGCGGGACCGTTTACGCGCACAGTGCGCGATGCGGCGATTATGCTTGGCTCAATGGCCTCGATTGACGACAAGGATTCGACCTCTGCTGAGATTGAAGTGCCCGATTACGAAGCCGCCCTGACTGGTGATCTTAAAGGCAAGCGGATCGGTGTTCCGAAAGAATATGTCGCCGATGGCATGTCCTCAGAAATCAAAGCGCTGTGGGAAAAAGGCGCGGATGATCTGCGCGCTAAAGGCGCTGAGGTCGTTGAGATCAGCTTGCCGCATACGAAATACGCGCTGCCTTCTTATTACATCATCGCCCCTGCTGAGGCATCCTCGAACCTCGCGCGGTATGACGGGGTGCGCTATGGCCAGCGCGCTGAACTGGCGCAGGGCGACGGCATCACCGAGATGTACGAAAAGTCCCGCGCTGAAGGCTTTGGCCACGAGGTCAAGCGCCGCATTATGATGGGCGCTTATGTTCTCTCGGCTGGTTATTACGATGCTTATTACAGCCGTGCGCAGAAAATCCGCACGCTTATCAAAGGCGATTTCGAAACGGCCTTTGAAAACGTCGACGCAATCCTAACGCCGACCACGCCTTCGCCTGCGTTCGAGCTGGGTGCGGTGAGTGATCCTGTTGAGATGTATCTGCAAGATATCTTTACGGTGACGGTCAATATGGCTGGCTTGCCGGGAATTTCGGTCCCAGCCGGTCTCAGTGAAACCGGATTGCCATTGGGTTTGCAACTGATCGGGAAAGCCTTTGATGAGGCAAACCTTCTGAATACAGCCTATGCGCTGGAAGACACGGCTGGCTTCACGGCGAAGCCTGAGAAATGGTGGTAAGACTATGACACGCACAAACATCTCGACCGGCGGAAAAACGGAAGAGGCTTATGGCTATTCCCGCGCTGTTCGCATTGGTAATGTTATCAAAGTGGCCGGGACGTGCGCGGTTGAAGACGGTAAGCCCTATGCGCCCGGAGATGCCGCTGAACAGACCCGCAAGATATTCGCGATAATCAGTTCAGCATTAGAAACGGCTGGCGCAACGCTGGGTGATATTGTTATCAACCGTATCTTCCTGACCAACATCGAAGATTCCGATGCAGTTGGCAAAGTACATGGCGAGATATTCGGCGAGGTCAGACCCGCTTGTACAATGCTCGGCACAAGTGCTCTGATCTTGCCGGAGTTCCTTGTCGAAATCGAATGTGAAGCGATTGTTTCAGAGGAATTTCATGCAAATCCGGGAACTACGCACTGACGATGAGGCCGCTTGGCGGAAGCTGTGGACAGGGTATCTGACGTTCTACGAAGCGTCAGTGCCTGAGGCCGTTTATGCCAAGACCTTCGCGCGATTGCTTGATCCGGCGCGAGAGACGCAGCGCGCGTTTCTCGCCGTTGATGATGCGGATCAACCGATTGGATTGGTGCATTATATCCTTCATCCGCATAATTGGCGGGAAGAGGATGTCGTTTATCTGCAAGACCTTTATGTCAGCGAAGCCGCGCGCGGAACCGGCGCGGGGCGTGCTTTGATCGAAGCTGTTTATGCGGCTGCGGATGCCAATGGCACGCCGAGCGTCTATTGGCTGACACAAGATTTCAACGCGACCGCCCGCCAACTCTATGACCGCATCGCCGCAGTGACCCCGTTTGTAAAATACCAGCGGTGAACGGACAGCGGCACGCTATTTGAACTGCGGATTAGATGCTTTAAAGCATCCTTCGAAACGCTCACTATGCTCGCCCTCAGGATGAGGCTTGATCGTTATTTCAAGCGACTATTCCCGCAACACCGTCACTTTGATCGGTGTCGGGTTATAACCATTGCAGGGGTTATGCATCTCCGGGCAGTTCGACAGGACGGCCAAAACCTCCGTGTTCGCACGTAGGGAAACATAACTGCCGGGTAGTAACTCAGCCTGAGCAATGCCAGCGGACCCATCCGCCAGAACCGGAACGCTCATAAACCAGTTCACGTTCGACACGATCGCATCTTTGCCAAGGCCATGTTGTGCGAGAGCCTTTTCAAAATTAGCATAGCATGTCTCAGTGGTTTCGACCCCGTAACGCAAACGGTTATTGGCCGTGCTGCAACAGCCATAGATCGTGTCATGCCGCCCAACCGTATCCTCAACGACTGTCATCAGCGCTGTTCCACTATCTGAATAAAGCACAGTGTCCAAACCGACATAGACGTTGCCTTGGACTTTCACCGTGTTCATGGTCGAATAGCGGTCCGTTAAATCCTTCGCATCATAGCAAAGAAAATCGACCGCTTGCTGACCTTCCAAGTCAGTGATTTTCAGCACTTCATCCGCTGCGATTACGCGGGACCATGGCTGTTTCGCCGGTACGATGTCTTCGTAAATTATGTCCATCAAGTCGCCATGACCTTCGTCGTGATCTTCGGGTTTTACGAGATCAACGATAACGCCATTTTTTAAAAAGCCTTTCGATTTTTTTGATCTTTTGTCAAATCCAGAAGAAGACTGGAATCTACAGAAGAGAACTGGAATGACGGTGGCGATGCGTTTCATCGCGACCGGAGAATTCGGTCAAGCCTGACTTCCGCAATGCGCCCGAACCCGACTATCAAATTCTAGTTTGCAGCGACATTAGCAAGGAAGATCAGCTTCCACATCAAAAAAATTTTGAGTAGACCCAAGAATATCGAAAGCCGGTCCGTCTAACTGTAGATTAGCGGCTACGGATACTAATGCGCAGTTCGATCTCATCAAGGACGGCCCGACTTTGGGTTTTATTGTGCCAGCGGAGCCGAAGTGGTCACGAAAAGGAACTTACTATGATCAAATCCCTGAAGACAGCCCTCGTCGCCCTCGGTGTCATTGCTTTGACCGGATGTGCCAACAACCCGACAAACACCGTCCAATCCGCACCAACACCTGGAACCGGACCTTCCGTCTCTTCTCAAGTCAGCATTCCCCAACTGGGCGTCCCCGATAACGGCACGCGCTTGAATCTTTCCTCAGGCAGCAGCGCGCAACAGAGCATTTACAATATTGTCGCCCCACTTAAAGAAGCAGAGCGCAGCTATATCTCTATGGCCATCTTTTTTGTCGCGGACTACAATAACTGTCTCAAGACGGGCAATGTTCGCGTACATAGCAACACGCTGTTCAAAGACCGATATCGCAATCTGTCGCCCGAGGGGTGTTACGACAACCGACGCCGGATTCACCGTATGGCC
>CALKBI010000049.1 GCA_937990185.1 uncultured Neomegalonema sp. | reverse complement strand
GACAGGCGATGCAGGATGCTGCGTTCCAGCTCTGGCATTTGATCGACGGGCAGGCGTTCGGACTCGTCGAAACCGTCGAGCGCGCCGAGCATAAAGCGGAAGGTGTTGCGCAGGCGGCGATAGCCGTCGGCATTGGATTTCAGGATCTCTGGCCCGATGCGTTGATCGACGGTGTAGTCGGTTTGCATGACCCAGAGGCGCAGGATGTCCGCCCCGTATTGCTTGACGACATCTTGTGGCGCGGTCGAATTGCCCAGCGACTTAGACATTTTCATGCCCTTCTCGTCGAGGGTAAAGCCGTGGGTCACGACGGTCTCGTAAGGCGCGCGGCCTTTTGTACCGCAGGATTCCAGCAACGAAGAGTGGAACCAGCCCCGGTGTTGATCCGTGCCTTCGAGGTAAACTGAAGCAGGCCATTTGCCGCCGCCGTCGCGCAGGACGTAAGCATGGGTACAACCGGAGTCGAACCAGACGTCGAGAATGTCCGTGACTTTTTGCCAGCCTTCGGAGACGCGGTCGCCCAAGAAGCGTTCAGCGGCGTTGTCCTCGAACCAAGCGTCGGCTCCCTCGATGCGGAAGGCGGCGACGATGGCGGCGTTGATGGCTTCGTCCTTGAGGATTTCGATCTCGCCGGGCTTGTCAGTTTCGCGCATGAAGCAACAAAGCGGCACGCCCCACGCGCGCTGACGCGACAGCACCCAATCGGGGCGCTGCTCGATCATATTGTAAAGACGGTTGCGGCCCGCTTGGGGAACCCAGCGGACATCGCGGTCGATGGATTCGAGGCAGCGGGTGCGGAGGGTCTTGCCGCTATACTCGGTGTCGTCCTCAATGGGTTTGTCCATCGCGACGAACCATTGCGGCGTGTTGCGGAAGATCAGCGGTGCTTTTGAGCGCCATGAGTGCGGGTAGCTGTGAGTCAGCCGTCCGCGTGCGGCGAGGCCCCCGACCTCGACCAGTTTGTCGATGACGGCAGTGTTGGCTTTGCCCTCTTTGCCCTTGCGGTCGAGGATGTGGATGCCGCCGAAGAACGGCAGGTCATCGCGGAACTCGCCAGCGGGGCCGACATTGTGTGTCATCGGCAGATTGTGCTTCACGCCGACCATGTAGTCGTCCGCGCCGTGCGATGGGGCCGTGTGAACAAAGCCTGTGCCGGCTTCGTCGGTGACGTGATCGCCGGGGAGGAGGGGGACGTCGTAATCCCATTCGCCGTTTGCATCGGTTGCGCCCCGGAAGGGGTGGGCGCAGATTAGATCGCGTAATTTGATTGTGCTGCGTGGGGTCTGTGTTTCTGGATCGGTGTCGTTCGCTGCACTATCGCTAGAAAGTGAGTCACAGCCTCTAATATGTTCGTAGCCATCGACACGCGCCGCTTTGAAAACGTCTGCTGCTAGGTCATCGGCGATGAGAACTTTTTCGCCCTTCGCAAGCCAGTTACCATCCGCTGCATCCGTTACTTCGTACAGACCATAGGGAATATTCTCGGAGAAGCAGATTGCTCGGTTCTGCGGAATTGTCCAAGGGGTGGTTGTCCAGATGATGACGCTCACATCATCCAAAGCGCCATTACCCCCGGAAACAACAGGGAACTTCACCCAGATCGTGTGGCTCTGGTGGTCGTGGTACTCGACCTCGGCTTCCGCGAGGGCGGTCTTTTCAATCGGCGACCACATCACAGGTTTAGAGCCGCGATAGAGCGTGTCGTTCATGACGAATTTCAGGAATTCCTCGGCGATGACCGCTTCGGCCTGAAAGCTCATGGTCTCGTAGTGACCGGGCCAGTCGCCAACGACGCCGAGGCGCTGGAACTCTTCCATCTGCGTGCTGATCCACTCGCCCGCGAATTCGCGGCACTCGCGGCGCAGCTCGTTGACCGGAACGTCGTCTTTGTTCTTGCCTTTTTTGCGGTACTTTTCCTCGATCTTCCACTCGATCGGCAGGCCGTGGCAATCCCAGCCCGGCACGTAGCGCGAGTTGTAGCCGAGCATCTGGTGGCTGCGGACCACGACGTCCTTGAGGATCTTATTCAGCGCATGGCCGATATGCAGGTTGCCGTTCGCATAAGGCGGGCCGTCATGCAGCTCGAACGGCTCGCGATCTTTGGCAATTTCACGCTGTTTCTCGTAAAGGCCAATCTTATCCCAATAGGCAATCCATTCAGGCTCGCGCTTTGGCAAACCTGCCCGCATCGGGAAGTCTGTTTTCGGCAGAAAGAGCGTGTCTTTGTAGTCGGGACCGGATTTTTCAGGTGCGTCGGCCATGGCCGCCTCGCTTGGTATTGGGACTGTTGCGAGGGGTATGCAGCGCAAAGCCGCGCGGGGCAAGGATTGAAGCGCCTCAGGCAGGCTTTATCGGATTAATAGACGCCCGTTCGCCGACCTTTCGAGGTTATCCCGAAAAGTCGGTGGGCGTTCTGGTGTGATTGTATGACTTGTGGTTACCGCCGAACCTGTTCAGCTAAATGCTGCAATGCCGCGACAAACGGCTCACGTACTTCGGTCGGCAGCGAGTCGAGCATCCGTCTTTCCGCCTCGACAACCTTCGGCGTTACCGCTTCGAGCGCGCGTAACCCCTCCGGCGTAATCGTAACGCAATTCGCGCGTTGATCTTCCTCGGTCCGGCGCGAAGCAATAAGCCCCCGCTTCCCAAGACGCGACAGCATATCCGCAAGCGTTGATCGATCAATTCCAGTGCGACGCACCAACTCGGACTGCGTAACACCCTCGTTCTGTCGCAATGTCAGTAGAACCGCGAACTGACGCGGCGTCAGGCCATAGGCGCGAAGCGCCTGTGCCGTCATATCAGCAGCGCGCTGTTGGGCACGGTGCAACAAATGCCCCGGTGATCCATCCAATGAAAATACGCCTGTCCCCTCGGCATTCTGCGCTGGGTCTTTCTCGAACATGAGTCGGCTCCCTTCACTCACCTTCCCCGCAAGGTGAATACTATCGTCCCACATTAAGACGATTGTCCCATAAAGGCGAGCAAATATGTGCCGTATGCGTCGAATATATTAACAAGTGCGCAGAAGTCACGCCCCGCATTGCACTATGTTGCATAAATATACCATATTTCGTTCAACGTCTTTGATTTTGTGACTTCCGCCAAATCATGAAAGCGCAGATGGCGGCGGCAGCCACCACCACCGCCACTATTGCACTGATGACGATATATGCGAGCGCATCAGACATTTCGAATTATGATAAAGTCGGGAAATAATCCTCGCATTCGCCATCGCGATAAACGTCAGCCGTACAACAATGCAAGCCGCCACCGAATGCATAAGCGTCCCGCAAATCAACCGGCACAACTTCAACGCCGAGCTTGTCCAGTTGATCCGCTTGATAGACTTCTGATTTCTCAACACAAACCGTCTTAGGGTCTAGAACAAGCACGTTCATCGACAGCCAAACCGACGAATAACATAGCGGCGGCGGTTGGTTATGGGATGGCTGCGCGGCGTCTACGATCTCCCATCCATTTTTCTCGAACATTTCCCGCTGATCATCGGGCAACCGGCGATGGGGGTTATTCAGAATAAGTCCCGGGCGGATCGGCGTGAAGGTCGCATCAATATGGATCGGATAGGGGTCACCGGGGAAGTTCACAGTGTGAACCCTGTGATCCGGGAAGTGGCGCTTGAGCCAATCAATGCCTTTCAGGTTCGTAGTAAACCCGTGTTGAACCACCAAGTCCTTGCCGAAACGCAACACATCCGCCGCATCGAATAGCGGTTCTTCTTCGGTTGTGACAAAGAATTTTTCAGCCGCCCATTCCAGCCGTTTCGCCTCACCGATTTTCTCTGAGAGGTAATCGGGATGGTAATCTGCGTCGGTCAAACGAGGCTTTGGCGCTGCCTCATGCCGCATTTTAGGGTCTTCATTGTAATATTGCTGCAAGAGGGGCCGATAGCAAAGATATTCAAACCAACGGCAGCGATAACTCATGGTGGCTTCGAGCATTTCGCGCCCAACCGTCAGCAACACATCACGCGGCGGCATACAGCCGAAATTCGATTCTGTTTTCCAATCCGGTGTCTCAGCGGGAAGCGAGAAATCAATCGGCGTAGGCCGATCCACGCGCACACCGCGCTTTTCAAGCATCGAAGCGAAATTATCGAGCAGCTCGTTGGCCTTGTCGATGGTCTCCTGAGGGCGGCGGCCCCATTGCCCACGCATATCCGAGTCTTCCGGAACCTTTGCATCCAGCGCGGGTTCAGGGGGCGGTATATGGCAATCATCGGCTTTTCCGACGATAACATGACGCAGGGTATCCCACTCATTCCAGCTTTTGACTTCGGTTTTCTCAGGCGACCATGCCATGCAGTTTCTCCTCGCGAATCCTGCACGGAGTAGGACCTATCAGTCCCGCAAAATTCAAGTCCCAGTTGGACCCCTTGAGGGATTAAAAGCGACGTACATTCTCCTGAGCGGAAAATAGAGGTTGTTCACGGATAAACCGGCACGTATTCCCTGCGAAAGAACTAACTGTCCGAGCCACCAGAGTTAAGGGGCAAGATCATCGAAAAACGAAAAATCCATGATGTGGAAGGATTAAGTGATCGCCTTCGCGAGATCACAAATCGCGCTCGTATTGATCTGCGGTTTTTGCACGAGGACCATTCACGGGAATTGATTGTCGAGCGAACGCGCAATGCAGCGACAATACTTGATGTCGGCGCGTCGATGCGGGATCATCTTGGTTCGCTGACGGGTGACGTTGAGACACTCGATATCAACGATTTTGGCGATTACCCTGATATTCTCGGCGATGTTTGCTCACCTTTCCCTGAAGAGATGCATGGAAAATACGATGCAGTGATCGCGCTCGCTATTCTTGAGCATGTTTATGATGTGCCAGCAGCAATGGCGAATTTCCAACGCGCTTTGAAACCGGGCGGATCGCTCTTTCTGTATGTGCCGTGGATGTGGCGCTATCACGGGCCGAAAAACTTACTATTTCAAGATTATCAGAGGCTCAGCCGTGACGGTATGGCGTATCTGCTGCGCGATTTCGATGAGGTCACGCTTTATCCTTTGCGTGGAAAATACGCGACGCGGATGAATTTCATGAAGCTGTGGAAACGCAAAGTCGAAAAGCGTTTCGGGGGCCGCATAAACCGCTTATTGGATAGTCAAGTTTCTGATTGGCGGAACACGGTTCAAGCCTCGGGGTATTTCGCCGAAGCCCGTAAGCCGCTGTAACAGTGTCTACTCTCCGACCGTGACAACAGCCGTCACTGGATTGCCGTCCACCACATAAGTCCTGTGATCATTGGTGTTCAGCGTCACGCGAATATTGTGTTCTCCAGCCGGTAAAGCAGACACTGTAGCGGTCGCGCCGTATACGCGCCCGATCTTCACACCGCTTACATAAAGATGCCCATGGCCAACGCCTTTTTCATGCGGCCCATCCGCTTTTTCTTGTGAAAATTCGAAACCCATCGTCTCGATGTTGATCACATACCCTCCTTCCGCTTGCGGCGAAGCGGTCAGCGACAGAGTCGGCCCAACCTCGCCTTCTGGGACGATATACTCAGCCCTGCCCATTGCGCTGTGATCCATTTTATCGCCGGGTTTCGCCGGAGCTACAACGCGGGCCTTGGCGCTCACCGCACCGGCATTTTCAAAATTCAACAGGAGCGGAATGAGTCGACCTTCTTCCAACTCACCAGACAAACCACCGATCATGATATGCGCGCCGTCTGACGCAAGGCTCACGCTGCTGAGGCCAGGGATCGGCAGCGGGTCCGTTTTTTCAGACATGACCATAGCCAGCTTAGCGCCTGTTGCTTCGACGGACAGCAAACGATCAGGCAGCCCTGAATTTCGGATCGTCATGGTAACGCCGACCATTGCTCCCCCATGGCTGGTAGCTTCGACATCTTCGAGCAGGATTGGTTGCTCTCCAATCATCCTGATGCCTACAAAGGCGGCTATCATAACGAACGCAGCCAGTCCCAACCGTACCCAAGCCCGCACATGGACCTCCCTTGCCAATCTGATCTGATCGTGTTCGTTTCATCACCGATGATCAAGATGGCATGAATATGAACTTAGCAAGCCTTGCATTTTTCGCGGCCCTCGCGATCACAATGCCTTCCAATGCAATAGCCCATGCATCGGGACGCGGATTCGTGCTGCTGTTACCCACGACGACAATGCAATGGTCAGGGGCGGCGGCTGTCGCTCTTTCTTTCTTGTTGCTAATTTTTATTCCAGCCCGCGCTTTGAAAGTATTGTTTCGCGAATGGACGATAGCGCGCTTTCCATTACCCCGTGTCGAGACAGTCATCAGCCTCTTTAGCCTTGGGCTTTGGACCGCACTCGTAATCATCGGCTTTACCGGAGCCAGAGACCCGCTTGCCAATCCTTTGCCTTTGGCCGTTTGGACATTGCTCTGGATCGGACTGACAATCGCCTGTGCGATTTTCGGCAATCTATGGAGCTTGCTGAATCCGTGGAGCGGGTTGGTCCGGCTTATCGCGGCACGCTCGCCGCCCCTGCGATTGCCCGAGCAGATCGGATATACCCCCGCATTAATCGGGTTGCTTGCGTTCGGCTGGTTTGAAATCGTTGATCTAGCCCCGGATGATCCGGCGCGCGTTGCAACCGCTGTTTCAATTTACTGGGCCGTGACATTGTTAGCGATGATGGCTTTCGGGGAACGGGTATGGCTGGAGCGCGGAGAGTTCCTACATGTCTTTTTCGAATTTATTGGCAGGCTCGCGCCGCTTCGGTTCAATCGGGATAAGCTTATTCGCGTGACGCTTTCTTTCCCCGGAGCAGGTCTGATTCATTCTCCTCCACCATCACTATCGGGGGCTTTGTTTGTGTTAATCGCCTTAGCGACGGTATCCTTCGATGGTACGAGCGAGACATGGTGGTGGCTCGCGCAACTAGGCATTAATCCGTTGGAGTTTCCCGGTCGCTCAGCCGTAATAGATCAGAACACCAACGGTCTGTTTTTCGCCGCGACCTTACTATCCGGTATCTTTATCTTCAGCCTGATGCTGGGACTTTGGTTGACCCGAACACCGCCTTCACTGCGCAAAGCAGTATGCCGCTTGGCTCTCTCTATCATTCCGATCTCACTGGCCTATCATTTCGCTCATTACCTGATCGCGCTTTTGGTCAATGGACAGTATGCACTCGCCGCCGCAACCGACCCGATGGCAACCGGTGCTGATTTTCTGAACTTGGGCCAGTTTTACGTCACCACCTCGTTCTTAAATACGAGAGAAAGCGTATCATTAATTTGGCAGGTTCAATCGGGAGCAATCATCGCGGGGCATGTCATTGCCGTCTGCGTCGCGCATCATATGGCGCTTGATCTCTGGCGAGACAGCCGACGCGCCGCAATAGGGCAAATACCGCTGGCAGTATTGATGGTGGCATACACTTTCTTTGGACTATGGTTGCTGGCGCAACCGACAGCTTAATTTTGCTGGACATTCTGCGGCGCGCGCTCAATCCTTTCGCAAAAGATAGAGAACCGGAGGATATAGCGATGACCGATCAAGCAACGCCAAAAGCAACGGAAACACCTGTTGATGAAAATCGCCGCTCTTTGCTCAAGGGCGCTGCCGCGGTTGGTGCGTTCGCAGCGGGAACGCAAATGCTTCCGGGGATGGTTCCGTACATTCAAGCCCAGTCATCCGAACCAATCAAAATCGGATTTCAGGTTCATAAAACCGGGATCGGTGCTGCCTATGGTCGTTGGTATGATCGCACCACCCGCGCGGCGGCTAAGCTGATTAATGAAGAAGGCGGCATCAATGGCCGTGAAATCGAAATCGTCGCTGAAGATGATGGCACGGACCCTAAACGCGGCGCTGAAGTTATCGAAAAATTTGCAACACAGCATAAAACAGACGTCGCCTTCGGTACGTTGTTCAGCCATGTCGTCATCGGGTCTTCCCCGCGCGCGGGTGAGCTGAAAATGCCGTATTTCGTCGTTTCCGAAGGCCACCATGTCGCCAGCGGGGGATTAAACCGTTACACGCTGCAACCCGGCATTACAGATGTAAAATCGCAAGTGCAATCTATGGCCCCGTGGGTTGCAGACAATCTCGGGAAAAAGGTCACAATGATCTATCCTGATTTTGCCTTTGGCCATGATCACCGCGATTTCTTCTCGGAAGCAATCGCGAAACAAGGCGGCGAAGTCGTTGCCAAGATCGCAATTCCGCCGACGGAAAAATCTTTTACGAAATACTTCCCTCAAATTCCCCGCGATACGGATGTGCTTTACCATGTCATGGTTGGTCCTGCGGTACTGACATTCGTAAAAGAGCTTGGTGAATTTTTCGGCGGCAGAGGACCGGAGATTTTTGGATTTCTCGATTCGCTCGAAGCAGTCGATATCAATACCCCCGGTTTGGAATTCCTCAACGGATCATATTTCTGGGAAGGCAATCCACGCTACACCAGCGATATGTCGTCAGAGCATGACGCGTTTTATCGTAAAGCGGTGGGCGTGGATGATACCGGCGCATCGGTTAGCGACAGCAAAGACATCGCAACCTACTCTCATATGTTCGGCTGTTGGGAGACACTGCACATCATCAAAGCAGGCATGGAAGCAGCGGATTATTCCGGGCCGGACGACCGCGCCAAACTCATCGAAGCTGTGGAAAATATCGGTGTCATGCCCCACAGCCGCGCGCATCCACAGGGCGACAAGCTGTTCAACGGCCGCACTCACCAATCTTTCGGCCATCAGTTTATTTCAAAGGTCGAGGGCGGCAGATTAACTCCTGTCCATAAGACCTCGATCTTTGACGGCTATTACCCTGACGAAGTAGATTACACGACACAAAAACTCTGACGGAAATAGATTACCCTCGGCATAGGTCGGGGGTATTCGTCTAAGCATTGTCCTAAATTTCAAATCATGCCCCTGGTTTAATGGGACTGGAGAATCTTTCTTGGACCTCGGCCCTCAACTTATGCTCGCCTCGCTTGATGGTGCTGTCGGTGCGGCTGTACTGGCACTCACCGCGCTTGGCTTGTCGCTGGTCTTCGGAGTGATGCGCGTTGTGAATGTTGCGCATGGCGAGTTCTTTATGCTTGGCGCGATGATCGCGTGGTTCGTCGCCAGCAATATAGCCGGACATCCGGCAATCGGATTTGTCGGCGCATTGATTATTGCTCCGCTGCTTGTCGGGGCGATTGCTGCAAGTGCCGATTGGTTGATTCTGAAAAGACTCGATTATGAACCGGAAGCAACCATCGTCGCCACCATCGGTTTACTGTATATCTTGCAGCAAGGCGCTTTGGTGACGTTTGGTCCTGTCGCTCAAGCCGTCGAAGCGCCGTTCAATCACCGGATTGAAATCCCGTGGTTCGAAGGCAGCAATGTCGGCTGGGGTCTTTTCACCACCAGTTACAAACTGTTTGTTATTGCGGCTGCAATCACGATTCTACTTGCTGTTTGGTTGCTGTTATCGCGGACGAAAATGGGCCTCGTCATGCGCGCAACGCAGCTTGATCGCGAGACAGCGCAGGCTTTTGGTATTCCCGTCGAAAAAGTCTACGCGCTGACATTCGGTTTTGGGGCTGCGCTCGCCGCATTGTCGGCGGTGCTGATCGTTCCCATTCAGCAAGCCGATTATTTGATGGGCGGTGACCCGCTGCTGTTGTCTTTCATCGTCGTCATCATCGGAGGCTTGGGCAGTCTGCGCGGGACGCTCATTGCCGCACTGTTGATCGGAATGAGTGACGGCATCATCTCAGTTTTCTTCACCCCCACGCTTGCAAAGATTATCGCGACGCTGGTTGTTGCAATGGTGCTTGTGTTCCGTCCGCAAGGTTTGTTCGGAGCCAAAGCACAATGAGGGTTGATCGCGCTCTTATCCTACACCTTGCAGTCATCGCATTGCTGTTCGCGATGCAATACGTGATGTCGCCCTATCACCAAGGCAACCTTGCAAGGATCTTGGTGCTCGCGACTTATGCGACCGGCTATAATATTTTATTCGGATATACCGGCTTGCTGAGTCTCGGCCATGCGCTGTTTTTTGCAGCGGGGATGTACGGGGCCGGTATGACGATGCGGTACTGGGATTTTCCTGCGATTGCTGCTTTCCCGACCGGCATCATTGCCGCTACCGCGCTTGCATTTCTTATCGGCACGCTTGCGCTGAGAACAACCGGCGTTGCCTTTATGATTGTCACGCTCATGTTCGCGCAGGCAGGGTTTCTGACGCTGCTTTACTTCAACGAATATACACGCGGTGATGAGGGTTTTGTCTTGCCTCAAGCCGACCGCGCCATTGGCATGATAGACCTATCCGCTGACGATACGCGCTTCATTGCGGCGTGGGTGATCTTTTCCGTTGGCTTGTTGATTGCGCTGGCAATCGTGCGCTCTAAAGCGGGCCGCGTGTTGATTGCCATTCGCGAAAACGAAGAACGCACGAGAATGCTCGGCTTTAATCCGTTCCCTTATAAGCTCGGCGCTGTTGTTGTGTCGGGAGCGTTTGCTGGTGCTGCTGGTGCAGCCTATGCATTGCTGTTTGGATCAGTCGGCGCAAGTTTTGCGTCTATCCAATATTCTATCGAGCCTTTGCTCTTTGTCCTACTTGGCGGAGCAGGCGTGGTGCTTGGTCCCTTGGTCGGCTCCATCCTGATTTTCTATCTGATAGATTATGCCCGTGAGATCACGACAGCCTATCTAATCGTCGTTGGTGTCGCGCTCGTTTTGCTAATCCTCTTCGCGCGCAAAGGTGTTCTTGGCTCGATAAGGCGGCGCACGGATGGATGGTTACCATGACGCTGCTTTCCGCAAAAAATCTGATCAAAGACTTCGGCGGCCTCCGTGCTGTGAACGTGGATGCATTCGCGTTGCCACAAGGAGAAATACGCGCTGTGATCGGTCCGAACGGAGCGGGTAAGACGACTTTCGTCAGCTTGCTTTGTGGACGCATCGCGCCCACGCAAGGCGCGATTCACTTTGAGGAAAGTGACATAACGCGATTACCTGCCCATGATCGGGTTGCACTCGGCATTGCCTATACTTTCCAGATCACAAGCATCTATCCGAACTTGACACTCTACGATAACGTTATGCTACCGGCTCAACGCAGAGCCAGCCTGAACGCGAGTAATGACGCCGCAGACCGCGCCATGGTCGCGCTGGAACGGGTTGGTCTTAGCAGCCGCGCATTCGAGCGCGCCGGATCACAAGCCTATGGACATCAGAGATTACTCGAAGTCGCTATGGGTCTTGCACTTGCGCCCAAACTCCTCATTCTTGATGAACCGACACAAGGCTTGTCAGAGGGCGAAATCGAGACTTTCAAAGAGTTGATCCGTGCCGTGGCGAAAGATGCCACTGTCCTGCTGATCGAGCATAACATGAATGTCGTGATGGCACTGGCAGACCGTATTACCGTCTTGAACTTTGGCGAAACTCTCGCCGAGGGCACACCTGAAGAAATCCGGGGCAATGCCGATGTGCAAACCGCGTATTTGGGTGGGTAGATGTTAGAGGTCAAAGGCATCAATTGTTTTTATGGCGACGTGCAAGTCTTGCGCGATATGAGCCTGACGGCGCGGCAAGGCGAGATTCTCTGCTTGCTCGGACGCAATGGTGCAGGGAAGACCACAACACTCAAGGCGATCATGGGCATTGTCTCGGCCCGATCCGGCAGCATCACGCTCAATGGAGAAAGCCTGAACAGTTTGGCGGGACATGAAGTACCCAAGCGCGGGATTGGATATGTCCCCCAAGGACGTCGACTCTTTGCAGAAATGACCGTTGCCGAGAACATCGACGTCGGGTTGTTAACACGGAACAAAGGTGAGGAGACACGCGAAAAAGTGCTGACGCTCTTTCCCCGCTTGCGGGATCGCTATCGCCAGCGCGCGGAGACATTATCAGGCGGTGAGCAACAAATGCTTGCGATGGCGCGCGCCCTCGCGATTGAGCCGAATGTGCTTTTGCTTGATGAGCCAACCGAAGGTCTACAGCCTTCGATGATTTCGTTGATCCGCGATGTTGTTGTTAGCCTCAAAGAGCAAGCCGTTGCGACTGTTCTAGTTGAACAACGCATTGATGCGGTACTCTCCATTGCGGATCGCGTGGTTTTCATTGAAAATGGCGAGCGCAGAGATGAAGCCCTTGCCGCCGATCTGAAAAACAACCTCGATTTGATCCACAAATATGTCGGCGTTAGCTGACGATCTATTGCGCTTTGAGAACGAATTTTTTGCCGCAATATCCGCAGGACGCAGACCCTTCTGCACCAATCTCGTAATAGGTCAGTGGATGCCCTAATGGTCCGCCGCCGCCATCACACGCAACAGACTTGGTTGCCACCTCAACCAAGGCGAGGTCACGCTGTTCCGGTGTAATGCGGGTCAATGTTCCAGCCATGTTAATCCTCATGAGTCGTTTGCGCTCTTGGGTACACGATGATAGCCGTCTCGCGAACCGCTTTTTCCTTTTCCCGGAGCCAGTATGACTTCTGAGGCCCCCAGCTTCGCCATCGACGCCCGCGATTTGCGCAAAACCTATGCTGCGCAGGGAAATGCTCCTGAAAAACAGGCGCTTAAAGGGGTATCGCTGCAAGTACCCGTGGGGTCTGTCTTTGGTCTGCTTGGGCCAAATGGCGCGGGAAAATCAACATTCATCAATATTCTAGCGGGTTTGGTCGTCAAATCTGCCGGATCGGTCAGCATTTGGGGCTTTGATCAGGACGTAAACCCGCGCATGTCCCGCGCAAGTATCGGGGTTGTTCCGCAGGAACTGATTCTTGATCCATTCTTCACACCCCGTGAAGCCCTTGAAATACAGGCCGGATTATACGGGGTTCCGAAACGAGAGCGACGCACGATTGAACTGCTGGCAGCGCTTGGTTTGAAAGATAAGGCCGATGCTTATGCACGGTCGCTATCGGGAGGGATGCGGCGCAGGCTATTGATTGGTAAAGCGCTTTGCCATTCGCCGCCGGTTCTAATTCTCGATGAGCCAACCGCAGGCGTCGATATCGAATTGCGCAAACAGATGTGGGATTACGTTCGCGAGCTAAACGAGGGCGGCGTTACCGTGGTGCTCACCACCCATTACCTCGAAGAAGCCGAAGAAATGTGCGACCAGATTGCCATCATAAATCATGGCGAAGTCGTCGCCTGTGAAGATAAATCCGTCTTGATGAAACGTATGGATAGCAAGAGCGCGGTCATATGGCCTGAGACACCTTTGGATTCAGTGCCCGCAACGCTCGATTCGCATGAAACATTGGATGTCCGTCTACGCGAGGACGGCGCGCTGATCGTGACTTACCCAAAGTCTCAAATGCAATTAGGGGCCATTCTGACTGAGGTGCAATCAGCCGGAGTCGTTGTGCGGGATCTTTCCACAGAAGAGGCTGACCTTGAAGATGTCTTCGTCGCTATGACCAGTGGATCTGCGGCATGAAAAAACCTTCCGTAATGACTTTCGTGACCTGTCTATTGGCTGCGCCGATTATTTTCGCGATTGTCCCAGCGCTTTTTACAATGGCAGGCCCGTATGCGGCTCGGTTCGGGTATGTCGGCAATCTGTCCTTGTTTGTATCTTTGCCCGCGTGGCTGACCGTCTTCGCTTGGCTTGCCTGGCGCGCGGCAAAACGCGGTGAGACAGAGTTGCGTCCTTATGTGATGGCAGGGCTAGCCGCGAACGCTGCTTCATTGGCCATTTTCCCGGCATTGATCCTCATTGCCGAAGGGTTGGGCGCTGATCTGTCAGGGCAACTCGCGCAGTCTTTTCAAGAGGCACAAGCAGCAAGCGATACCGAACAAGACGAGTTTTCCCTGCCCATAGCGGCGCTCTTTTCAGGATTCGCCGCGTTTTTTGTTGGGCTATTCGTGTTACCTGTCTTGGCGGTTTTGTTTGGTTGGATGGCACGCACACTAGGATTGGTGCGCGCCGGATAAAGCGTCAGTAGCTGTATTCAGCATAGACGCGATCAATATCGCCGCCCCATTGATTTTCGTATTTCCACAGCATCTCATCTGCAGGCGTCTCGCCCCGATCAACAACGTCCCGCAGAGCATTAAGGAAATGCGCTTCGTCGCGGTCAAAAGCTCCCGCTTTGGCGCGATTGTGCAAACCTTGATCTGAGATCGCGAGCAGTTCCTTCGCAATATCGAGTACACTACGCCCTTGGATGTCCGCCTTAAGCGCCTTAGCCGGAACAGAGTCCCGCAGTCCTATACGGTCTTCCTGCGTCCAATTTTTTGCGATGTCCCATGCCGCATCCAAGGCACCGTCATCATAAAGCAGCCCGACCCAAAAGGCAGGCAACGCGCATATCTTCCGCCACGGCCCGCCATCAGCCCCGCGCATCTCCATAAATTTCTTGATCCGCGCATCCGGGAAGATCGTTGTTAGATGGTCTGCCCAATCTGAAAGCGTCGGCGTCTCGCCGGGCAGTGCTGGCAGCTTCCCATCGAGAAAATCACGGAAGGATTGCCCTGCAGCATCGATATATTGGCCGTTGCGATAAACGAAATACATCGGCACATCGAGCGCATAATCGACATAGGCATCGAATCCAAAACCGTCCTCAAAGACAAAGGCCGGAATGCCAGCCCGGGCATTATCAACATCGCGCCAGATTTCACCGCGATAACTCAGATATCCATTCGGCTTACCACCTAAAAACGGAGAGTTGGCAAACAGCGCTGTAGCAATCGGCTGCAATGCCAACCCAACCCGCAGTTTTTTCGCCATGTCCGCTTCTGAAGAGAAATCAAGATTCACCTGAATTGTCGTGGTGCGGAACATCATGTCGAGGCCCTTCGACCCGACTTGTGGCATATACCGGCGCATGATTCCGTAACGGCCTTTCGGCATCACCGGCAAATCTTCGCGCTCCCATTTGGGCAACGCGCCAAGCCCCATAAAACCGACGCCGCATTTATCCGCAATCTCTCGCACTTCGGCAAGGTGCTGATTTACTTCTTCGCATGTCTCGTGAATCGTCTCTAGTGGTGCGCCTGAAAGCTCAAGTTGTCCCCCCGGTTCCAATGAGACATTAGCCTTCCCTTTGGTTAGACCGATCAGAGTGTCGCCTTCCAGCAGTTCACTCCAACCGAACGTGTCGCGCAGCCCTTCCAACATCCCTTTGATACCGCAAGCGCCCTCGTAGCCGATGGGTTTCAAATCAGCTTTGCGATATCCGAACTTTTCGTGTTCCGTACCAATTCGCCAATCCTGGCGTGGTTTACAGCCGGATTCGAGATAGGCAGCGAGTTGATCACGCGACTCAATGGGACCACCGCCCTCTTGTGGAATGGACATAGATTTTCTCCGACCCTTTGGAGCCGCGACATTAAGGCTGCGTGACGGGAAGGCAAGCTTAGGTAACTACCTTAGCGCTTTTCGACGCCAAAACGTGATAATTGGAGCGGAACTTTCCGCCGCTTTTTGTTCCGAAATTGAAGCACTCAGGGCGTCAAAGCGGAAATCCGGCAGGCTGCAAAGCGCATCTATAAAGGCGTCATGGCCTTCTGCATTGAGCGGAATGGCCGCCGGTAATCCACTTTCGGTGTAAAGCAAGACACTCGCATTCGCGCTGCCGCCGGATTTAGAAACCGCGATATCAACGCGGTTCACATCTCTTAATTCGATTTGGATATTTCCAAGGCCGCCAACATAGAGAATACGTTGTTCTTCAACAAAGACTCTGCCCGCACCAGAAGCATCGCCTGTTGCAAACCTGACCCGCCGGATTGCTTCTCTGACCCACAATCCACCGCTGACGGTAATAATTGCGGCTAAAGCCAAAGAGAGCCACCCCCACCGCAGATTTGTCGCTCCGACAATCCAAAGGGCGATAAGCGTCCCGCCCAGCGCTATGGCCGGTTCTGCCCATCGGCGAAATAATGCCACTACTTCCGGGCGGATCATTGGGGATTTCGCTCAAAAGTCAGATAGGCCGGTGTTCGGCCCTCCCGCAGCGCTTTGGCTTCATACCGTGTTCCGGGCCAATCAGTCCAAGGCTCTCGAAAGCCGCTTGCAGGGTCTCCTAATAAGCTAAATTCCGTCCGTTCCTCCAGATGGTCCATCGTCCATTGAATATAATCTGGAATGTCAGATGCGACGCGCAGTACTGCCCCGCCGTGCATAATACGCGCAAAAGCATCCAAATTGTCAGGATTGATAAAGCGCCGCTTATGATGTCGTGCCTTCGGCCAAGGATCGGGATAAAGCAGAAAAACCTTCGAGATTGATGCGTCAGGCAATTGATCCATCAAATCACGAGCATCACCGTTATGTAATTTTGTGTTTTTTATTTCATTTTTTTCTAAATGAGCAAGACAAGAGGACACACCGTTCAAGTAATGCTCACAGGCTAACAAACCAACACTTGGATTTGCCAATGCTTGTGCTGCAACATGCTCCCCTGCTCCAAAACCAATCTCAAGCCACAGCTCAGATGGCGCAGAAAACAAAGATTCTAGATCCAGCTTTTGATCAAGGCCGTCTGGCAAAGCGGCATAGTCGGACAGCCGGTCGCGCATTAAAGATGCCCTGTTATCCCTGAGTTTCGGGCCTCTTCGCCTACCGTACAAGTTACGTCTATTATTATCCATTTCGTTTTCTATTCATTGTATTTTTTGAATTCGACGTAATTTATCCAGTGTATACTTCGATTTTCGCCCACCATTAATCAGCATGTAACGAATTGTATCTATATCTTTCCATTATCAACTTTTGAACATATCGGGGGATTGTTCATGCGACCTACAGCATCAAAGACGTTGGGTGGATTGGTACGCCGCTTCCGACGTGATCGCAAGGGTTCGACAGCCGTCGAATTTGCAGTGGTTCTTCTACCATTTCTGCTGTTAACCGTTGGCACTTTTGAAATTGCACTCATCCATCTATCCAGATCTGCATTGACTGCGGCTGTTGAAGACACGTCGCGTCAGATCAAGACCGGTGAAGGCCAATGCCTCACCGCAGATGATTATATCGATCAACTGTGCAGCAGGCTCGCATTCTCCGTTGGAGATTGCAACATGAACACAAAAGTTGTGGTGCAAGAACTTGCAAGCTTTTCTTCTAATCCAGCGGCGACCAATGAAGAGTTCGAAAACATAACGAGCGTAGTGAACAATGGTACTGCAGATTCCGTTATGGCGTTGCAAGTGTTCCACCGATGGAGAGTGATACTTCCTCTTCTCGATAACGCGCTCGGCGGAGATGATGGCGAGCTAATTCTCATCAGTAATCTTGCCTTCCGCAATGAACCGTTTGGATCTTCCAACGGCTGTGTCGCACCGACAACTTGAGGAATTGAATCATGTATAAGAAATTCAAAAAGTTGAATAAAAACGGGGCTTCCTTTCTTTCGGGCTACAAGATGCCACTCGGTCGTTTCTCGAAAAATGAGGAAGGTATCGCAGCAGTTGAATTCGCTTTGCTTGCGCCGCTCTTACTCGCTTTGACAATTGGTTCGACAGAAATAATGCAGAGCGTGTGGGCGGACGGGAAAGTAGAACAGGCCACAAGTACCATCGGCGATTTGATTTCAAGAACTTCAGAGTTGACCGACAATGAATTTCTGGCACTCGGCGCTGCAGGCCCGCTTGTCCTGAGACCGTATCCGCAGAATGATTTGAAATTTACGGTCACATCAGTGATCGGATGTTATGAAGACGCGGCCAACAGAACAAATCTGTCATTTCATGTTCTGTGGAGTAGAGAATGGGACTCAGGTACGGTCAGGCCATCACCTAACGCCGTGGATTCCGAGTTTAATAAACTTCCTGACGACCTTGAAATCAACCAAGGCGACACGCTGATCTTTACCGAGAGTACCTACAATTACATGCCAACAATTGCACGTACTGTTGGGACGACATACGAGATGGGTGGGACAATTTTCCACCAACCTCGCACATTAGATCAACGGGTAACGTATCCATCCGTAGAAAGTTCAGAACCGCGAACATGTGCGGACTTCTAAAACAGATCGAATAGGCGAAAGTGCAACGTCATCAAATCGAGAATCAAAAAATACAATACTTAAATTATTGTATTCAATAACTTAATCGGTCCGTTGGCGTTTTGCACTAACTACACGTTTCGTCCGTAGCAGCCCCCCGCATGGCTACGCAGGCGAAACCAGGCGTTCGTAAATTGGCGCATACCGCCGGGCGACAGCTGACCAGCTTCGCTCTTCCCTGACGAACGCCAGAGCGCGCTCGAGGATTCCCTGATCCTCGGGCGTGTTCGCTTTTTGAAGGGCTTCAATCGCTGACCCGGCGAGAGCACCAACATCACCTGCAGTGAATAATCTTCCCGTCTCACCGTGTCGCACTAACTCCTGATGTCCGCCAACATCAGACGCGATGAACCGTCGTTTCATTGCCATTGCTTCTAATGGTTTGAGCGGCGTCACCAAATCAGTCAGCCGCATTTTTAGCCTTGGATAAACCAACAGATCAATAACACTGTAATGGCTCGGTACGACGTCAGGCTGAACCCGCCCCGTGAATTTTATAGCATCTCCGAAGGGTTTGGCAGCAGCCCGCAAATTCGCATCTTGCATTCCCCCGCCAACAAACAAAAGTTGAGCATTCGGAATCGCCTCAAGAATTTTTGGAAAGGCGCCGAGTAGCAGCTCCAAACCTTCGTAATGATAGAACGAACCAACAAATCCAATGACAGGGCCATCGCCAAGACCAATCTCTGCGCGCAACTTTGCATCGGGCTGATCGACGGGCGACAGCCGTTCCGGTTCGATAGCGTTAGGCGCAAGTGATAATTTCGACGAGGGGATGCCACGAGCGAGCAAGTCTTTCCGCAAACCTTCACAGATTGTGAATACATGGTCGACATCGCGGCACGCGCGCGTCTCCATCGCACGGGTTATGCGGTAACGCAAAGAGCCTTCCGTCGTATTGCCAAGATCAACCGCAGCATCTTCCCAAAACGCACGAATTTCATAAACTGAGGGCAATCCATGTTTCTTCGCCACATGATAAGCCGGAAATGCATTCAAACAAGGCGAGTGCGCATGCAAAACATCCGGTTTCTCAGCTTCGATTACATCTGCGAGTCGTCGTGCCGTCTCAAACATTTCGGTAATAAACATCGGGCCGGGAACACGTTTCTTTTGGGGTGTTCCGGTCCGATGAAAGCGAAAGCCCATGACTTCTTCGACTTCTGTTTCCGGTTCGCCTGCATCCGCACTATGGCGCGGGGTCGTGAGACACACCGGATCGAAACCAAGTCCCCGCTGTGCGCGCAAAATCCCTAGAGTCCGGGAGACATATCCGCTTTGCAAAGGCGCTGAATGATCGAGAATATGAAGAACACGCATCGACTTACCTATTTTAGCTTTATCACTCCTTTTCGCGCGGTATGGTCAAAGGAGTCTTAACCTTCATCAACTGATCACACTGGCACTGTAAAAATTCATTAATTTCATATTGAAAGCACGACTCTCTATGACCTTTCGCCCGATGCAACGATATATTGCCGAGTTTATTGGAACTGCTTTTTTGTTGGCCACCGTTGTGGGGTCCGGGATTATGGCGGAGGCTCTGGCGAGTGGAAATGTAGCGATTGCCTTGCTGGGTAACACGATCCCAACGGGTGCAATTCTCGTGGTTTTGATCACCATGCTCGGGCCAATATCCGGGGCGCATTTTAACCCGGCAGTGACGCTTGTTTTCTGGCTCCGCAAAGAAATTACAAACTACGACAGCCTTGTTTACGTAGCAGTTCAGATTATTGGCGGGATACTCGGCGTGTGGGCTGCACATCTGATGTTTGACGAGAGCTTATTTCAACTATCCACAAAATCACGGACTGGAGGAGCGCAATGGTTTGCTGAAGCTGTCGCAACCTTTGGGCTTGTCTTTACGATTCTCGCGACACTTAAAACAAAAGAGACTGCGGTTCCGATGGCTGTAGGACTTTATATTACCGCTGCATATTGGTTCACGGCTTCCACATCTTTTGCAAATCCGGCTGTGACAATAGCACGGAGCTTATCTGATACGTTTGCTGGGATTTATCCCGGCCATATGCCCGTATTTATTATCGCTCAACTGATCGGCGCGGTGGCGGCATCGTATTTTTGTTTATGGCTACTGAATGAGGAAAAATCCCCGCGGTCATAAGCAGGGTTTCCAACTATTTTGCCAACCCAGCGAGTGTCGTCCCTAAATCACCATATCCGGTAAACCTGCGCTCATAGCTAAGGCCAAGCCGCTCTGCGGCTTCTTGAGCTTTTGCATCCAATTCAGGGTTTTCAGTCTGTGCCAGATACACAACACGGGTGTAATGAGCGAACAAAATATCACGCATTTCGGGCGCTTGGTCCAACCCAAAGCCCCGCCAGATCAACGCATCAAATTGTTTTGCAAAAAAGTCGGTCAGATAAAGCGTGCCCAACTCTTCTTCGTGACGGGTTTCGAATGTGTCGATCCCATCAAAGAAGGCATAGCAATGCGGGCCAGGAATACGTTCGACATTCTCTTGTGCACAAACCGCATCTAATGCACCCCCTGTGCCGCAATCAGCATAAAGCACGAAAATTGATTCAAATCCGCGCGCTTTAGCATCACGGATTTTGACCCGGACTGCCTCGGCAATGTGTTGTGGAGCATTATGCAGCTTGGCAGGGAGACATTCTAGAACGGCATTATCCCAGCCATTCGCCTCATTCACTGCAATTATTTCCCGTGCCAGCGCGCCGCAAGCAATTAGCATGACTTGCTCAGGGGTGGCTTTTATTCGCGAAGCATCTAGCCCGTCTTCCATGAGACGGGCTTCGAGAGCAACGGCGAAATCTGGCTGAGTGCCAGTCCCTGCGCCGCTGCGTTGTCTTTTTCCGCGACGCATAGGCTATGCCTATGCAGTCTGGTTATGCTTGCGGTGTTCCATGAATTCTTTAGCAGTTTCAACCGCCACCGCCGCATCACGACAATAGGCATCCGCACCGATGGCTTTACCAAACTCTTCATTGAGCGGTGCGCCGCCGACAAGAACGACATAATTTTCGCGAATGCCTTTCGCAGTCATCTCGTCAATCACGACCTTCATATAAGGCATGGTCGTGGTCAGCAAAGCAGACATGCCGAGAATATCAGCGTCTTCTTTCTCGATGGCTTCGAGGTAGTTCTCAACGGGATTGTTGATGCCGAGATCAACCACATCAAAGCCCGCGCCTTCCATCATCATACCGACAAGGTTTTTGCCGATGTCATGGATATCGCCTTTGACGGTCCCGATGACCATCTTGCCTTGCTTAGGAGCACCGGTTTCCGCCAGCAAAGGCCGCAGAATAAACATTCCTGCCTTCATTGCATTCGCGGCGAGCAAGACTTCAGGAACGAAGAGAATGCCATCGCGAAAGTCGATACCGACGATTCGCATCCCTTCAACCAATGCCTTGGTCAGCACATCGTAGGGAGTCCATCCGCGCTCCAGCAGAATGTTCACACCTTCGGAAATTTCATCTTTTAGACCGTCATAAAGGTCATCGTGCATTTGCAGCACAAGCTCATCATCGCTCAACTCGCTGAGGATGATGTCGTCTTCTTCGTCGGCCATATTACGCACTCCAAATCACGCCGGCAGAGCCGGGCCGCTTGCGACCATTGCCTGCATCAAGTCAATTATGTGAACTGGACGCGACAATTCAGAATCTTATTCCGACCCAAGCTATAAAACGTAAGCATTTGCAAGCCTGCATCGCTATTTGTTAACAGATGTTTACTCAAAGCCACGGAGCACGCTGAATGGCACTGAATAAAGACAGTCTGACTTTTGAGTTTCTCCGTCCAATTTTCACTCTTCTGGTGGTGATATGGGCCGCACAAGTTGTGAATTTCATCTCGGGGTACGAATTAAACCAATGGTTTGGGTTAGAGCCGAGAGATTTCGGTGGATTGATCGGCATACCGGCTTCGCCGTTCCTCCATGCAGGGTTTGGGCACATCATCGCCAATACTGTTCCTCTGGTCGTCTTGGGTGGGATGGCTGCGATGGCATCGCCAAAGCGATTTCTTGATTCGACGATCATCATCGTACTTCTGGGCGGTTTGCTGGTCTGGCTGTTGGCTCGGGGTGACAACCGCGTCCATGTGGGTGCGAGCGGATTGGTGTTCGGATATCTAGGATATGTTGTTGCGCTTGGAATTTTTGAGCGGAGTTTACGCGCAATCGCAATGGCTGTTTTTGCAGGTTTGCTCTATGGTGGGTTGATCTTGGGCGTATTGCCGGATCAACGCATCTCGTGGGAATCGCATTTATTTGGGGCAATGGCTGGGGCCGCTGCCGCGTGGATTCTCACACGCGATAAAGGCACAACCCCGCACGTTGGTTAGTCACGCGCGGGTTATGCCCGCTTGCGGCCGCGCCGTTCACGTCTTGGAGCAGCGCTTTGATCGCCTGTCCCATCGCCCTCTGATGAAAAATCGCCAATGCGGGAGATGATCATTTCTAATGCTGGTCGCCTTGTTGGAGTATGCGATTCCATCGCAGCTTTCATAGCAACAAGGTGCTCTGGCTTCGTTCCACAGCAGCCACCGATAATCCGCGCCCCGGCATCGCGAGCGAGACGCGCATAGTCCGCCATCAACTCCGGTGTGCCGTCATATTCAATAATGCCATCAACATATTTAGGGATGCCGGCATTGGCCTTAGCGATGACAATGGCATCCGGGCACGCTTCTGTAAGCCCAAGCACCGTGCGCAGCAAATCGGGTGCACCTGTTCCACAATTCGCGCCAAACGCGAGGGGCAGAGAAGGCAATGTCTTTTGTATCTCTGCATAGCCCGTGGAGGTCACACCCATCATTGTCCGTCCAGCAGTATCAAAGCTCAACGTCGCGCAAAGCGGTGCATCAAGATTGGCACAAGCCTGAGCAATGGCAGTGATTTCTTCTTCCGATGAAATCGTCTCGGCCCAAATCACATCAGCGCCGCCTTCCATCAAGCCTTTGATTTGCTCTTCGAAAGCGATGACCGCATCGGCAATTGAGAGCGTACCAACAGGTTCAAAAATTTCTCCTGTCGGGCCTACGGAACCAGCAACAATAACCGGGCGACCAGCCTCATCTGCAACGGCACGCGCGATCTCCGCCGACGCTTTGTTCAGCTCGAACGCACGATCTTGGTGATTATGCAGTTTCAAGCGGTATCGCGTTCCACCAAAGCTGTTAGTGAGGATCAAATCCGACCCAGCATCAACGAACCCCTGATGTAAGGCCCGAATCCGCTCCGGATGATCGATATTCCAAAGCTCCGGCGGCTCTCCCGCTTCCAATCCCATCGCGAACAAGTTTGTGCCCGTCGCACCATCGGCCATCAGCCAATCACGAGTTTCAAGAAGCCGGGAAAGGGCATTAGACATAGCGAAAGCTCTGCGTATTATGATGATATAAACAATTTCTTATATTGTTTTTACATGAACAGCAAGCGCCGTGTTTAAATCCATAACAAAGGGCTTAAGGTCATAATCGACCCTAAGATTCTCTCAGTTTTTGATGTTTGCAGACACATTCCAGAAAAATGCTTCGAGAACACAATTATAGGCTCCACGGCATTTCAGCGTGAAGCCTCGGCTTTATATTTCAAGGTTATTTGGACGACCCAACCGATTAGGCGACGTTGAATCTGTCCAGCCGTTCTGGCGCAGCAGAGCCACTCACAACCCCGGCAAGTTCGCGCAAAATATCTGGATCTGTATGATTATCTGCAACGGCACGGGTAACCATAGAGTTGACATCAATCCGCGTGACTTTAGCGCCTTCTTTCACCAACCAGATTGCGGCCTTAATAGCGTCCCGCTTTGCGTTCTCGTCAAAGCAATAGCGGAAGAACCAAAGCTCCAACAATAAATCAATACTACGACGGCGTGGCTCATCACCCATAACGGCATCAAAAGCCTTATCCAGGAATGAAAGTCCTTCCCGTCGTTTTCCTTGAACAAACATTGAATGGGCAGATCCGCTTAGCGCGCGGGCATCTTCCGGCTGTTCATCCAGCACCTTACGGTACATTTCTTCCGCTGCATCCGTATCGCCTTTGCTTTCCGACAAGAAACGTGCGTAGCGGCGTAAAGTCCGTTTGCTCGATTGATCGGCAGCTAGGGCACGGCGAAACATATCTTCGGTTTCTTCGTGGTTCCTGCCGCGTTTTCCCAAAAATTCAGCCAAATCACTCAGTGATTCAGCATCGGACGGTGCAGCGGTGACAGCACGGCGCAAATAACGCTCACCTTCTTCGAGGTTATCGCGCTCCAAAATTAAAAACATGCCATAGCTACGCAGTGCCAGCGCATTGCGCGGCTCCATACCAACCGCTTTACGCAAACGATCTTCTGCAGCGCTAGGCTTACGGCGAGAATACTGGAGGAACCGTCCGTAATGCGTCAGCACAGTCGCGTCGCGGGGATCAAGATTGATGGCCTTGCGGAACATGTCCTCAGCGCCTTCATCATCAACCAAAACTTCATCACGGAAGAGCGCATATGCTGCGGCAATCCCCGCATTACCGGGATCAGCCTCCATGGCACGTTTAATCATCGCCTCGGCTTTAGCCGGATCAGATCGGTGAATACGAAGGAAATCAGCGAATGCCAACAACGTCTCCGTAGAGGCAGAATCGACGCTTAATGCATGATCAAACAAAGTCTCAGCGCGGCTTAAGTCACCCTTATACTGAGCATGAAACTGAGCAGCGCTTGTCAGCGTCTCTACAGAATCGCCGTCAATCTCCAGCGCCTTTTCAAAAATAACGTCAGCTTTTTCAACATCACCGCGACGTGCTGCGGTAAATTCTGCCAGCGCCACCGTCGCCGCCGGATCAGTCCCGCCAGATGCTGCTGCAAGTTTCAATAACGCATAAGCCGCATCATCGTTGCGCTGAACAAGTTTCAGGAATTCTGCATACCGCATCAATGACCCAGCATCGCGCGGCGCAGCATCCACTGCAACTTGGAAGCATTCGCCAGCCGTTTCGAAATCACCGCGAGCGTGCCACAAGAACTCTGCGTAGCTGCACATCGTCTCCGCGCTCTCGAAATTTGCGCGGATCGCCAGACGATAACAATCTTCAGCGCGTTCATGGTCGCGGCGAATATCGGTTAAAAACCGCGCGAACAAACGCAATGCAGCATCGTTTTGCGGATCAGCATCAACTGCACGATTGAAGTAATGCTCCGCTCCATCATGGTCCTGACGTCCCACAGTCAAGAACTGCGCGTAATCCGCGAGCAGCATCGCATCGCGGGGATTATCTGCTAGGGCTGACCGAAATCGGGCATCTAAAGCAACAGCATCATCGCGGCGCATCAGACGGGTCGGAGGCGTCAGCGGACCAGCATCAACTGTGTCTTCTGCGATGTCGATAATCTCGGCATCTGTCGAACGTGTTGGCGCGCCAACAGGACGATTTGGCAAAGGTTGAGCAACCAACGAGTCAAGAGGCGGCGCAACATCAGCGACGTCAATGTCCAATGCACCGAGAGGCGCCGTAATATTATCAAGAGTGGCCGAGGACATATCTACAGGATTTGATGCGTCTTGCTCCTGGCTATCAGTGGCCATCGCTTTCACTGCAGCGGCAATGAGCGCATCAATCTTATGTCGAGATCCGTCTTCGTTATTTTCCACTGTCGCAGAAGCAAGTGCGGCAGGGCTTGTTTCATTTCCGCTGATGTCAGTTTCTGTAGCTTCAGTGTTTAATTCGAAAATATCGTCGTCACCCGACTCAGAGTCGCGAACAGAACCGTTTACTGGCGGAAAGCTACCCTCATCCAAATTGACAGAAAAATTGGTCACATCAACTGATGACGCCTTAGAGGGAGATTCCGTAACAGCAACCGCAGCACTAAAGGCGCTTGCTGTAGCAGCGTCATTCGATCTGTCTATATCAGGAGAGATATTATCCTGACGGGCTTCACTTTCAATCATTGGAGCGGAAGGATCGGCGCGTTGAGCAGCCTCGACCTTCTCACGCGCTTTCATCGCAATTGCGGCAGCGACCAAAGGTTCAGTCTTCAATGTATCAGGTGTTACAGGATCGAGCACTTCGATTTCAGGTTCGCGCAACTCATCGTCATTGCTCGGCTCAACCATCGTTGACGCCGCAATAGTCGGTTCCTGAAGTTCAGAGCGTTCCTCTGCCATAGGTTCTGTGGCAACCGGCCAAGATTTGGCCTCTGCCGTCGCCGCAATATAAGTTTCGCTTGGCGTATTGGCGGGTTCTTTTACCGCAGAAACTTCATTGGCAACAGGCCGGGTAACGACTGGCTCGACAACAACAGCAGGTTTTACCTCTGGTGCGGCAGGTGAGGAAACCGGGCCATCGACAGGGACAGGCTGCAACGTTTTCTTCGATGCCAATGCGCGGTACTCGGCATCATATTTCTGCAAAATTTGGTCAAAGCGATCAATGCGCGGATGGCCAAGCTGAAACTCACGGCGCAACAGATACATGAGATCATCAAAGCTCTCATTCTGCGCCCAGACAGCTCTTCGATCTTCCAGCCATTGCGACATCGATTTGCCGGGAGCTTTATCATTCACCCAATAGACACCGCCAGAGGGAGCGCCTTGGGGCATTTCTTCGAAAAGATCGAGGATGCAATCGTCCCGACCACCGTATCCGACAAATACCAGCGTACATTCTGTTGCCAACGCACGCAGGCGGTTCTTCACATCATTCCGTAGTAAACGACGATTACCATCGAGGTATTCCGAGCTGAGGTGAGCATCACCATACAGCTTAACAATCGTCGGGCGGGCATCGCTGACTTGAACATGCCGATCAAAAGATTCGTGCGTCAGTACCTGAGGCTTACGTTGGGAATAAAAGTAAAGGGCATCGGCAGCCAAATCGTCGAAGTTTGTGGTGATGACTGTGTTGCAGCGATCACCCCATTTTTCATGGGTTAAGAGTTGCGCCAGCGTTGCATATCCAAAGCCCGGCTGGCCCTCACTTGCCAACTCTTCTTGTTCGCGTTGCTGATCCTGATCCGTGTAAAACAGCGCTTCATGAACTTGAATATAGGCAGAGGCAGGATCATTCCGGTCATAGGTCGGGAACCGGGATTCGGCCCACTCCTCCAAGCCATCCTCTTCACCTGTCTCAAGGTACATCAGTTCTTTCAGCCAACGATTTGTCAGTGTTGCAGCATCGTCGACACCAGAACTTACAGAACATCCCGCGCCCAAGAACCAGACGACTTTACTGTCATGCGATACGATACCGTGCTTCAAACGACGCACGAACTCCGATGGAGAAATAGTTCTCAATGCCGCCACGCAAAAGCTCCCCGCGCCTCAGCGGGAGCGTTTGCTCCGCGCCTTCCGACGTGATCCCATCCCTTGGAATCACTGCTCGGTTAGTTGCTCAATCAATGCACATCAAGCAGATGCGCGCACTTAATTCATTAACTATTTTCGATCCCAAAAGATTACAGAATACACTCTGTTCTTCAAGGCCAAAGCCGCCTCAGTGAGCAAAGAATTTTAACCTTGTGTTAAGCCGTGTCTCATGAGACAACAGTCCTTCAGCATACAGATTAACGGTCGGGGGACCCTATGAGCTGGGCAGAGCGATTGGTCGCCATAAACATTGGACTGTGTCTCGATTCGGGGATCGCAATCCTAGAGGCGACGGTAACGATTGACTGGGCCGCTTTCGGATTCGTTTGAGTCCATGCGCGATCACATGCTTGTGTGGTTCAAAATGGGTTAATAAGTTAATATTTATTAACTTTCAGAACGATTTCGAAATAAATTCAAAAATAGAAACTTTAGCTTTTCACGTGTAAAGACTTAAAGCTGCAATTCTGCGTATCCCCGAATTCTCCCCACCATTGAATTCAGACCATTGCTGCGTTGCGGACTGAGATGGGCCGACAAATCAAGTCGCGATAGCTCTTTGGACACATCAGTATCCAAAATGCTTTGAGCGGTCTGGCCTGAGAACAATTTTTGTAGAACAGCAATCAGACCCTTGACGATGAAGGCGTCACTATCACCCGAAAATTCAATGATGGCTTCTGGGCCTTCGCCAGTAATTTTTTCTTCGAGCCAGACACGGCTGACACATCCCTCAACCAGCGTCGCATCTGTTTTCAATGCTTCCGGAAAATCAGGCATTTGTTTCCCGAGGTCTATGACATACCGATACCGCTCTTCCCAATCATCGAACAGCTCGAAATTCTCTACAAGCTCATCGAAAGTTTCTGCGGTCATGGATAAGCCTCCTCGTTACAGAGGATATCTAGTGTGGATGATCCTTCTCGTCCATCCATGCACTCATCGTCGCCATTGCGCCCGTGCATTCAGTAGTCGCGCAGGCGTGAGTGTCAGGCAATATCTGGAAGACGCTTTGCAAAAATTAATCGCCGCGCGTTGATCAAGGCCATAGATCAGCGCCAATACACGGCCATCACGTCGCCTGCGTTCGATCCGAATCGTTCCGCGTTGAGCAAGCTGTCGATGAGCATCCCGCAACCGCGTTCGCGCCACTTGTTCGGAAGTCTGTGCCCCAATAAACACGCCCCACCCAGAAAGTGGTGGTGGGGCCGAAGGCTTCGGCGGGTCCTTTTTGGGTAAAACACGCACGACCGGCGGTTCTGCCGATTCTAAATTAACAGCCACGCGTTGACGCGCCTTTGCAACTTCAGCAGCGTAGAGCGCCTTTTCCTCCGGCGAAATATCTGTTGCGATCAGTTGTGCCGCCGCGCCGGAACATGCGCCGATATCCGGGGGTGATCCTGTTTTGGCTTTCGCCGAGGCCAATGGCCCAATGCCATCCCCAATCTTAAACGCCGCCTCGATCAATCCTCGCGCTCCACTGAGACGGGATTTCTTACTCGGATGTCCTAGGGTCACCGCAATGATGCGGCGTCCGTTCCGCTCAACCAACGCCGCCACGGAATAACCAGCGGCACATGTAAAGCCGGTTTTCAGGCCTTCCGCACCTTTCACCCGTCCGAATAACGGATTGGTCGTGGATACTCGTCGTCCTAACGCAGTCACCGACCGGCGCGACAAAAGTTCAGAACGCCTCGGAAATTGAGCGAGCAAGGCTTGCGATAAAAGCGCCATATCCCGAGCTGTTGTCTGTTGCCCCGGTGCAGGCAATCCGGTTGCATTTGCAAATCGTGTATTGCTCATGCCCAAACGCGAGGCGGCAACATTCATCCGCTCAACAAAAGCAGCTTCACTGCCGGCAATCGCTTCGGCAACAACGACAGCCGCATCGTTCTTTGACCCGACCACCGCAGCACCAAGAACTTCAGCGAATTCAATCTTCGAGCCAGCGCGCATCCGCAGCTTTACGGGAGGTGTCCGCGCGGCAAAGGCAGAAACGGAAACGCGCTTATCCTCGGTGATCTCTTCAGATGCGAGAGCTTCAAACGCAACAAAAGCCGTCATGAGTTTGGCCAAGGATGCCGGGCGGCGCAGGGCGTCTGCTTCGCTGGCCGTCAAAATCGTCCCTGTCGAAAGGTCCACCGCAATATCTGCTGCGAATACAGGCTGTGCCAAAAGCACACCTCCGATCATCGCCGCGCGGAAGAACCCAACCATGACAAAGCCTTCCGAATCGTTGCGACTTCTGTACCCGGCGCGGCAGGTCGAGCCAGCATCACCACAGGCACACCTATCGCTCGCGCGGCTGAGACCTTAGGAACAGCCCCTTTTCCACCTGCATTGCGAGTCACAAGCACGTCAATTTTATGATGACGCATCAGATTGATTTCTTGCTCAACAAGGAACGGACCTTCTTTATCGGTCAGTGCAAAATGTGGTGGCATCGCCGCAGCCATACTCTGTCTGGTACGAACGAGATACCAACGCTGGTCATCCGCCATAAACGGCAAGCGATCCGCTTCACCAAGGCACAAGAAAACCCGTCGCCAGTCCCGTTGCAAAACATCTGCGGCTTCGGTTGCGTCTGTAACTTCTAGCCAAGCATCTTCCGCTAATGGCTCCCATGCCCTGCGGCGCAGGCGCAAATACGGAATATCTTGTTCTGCACAGCGCGCCGCGACGACATCCGGTGTCTTGACTTCGCATGGATGCGAGGCGTCAATCACTCGATCCGCCGCAAAAACATCCGGCAGGTTATCACCATCAATCATTGTGGCATTCGATAGGTTTGCGTAAATCTGATCGGCTTCACGCGAGCCTGCAATGATACTGACCCTCATCAGAGATCAACGACCTTCACACCTTGCGGGCCTGCAGACAGCGCAATATCCCCGTTTTTAAGACGCAGCGCATCATTGCCGAAAACCTCACGTCGCCATCCCTGCAAAGCAGGAAGGTCTGCCGGTTCATCTTCGACCGCAAGCCTATCAATCTCGGCTGTCGACGCAATCAGACGAGGGGCGACATCGGCTTCAGCAGCTTTTGCCCGCAGAAGTGTCCGCATCAATTCCGACAAGGCCGTTTGTACTGCAGTTGGCCGCAGATTGTCTTTTGGGCTTGGAAGATCAGGGCAACCAGCCTTGCCGGCTTTGGCCAAGGCATCGAGAATTGATTTCGCACTCTCTCCAGACCGATTATCGCGCGTTAGCAAACGACTTTTATTCAGTGTCTCAAGATCTTTCGGGCGCGACGCCGCCAGCTCCATGATTGCGTCATCTTTGATCACCCGATTGCGGGGGACATTGCGGCGCTGTGCCTCTTCTTCCCGCCACGCCGCCAAAACTTGGGCAGACGAAAACAACTTAGCAGTAGGATTGCGCATTTTCAGACGCCGCCACGCCTCTGAAGGTTCTGTGATGTATGTCGCAGGATTCGTGAGAATATCCATCTCTTCCGCGACCCAGTGACACCGATCCGCTTTCGCAACACGTTCGGAGAGCGTTTCGTAAATCTGGCGCAAATGCGTTACGTCGCCCAACGCATAATGCAGTTGCTTGTCGGATAGCGGGCGACGGGACCAATCGGTAAAGCGGCTCGATTTATCAAGCGACGCATTTACGACCTTACGCACCAGCGTTTCATATCCGACCTGATCGCCAAAGCCGCAGACCATAGCTGCAACTTGTGTATCATAAAGGGGAACCGGCACAGCCCCGGCAAGGTTATGGAATATCTCGACATCTTGCCGCGCCGCGTGAAAAACTTTCAACACATTCTTATCGGCCATCAGCTCGAACAACGGGTCCAGTGAAATACCGTCGGCCATTGGATCGACGATAACAGCACCGTCGCGGTTCCAATCCTCGTCGCTTTCGCCATCCATTTTCGGGCGGCCAAGCTGAACCAGGCACAAGATTGGCCAATAGGTCCGCTCACGCATGAATTCAGTATCAACTGTAACGTATGGAGCCGAGGCATAAGCCCGGCAAATCGCGGTTAACTCATCCGTACTGGTAACAACTACATGGTTCATTGATGTCAGATGGCTCCGAAAAAGGGAGCAACTTCCTTAGTTAATCAAAACTTAACGACGCATAGCGCCGCAAAAAACCGGCCATAAACAATAATGTACTATTTATTATTTTCATCCGTCAGGCAATTACGCTTTCTCACTCTCTTCCGAAAGGCGATCTAAAACATCCAGCCAAGCAGTTGTTTCCTGAGCACCGGACAGAGCGAATTTTTGTCCGACAATGAATGTCGGCACGCCCGAAACACCCATTTCGCGGGCCATTGCTTCCTCACCCGTCAGAAGGTCACGATCAGCATCTGCGTCATAAAGACCCATAAGAACGTCGGCATCCATGCCGACCTCAGCCGCAACATCCATAAGGACAGAACGGTCGCCAATATCTTCACCCCGTTCAAAGTACCGGGCAAACAGCGAATCGACGACGGCCTGCTGATACCCATCCGAACGCGACCACCGGATCAAACGATGCGCATCGAATGTATTAGGCGTGCGTGTGATTTTATCAAAGTCCACAGCCAAACCCGCCGCTATCGCAGCATCACGGATTTGACCATAAATCGCACGCGCACGGTCTGGCCCGCCAAACTTGGTTTCCAGATATTCGGTACGATCCATTCCTGTAGCAGGCATCTGAGGATTAAGCTGATAAGGCCGCCAAAAAATATCAAGCCCGTGCTCAGGCCGTTGCGCCAAGGCTCGATCGAGCTTGACCTTACCAATATAACACCAAGGACAAATCGGGTCAGACAGAATATCTAAACTTGCATGTGAAGCTTCCATAACTCACGCTTGGCGCAAACATCCCCATACGTCAACTTTTCAATCAGACCATGGTACACCTAACCCCTTCAGAGCGCGCTATCCTTGCGGGAGAAACCGCCGATGAAGGCACACGTATGGCAATGGAGATTGTCACCGGAGCTGCTCGCATGTTGGGAGCTGAGGCTCTGGTCCCTGTGGTTTCCAGTCATATTGACGGCTGTTTGTATCATGGCGATTCAGGTGTTCTCTATTGCGAAAGATTGGCCGAGGCCGGTGCGAAGGTTTCCATTCCCTCGACAACCAATGTTGGCGCGTTGAATCTGCTCAAGCCTGATCAAGTCCGAGTTCCAGCCGAACGTAGACAAATGGCATTTCGGTTGATGGAAGCACATAGCCGCATGGGATGTCGCCCGAGTTGGACCTGCGCACCTTACCAAGCTGGGGCAAGACCAGCGCTGGGGGAACAAATTGCGTGGGGCGAGTCAAACGCCGTTGCTTTTGCGAATACGGTGCTGGGCGCACGAACCAATCGCTATGGAGATTTTCTCGACATTGCCTGTGCCATCGCGGGACTCGCACCACTTTATGGTCTGCACAAAACCGAGGCGCGGCAGGGACGACTGATTATTGATGTCGGTCAACTCGATCTAAACCTGCGGCGTGAAGATGCGTTCTATCCCGTGCTGGGCGCGTTAATCGGGCGACTTGCGGGAGAGAGCGTTCCGGTGGTTGCCGGATTGGAGACCAGCAATCCCCGCGAAGATCAACTCAAAGCGCTTTGTGCGGGTGCCGCATCTACCGGGGCGGCGGCGTTGATCCATATTGTGGGCGTCACTCCGGAAGCCCCAAACCTGAGCGCTTCGGAAACTATCGGCGACACTATTGTCGTCACCCCCGCGATGATTGCGGAAACCCGCGACTCTTTGAGTCTTGCATCGGGTGAGATCATCGACAGCATCGCATTGGGCAGTCCGCATTTCTCAGTGGATGAATGCCACGCCGTGCAGCGTTTGCTCAAAGGCCGCCGCAGCAAAATTCCAATTTTCATCTGCACAGGACGGCATGTGATGGATGTTCTGGCGCAAGATAACAGCGATGCGAACCTAGCAGCCCTCGGGGTGGAATTTGTGGTTGATACCTGTGTGGTCGTCACACCGATTTTGCCCGAAGATGGCGCGGTGATGATGACGAACTCAGCCAAATTTGCGCATTACTCTAAAGGCAACACCGGCCATGACCCGGTGTTCGGCTCACTCGGTGAATGTATCGAGAGTGCGGTTGCAGGGCGGCTCGTCAGGGATGCAGCGCTATGGAGATAAAGGCCGACGCTCTGATTGGCGGAACCGCAAGCGGGACGGTCTTACGCCTCGATGCGCCGATAAGCTTTTGGGGCGGGGTTGACCCTGAAACCTCGGCGATTTGTCTTGCAGGTCATCCGCAAGAGGGTAAACGCCTTGCCGGAACAATTCTGGTGATCGAGCATCTCATCGGTTCATCCTCATCCAGCGCGGTGATGCTGGAGCTATTATATCGCGGCATCGGACCAGCGGCTTTGATCCTCGGTGGACGCGATGCGATTTTACCCATCGGTGCGTTGGTTGCGGCACAAATGAACTGGAAAGCCTGTCCGGTTTTGGTTCTGGAAAACCCGCCATTTCAAACGGGGGAAGAACTGCAGATTTATGATGCCAGCATCACGCATCTCGCACCCGATAGCCCATTAACGCAAAGCTAATATTCGACTATCTGATTAAAAATACTGAACGGTGTTCATTTTTATTGAACATTGTTCATTTCTTTGCTATACTCGCCCAAGAACACGCCGACTTACCGTCATGCGCTATCAAATTGGGGTATAGAGAATGCCAGAGAAATCACATCATGCGTTCATAGAACGCCAGTTCACTGCACATGATGGATCGTCAATTTTCTTTCGTCATTGGCCAACCCGCAGCGGTGTGTCCAAGGGGGCCGTCGTGATGTTCCATCGGGGCCACGAGCATGGTGGACGCATGGCGCATCTGGTCGAGGAAAGCGGGTTAGCTGAGTTTGACTTTTATGCGTGGGACGCGAGGGGGCATGGGAGGTCCGAGGGCGCACCCGGCTCCGCACCCGATTTCGCAACGCTGATCCGCGATGCCGACGCGTTTGTGCGGCACATTTGCGATGAAGATAAAGTGGCCATTGAGGACATTGCAATCCTTGCCCAAAGCGTTGGGTCGGTGATCGCCTCGGCTTGGGTGCATGATTACGCACCGCGTATCCGCGCAATGGTTCTGGCTTCTCCTGCTTTTGACATTGACCTGATTGTCCCCGGCGCACGCCCTGCCCTGACACTGTGGCAAAAGATCAGAGGCAACTTCATGGTCAACAGCTACGTAAAGCCAGAGATGCTGACCCATGATGCTGAACGGATCGCAAGTTACAAAACTGATCCACTGATAACCCGGCCCATTTCCTCGACGCTGTTGTTGGATGTCTACAAAGTTGCTGAAAGAGTTGTCTCGGATGCCAAAGCCATCACCTGTCCCGTGCAACTATTCATTTCCGGCGCAGACAAAGTGGTACGCGCAAAAGCACAGCATGATTTCTTCGTCAATCTCGGGTCGGCCAAGAAAGAACGGCATGTGCTTGAGGGATTCTTCCACGACACATTGGGCGAAAAAGATCGTGCGATACCGTTGACCGAAATTAACCGCTTCATTACGGATTGCTTTGCGCGGCCCGTCGAACAGGCCAGTTTATTAGATGCTCACCGGATGGGCTACACGAGAGATGAAGCAGAAGCGCTCGCCTCGCCTGCGACCGGCTCGCTCGGTCTTTACTGGGCCGCAACACGGGCATCAATGCGTCTTGGCGGCAAGCTCTCCGAGGGTGTCGCACTGGGACATGAGACAGGTTTCGATTCTGGTTCTACACTCGATTACGTTTATCGTAACGAACCACGCGGGACGTCTCCAATCGGTCGTCTGATTGACAAGAACTATCTCAACTCAATCGGTTGGCGCGGCATTAGACAACGCAAACTCAATACCGAGGAACTGATTGGCACGGCTCTTTCGCGCCTAAAAGCCGAAGGTCAACCGAGCAGAATTGTCGATATAGCCGCTGGCCACGGGCGCTATGTGCTAGAGGCTTTGACGGCCCGAGAAGATAAACCCGACAGTATCTTGCTGCGCGATTATAGCGATATCAATGTCGAAGCAGGCCGCGCATTAATCGCAGAAAAGGACCTCGCGGATATTGCGCGGTTTGAACAAGGCGATGCGTTCGATGGCGAAGATTTGGCAGCGCTCGACCCGCAGCCAACGCTCGCCATTGTGTCCGGCCTTTATGAACTTTTCCCCGACAACGAAATGGTCGGCAGATCGTTGAAAGGGTTGGGACACGCAATACCAGAGGGCGGTTATCTCGTTTACACCGGACAACCATGGCATCCGCAATTAGAGCTGATCGCGCGGGCGTTGACCTCGCATCGCGGCGGCGAAGCATGGGTTATGCGGCGACGGGTGCAGGCCGAAATGGACCAACTCGTCGTAGAAGCAGGGTTCCAAAAGATCGACCAGCGCATCGACAAGTGGGGCATCTTCACGGTCAGCTTGGCACAGCGGGTGTCGAAATGACTTTTCAACACCCAACGGATGACCAAGTGGCTCGCCCCTTTTGGCGGGCGTTGCTCTGGCTGTCATTTCTCGCGCCGTTTTTCTTCATTACCTATCTTGGCTCGCTGGAGATCGTCTCATGGCGCTCGCATGTCCCCGTTTTGGTATTCGAATGGGAACGCCACATTCCGTTTCTCGCGTGGACGGTCGTACCTTATTGGTCGATTGATCTACTCTATGGGCTATCGTTGTTTCTATGCGTTACGCGGTTCGAGCTGGATCGGCTTGGTCTGCGGTTGTTGAGCGCACAGGTAATTGCGGTGACGATTTTTATCATCGCACCCCTAAAACTCACCTCCACGATCCCCGCAGATACAGGTATTTTTGCGTTCTTCTTCGCAGCATTGGAAGACATGGTTGGCAAGCCGTTCAACCTCGCTCCATCACTGCATATCGCGCTATTGGTCATCCTCTGGGTTCATTACGCGCGGCACATTCCAAAACGCTGGCACATCCCCATGCACATCTGGGCGGGCCTGATCGGCATATCCGTGCTGACAGCCAATCAGCATCATTTTTTCGATGTACCGACCGGCGCGGCGCTCGGCCTGTTTTGTTTATGGCTGTGGCCTGAAACCGGACGTAGTCCGCTCGCCTCTGCAAAACTGGCCAGCAATCCTAAGCGCTGGCGGCTGGCATCGTTCTACGCGATTGGCGCCGCGTTATCTGCCATCGCAGCGATTGGCTTTGGCGGATGGTTTCTCTGGTTATTGTGGCCAACGCTCAGTCTGACAATGGTAGCATCGGCTTATGCTTTTCTCGGCACGATAACCTTTCAGAAAGATGAGACCGGGGAGATGAGCTTTGCGGCGAAATGGCTCTTGGAACCATACCTGCTTGGGGTGAAGCTGAACGCTGCGATTTGGACTCGCGGCCTGCCCGCAACGGCTGAGTTCGCGCCGGGCATCAGCATCGGCCCGCGCCCTCGCCGTCCCAAAGCCGGGACCACTATTGTAGATATGTGCGCCGAATTGCCCGGGCGTAGCAACGGTAAAGACTGGATTGCACATTCAACTTTGGATTTGATCGTTCCTGAACCGGAGACAATCGCCCGAGCCGCCTTATCGGTGGAGTTGGCACACAAGAGTGGGTCGCCGGTTCAGATTTGCTGCGCGCTGGGTTTTTCTCGCTCGGCCAGCGTCGCCGTCGCATGGCTTGTCCGTTACGGTGGGTATGCCAGTGTGGATGACGCAATAATGCATTTACAGCGCGCCCGTCCGCAAATCGTAATACACAACGCGCACCGAACCGCAATCGAAGCAGCAGTAAGAACGCTCTGAACGGAAGTATCCCCGGCTGAAGTCGATGCCCGATTGTTCTTTTGGTTTTCTACACAGACATTCAGAAACAAAAATGGCCCTCCAATGCAGGAGGGCCAAAATTATCGTTTGATTGTCGCGTTCGTTAAACGAAAAAATATTGCAACCGGTTTTTGAGTAACCTGTTAGGCGCACTTAAGCTGTCGGGTTGTACTGAACCCCACTAATGTTAATACGCTCAAAGCCGCTGATGTCTTCGCTATTGGCAAATTGAACCGCAGCAGCTTCATCATCGAAGTCGAGATTGAGAGTATCGAAACCCTCTCCGCCATCGACCAGACCATCAATGGACCCGCCTTCTCTCAGCGTGAAGACATCATCGTTCTCCGACAGGATCACGTTGCCATCAATCTCACCAGCATTCACAACGGTAATGCCGCTGGTCGCGGTTGAAGCGTCAATCGCATTGACCGACCCTGAAACTGATCCAGTGTTGACGATAGGACCGCTAACGCCGACCTCCTCAATACTGATGCCTGCGGCGGCGGCGCTATCTGCCGAACCGGCAATATTTCCGCTGTTGACAATATCACCAGTAAAGGCTGCGGTTCCTTCAGTTCCCGCACCGCCATTGAGGCGAAGCCCATGGCCGATTGTCGCCGCCGTGTCTCCGGTCCCACGCCCTTGAAGTGTGCCAGCATTGTTAATGCTGCCATCAACAAGGTCTCCGGTTTCATCGCCGATTTCATGGGCGAGGGCAGAACCGTTATTACCTTCACCGGCATCAATCACACCACTGGCAGTATTGGTAACGGAGAAGTTTTCAGCCGACCCATCACCATAGACCGTGCCGTTACGTTGATCGCCCGTTCCGATGATTGTACCGGAGTTAACGGTCTGTAGGCCGTCACCGTCAATGTTCACCGCACGGCTGTCAGAACTTACAGTCCCCCTATTCACGAAGCGGCCACCGGAGTGATCACCGTCACCAAAATAAACGCCGTTATTGGTTCCAGAAATTTCGCCACCAGCGCGGTTGACGACATTCCCCTGAACACCAAGCCCATCGACTGTGCGGAAGCCTGCTGTTGGACCGACACCGCTTTCAGACGCGATACTACCCCGGTTTACGACATTGCCTTCGAAGATACCCGGCGGAACGCCGTCAGCGCTTCTGTTGCCTTCAAGGCGGATGCCGTCTCCAGCGGTAGCGGCGGATGCATCACCCTGACCACGCCCAGAGATACTGCCCCGGTTCACAACATTGATCTCACCGTTGCTGCCGTCAGCCTCCAACGATAGCGAAATGCCCGCGCCTTCATTGCCTTCGCCGGCATCAATCACACCGCTGCCGGTATTCACGATGTCGAAGTTACTCGCCGTATTATCGGAATAAACCGTACCATTACGTTGATCACCCGTACCGACAATCGCGCCGGTATTCACAACCTGCAGACCATCACCGTCAATGTTCACAGCGCGGCTGTCTGAGCTTACAGTTCCCGCATTCACAAAGCGTCCACCGGAGTGATCACCGTCACCAAAGTAGACGCCGTTATTGGTTCCCGAAATCTCGCCGCCGCGTCCATTGATGATGTTGCCTTGCACACCAAGCCCATCAACTGCGCGGAAGCCGGATGTCGCTCCAACACCGCTCTCGGATGTTACGCTACCCCGGTTTACGACATTGCCTTCGAAGATACCCGGTGGAACACCGTCAGCGCTTCTGTTGCCTTCAAGACGGATGCCGTCTCCAGCGGTAGCGGCGGATGCATCACCCTGACCACGCCCAGAGATACTGCCCCGGTTCACAACATTGATCTCGCCATTACTACCGTCAGCCTCCAGCGATAACGAAATGCCAGCGCCGTCATTGCCTTCACCAGCATCAATCACACCGCTGCCGGTATTCACGATGTCGAAGTTGCTCGCCGTATTATCGGAATAAACCGTACCGTTACGCTGATCACCCGTGCCGACAATCGCGCCGGCATTCACAACCTGTAGGCCGTCACCATCAATATTCACAGCGCGGCTGTCTGAACTCACAGTTCCCGCATTCACAAAGCGTCCACCGGAGTGATCACCGTCACCAAAGTAGACGCCGTTATTGGTTCCCGAAATCTCGCCACCGCGACCATTGATGATGTTGCCTTGAACACCAAGCCCATCAACTGCGCGAAAGCCCGATGTCGCGCCAACACCGCTTTCGGATGTTACGCTACCCCGGTTTACGACATTGCCTTCGAAGATACCCGGCGGAACACCGTCAGCGCTTCTGTTGCCTTCAAGACGAATGCCGTCTCCAGCAGTCGCAGCGGATGCATCAGCTTGGCCACGTCCGGCAACAGTACCTTGGTTGATGACATTAATCTCGCCATTGCTACCGTCAGCCTCCAGCGATAACGAAATGCCAGCGCCGTCATTGCCTTCGCCAGCATCAATCACACCGCTGCCAGTATTCACGATATCGAAGTTGCTCGCCGTATTATCGGAATAAACCGTGCCGTTACGCTGATCACCCGTGCCGACAATCGCGCCGGCATTCACAACCTGTAGGCCGTCACCGTCAATGTTCACAGCGCGGCTGTCTGAACTCACAGTTCCCGCATTCACAAAGCGTCCACCAGAGTGATCCGCTTCACCAAAGTAGACGCCGTTATTGGTTCCCGAAATCTCGCCGCCGGGAGCATTAATGACCGGCCCTTGCACACCAACGCCATCCACAAATCGCAGACCCGCCGTTGAACCAACTTCGCTTTCAGAAGTGATGCTACCCTGATTGGCAACGATGCCCCCGAATGATGCAGCCTCGAAGCCGCCTTCAGCAGCGCGAGGACCTTCGAACCGCACACCATCCCCAGCGGTCACGTCAGATGCGGGGGCTTGGCCGCGCCCAACAATCGCTCCCTGATTCAGCAGCGACGCGCCCGCGTTCGTTCCTCCGCCGGATAATGAAACTGCGACGCCCGGTGCTGAAGTCGCGGGACCGGAGTCAAGTGTTTCACTGCGAGACACAATTGTTGGTGTTGTTGGGCGGAGTTTTTCGCTCGAGGATGCATTGCCACTCGGATTCGATTGGCCTTGTGCTCCGCCTCTAATGCTATTATTGCCGCCCCGGTCGTTGTTCGAAAATCTTGCGTTAAAGCGTTCAAATAGCGCTGCAATACTGCGTAACTGACCTTGAGAGCGGTCCGACTCTGATATAAAGCTCACGTTGATTGACCCCGTTGTTTTTCACTTACTGAATAACAACGTGGACCAACCTATTATGTTTCATAATCAAACAATTGTTACAATGAGCTTGTTTTTGTTTAGCGCAAACTCAAGCAATCATTAAACTACCGGTTGTTCGTCTGACTCTATCATGCGCCCAAAAGGATCAGCTATTGAGCTGCCTTTGTCGGGATCACACGTTTTGAACCGTCCGACATCGTAATGATGTCTACCGGCGTCCCGGTGGCAAGCGATGGAGCCTGCGCTTGATCGTAAGCGACGATAGTCTCATCCGGTAAGCGTACATGATACCGGGTCGAACCTGTCGCACCCGAATTTGAAACAGCGACGTTGCCTGCCTGTCCAGTGGCAACACTCGCAACGCTTCCCCAAGGACCGGGAATAAGAGCGCCCACGACTGCGGAACCAACGGCAATCGCTGCTCTACCGCCGGTCGCGCTTATGTTTTCGATAGGCTCTGAAAGGACGATTTCTCCTTTAAGGGCTTCCGTTGTCGCGGTCACGTTTTGACCCGTTGTCGCGCAAGCGGAAAGGACGGTCAGGGTCGAGATAAAAATAAGTGACGTGAGAGTTTTCATAGAACTCGCTCCGTAGTTTCGAGCGCCCCGCAATTCCGAGATTATCAATTGCAGATCATGCATTCAAGGATGATCGTGCCTGACGATCTTCTCTACAAAAGATCACATCCAAAACGGTCATTCATATTTGTATCAAGAGATATGGACCAGATTCGGCATGACCCATCAAATGCCGAAGAGCGTCTATGCTCTAACCCTTCAAGCTTTTAACGAACTTGGCGTGAATGTCGGGATTGCTGGCAAGAACATCACCTGTGCTGAACACATTCCGTCCGCCGTCAAGATCGCTGACTAATCCACCAGCTTCGCGAACCAAGAGCAATCCGGCAGCGACATCCCATGGGCTAAGCTCGCGTTCCCAATAGCCGTCGTAGCGGCCTGCCGCAACATAGGCGAGATCGAGAGCGGCTGACCCGAACCGGCGGACACCGGCGCAAACCGGCATCAGGCGCATTAATTCGTTCATCGTATCGGGCAATGTCTTTTTCGACCCGAAAGGAACGCCGGTCGCAAAGATACATTCGGACAGATCACGGCGCGCGGAAACGCGGATGCGGCGTCCGTTCATCCATGCGCCCTGACCTTTTTCAGCGGTGAACATCTCGTCTTTTGCAGGGTCGAGGACGACGGCGGCAACCACCTCGCCTTTGTGCTCCATCGCAATCGAAATCGCCCAATGCGGCAAGCCGTGCAGGAAGTTCGTTGTCCCATCGAGCGGGTCGACAATCCAGCGGCGCGTCTCATCATCGCCTATGACTTCTTCGCTCTCTTCACCCAGCCATCCATAAGCAGGGCGTGCGTAGGTCAGATCAGCACGAATGCGCTCTTCTGCTTTGACATCTGCATTAGAGACGAAATCAGAGACGCCTTTAATCGAAACTTGCAGGTTTTCGACCTCGCCAAAATCGCGGATCAATCCCCGCGCAGCATTCCGCGCGGCTTTGACCATGACATTGAGATTGGCGGTATAATTGGCCATTGGATTATCCACTAAATTGAGGGCCGGACTGCCCCTCATATTCAGGGACTCAGTGTGTAAACAGCGCCCCCGTTCATAACGAGTGTAGTCTTTATTCTACGATGCCCGCGAAACGTAATCGCCCGTTTCTGTCATAACTTCGATCTTTTCACCGACGCCGACAAAAGGAGGGATCATGACACGAACGCCATTATCGAGCACTGCAGGCTTGAAAGAGTTCGCCGCTGTCTGGCCTTTTACGACTGGTTCGGTATCCGCAATCTCGCAAATGACTTTCTCAGGAAGTTGCGCTGACAGAGCCTCTTCCTCGTAATATTCGATTTCGACCATCATGCCGTCTTGCAGGTAGGCCCGGCGCTCGCCGAGGATGTCCGCTGGCAGTTCGATTTGCTCATAGGTGTCATTATCCATGAACACCAGCATTCCGTCATTTTCATAGAGGAACTGCTGTTTCTTTTGTTCAAGACGAACCTTTTCCACCTTATCGGCAGACCGGAAGCGTTCGTTGAGTTTGGAACCGTTTCTGAGGTTCTTTAGCTCTACCTGAGCAAAAGCACCGCCTTTGCCGGGTTTGACGTGCTGGGTTTTCACTGCAATCCAGAGACCGCCATCATGTTCAATGATATTGCCGATGCGGATTTCGTTGCCGTTGATCTTGGCCATAGCCGGACTTTCCATGAGAACTGAGCTTTTGGCGGGGTATAGAGCATTTTAAGCGTCAGTGTGAAGCGGTTTCACTCCGAAAGCCCTTGTGAGGGCAAAAATTCAGATGCTTGCCGGTGAAAAGCACGTCTGTGCGTTGCGTCACAGCGATCTTCATGGATAACAGTCAGGGTGATCGTGTAACCAATTTAGCGCTCTCGCGCGCATTGGTTCCTCCCTGAACTCTAGACGCCGTACGAAAGTGCGGCGTTTTTTTATCGGCGATGAAATTAGCATCCGTAACGCTTTCTGTGCTTTGGCAACCTGTTATAACCGCCGGATGGATCACTACGAGATTGATACTGTTGTTATCGGTGCGGGGGTTATTGGCCTTGCTTGTGCGCGGTCACTTGCACGGGCTGGACATGAGGTCTTGGTCCTCGAAAAGAACGCGGTGTTTGGCGAGGAGACAAGCGCCAGAAATTCAGAAGTTATCCATGCGGGCATTTACTATGCCGCGGGATCACTGAAAGCGCAGTTCTGTGTGGAGGGACGCCGCGCACTGTATAATTATGCGGCAGTCAATGGTGTTCCGCATAAGAAATGCGGCAAGCTGATTGTTGCAGCAGACGACTCCGAGATTCCAATGCTCGATAGCGTTGCGGAAAAAGCCGCCGCGAATGGCGTTGAAGGAATGCGCCAACTTTCCCGATCAGAGACGTTGGCACTGGAGCCTGAACTGAATGTTTCCGGTGCGCTGCTGTCACCGGAAACGGGGATTATTGATAGTCACGCCTTGATGCTCGCGTATCTCGGCGAGGCAGAAGCGCATGGCGCACAGCTTGTTACCGGCTCCACCGTCACAGGAGGGCATGTTCGGGATGATGGCCGTATCGACCTTAAAGTGGGCGGCGATGAACCATTACTGATTACTGCGCGTCATGTGGTGAATGCGGGTGGTCTTTGGGCGCAATCAATTTCGGCAAAGATTGATGGGGTAGCCACTGTCCCGACTCTCGCCTTGGCAAAGGGTAATTATTTCTCGCTAACTGTTGCGGCTCCTTTCAAGCGGTTGATTTATCCTGCTCCGGCGGGCGGGGGCTTAGGTGTTCATCTGACATTGGATATGCAGGGCCGCGCGAAGTTCGGGCCTGATGTGGAATGGTTGCCCGTGAATGACCCTACCGCAATAGACTACAGCGTTGATCCGACACGGGGAGACTGTTTTTATGAGGCGATCCGGCGGTATTGGCCAGGGTTGCCCGGTGGGGTGCTCGCGGCGGATTATTCTGGCATCCGTCCAAAAATTGCAGGGTCTGACTACCCGGATTACGTCGTCGATACGCATTTGCCGGGGCATGTCATGCTTTACGGAATTGAGTCTCCCGGCCTGACGGCTTCGCTTGCAATCGGAGATGCTGTTGCCGAGGCGGTAGTCGAGACTTAAGGTCTTTACGGCGTGGCGAGCGCTCTTTCGCGGAAGATAATATACAGTCCCGCCGCCATCGTGATGATAATCCCAAGCGCTGCAAGGCCGTTCGGCAGGTCTTTGAAAATCAACCAGCCGATCAGGGTTGCGAACGGAATCTCCAGATATTGCATCGGCGCGACGGTGGCCGATGGCGCAAAGCGCAGCGACCAAGTCATCAACAGATGTGCGAGCGTGCCTATGGTTCCGACAAGCAATAACAGAATCCATTCCCCTCGCTCCGGGGCGACCACCTTTAATGCCTCTACGCTGTCACCCGGCGCAGCGATGAAGATCAGCAATAAAATCACGGAGGCGATCACTCCACTGGTGGCCTGTAAACTGATCGGGTCCATTTCCTTCGCGATATGGCGGGTGACGAGCATAAAGAGCGAGAACGACACGGCGACCACCAACGGCAATAAGGCAGGCGCACCAACGGCGGCAAAGCTGGGTTGAATGACCAGCAATGTGCCGATAAATCCGACGCAACACGCGGATAAGCGCCGGATACCGACCTCTTCATCGAGGACATATTTCCCCAAAAGCAACGAGAAAAACGGCATCACGAAAGCTATCGCAAGCGCATCAGCCAGCGGCAGAAATCTCAATGCCGAAAACATCGCGCCGATACCGATAATATGAAGAACGGCACGAAACAGCGTGAGGCGAAATAAGCGCCCGCTGATCCAAAGCGTTCCGCCAACCCACCACACAATCGGCAACAGCAAGAGAGCCTGCGCCGCGAATCTGGTCAACACAAGCTGTCCGAGCGGGATCGTCTCACCCAAGACTTTCGCCAACGCGTCACCCAGCGGCGCGAGGACGCAAAACCCGATCATGAGAAGGATACCCGTGACGGGCCGGTCCGCTGTCATTGAACTCGCTTACCTCGGAAGGCGCTTTAGGGCTGCGGGCGCTTTTTCCATAATATCACATCATGGAAAAAGCCCGATAGTCTTCGTCTCAAGGCATCGCCGTTCGTATCAGCCTGCCGCCGCTTTTTTCTCAAGGCGGCGCGCATGTAGGATCGGCTCGGTATAACCGGACGGTTGAGAGACGCCCTTGAAGACGAGATCGCAAGCGGCCTTGAACGCGATGCCATCATAACCGGGAGCCATGGCTTCATAGAGCGGGTCGCCTGCGTTTTGGCCATCCACCTTTTCGGCCATACGCTTCATCACGGTCATCACTTGGTCTTCGGTGACGATACCGTGGTGCAGCCAGTTGGCGATATGCTGAGCAGAGATCCGCAAGGTCGCGCGATCTTCCATAAGGCCAATGTCGTTGATGTCGGGGACTTTCGAACAGCCGACCCCTTGGTCAATCCAACGCACGACATAACCGAAGATGCCTTGGGCGTTATTCTCCAGCTCTGCGGTCAGGTCTTCGTCAGGCCAATTGGTATTGGATGCCAGCGGAATGGTTAGCAAACCATCGAGCGAAGCGCGGGGACCGCTTGAGATCAACTCTTCTTGGCGCGCCGCAACATCGACGCGGTGATAATGCGTGGCGTGCAGCGTTGCCGCCGTCGGAGACGGAACCCAAGCTGTATTCGCGCCTGCATTCGGATGTCCGACTTTCTCGACGAGCATTGCTTCCATCCGATCCGGCGCGGCCCACATGCCTTTGCCGATTTGCGCTTTCCCGCGCAGACCGCAAGCCAAGCCGACATCGACATTCCAGTCTTCATAGGCGGCGATCCATTCGCTGCCTTTCATCTCGGCCTTACGGATCATTGGACCCGCCTCCATCGAGGTGTGCATCTCGTCACCCGTGCGGTCGAGGAAGCCGGTGTTGATAAAGAAGACCCGGCTTTTCACTGCGCGGATTGTCTCTTTGAGATTAACCGAAGTGCGGCGTTCTTCGTCCATTACACCGACTTTAAGCGTGTTCCGCTTCATCCCGAGCAGGTCTTCAACACGGCCAAAGATTTCGTCGGTGAACGCGGCTTCTTCGGGACCATGCATCTTGGGTTTGACGATGTAGACCGAGCCTGAGCGCGTGTTGCGGAATTGATGCGAGCCCTCTTTCGAGAGATCACGAAGCGCAATCAACGAGGTTACAACGGCATCCATCAGCCCTTCGAATACTTCGTTTCCGTCGCGATCGAGCATGGCGGGATTGGTCATCAAATGCCCAACATTCCGAACCAGCAGCATGGAGCGTCCATGCAAGCGCACCGTCTCGCCTGAGGTAGATGTATATTCGTAATCAGCGCGAAGGCGGCGGGTCATTGTCTCGCCGTTCTTCTCAAACGAATCCGCAAGCTCGCCGGTCATCAACCCGAGCCAGTTGCGATAGGCGAGCGTTTTGTCTTCGGCATCGACACAGGCGACCGAATCTTCGCAATCGCAAATCGTGGAGACAGCGGCTTCGAGGATCACATCAGCAATCCCGGCATTATCGCGCTCGCCAATCCGATGCGCGCGATCAATGATCAATTGGATATGAAGACCGTTGTTGCGCAGCACCAGCGCCGTCGGGCTTTCAATCGGGCCATTATACCCAACAAACTGATCTTCATTTGCCAAACGGAGGGGCTGTCCGTCTTTGCCAAGAACATGCAGTTTACCGCCCTCAATCGCGAAGCCTGAACGATCAGCCCAACCTGCGCCTTGAAGCGGAGCAACATCGTCCAGAAAACCCATTGTCCAGTCGATCACCCGATCGCCGCGACCCACATCGTAGTCTTTGCCGCCCGGCAAATCGCCCATCGCATCCGTGCCGTAGAGCGCATCATAAAGGCTGCCCCAACGCGCATTTGCAGCATTAAGCGCATAGCGGGCATTTGTGATTGGCACGACCAGTTGCGGACCGGCAAGCGTAGTGATCTCGGTATCGATATTCTGGGAATCAGCGGAAAAATCCGCGCCCTCAGGAATAAGATAGCCGATTTCTGTGAGAAAACTTTTGTAGGCGGCCATGTCCGGTTTTCCGGGATTTGCCTTATGCCAAGCATCCAGCTTGGCTTGCAGATCGTCACGCTTGCCAAGCAAAGCGCGGTTTTTTGGCGTTAAATCATGGATAATGGCCGAAAAGCCCTGCCAAAATGCGGCGCTGTCTATAGTCGTGCCGGGCAAAGCCTCGGTTTCGATAAAATCATACAACTCTTTTGCGACTTGTAGTCCGTTTGCGTCGATCCGTTGCGTCATGCGATTCATTTCCCGAAAATAATCGTTATTCGAGCTGCACTCTACGCATTTCGCCGTTGGCTTCAACGCATGGCTTCGTGAGGGAGTTTTCGGCGATTTTTGTTAATCGCTTTTCGCTTACAGCCTTGAAAGTCAGGTGTTAGCGGGGCCGCGCGCAAACGACGAACAAAGCCCCGAGGCCCGTGAAGATTAGAATTGCCAATACAAGCGGCGTCGCCGTCCCGTCATAATAAGAGGCGACAGAATACGCACCGATTGCCGCGCCAAGGCTCTGCCCTGCTCCGAATAAGACGCCCGCAGCCGCGCCATGCTGTTTCGACACATGCGCCAACATAACCAAAGGCGCGGCAGAGAATGTCAGGCCAAGGCCCAGCGAAAATACCGACATTGCGAAGACGATTGTGATCGCCGAAATCATATCGGTAAGGTCAAGAAGCAACATTAAAAATGCACCGATCAGCGATATGGCGACCCCGATCTGCATAATGGTTCTTGGACCTGCTTTCTCTGCGAGTTGGTTCGCTAAACCAGCGCCGAAAATATAGGCGAGAACGCCCACACCATAATAATACCCGTATTTCTCAGTCGGAACACCGAGATGATCTATCAGCAGGAAAGGCCCGGCGGTGATATAAGCGAATAGGCCCGCAAACACCGACGAGATCGCTAATCCGGGAAGGACAAAGCGCGGATCGCGCAAAAGGCCGGAATACCGCCGTAAAGATAAACGGATATCAAGGGGTGTCCGCCTTCCCGTCTCCGGCACAATGATCCATGCGGCCCCGGCAACAGCAACCCCTAGCCCAGTCAGGATGAAAAAGTTTGCTTCCCAACCAAAATTAACATGAACCCAGCCTCCCAGCACCGGACCCAAAGCGGGGGCAACACCGATTGCCGCGCCATAGATGCTGAGAACTCGTAAGGCATCCGGCCCTTTGTAGAGATCACGGATAATCACGACGCCCAGCACCGATACGACCGAACCTGCCGCACCTTGAAAAGCACGCGCGCCGATCAGGAATTCGATTGTCGGTGCAAAAGCACAGGCAAGACTGAACAGCGCAAAAAAGATCATACAATACGAGAGCAAAGGCCTGCGCCCGAACCGGTCGGATAATGGCCCAATCGCGAAGGGACCAATCGCATAGCCGATAAAGTTTGCGCTCATCGTCATCTGCACGATGCCCGCATCAACACCGAATACGCGGGTTAAGTGCGGAAGACTAGGCGTGTAGAGGTCTGTTGAAAGAATTGAAACGCACATGCAAGCGATCAAAACCGCAGGAATAGTCCAGCGTGGCCTCTCGCCAGCACCGGAATTCGCAGGTGCTTGTGTGAGGGGGCGCGTCACGGCGGTCTCTCTCCAACAGTCGAATTTCTAGGGACTACCTCGCTCTACAAGGTACTTTGGTCAAGGGGTTTGAAGTCGCAATGCGCAGTAAAGTGCAAAACCGGAGAAATATTGCATCAATAAAGACCGCCATAAGTAGCATGTCGCAACTGAAAGAGGGGGAAATCGCTGGAGGGGGCAAGATTGCTATGGACTATGAAATGGCAGTCATTCTGCTGTCATATCTACTTTCGGTAGACGTCTGATAAGTCTTTTCAAGCAACGAAGCTAAGCGCGTTTCAGAGCATCATCGCGGCCCCAAAAATACAATGCCTCAATAACGGGTGTGAGCCGATGACCTTTTTCTGTCAGGCTATATTCCACTTTTGGGGGCACGACCGGATATACACTGATACCGAAAAAAGAACGACGAAACGCAAGAGCAGCAATCAAAGCGCTTCCTATAGGTAGTAGCAGGCCTCAAAGTCGCTGGCGAACCAAACCCCACAGAGGCAGATGAGCGATTTGAGAGGACGATCTCTAGGCTCTCTACCAGCGCAACCTAGGAGCGGGATGAGGCGGAGGGCGGAACTTAGCTCTCACGGCCTCTACCTCTTCAAAGTCTTTGGAACTCAATAATTCTCCCATTTGGTCGAGTATACTTTGGAATTTTTCCCCAGTGAAATGCTGGCACTCGAACTTATCAGTTCGGACTAAATGGGCTCCAGATGGCAACGTCAAAACAGGTTTGTTAGACAAAATTTCAGCTAGAGAGCGGCGCATATCAGAACCGCTATTCTTCTTTGCACGCTCAACATCTTTGCCCCACTCCCAAGCCAATATGTCAGAGGCCCCGAGCAAAAGATGCGCGCTTTCCTTTTTGGCATAAGCCAAACTACCCACTCTGTAAGCCTCAGCTATTGGCCCTTCTTGCTCACCGATGAACTCCAAGTACTTTTTAGCGCCCGGCTGGCCTTTGTCTCCAAGCTCAAAAACATAATGTATTGAATTGGTGGTGTTGTATGCGAGGGAGAACATGGCGGCGTGGCAGGCGAGCGCATAGGGCGTTTCAAAGCCCATCTTCATCTTCTTTGCGTGCTTTCTGACTGCATCGGAGGGTAGGTGTTCTTTCAACTCATTCATATCGAATGAGGCAATGCCCGCGAAAGCCATATGGCTCTTTATTATCTTCACCGCTTCTACAAGGTAGGAGCTGGCTTCTTCGCGCGAGATACCCTCAAACTCCCCGCGCCTCGCGTGGAGATCGGTCATATGGCAAATCTTATTTTTGAAGAGACTTTGCCATTCGGAATTGGCCTTCTTTGCTGACTGCAAGCCGAATGCTACGCCAGCAACACAAATTAAGTTGCTTGGCTCTCTGACAGAGGCGTCAAAATATGCGCGCAGAGCCATTACAAACCCACTCCCGCAAGGAGGAAAGAGCATTTCAATGGGATCAAAATCGTCATCGGTAGCCATCATATCAAACCCCACTCAAAGTGGGTACGTGAAATATGACATCGCCCATTATTTGTACGTACTTGCACACATGAAGCCTGCAGACATGCTGCTCATAAAAAGAAATAGTCATGCCGCTTTTTATGAGACATGAAAAAATCGCGTTCTGTAATAGACGCACATGAACGTTCCGCGCCTCTGCGAACACATGAAGGCGACCCATGGCATCGTCGCAAATTTTGTCCTCAGCCGGATAACCAAGACCGCCATGAAAACAGATGGGAGAAACACATGACAAAAACGATCCTCATTACCGGCGCAACCGATGGTATCGGATTGGAGACGGCAAAGATGCTCGCTGCGAAGGGGCATAAGCTGTTGTTGCATGGCCGTAGCAAGAAGAAACTGGACGCGGCGGTGCAGGCGATGCCTGACGGCAATGTTGAGCCTTATCTCGCTGACCTGTCCGACATGGCGGAAGTCGAAACATTGGCTAAGGCGGTGCAGGCACGGCACAAGGTACTTGATGTGCTGATCAATAATGCCGGGGTTTTGAAGGTTCCCAACCCCATGACCGATGACGGGCTGGATGTACGCTTTGCAGTGAACACGCTCGCGGTCGCCTTGCTAACACAGCGGTTGCTTCCGTTAATGGACACGAAGGCAAGAGTGATCAGTCTTTCTTCCGCAGCACAGGCGACGGTGGACATCGAAGCGATGGCCGGGAACAAACAACTCGACGATATGGCGGCGTATGCGCAGAGCAAACTGGCGCTGACAATCTGGTCTGCCGCGATGGCGGAAACGCATCCTGAGGGACCGGTTTTCGTTGCGGTGAACCCCGGCTCTCTGCTCGCCAGCAAAATGGTGAAAGAAGGCTTTGGTGTAGCAGGCAAAGACCTGAGCGTCGGCGCTGAGATCCTGATCCGCGCTGCATTGTCGGATGAGTTTGCCGATGCCAGCGGTCAGTATTTTGACAATGACAGTGGACAGTTCGCTCCACCGCATCAGAGCGCCGCTGATACTCAGAAATCCGCTTCTATCGTTCGTGCCATCGAAGACATTTTGCAATCTCATTCCAAAGGGCAACAGGCATGAAAGCCGTCGGACTGACCCATTCCCGGATGTCGGTCCGATATCCACAACCGTAAAGTAAAAAAGCCCCGCTTTAAGCAGGGCTTTTGAAGACATGGTTCTAAAGGGTGATCAGTTGTCAGCCGAGCCTGCGGTTTTGGCGTCAACGATCTCTCCGCGCTCCCGTGCGCCGAGCAAATTGCTGAGCCAATCGGGGTCCATTTCAGGAACCGAAGACAACAACAAATCGGTGTAGGGGTGGTGCGGGGGTTGGAACATTTCGACTTTCGGGCCTTGTTCAACCACTTTGCCGTGCTGCATCACCACAACTTCGTCCGCGATGGCGCGCACTGTCGCGAGGTCATGGGTGATGAACATGTAAGCCAGCCCCAAATCAATTTGCAGCTTATCCAAAAGGCGCAAAATGCCCTCGGCGACAAGTTGATCGAGCGCGCTGGTCACTTCATCGCAAATGATGAATTGCGGGTCAGCCGCGAGCGCACGGGCAATCCCGATGCGCTGTTTCTGGCCACCTGACAGCTCACCGGGAAAGCGGTGCATATAGATATCCGGTTCCATCTCGATCAGGTCGAGCAGCTCGCGCACTCTCTCGCGCTGCGCTTTTCCGCTTAGGCCAAGGTAGAACCCGACAGGACGGCCAATGATGTCTTCAATCCGCTGTTTCGGATTCAGCGCCGTATCCGCCATTTGATAGATCATCTGCGCTTGACGCAGCTGATCTTTATTGCGCTTGCGATACCCTGCGGGCAGGACTTCACCGTTAAAGAGAATTTCGCCTTTTGTCGGCGGCAACAGACCCGTGATACAACGCGCCGCTGTGGATTTACCGGACCCGGACTCGCCAACAACTGCAACCGTGCGGCCTTTATGAATTTTAAAGTTCACATCAAACAACACCGGCGTTGCACCGTAAGCCGCATCGACATTGCGAAGCTCGACAATCGGAACTTCATCAGCAGGTGGTTTTGGCTTGGCTGTCGCCTTGAAGCTGCGCACCGCCCAGAGGGATTTTGTATACGCCTCTTCAGGGGCCGAGAGCATCTTGCGGGTTTCGGCTTCTTCAATGGTCTCGCCAAGTTTGAAAACCTGGATACGGTCAGCCATCTGAGCCACAACCGCGAGGTCATGCGTGATGTAAATCGCTGCTGTGCCGAATTGTTCAACTGCATCACGAATAGCGGAAAGCACTTCGATTTGAGTGGTCACATCAAGCGCCGTGGTCGGCTCGTCGAAGATAATCAAATCAGGACGGCAGGACATCGCCATCGCCGTCATCGCACGCTGTAGCTGTCCGCCGGAAACCTGGTGCGGATAGCGGAAACCGATTTCATCAGGATTCGGGAGTTGTAGACGGCGGTAAAGCTCGGTCGCATCGGTTGCCGCATCGGTGCTCGACATGACGCCGTGCTGAATCGGGGCTTCGGAATATTGATCAATCAGCTTATGGGCAGGGTTAAAGCTGGCGGCAGCGGATTGCGCGACGTAAGCGATCTTCTTGCCGCGCAGTTTACGGCGATATGCCTCGGATGACTTCACAAGGTCCGTGCCTTCGAAATCGACCGTCCCGCCGGAAATACGACACCCGCCGCGCGTATAGCCCATCGCAGCAAGGCCGATTGTGGACTTACCCGCACCGGATTCGCCGATGACACCAAGGACTTCGCCGCGTTTGAGGTCCATGTCGATCCCCTTGAGGATCGGCAACCACTCGTCTCCGGTTTTACCGTCGATCTTTAAATTGCGGATTTTGAGGATGGTATCGTCGGACATTGATATTTCTTTCTTATGTCACTGCCATTCGGCAGCGCCTTTATCGGTCGTCGGGAAACCGGCCCAAAACAGGCCGGTTTCTTCATCTAATTTACTCTTTGAGACCACTGGAACGGTGCAGCATCCAGTCAACGACGAAGTTGACCGCGATGGTCAGCAAAGCAATCGCTGCAGCAGGATAAAGCGGGATGATCTCGCCGAAGGTGATTAGCTGTGCATTGTCACGAACCATGGTTCCCCAATCCGCTGTTGGCGGCTGGATACCAAGGCCAAGGAACGAAAGTGCCGCAATGGTCAGGAACACGAAGCAGAACCTAAGACCGAATTCCGCAATCAGCGGAGCCAAAGCGTTTGGCAGAATTTCTTTGCGGATCAACCACCACAGCCCTTCGCCGCGTAGCTTGGCGGCTTCGACGTAATCCATCACCACGATGTTCATGCCCACCGCGCGCATCAGGCGATAGACCCGTGTGCTGTCAAGTAACGCGATCACGAGAATCATGTTCACGACATTTGCGCCAAGGATGGTCAGCAATAATAATGCAAAGATCAGTTGCGGGATCGACATCAGAACATCGACGATCCGCGACAGGATGTTATCGGTCCAACCCCCCATTACCGCCGCAAGCATCCCAAGAAGGCTGCCGAGCGTAAAGGATAGGATAGTCGTCACCAGGGCGATACCGACGGTATTCCGGGCCGCATAGATCATCCGCGACAGCATATCCCGCCCGAGCTGATCCGTGCCGAGAAAGAATTCTTCGCCGGGTACGTCAAAGGCGTCGCCAACGATTTCCTTCTCACCGAAGGGGGCGAGTAGCGGCGCGAAAATTGCCGTTAGAATATAGAGGAGGATGACGATCATCCCGAACCAAGCTGTCATCGGCGCCGTGCGGAAGGCGCGCCGTAACGTTACCCATCGCGATTCCTGATCAACGCGCGGGGCTTCTGCATCTGCGGATAGAGCCATCGGATCATTTGTTGCGTCTGCCATCGATGCGTCCTCCTATTTCGGGTGAAGAAGACGCGGGTTCGTGGCGATGGCCAGAATATCCGCAGTCAAGTTAAGCAAAATATACGTCGCAGCGAAAATCAAACAGCAGCCTTGAACCACCGTAATGTCGCGCTTCGATACTGAATCGACCAGAAGCTGTCCGAGGCCCGGATAAACAAACACCACCTCAACAACGACCACGCCGGTAATCAGGAAGGCCAAGTTCACCGCGATCACGTTGATGATCGGAGCAAGGGCGTTCGGCAACGCGTGCTTCACGATGATCCGCGCCGGAGACATGCCTTTCAATCTCGCCATTTCAATATAAGGCGAAGCCATCAGATTGATGATCGATGCTCGTGTCATCCTCATCATATGCGCAGTCACAACCAAGGTCAGCGTTAAAGCAGGCAAGAAGCTGCGATGAACGCGTTCTCCAAAGGGTGTGTCCGGTGAGATATTAGAAATCGACGGGAAGGCACTGACTGCGCCGACATTATAATTCCACCATCCGAAGATCGCATTGACGACCAGCGCAAGACCGATGATTCCGAAGATTGAGCCGATTACAGAGAACCGGCCAATCCTCTTACCTTCTTTGACCGCGCCAAAGCCCTCGACCAGTAGGAACAGCCCGATCAGCGCCAAGACCCAGCGCGCATCAAAACCGTAACCAACTGAAAGGAAGAGGATCAGAACATAAGCAACGAAAAATTCCGGGAAGGAGATCGACGAAAGGGTCGATACGTTGATCAACCGATCAAACCACGTATTGCGGTAAAGCGCAGCTAGCATCCCAAGGGTCACCGCCAATGGAACTGCAATCACAGCAGCAAATCCAGCAAGGAAGAGTGTATTGCCAAGACGAGCAGAAATCAGATCAGAAATAGATCGTTTGGTTGCCAAGGATACACCGAAGTCACCCTGTGCAACGCCGCCAAGCCATGAGAAATACCGCTCGACGGGGGGCTTATCGAGGCCAACCTCGGCCCGGAATGCTGCGACAGCTTCAGGTGTGGCCGCTTGTCCTAGGATCTCTTGTGCCAAATCGCCCGGCAGGAACTCGACAGCCCCCGCAATAATGATTGATACGACGAAGAGTGTGAATAACCCCAAAGCTAGTCTTTGGAGCGCCATTTTTGATATTGGATGCATGTGGTATCGCACCTCCCTTTGCACACACGTTAAGCAGGCGGGTTGCGCGGTGCAACCGTCTTAACAAAAGGTTTTCACGACAATCTGCGCAAGGGGTGAGTGATTGTACTCCTGCAATCCTCTATTGCCTTGCCCGCCATGCCGCCCATGCTTCCGGGGTATCCAGATCAATCAGAACACCATCGGTCTTTGTCGGCACGTCCAAAACACTGTCTGGATTAGCCTTAATGACCGGTTTTGCCCCAATATCTCCGGTCAACGCCTTGAGCGCGGGAAAATGCCGCTTACCGAACAAAATGGGATTTCCGCCCACTCCTGACCCGGAAACCGGACGCACAATATCTTTGCCCTGTTCCGGATCAAAAGAAGTGATGAGCGCATCAATCACATTCTTGCCGACCTCCGGCATATCACCGAGTAGAATCAGAGCTGCTTCCGTATCGGTTGATAAAGCATCGACTCCGGTGCGAATCGATGAAGCCATTCCGGTTTTCCAGTCTTCATTCACGGCATATTGTAAAGGTAATGCCGCGAGCGCCTTTCGTCGCTCGTCCGCATATGCACCCAGAACGACGATGATCTTTTCGGCCATGCTGTCGGAGGCAGCCTCAGCAACCCGCCGCAGCAAAGGCCGGTCAAACACCTCCTCAAGCAGCTTATCCCGCCCCTGCATTCGGCTGGACGCCCCCGCAGCGAGCAGAATGATGGCGATGTGATTGTGCTGGGTCATGGCTTTTATAAATCCACCGGACCTATGAAATGAATCAAATGCTAACGATTAGCCGGCAGCAAAACCCGGCGCGTTAATTCCAACTAAACAAGTTTCGGAGACCTTTAACCATGTCTTTCAGAAGATTTTAGCCTCGATCAGAATCAAGGAATAGAAAATGGCTGCTTCAAACGCCCAGAAGGTCGCAAACGCGAACGACGCTAGAAACAGCGTTTCGGAAACGGAATTGGCACAACGCCTTAACACTGTTCAATCTCTGCTTTTCGGTGATGCGCAAAGTGCGACCGCAGATCGAATCGCTTTTCTCGAAGATCGCGTTCTCGAGTTGGAAGCCTCCACCGATGAGCGCTTTGAAAAGCTCGCGAAAGCCGCTGATGAGCGCTTTGCGACGATGGAAAAAGAGTTCGAGCAGCGGCTCGCGCAACTGGAGAAGGACATCAATGTCCGTGACCGCCAGCAAACGCAAAGCCGTCGTCGTTTGGTCGCCAACCTCGGCGATACCATCAAATTGATGGCCAAAGAAAACTAATTGTCGAGCGGCCAAAACTTAGAGAGCGGGACTCATCGCTCTCTGGGTTGAGGCCGTGTCGGAATTTCTTTGAGCAACCCGCCGACACCCATTGCCGCGATGTCTGTGGCATTGACGGGTAAGCGCGCCGCAATCCGCTCCAGCACCCAATCCGCTCCGTTTAATGCGAGGGAACGGGCGCATCCCGGCAGCACCACAAGCGGCTTACCTCTGAACTGACCCAAGACAAGAAGATTGCCGGGATCGACCGGCATCCCAAAACGTTCGATGGTTCCTCCCGCTGCGGACACTGCCGCCGGAGCGACATCCCGCCGGTCTGACGTTGCCGAGCCTCCCAAAATCAAAACGAGATCAGCAGGCGGTACGTTTTGCAACGCATCGACAATCGCCCTTTCTGAATGAGGTACGGTGACACTATCGGGCCGGGGCGAGCCAAGTGAGGCAAGGCGCGTGCTGACCGCTTCCGCGCCTTTCGTAATGATCGAATCCTTTTGGCCGTCAGCCTGTGTGGTAATTAACGCGGTCGTCATCGGTTGAAACGGATGCAACGTGAGCGCGTTGTCTAGCAGGTCTGTGACCCGCTCTACCGAGCTGTTTCGCGCAGCATAAGGGATGACTTTCGCGGTCGCGGCAAGCTGGCCTTCGTTCAGGCGAGCATAATCCGGCGGGGTGGCAAGCGTAAGCGCTTCATCCACCGCATTCGCGGCATTGACCGCTTGCGCCGCAACCCGCAGCACTCCCGACGAGGCCGCGCGTAAATTACACCGGCCCGTAAAGGGCTTATCGCATGTAAGGTTTGCTCCCTGTGCCGCCATCGCGAGTGACAACGCCGCTTTGTCTTCCTCGATATCATCCACGGACAGACGCGCAATACAGATCGTTTCAATGCCGGAAGCCGTCAATTTAGCGATATGCTCTGACGTGAGCAGGGTTCCTTTTTTGAGGACAAACCCGTTGCTGCGCAGGGAATGTGCGAGGATGCCACCCTCTGCGGTATCTAATGAGACCGTTCCAAAATCCACTAGCTTGACTCGGGTTTGGTTTGAGGTTTGCGAAGGCGCTCCACAATCTGAGCCATAATCGAAACCGCGATCTCGGCGGGGCTTTTGGAACCAATGTCCAGACCAATTGGGCCAGCGATGCGCGCGAGATCATCGGCGGCATGACCTTCGGCGATCAGGCGGTCGTGCCGCTTTGCACTGGTGCGGGTGGACCCGAGCGCTCCGATGTAAAATGCGGGCGAGTCGAATGCGACTTTGAGCGCGGGGTCATCAATCTTTGGATCATGGCTGAGACAAACGATGGCCGTGCGCGCATCCGGGGACAGCGCGCGTAAAGCATCATCCGGCCAATCACGCGAAAGTGTCACATCGGGGAATCTGGCCTCGGACGAAAAGCTCTCTCGTGGGTCAATGACAGTGACATCGAAGCCGGTCATGCGTGCCATGATCGATAGCGGTTGTGCTATATGAGCCGCTCCAATGATGGCCATTTTGAGCGGAGGATTATGGACGGCGAGGAACCATTCCGGATTTTCTCTGTCCGCAAAGCCCGATTTGTCAGAATTGCAAGCATTTCGCGAGGGTTTTGCAAGATCATTCAAGAGTTTTGCCTCTGAATCCACGGATATTACCTGACGATCTTTCGTGCTCAGATTGATTGCTAAGACGGTCCGCTCTCGTTTAGAGCGCGCCTCGCAGAGTGCCGTAAGAGTATCCAGAGGTAAGCCTTCGCCAAGGCCCACAGGTTCAACCAGAATGCGGATTGTACCCCCACAAGCCAGACCGACAGCGAACGCATCATCGTCAGAAACGCCATATTTCAACAGTTTACAGAGACCATCCTCCATTGCTTCAAGGGCTTCCGCCGCCACCGCGCCTTCGACACAGCCGCCCGACACCGATCCAGCCAGCTCTCCATCACCGGAAATCGCCAACAGCGCACCGGGTTGCCGCGGGGCAGACCCCCAAGTCTCGATAACAGTCGCCAGCGCAACCTTGCGCCCGCTCCTCACCCATTCCAGTGCAATTTCAGGGACTTGGTCATGGGTTGCCGTCATGTCATCCCCCATCTTGAGCGGTCTTCCCACCACCGATTGCTGTAAGCTTCGTGCAGCGGTTTTGCTTCGTCGGTATCCATCTGCGCCAACTCCTGTCGGTATCGCGCCCGAACCCCCGCATCATCAGGACGCATCAAAGCCTCCGCCAAATCCTTGAGACTCGTAATATTATGCGCAGCGCGAAAGCTGTCGACCTCACTCAGCAGCGCCCGAACGCCGCGCGCTTTAGGTGAAAATTCTTCCCACCGTAACAATGGGTTAAGCCAAATCAATTTGCGCGAAGAGAGCCGCAGACGGCGCGCTTCCGCTTGCAATAAATCAGGGTCCGCGCGATCCAAACCATCGGTAATCAATAGCACCGTCGCACCGCGCCCAAGGACACGGCGAGACCAATTCCGATTGAAGTCCGCCAGTGCCGGACCAAGCCGTGTGCCGCCTTCCCAATCCTGGGCTTCAACCCCCGCAGCCTCCAATGCTTCATCCGGGTCTTGATGACGTAAGGCTCTGGAAATATTTGTTAATTTAGTTCCCATCGTAAAAGTATGGACCTTGCTCCACCCATCCCCTTCATGCTGCATTGCCGCATGGAGGAAATGCAGCAGCATCCGTGAATAGTTGCTCATTGACCCCGAAATATCACACAGAGCTACAAGCGAAGGCCACACTTTAGATCGTTGTTTTACCGGTAAAATCGGGGCTGCACCGGGTTTCATTGTAGTCCGCATTGCACCGCGCCAATCGGGGCGACTCCCTCTCTGCGCTTTTATCATCCGGCGCGTGGGCAGAGGTTGAACGGGCAGTCTCAGCGTCGCTATCATCGCTTGGGAAGCACGGATTTCCTCATTCGTCATTTGCTCGAAATCCCGGGAAGCCAGCTTTTCTGTACCCGAAAACGACAAGCTGGCGTCAAATTCAATTGTATCCTCTTCCTGCTCTGCGGAAGGCGGGAGAGGTGGTTTTTCTGCCCCATCCAAGAGGGCTTCCGAAGCACGTTGTTCCGCAGCTTGCTTCTCGCGGTTCGCGGGTGCTTTCATTTCTGGCATCAACGCGCCCATCATGCGTTCCAGAAATTGAGGGTCACGCCAAAACATGCGAAAACATTGATCAAAAACAGTTATTTGGCTGCGCTTAGAGACAAAGCAAGTTCGCAGGGTGTGGTAAAAATCGGTCTTCGAAGAAAAGCCAGCCTGTTCAACAGCATGAATGGCATCAACCAATCTAGCTGGCCCCAACGGTATGCCCGCTTTACGCAAAGCGCGCGCAAAATGTGTAATATTTTCAGATAGTTTTGCGGGAGAATCGTAAAAATCCGCTGTCACGTTCGGCCCTTTGCTTCAGTACTGCGGCCCGTTAAATCTTGACGCGCTTCATCCAGTATACGACTTGCTTCTGAGCCTTGCATTTTAGCAATATCGTCTTGGTATTTCAGGAGTGCGCCCAAGCTGTCAGAAATGGACTGAGGATCAAGTGCGACCGCATCGAGCGCAACCAGTGCTTTTGCCCAATCCAGTGTTTCGGCAACACCCGGATTTTTGAACAGATCCTCGCCTCTAAGTCTTTGAATAAACGCAGCAACTTCACGGGACAAAGCCTCAGAAGCTTCAGGCGCTTTCGCCTGCAAAATCTCTAATTCGCGTTCGAAGTTCGGATAATCTACCCAGTGATAGAGACAGCGGCGTTTTAGAGCATCATGCACTTCGCGGGTACGGTTTGAGGTGACGATCACGATGGGCGGTTCAGGCGCTTTTATGACGCCAACCTCCGGAATTGTAACCTGAAAATCGCTTAGTGCCTCCAGCAGAAACGCTTCAAAAGGTTCATCCGCGCGGTCGATTTCGTCGATCAGCAAAACCGGAGCGCCGCCGTCCTGTGGGCGCATCGCTTCGAGCAAAGGTCTTGAAATCAAATGTTTTTCGGAGAAGACATCAGCAGCGATAGCATCGCGGTCCTCTACCCCAACCGCTTCGGCCAAACGGATTTCGACCATCTGCGCAGCATAGTTCCATTCGTACACGGCGGATGCCGCGTCCAGACCTTCATAGCATTGCAAGCGGATCAATTTTCGGCCTAATAACGTACTGATTGCCTTCGCTATTTCAGTCTTCCCAACACCGGCCTCACCCTCCAGAAAGATGGGCCGTCCGAGCTTCAGAGACAGGAAAACGACCGTCGCGAGGCCCCTCCCGCACACGTAATTGACCTCTGCGAGACGGCGCTGGACATCATCAATCGACTCGAAATCTCCGGCCATAAGCCCTCCCCTCGTTCAAGCATTCAGAGGATCACATAGACCATAGCTTTGTCGAGGCATGGAAAATCGCCCTAAAACTCTTGCAAGATCAGGAACCCGCCAGAGAAAACCCCTCAAAATGCGTGGTAAAATCCGTTAATCGGCACTCTTTTGGGCCACAAACCAGCACTCAACCCCCCCTCGAGATGCAAAATCCAAAATCAGGAAATTCTGTCGCACCGATCTCTTGACTCTGAGAGCCGTGCCCCTTACCTCCGTCATTCGCAAGCGTTAGCACTCACTTGAAGAGAGTGCCAACACCACTTCCGGGTTCGGCTGACGCTTGAGGGTAACAAAAATTTATCTAGCATCCAGGAGCGACGCTATGGCTTTTCGCCCACTCCACGACCGTGTGCTCGTAAAGCGCATTGAAAGCGACGAAAAAACTGCCGGGGGCCTTATCATCCCTGATTCCGCAAAAGAGAAACCACAGGAAGGCGAAATCGTCTCCGTGGGAACCGGCGCCCGCAAAGACAGCGGCGAGATTGCCCCGCTTGATGTTAAAGCAGGTGACAAAGTGCTGTTTGGCAAATGGTCAGGCACGGAAGTCAAAATCGACGGTGAAGAACTGTTGATCATGAAAGAAAGCGACATCATGGGCGTGCTCAGCTGAGCCAATTCCATCTCGCTTTCCCGTAACAATCCAGAATTCTGAAAGGCACGCAACATGGCGGCTAAAGAAGTCAAATTTGAAGCAGATGCCCGTGAGCGTATGCTTCGCGGCGTCAACACGCTTGCAAACGCAGTTAAAGTAACACTCGGCCCTAAAGGCCGTAACGTTGTTCTCGACAAATCCTTTGGCGCACCGCGCATCACCAAAGATGGTGTCTCGGTTGCGAAAGAGATCGAGCTTGCGGACAAGTTCGAAAACATGGGCGCTCAGATGGTCCGTGAAGTTGCGTCGAAAACCAACGACGAAGCTGGTGACGGCACGACAACGGCAACGGTTCTCGCTCAGGCCATCGTCAAAGAAGGCATGAAAGCGGTTGCCGCTGGCATGAACCCAATGGATCTTCGCCGCGGTGTTGATGCTGCTGTTGGCAAAGTCGTTGAGCAAATTCAGGGCATGGCCCGTGACGTTGCTAACTCTGAAGAAGTTGCAAAAGTCGGAACGATTTCGGCAAACGGCGAAAACATCATCGGCGATAAGATCGCTGAAGCGATGCAAAAGGTCGGCAACGAAGGTGTCATCACCGTCGAAGAATCCAAGACAATGGAATTCGAACTCGAAACCGTTGAAGGCATGCAGTTTGATCGCGGCTACCTGTCGCCTTACTTCATCACCAACCCTGACAAGATGATTGCAGAGCTTGAAGACTGCTACATCCTGCTTCACGAGAAAAAACTTTCCTCGCTTCAGGCAATGGTTCCTTTGCTTGAGACTGTCATCCAGTCCGGTAAGCCACTTCTCATCATCGCTGAAGATGTTGAAGGCGAAGCCCTTGCGACCCTCGTGGTCAACAAGCTGCGCGGTGGTCTGAAAATCGCGGCTGTTAAAGCACCGGGCTTCGGCGATCGCCGTAAAGCCATGTTGCAAGACATCGCGGTTCTGACGGGTGGTCAGGTCATCTCCGAAGACCTCGGCATGAAACTCGAAGGCGTTACGCTCGACATGCTTGGCGTTGCGAAGAAAGTCCGCATCGGCAAAGACGAGACAACCATCGTTGACGGTAACGGCGATAAGGCTGAAATCGAAAGCCGCGTCACGCAAATCAAAGCGCAAATCGAAGAAACCTCTTCCGATTACGACCGTGAGAAACTGCAAGAGCGTCTTGCAAAACTCGCTGGCGGTGTTGCTGTGATCCGCGTTGGCGGCTCGACCGAGATCGAAGTGAAAGAGCGTAAAGACCGTGTTGATGATGCGCTCAACGCAACCCGCGCTGCGGTTCAGGAAGGCGTTGTTCCAGGCGGCGGCGTTGCTCTGCTGCACGCTTCGAAAGTCCTCACCGATATGGAAGGCGCAAACGCTGACCAAACGCGCGGTATGGAAATCATCCGCATTGCTCTGCAAGCGCCAGTCCGTCAGATCTCGCAAAACGCGGGCGTCGATGGATCGGTCGTTGTTGGCAAAATTCTCGAGAACGGTGACACCAACTTTGGTTTCGACGCTCAGAACGAGAACTACGGCAACCTGATGGATATGGGCATCATCGACCCGGCTAAAGTGGTGCGTCACGCACTCCAAGACGCCGCTTCGGTCGCTGGCCTGTTGATCACCACCGAAGCCATGGTTGCAGACGCACCAGAGCCTAAAGGTGCTGGCGGCGGCGCTGGCGGCGGAATGCCGGACATGGGCGGAATGGGCGGAATGGGCATGATGTAAAAAGCGTTTCGATGGCGAAGCCGTCGAACGCAGGGAGTCAGACAAAGGCTCCCGATATCACAGCGGCAAATGATGCGAAGCACCATTGAAAGCCCGCACCCAAGCCAAAAAACGGTCGGCATAAGCAGACCGCCAAACGTTCCGAGATACAAAAACTAAAAAAGCCGCCTCGTTTATTCGGGGCGGCTTTTTTGTCATAGCGGAGCGTTCACTCTATAAGAGAAGCATGATCATACTGCGCCGCCTTATCTATTGTTTTCTCTTGTTCGCTTTGACAGTGATTGGGACCAGCGGAGCTTGGTCTTTACCAGCAATGGAATCGCAAAAGCTCACCCACCCCACATTCGCGTCTCACCAGACGATCAAAGCCGCGGATAGAGCATTCACAGCGCGCGGTCCGCCCCTGACCGCCGTACATATCATCACTACCGTCGGCCCTGTGACGACAACAGCGGCGACCCATGCATTGCCAGCATCTACGTTTCAACAGGCATCACTACACTTTAATCCGGTGTCAGTTGCTCCAAATAGGGGACTACTAGGGAATGCTCAGAGACAATTAGACGATTTTGCGGCGTCCATCAGAGGTCAACGAAATCCACCAACGACAGCTATTGGTGCTGTGGACCCTCAAACTGGTCGTATTGTTACGACCACCAGTGGAGATGTTCCATCAGTTATACATCCAGATCTTCAAAGATATGCTGATGATTTAGGTGGTTTAGGCGTGCGAACATCATGTGGCAATGTGCTTGGCCGATGCGCTGAATTCAGGGTTGCTAATGAGTTGTTGCTAGGAAACCCTAATTTGAGAATTAGCGATATTGAGTTTACACAAGCAATCAGACCAAGGACTGGACGCCCTGTTCCTCGCTGTCAAAACTGCGTAGACGTGTTTGGCGCGGAATAAGTTGTGACCGAACATAATTTACAAGAGATTGATCTGGACTGGTTTTGGATGTTGCCTTCGAAGCAGGTTTTACATTTTGCCTCAGGTGGCAATGGTTTTATTCCTGATCATGTGGCTTCAAATCTCAGTACCCAAGATGCAATATTTGAATTTGTTTACGGGTTAGATTTTCAATGTAGTTTCATAACTGTGGACGAAAATCTGCCAGTTGGCTTCTCGTTGCCTCAACGGCAGAGGTATTTGGAATCATTCTCTGATTTTTCAAAACGAGGAGTATTCAGTTTTGATGTCGAGGATGAACCTAGATTTGGTGCATCATATCGTTTGGTGACGATGCCAAGTGTCTCAATGGAAATTAGAAGCATACCTGCTGAGGTTGCTAGTTATTTTGATCAATGCACCAAATTGTCTCTTTCAATCAGTCAAAATGACAAAAAGCGCGTAATTGGTATACAATCCTAACCTACATAGTTTGTCTCAAGGATGTGGCTTGTTGTTCATTTACTTGATTTAATTGCTCTTTCTCTGAGTTTTGAAGCGCGATAATCTCGTTCGCATGATGTCGAATTATGTGAGTGAGGGCGAGATATGGCCAGAGGTAAAGGTGATACAGGACGAGCTGTTGTTTTGGATGCGGATCAGATTAAGAGGCTGATCAGGATCGCCGGGACGACGATGCATGGCGAACGGGATCAGACGGTTGTGGTCCTGAGTTACTGGTTAGGTCTGAGGGCCAAGGAGTTGGCATCCCTCAAGATCGGCGACGTGTATGACGCCGAGGGTGATGTGAGGCAGGTTTTGCATCTGAAGGCTGGTTATACGAAGCGCGCCAGGGTCCGGGATGTGTACCTGTCGTCTGAGCGGATCAGGAAGCGGCTAAAAGAATATCGGGAATTTTGTTTGAGTTCACGCGAGTTCGCTATCGCTCACCGCTCCACTGGGGCGGCGCAGGGGCGCCGGTCGCTCTTCGAGCCGGTCGGTGAGATGGCCGAGGCGGTTTGTCTGGGTATCGATTTGAACTATCAGAATGCCGTCGCAGCCTCCCCATATTTACATCCAAACAAAAAAGCCGCCTCGTTTATTCGGGGCGGCTTTTCTGTTAGAGCTTTTTGAGATAGATTTGAGTTACAAGGATCAGGTTTCATGCGGTTCTTGGCGTGAAACCTGATTCAGAAAAATCTCAAAACGCTCAAAAATTAGATTTTTAAAATCTCAAACTTATCCGAGTGCTTTTGCACAAAGGTAATAGAACGCGGCGCGGTTTTTCATCCGGCTGCTTTTCATTTTCTCCGCAACTGCTTTACACGTCGCCTCGCCCTTGGCTTTGTCTTCAATGCCGAGCTTTTTCACGATGAAATTCTTACGCACGGTTTCCAATTCGCTCGGGTCCGTTCCGGCCACATAAAGCGCATCGCGGTTGTTCATAAGAACGCGCAGGGCATTACAGCGCTCGGTCAGCATCGCATCATCAATTTTTGATTCGCCTGACGCTTTCAGTTGTTCCTCGGCTTCGGCCTTATACTTGGCTAGCTTTTCTTTTTGTTCACTCATAAATTTGATCTCCCAAAACACGACTTGTTGCGGCGCTGAGCCTACGCCAAACGCAGGGAGAGTCAAAGTGTCGCAACACTTGAGCCGGACCGTATTCTCCGCTAGGTCATGGTGCATTGCACAAAAGCGAGATTTCCATGACAGTAAGACCTTTAAAACGCGCGCTGATCTCGGTTTCCGATAAGTCTGGGCTGCTCGAGTTTGCACAAGCTCTTCATGATGCTGGTGTGGAATTAATATCCACGGGCGGCACGTCTAAGGCAATTTCCGATGCCGGAATGCCAGTTAAAGATGTTGCCGAGCTAACAGGCTTCCCTGAGATGATGGATGGCCGCGTCAAAACATTGCATCCGGCTGTGCATGGTGGCTTGCTTGCCCTCCGCGATAATCCCGACCATGCAAAAGTCATGGATGCGCACGGCATCGGCGGAATCGATTTGCTTGTGGTCAATCTCTACCCGTTCGAGAAGACAGTCGCGGGCGGGGCTGATTTCGATACCTGTATCGAAAATATCGACATTGGCGGACCGGCGATGATCCGCGCAGGGGCAAAGAACTGGCAACATTGCGCTGTCGTTACGGAGCCGGCAGATTACGCAACCATTCTCGCGGCGCTTCCGGGCGGATTGGATGATCCCGCGCGCAAAACCCTCGCCGCTAAAGCCTATGCCCGCACCGCACGCTATGACGCTGCAATTTCCAGTTGGTATGCCGAGGCTCTGGGAGAGAAAACACCAACCTCCGCCGCCTTTGCCGGAACGCTCCGCCAAACTTTGCGCTATGGTGAGAACCCTCACCAATCAGCAGCCTTTTACGTGACGGGCGATAAGCGCCCCGGTGTCGCCTCCGCTATTCAGCTTCAAGGCAAAGAACTCAGCTACAATAACATCAACGATACCGATGCCGCCTATGAAGCGGTCGCCGAATTTGATGACCCCGCCATCGTGATTGTCAAACACGCAAACCCATGCGGTGTGGCAACGGGTCCATCCTTAGCCGCAGCATATGAGAGTGCTTATAATTGCGACCGTGTTTCTGCGTTCGGCGGTATCGTCGCGTGCAATCGTCCGCTGGATGGAGAGACGGCGAACAAGATCGCCGAAATTTTCACCGAGGTCGTGATCGCACCCGGCGCAGATGAAGAGGCCCGCGCCGTCTTTGCCGCAAAGAAAAATCTACGCCTTCTGACCGTCGACGGCTTGCCCGATCCGGCAACTGCCGCACGCACGCCTAAATTTGTCTCCGGTGGATTTTTACTTCAAGATCGGGATGGCGGGCATGTTTCCGCGAATGATCTCACCACAGCAACAACCCGCCAACCGACAGCAGAAGAGTTACGCGATTTGATGTTCGCATGGCGCGTTGCAAAGCATGTCAAATCCAACGCCATCGTCTATGTAAAAGACGGTGCAACGGTTGGCATCGGTGCGGGTCAAATGAGCCGTGTCGACTCCACCCGCATTGCTGCACGCAAGGCCGTCGATATGGCCGAAGCGATGGGCTTGCCGGAGCCTTTTACGCGCGGGTCCGTTGTTGCCTCCGATGCTTTCTTCCCCTTCGCCGATGGTGTTGTCACTGCCGCAGAAGCAGGCGCGACTGCGCTCATTCAACCGGGTGGTTCAATGCGCGACGAAGAGGTCATTGCGGCGGCAAATGATCTCGGCCTTGCGATGGTCTTTACAGGTATGCGCCATTTCCGGCACTGATTATTGCCTCTTTAGTTTGGAGTAATTCAATGACGATTTCAAACCTTGACGCTCTGCTGTTACCGCTCTGCCGCGAAGCCGGTGCTGCGATTATGAAAGTCTACGACACGGACTTTGAAGCCCGCGCGAAAGCGGACGACTCGCCGGTTACTGAGGCTGACCTTGCAGCCGATCGGATTATTGTCGCTGCACTGGAAACCGCTTTTCCGGACGTTGCTGTCGTCACTGAAGAGCGCGCGGCGTCCCATGAAGGCGAACGCCCGGATCAGTTTTTCCTCATCGACCCGCTCGATGGGACAAAAGAATTCGTTAAGCGTGGCGGAGATTTCACGGTCAATATCGCGTTGATTGAAAACGGCGTCCCTGTGCGTGGTTACGTATATGCGCCCGTGCCGGATCGTATGTTTTGGACCGCAGACGATGGCAAAGCGATGCTTCAAGAAGGCAACGACACCCCACGACAAATCACGGTGGCCAAACCGGATAACAGCGCCCTGCGCGTCGTCGCCTCAAAATCACATAAGAACCCGGAAACAGAAGAGTTCATTTCCCGCTATCAGGTGTCAGACTATAAATCCGCAGGGTCCAGCCTGAAATTCTGTCTGGTCGCAACGGGGGAAGCTGATCTTTATCCGCGCCTTGGTCCGACAATGGAATGGGATACAGGGGCAGGCGATGCCGTCCTTCGTGCCGCTGGCGGTTTCGTCGAACGGATGGAAGGCGGCCCGCTTTTGTACGGAAAATCGGACCTCTACAATCCACATTTCGTAGCCTATGCTGCCGGTGTAACTCTGGCGTAAGTTCTCTTGTTTTATCGTACCGAAAGGCTCGGCTGCTTCGAATGACCCACCTTCCTTTTTATACCGATATCGCGAAAAGTGACCGTGCGGCTTATAGCAGTTCGGACTCAAACAAGCCTTTGCTCCGTGTCGTTGTTTGCGGCGCTGGTGATTCCGGCAAGGCTGCCCTGATCGGACAGTTACTCGGCACAAGCGAAGAAGCACTGCAAGCGCATTATCGCTATGTTGATTGCGGAACGCGCCGTGTTTTAATCACAGCAACCGCTGTCCAAGATACATTTACCGACGCTTTGATAAGCTCTAAATCTTCTGCCGATATTGCGGTGGTGATGATAGACGCCCGCAACGGAGTGCTCCCGCAAACGCGATGGGATGCAGTGTTGCTCTCTCAACTGGGCATCAAAAATATTGTGCTTGGCATCAACACGCTCGATTTGAATGGCTACAAAAAATCGGCCTTCGACAAAATTGAATCAGACTTCAATGCACTGGCCAGAGATCTGAATTTCAGCTCAGTCACCGCCCTTCCGATTGCGGCTTTTAAGGGCGGCAACATCACGACAAAGGCAACCGAGATACCGTGGTTCACAGGTCAAACATTGCTGGCTGCGCTCGAAAATATTCAGCTCGATCAGACCGCACAGGAAAAACCATTTCGCATGATCGTCGACTCGGCGACCGAGTCTGGCGCAACCGGCAGGATTGTGAGCGGCACAATCGCGCCCGATGATAAAGTAAAATTGCTTCCTTCAATCAAAGAAAGCTCTGTCTCTGAAATCAAAGCCGGTGATGATCTTCTCGGTTCAGCAACAACCGGGCAATCCGTCACTCTTTCTTTCGCTAACCCGCTAAAAATTTCAACTGGCGAGATTATCAGCGCGGCATCCCATCCTTGCGAAATCTCGGACCAGTTTCGCGCAACGATTTTCTGGATGAGCGACAACGAGCTATTACCGGGCCGGACCTACACCATGAAACTCGGAGCGATGACAGCACAAGCAACCATCGCACAACCCCGTCATGCAATCGACATTGACACGATGGATGAGCGCGCGGCGCGAACGCTTGAGAAAAATGACATCGGTGTTTGTCACCTCAATCTCGACCGCCAGATCGCCTTCGACCCTTTTGTTGAGAACCGCGATACCGGACGGTTTACAATCACCGACCTCCTAACGAACGAAACAGTTGGTGTTGGCCTGATCGATTTTGCCCTACGCCGCGCGGCAAACATTCATATGCAAGCGCTCGATATCGACAAACATGCGCGCTCAGAACTCAAAGGTCAGCGTCCGGCAATCCTGTGGTTCACGGGTCTGTCCGGGTCGGGCAAATCGACCATCGCCAATGCACTGGAACAAAAGCTCCATGCGATGGGGCATCACACCGCTATCCTCGACGGAGATAATGTCCGCCACGGTCTTAATCAGGATTTAGGCTTCACAGACGCCGACCGCGTGGAAAATATCCGCCGCGTCTCCGAGGTCGGCAAATTGATGGTCGAAGCGGGATTGATCGTCCTCGTTTCTTTCATATCGCCGTTTCGCTCAGAACGGAAAATGGCCCGCCAAATGATGGAAGACGGCGAGTTTGTAGAAATCCATGTCGATACCCCGCTCGAAATCGCTGAACAACGGGATGTCAAAGGTCTTTACGCCAAAGCACGTTCAGGCGAGCTCAAAAACTTCACCGGCATCGACAGCCCTTATGAAGCACCGCAAAACCCTGAAATCAGACTGGCAACGACAAACCAATCACCGGAAGAGGCCGCTGATGAGCTTCTGATATTCTTAAAAGAAAACAAATATATCAGACCTTAAAAGAACTGTATTCGTTACACAAAAAACACTTCGACTGGTCGCAAACGGGCAGGTTTTGACGCAAATGCTATAGCGGAAATCGTGTATGGCGCAGAAATCTTCTCTTGAAGAGGAGACTGCCATGCACGCCATTGCACAACAAAACATCACACAGACCTCGCTTGCCGCGACCTATCAACGTGATGGTTATGCGTCTCCGATTTCTATTCTCTCAACTGATGAAGCCCAAGCTCATCGTGCGAAAATGGAAGCGGTAGAGGCCGAACACGGCCCTCTGCATTACGTCACAAAAGCACATACAATTCTCGATTTCGCCGCTGAAGCGGTGACACACCCCGCCGTACTGGATGCGGTAGAGCAGATGCTCGGCCCGGACATTATGCTGTTTGACTCGACTTACATCGTGAAGGAACCTCACACCGACAGCTTCGTAAGCTGGCATCAGGATCTCACATATTGGGGCCTTTCCAGCGATGACCAGGTGTCGATGTGGCTCGCTCTCTCACCCGCCAATGCCGACAGCGGGTGTATGCGGATGCTCCCCGGCAGTCACACACAAGGCCAAATGGATCACGAAGATAATGCCGATCAAAATAACGTCCTCTTTCGCGGGCAATCCGTGAAGGGTGTTAGCGAAAGCGGCGCTGTGCTCTGTCCGCTTTCACCCGGCGAAGCATCGTTCCATCATGGTTGGACTCTTCATGCCTCGATGCCCAATGCCTCTGACGACAGGCGCATCGGTTTGAACGCTCAGTTTATCGCGCCATCGGTTCGTCAGCTCATCAATAAGAATGACACAGCGACACTCGTGCGTGGCAAAGACGATTATGCGTATTACCAGCCCGACACATTCGCCACCGGCGTCATGGAGCCAGCGGCGCTGGAGCGTCATGCAGAGTTAGATCGAAAACGCAAGGAAACTTGGGCCAACGCATAGACTGTTTTCTATGCAGATTGTTGACGCTTCTCTCTACCGTCCGGCAAAGCGCACGTTAATATAGTTTCCAAGGAAAATCAGCACACCGCCAACCAACACATTCCACAACAGCGGCTCCGCATACGCCACCGCACCGACAATGGCGATCACAGGCAAGCGCGCAAAATCCATTGGCGTCACAATGGTCGCATCCGCATAGCGGAACGCTTGGGTCATGCAAAAATGCGCGCAAAGCCCGGCGACGCTCAGGATTAAAACCCACATCCAAATCCACGATGTCGGCGGTATCATCGGTAACTCTCCGGCAACGATCAGAGCCATCGGCGTTTGCATAATCACCAACCAGAACAGCACACACAAAGTCGTCTCAGTCGAGGTGAGCTTCTTTGTGCAGACCATGTTCATGGCAAACCCTATCGCCGCCAACATGCCCCAAACTTGTCCCCCGCTGAATTCAGAGACAAAGCCGTCGGCCCATACGCGCACAACCATCAAAACGCCGGCAAAGCTGACGGTAATTGCCAGTGCTTTGATCGCTGTAAACCGCTCTCCCAATAAAAGCGGCGCGAACAGCGCAACCCAAATCGGCGCAGTGAATTCCAAAGCAAAAAGCTGTGCGAGCGGGATCAGCGTTACAGCATAATACCAACAATACTGCCCGAAAAAATGCCCGATATTCCTCAGCAAATGCAGCGGCATCCTGGTGCTTTTTACCTCAGAAAACCGTCCAGTCGCGGCCAAAACCGCAACGATAATAACGATCCCGATAGCCCCCCGCCATGTCAGCAACTCGGCGGTTTCAATCACCTTGCCTGCTTCACGTCCCGAGACGGCCATCAAACTGAAAGAAATAATCCCGCCGACCATCCAAAGGGCAGCACGCGATACATTGGACGGGCGGGTTTCGGTCACGAAGGCACTTTCTATTAGTTGACGCTTAACGTTCAATCACACCAACCGAGCAAAGCCAATTCTCTCCCGCACTTCACAGTCATTTATTTTCGCTTGGCTTTGCGAGCATTTGCGCAGGATCAAGCATCCAGATCCACAGGTGCGCGTTCAGCCCAGACATCTCCCGGCCCCGGATTGCTTGGCGCACACCGACCCCCAAATTGAGTCATCACACCCCAGACAGCATTCAGACCTGTCTGTACTGCACCCTCCGCCCAAGCCGGTGTCCATGACACACCGTCCCCGGCAAGGAAGAGTCCGCGTTCTTCGGGGGGAAGACCCGACTGCATAAAATGCGAAAACATCCGCCAGTTATAGCGGTAATGCCCCGGCAACGCGCCCTTAAAGGCTCCGAGAAAATTATCATCCGCTTCCCAGTTAATCGTAATCGGGTCGCCAATAATATGGCTGGCAATATCAATATTGGGATAAATTTTTGACAGAGCCGACAGCGCCAATTCCACACGCTTTTCTACCGGCAAAGGCAGCATCTTATTCGCGTCGGTCATCCATGAATAACTCAGGCAGATCACACCAGGTTTGTCCGGTCCGTTATCGAACAAATATGTCCCGCGCGTCAGCCGATCCGTCAAGGTCATCGACATCGTGTCGCGCCCTGTCTTGGGGTCTTTGTCTTTCCAGAATGGACGATCCACCATCACAAACGTTTTCGATGATTGCATATAACGGGTCCGGTCCAACGCTTGCCACAGCTTTGCACCGATAAGATTTTCTTCCGTCTCGATTGCCGTGGTCAGCAACCAGCTTTGGCATGTCGCAATAACGGCGTCATAGCTTCGCATCCGCCCCCATTGATCTGTCACAGCGAGGCGATCCCCCACACCACGGAATATTCTGGAGACCCCGGCTTTTGTGGCCCCACCATGCAAAGAAGAAAGACTCGTCCCTACAGGCCAGTGCGCCATTTTTTCGGGTGAGCGTCGCCACAGACCTTGCGGTAGTTGTTCAACACCACCGACGATATACCGTTGATCATCGTCTTGCTCGGTCGCATTGACGCGAAGAATTTCCAACATCGAATTCGGAAAGTCCGAATCCCATCCACCGGTCCCAAAACCAACTTGCCCGAACACCTCACGATGATGGAAAGACAGGTTGGCAAAAGCTTCCGATGTCGTGAGAAAATCATAAAACGAACGCTCATCCCAAGCCCGCGTAATCGGCTCCCAAATCTCCCGCACACGTTTAGGGTCTTTCGCGCGAATGGCTGCTTTCAACGCAGAGAAATTTGCACCCTCTTCCAGCGCATCATCCCAAGCTCGCATGACCTCTTGAAATATTTGCGGCAGGTCTGCAGCGGTTTCGGCGTAATAGGATTGACCTTCAATATCGATAACCGTCGATCCGGCAGCTTTTGTCAGCGGATTGGGAAAGTCCTGCGCCTCCAATCCCAGCTTTTCGGCATAAGACCAAAAACATTGAGATGAGAGCGGAAATCGCATTCCGCCCAATTCAGCGATCACACCATCCGCACCCTCGAAAGGCTGAGAACGTAATCGCCCCCCGAACTGACCCGATTCATAAACGACAGGCTTGAGGCCCATTCGCATCAGTTCATAGGCACAGACCAAACCGGAAATCCCAGACCCGATGATCGCAACCTCGGTTCCATGTGCCTCGGTGGGAACTGATCCAATCCCATCAGGATGTGCGAGCCAATCGTCATAGGCGAAAGGAAAGTCCGGCCCGAAAAGAGTAATTTGAGGCTCTGTCACAGGCGTGATCGGATCATAACTTTAATCCCCGTATAAATCCGCACGTCTGTCCTGCAGATGGCTGATCTCAGCGCGCCTGCCGTGAAATGCCTGCTTGTCTAGTTCGGCAATGACAAGCGTCTCTTCTTCTTTCGCGCTTGCGATAACCTCACCATCCGGTCCCGCAACAATGGAATGACCGAAATACTGCGTTCGGCCCTCTGATCCGATGTAGTTTGCGTAAGCCACGACGATTTCATTTTCTTCGGCGCGCGACGGGATCATCTGAGTCGCGACAGTCGTATGCGGTTTCATTGCAGCGGTTGGTACGAACACAGCTTCTGCTCCGGCCAGCGCATAGGCCCGGGCTACCTCGGGGAACTCGATGTCATAACAAATCGCAAGAGCAATTTTCCATCCGAGGAAATCCACAACTTCGGACAAGGATTCCCCTTGTGAAAACTGCGACCGATCAACCTCGCCCCACATATGCGTTTTGCGATAAAGCGCCACATGTTCGCCGGTGCGATCAAACAACCGCACCGAATTATAAACCGCATCACCATCCCGTTCGGGAAAACCAACCAGTAAGGCGACGCCCCAGCGCTTGGCGATTTCGGACACCTCTTGCATGGTCGGCCCATTGAGCGTCAACGCAGCTGACTGCACAGTTTCCGCACCGATGGCATATCCGGTCAAATACATCTCGGGGGTAATCAGCAAATCGCATGTATGCCCCCCTGCCGTACGGGTAGCATTATTCAGGTTTCTAAGAGCCTCTGATACGCCAGCCGATTGAGGTTCAGTCTGAAAAAGTGCGAGCTTCATTTTAGAAAAACGCCTGCAAACCAGTCTGCGCCCGTCCGAGGATCAGCGCATGAACATCATGTGTTCCCTCATACGTGTTTACTGTCTCAAGGTTCTGCGCGTGACGCATGACTTGATATTCTTGCTGAATGCCATTGCCACCATGCATATCACGGGCTTGGCGGGCAATATCGAGGGCTTTGCCGCAATTATTGCGTTTGACGATAGAAATCATCTCGGGCGCCATCCGTCCCTCATCGAACAGGCGTCCAACACGTAAGCTGCCTTGCAAACCAAGCGCGATCTCCGTTTGCATATCTGCCAGCTTTTTCTGGAACAGCTGCGTTTGCGCCAAAGGCTTCCCGAATTGCTTCCGGTCCAGTCCATATTGCCGTGACCTATGCCAGCAATCTTCCGCTGCCCCCATCACGCCCCACGAAATGCCGTAGCGGGCGCGGTTCAAGCAACCGAACGGCCCTTTCAACCCTTCTACATTCGGCAACAAAGCGTCTTCGCCCACCTCGACGCCATCCATCACAATCTCACCGGTGGTCGAAGCACGCAAAGACAGCTTTCCACCGATTTTCGGGGCGCTAAGATCTTTCATGCCCTTTTCCAAGACAAAGCCGCGGATTTTGTCGTCATGCGCTTCGGACTTCGCCCAAACGACAAAGACATCTGCAAAGGGAGCATTCGAGATCCACATCTTCGACCCGTTCAGCACGTAACCGCTGTCGGTTTTCTTCGCCCGTGTTTTCATGCCTCCCGGGTCCGAGCCTGCATCCGGTTCGGTCAGTCCGAAACACCCAATCCACTCACCAGTGGCAAGCTTCGGCAGATATTTCATCCGTTGTTCTTCAGAGCCGTAAGCGTGGATCGGATACATCACCAATGACGATTGAACGCTCATCATCGAACGATAGCCGCTATCAACACGTTCGATCTCGCGGGCGACTAGACCATAAGAAACATAGCTGCCGCCGATCCCACCATATTGCTCAGGCACTGTAATACCCAAAAGGCCCATTTCGCCCATTTCCCGAAAGGTTTCAGGAGCAGATGTTTCATTCTCGTAAGCATCTATAATTCGCGGCTGCAACTTATCAGCAGCATACGCAGCAGCAGAATCACGGATCATACGCTCGTCATCCGAGAGTTGATCCTCCAACAGAAACGGGTCCGCCCAGTCGAATACGGCGGCAGCTGATTTCGTTTCAGTCATCACATTCATGGCGTGTGCTCCTGCTCGGCAGATGATGATTACATCTCTGCATCGCCAAGGTTGCTATGCAGGTCAAGGCTTGTGATCTCGTCTTACAGATATGCACCTCTAAAATGACATGATCGCTTGCGAGCGCTGCACCTGCACAACACTGCCCTCGATAGACACGTCGTATACGGACTAGTTATTGCGCCGCTTCGAGCGTAGGGTTAATTTAGTATTAACGCTGGCGAGTCTCGTTGGCTTCTTATCTGGTGGTATACACATGAGTTTTTTGAAATCAGCACTCGCACCTGCAGCGCTGCTTATCGCCGTAACCGGGTGTCAGGCTGTCTACCCGACGCAATTCGTTCCCTCTTCGCCGTTACTCGTTGATTTCAAAAACGATTCATACAATTTCAAAGTTGTGGACCTAACGCCGACAGCGGCTTTAGAAGCAAATAAGCTTTGGAAATATTCCCCTCGAAAGACGCCGGAAAGCCTAGAGTACAGCGCAGTTTCTACAGATAGCGCGCAAGTTATACGGGCTTCAACACTGGGCGAATCGGATAGTTCTTATCTCATTGCGCAAGTGTCCGAAAACGTGAGCACGTTCACTGGCCCTGATGACTTGCGTAATCCACCTCCGAGTCCGGCAAGGCCCTACCGCGTGGGCGTAGGGGATGTATTCACGGTTACTATTGAGGCCGTGACCGATACGGGCGGTTCGGCCGCGTTTCAACGAACGACAACCGTTGACTTTGCAGGCAATATTTTCCTCACAGATGTGGGTGAGGTAAATGTGATAGACCAAACAGTTAACCAAGCCCGCCAGACGATCGCCGACCGTTTCAGAGATGCAAGACTTTCATCGAATGCATCGGCAACAGTTACTGAGTTCGAAAGCCAAAAAGTGCTGCTTTCTTCGCCCGGTCGCCCGACGACATTCGTGCCAATTACCAGCACACCAATCACGTTACGAACCGCCTATCTCCGAAACTCAAGCGGTATCGATACGGATGCGCAAAGACAGATTGTCGTCCTGCGTCGTGACGGTCAAAACTATTCGATTCGTGGACTGGATATCCTCCGCCACACCTATGGATATGACGTTTTCTTACGCAATGGAGATGAAATTCAGATATTCGATGAACTTGTAAACGCCTATGCGAATGCGGCTGTTTCGAGTGATGTCCTCGCATTACGGAAGGCTGAATTTGAACAAGATGAAGCCCAGCGCACACAAGAACGCTTCGAGGCGCAAGAACGCAGGGCTGAATTGCAAGATCAACGCGCCGAGGAAGCGGCTGAACTTGCACGTCAAAACGCGATACGCAGCGAACAACAGCTTGAGATCGCCCGTTTGAATGCTCAACTCGCTCAAAACGCGGACGCTCGTGCTGAAACCGATTCTGTGCTGCGCCAACGTCAAGAAGCACGCTTGGATGCTGCAGAAGCGAGGGAACGTGCTGCGGAAGCCCGCGCCATCAGCGATCAAGCGCGTCTTGATGCCCGCGAGGCACGTGAACGCACAGCAGAAGCTCGAGCCGCGCGTCAACTCGCCCTTACAGAAGCTGGAGAACAGCGTGCCTTACGTCAACTCGCTCTTGCTGAGGCTGGCGAACAGCGTGCCGTACGCCAGCTCGCTCTCGCGGAGGCTGCTGAACAGCGCGCCGAACGTCAATTCGCTCTCGCAGAACTTGATGACTCACGAAAAGACCGTGCTGCAGAGTTAGACCAGCGTTCAGCTGCTTTGACTGAAAAAAATGCCGGACGTGATTTGGCACAGGCACGCATTAATCTTGGCATCGAAGCACAAGATCATATCTTCCTCGCAGGCGAGGTTGGCAGGCAACAGACTGTCAATCTACCATTTGATCGTCACTTTACGCTTGCTGAGGCAATCTACGGTGGTAATGGCATTGAACCGATTACCGGCGATCCGTCACGTATCTACGTCGTTCGGGTAAAATCCAGC
>CALKBI010000048.1 GCA_937990185.1 uncultured Neomegalonema sp. | reverse complement strand
CGCGCGCAGAACCCGTGCTGGTTCGCGCCCATTCCGAGTGCTTTACCGGCGATTTGCTGGGGTCTTTGAAGTGCGATTGCGGGCCGCAACTGCGCACCGCACTGGCCCAGATTTCGGCGAATGGGTCTGGGGTATTGCTGTACCTCGCTCAGGAAGGCCGGGGCATCGGCATGGCCAATAAACTCCGCGCATACTCCTTGCAGGACGAGGGTTTTGACACCGTAGACGCCAATCACCGCCTGGGTTTTGAAGACGATGAGCGCGATTTTCGGGTTGCGGCTTTGATGCTGCAATCACTCGGATTTTCGGCGGTTCGGGTCATGACCAATAACCCGCGAAAGCTGGCCGCTTTTGAGCGTCACGGTTTCGAAGTCGCAGGGCGGGAGCCTCTCGCGGTTGGCCAAACAGTCCAGAACGCAGCTTATCTGGCCACTAAAGCAAGGCGGAGCGGGCACTTGCTGTGACGGAAGAAGCGCGCGCAGATTTTGCGGATTTAGTCGTTGACCGTCGCGGGGTCGCCCGATTTCGCGGGCGGCTCATTCCATGCGCTATCGGCAAAGGCGGCATCACGAACGAAAAACGTGAAGGCGACGGCGGGACTCCCATTGGTGTCTGGCACATGGAAAGCGGGTATTACCGGGCGGATAGAGTTATGCGCCCTAGAACCAATTTGACACTAATCCCTATCAGTTCGCGCGATGGTTGGTGCGATGACCCGGCGGAAGCCGCTTATAATCAACCGATACGAATACCCGCTGTTTGTTCGCACGAACGGATGCGACGCGGCGATGGGCTGTATGACATCGTGATCGTTCTGGACCATAATCGCCATCCTGCTGAACCCGGAAAGGGCAGTGCAATCTTCATCCATTGCTGGCGTGCTCCGCGTTATCCGACGGCTGGTTGTCTCGCTTTCACACCGAAAGACTTGCGGTGGATATTGGCGCGTTGGGATGTATTGCGCAGTAAGGTTGTCATCCAATAGTAATCAGCGGCGAGCGCCCGGTGCGGTCATTGCTATTCGCATCAAAGTACGTTCGATGAGCGCGCGTTCCGGCAGGGTAGCGCCGCTGCGTAAAGTTCCTTCAAGCTGAGCTAGGTGCGCGAAAGCGTCTTCAATCGCGGATCGAGGCCATGCGCGCAGCTGCGATGCAAAACTATCGCGGGTTTTCCAGAAGACCGGCGGGCGCAATTTGCCCATCGCGGTCTGTGCATCCAATCCCTCTGCCATGAATGCCTGTGCGCGATGCAATCGGGCAATATGCATTGTCAGGACTCGGACAAGTCCGGGAAGACTGGCGGCTTGTGCTTCGAAACGATCAAAAAGATCCGGCAAGTCCCGAACACGGCCTTGCGTAATGGCTTGAATACCCGCTTCAAAGTCGGCTTCCGCAGCGGGAGGCGCAGTGGCAATAACATCTTCTGCAGTGATCACGTCATTATCTGCCGCTGCAAGCGCCAGAACTTCTGCAAAGCGCATTGCTTCGCCGTGTTGAACGCCTTGCAAGACATCCCCGAGGGCACGCGCTGCATCCCCATCTAGTGGCGGAGCGCCAAGCGTGCGAAGGGCTGACGTTACCTCTCCCTCAAGAGCAGAGCCTTCAGCCGGGTAAAATGGCAAAGCCATCGCGCGGTCTTCGCTCTCGATCATCTTGCGGAGTTTGGAACTGCCCGAAAGTGCATCTGCGGTAATGATTATCACCGCACCGCCGACCATCTGATCGATGGCGTTCTTAATAGCTGGGGTCAGTGCGTCTGTTGCACCGGTTAGCACGATCACCCGATCACCGCCGCCAAAGCTGATTGCATTGCATTCATCGCTTAAGGCAGCAGGGTCTTTTTTGATTGTATCTGATGTAAGGCGGGCAAGACGAAAGGGATCATCACTTGCGCCAAGCAATGTTTTGACGAGCATTTCTCGCTTATCGGAAATGCGCGTTGGGTCGGGGCCGTAAAGAAGAATAGCGCAATGTTGGGGGTCTGGCTTGGATATGTAACCTGCGCTGCGATTGGCTGAGAGTTTCGCCATATTACCAGGCCTCTCTCCTTCGTAAGCTCCACTTTGCTACAATAAGCAGATGACTTTGAATTTTTAAAGCGAGGGGACTCACCCGAGCCACGCAGGATCATATGCCGCTGCGAGTCGCCGAGAAATTTTATCGGCAACATCTTCTGCAGCGCGCGCTTGAACTTCGCGTTCGGAAACAAGCGTTGCAAATTGAGATGCAGTCGCGTTGAAAGCCGCAATGCTACGCGCCTCGTTAGAATATAAGGGCGCCTTTTCGCCGGACCGGCGCAGAACATATTCGACATCAAGGGTCAGGTTGAAGCGGGTGATCTCGTCGTCCTCTTCAATTAGAAGGGCGTCGCGTGTCACCTTGGCTTCTACCGTTAATGTAAGGGGTGCAGTTGATGGTGAGGGGCGTAAGTTCTCAACCAGGGCTTCGCGTAATCGAAAGGGTAATTCGCCGCGCGCTGCAATGATGCGGACTTTTCCTAGTAATCTTCCTGGTCCGCTGGTTGTTCCACCGCTGTAAAGCGGACGAAAGCCGCACCCACCCAACGAAGCAAGCGACATCAAGAAAGTCCGGCGAGCGATTGAAAACTCAAACGACGACATTGACGATCCGTCCCGGCACAACAATGATTTTCTTTGGCGTTGCACCGTCAAGAAATTTGATCACCTCAGGTTCGGCCAATGCAATGGCTTCGACAGTTGCTTTGTCAGCATCGGTGGCAACCTGAATTTCAGCACGTCTTTTGCCATTGACCTGAATCGGCAATGTCACAAGGTCGTCTACTGTCAGCGAGTCATCTGCGACCGGCCAAGCGGTCTCTGCCAGAATTACGTTTTGTCCAAGTGTTGCCCAGCATTCTTCTGCCAAATGCGGCGTCATTGGAGCCATCAATTTTGCGAGCGTCTCCAGTGCTTCGCGCAATGCCCAATCAGACGCCGCTCCGTTGCCCTTGAAACTGGCGATGGCATTGGTCAATTCATAAAGGCGCGCAACTGCCTTATTAAACCGGAAGCCCTCTATGTCGTCCGTAGCTGATTTGATGGTTTTATGTGTGACTTTGCGTAAAGCGGTTGCCGCATCGTCCATTTCGGGAGCAACAATTCCGACAGCAGGAAGACGGTTCAGGGCCTCTTCAGTGATACGCCAAACGCGCTGAATATGGCGAGCGGCCCCCTCGACCCCAGCTTCGGTCCATTCGACGTCCCTATCGGGGGGCGAATCGGACAGCATGAACCACCGCGCACAATCTGCACCGTATCCAGCGATAATTGCTTCCGGGTCCACGGTATTGCGCTTTGATTTCGACATCTTGATGATTGCGCCGGTCTTAACAGGGTTACCATCGGCTTTCAGTGTGTACTGGTCTTCGCCGATGCGTTCGACTTCATCTGGTGTGAAGAAAACATCACGCTCTATACCGTCTTTGCTTGTTTCAACACGCGAGTATGTTTCGTGCGTCACCATGCCTTGCGTGAAGAGCGCCTTAAAAGGTTCGACGCTGGTTTCGGATAAGTGGCCGGTTTTTGCCATCGCTCGCGCAAAAAAGCGGGAATAGAGCAAGTGCAGAATCGCATGTTCTATACCGCCGATATACTGATCGACCGGCAGCCAGCGGTCTACGACATTGCGGTCCGTTGGTGTTTCGTGGCGCGGCGCCGTGAAACGCGCAAAATACCAGGATGAATCGACGAAAGTATCCATCGTGTCGGTTTCACGGGATGCCGGTTTCCCACATTGAGGACACGGCGTCGCTTTCCATGCCTCGTGCCGTTCAAGTGGATTGCCGGGTTTGTCGAAAGTAACGTCTTCCGGCAGCTTGACCGGCAAATTCTCTTTTTTCTCAGGGACGACGCCACAATCGGCGCAATGCACAACAGGAATCGGACATCCCCAATAGCGTTGTCGCGAGATACCCCAATCCCGCAAACGGTAGTTTGTTTGTTTTTCGCCCTTGCCGAGCGCAGTGATTTTGTCAGCGACCAGCTCTTTCGCCGCTTCGATCTCCATACCATCCAGAAAGTCGGAATTGATGATTGTGCCGGGGCCGACATATGCCTCGTTTGCGACCTGAAAATCCGAATCACCATCTGCGGCAACGACTGGCAGAACTTTCAGCCCGTATTTACGCGCAAAGTCTAAGTCGCGCTGATCATGGGCCGCGCAGCCAAAAATCGCGCCCGTCCCATAATCCATGAGAATAAAGTTCGCGACATATAAGGGAAAGAGTTCATCCGTGAACGGGTGGCGGACTTGCAATCCGGTGTCGAAGCCTTTTTTTTCCACCTTTTCCAGCGCTTCTTCAGATGTCCCGGTGGCTTTGCATTCCGCGCGGAACGCCGATAAACCATCGACTTTATCTTCCAACGCTTTTGTTAATGGGTGATCTGGTGAAATCGCAGCGAAACCCATACCAAACAAAGTGTCTGGGCGCGTGGTGTAGACTTCTAACTCTTTGTGATCGTTCAGTAATGAGTTTTCGACTATGTCGAAACGCATCTGCAAACCGTGAGATTTTCCGATCCAGTTCCGCTGCATTGTGCGGACTTTCTCGGGCCACCCTTCCAGCGTTTCAATTGCAGAGAGCAACTCGTCTGCCACATCAGTGATGCGAAAAAACCACTGCGTGAGATCGCGTTTTTCCACAACCGCGCCGGAACGCCATCCTTTGCCATCGATGACTTGTTCGTTGGCGAGCACCGTCATGTCAACGGGGTCCCAATTTACCGTAGCATTCTTACGTGTCAGCAAGCCTGCATCGAGAAAGTCAATGAACATCGCCTGCTGTTGAGCGTAATATTCCGGGTCGCAGGTGGCGAATTCCCGTTCCCAGTCGAGCGATAAGCCCATCAATTTGAGCTGGCTACGCATCGCGTCGATATTAGCATAAGTCCATGTGCCAGGGTGCGTATTTCGCTCCATCGCAGCATTTTCGGCAGGCATTCCAAAGGCGTCCCAACCCATAGGATGCAAAACGTCAAAGCCTTGCGCACGCTTTACCCGAGCGACAACATCGCCCATAGCATAATTACGCACATGCCCCATGTGAATGCGCCCGGATGGATAGGGAAACATCTCAAGTACATAGTATTTAGGCTTTTCAGGATCATCGCCAGCGGCAAAACAAGCGCGATCTTCCCATACCGCGCGCCATTTCGGTTCGGCTACATTTGCTTCATATCGCGGCATCCGCGCTACTCTCCAGAAGTCTCAGTGATTTGAGACGTTCTGACAGTGTAGCGGCGTTAGTTCAATGCCCGAAAGCCAGTGAACTTGAGATCATAGGTCTGTTTGAAGACGTTAGAGTACAATGTACTCAGATTTTGGGTCCGTCTATGTCGTTTATTCGCAATTCACGGGCGCGTTGAAGAATATTATTTTTAACCTGCTGTGCTGTTGCTGGATTGACTGATGCGGTAACCCAAGCTCCTGCAGGTGTGAGTGTTTCTCGAAAAACTGCAACGTCCAAAGCTCGAGCAGTTAATTCTTTTCCGTCTACGCGTGCCGTCACACGAACGCGCTCATTTTGCGATTCGGGAGATGCGCCCCATTCAGTCGTAATGACGCCGGAGAATGGGTCTGTTGATGCAAGCGGTAGAAAGCTTAGTGTATCAAGTGAAGCGCGCCAGAGGTACTTGTTTACTGGGAGTGCGCTACCGGACGAACCGTCTCCATCACCAAAAAGATTAGACAAAAGACCGTTTTCGCCAGTGATAGTATCGTCAGATGTTTCAAAAGGACCGCCAAATCCTCTTGTTTCGACTTTGTTTTCGGGGATATCGCTAACAACTCCATTATCTAACGTGCTGCAGCCAACAACGCCGATCATAAGAAAAGTTTTTGCCATAAGTATTGGCACTATCGATTTAAACACATGATTCTCCAGAGATGGAAAAGTTAACAAAGTCTTTGCATCCACACTCTATCGGTAAACTGTAGCGGCGAAAACCCTCTCATGACCTCCATCACTCAGGAATCTGTGACGTAATTGATACAACGATCAGTGTTGCTGATGTTCTTTAAGCCTCGAGGTTGACCGGAAGGCCATTTCCGCTGATTTTAACTTTCAGGAGGGGCACATCGCCCAATCCGAATATTTCGCGGCATCAATCCTTAAGGGTTTGAAGGTCGCGTAGAGGAACAGGTGAACGCATGAAAAAAATTCTTTTGGGCACAAGCGCCGTAGCCCTTTCAAGCATGGTCGCGACAACTGCGAATGCTGCTAAATGGGATCTCGATTGGGGTGGATATTTCGAAGCCTATGTTGGCTTTGCCTCTGTCGATGTAGACGCTGACCTAGACGGCGTAGATGTGCGTCAAGATGCTGAAATTCAATTCACTCCAACCATTACACTCGACAATGGTCTGAAGTTTGGTGTTGACGTTCAGCTCGAAGCCAACGCTGGTGTTGGTAACGGTGGAACTCCAGACGTTATCGATGAATCATTCATCTTCGTAAAAGGCTCGTTTGGCCAAGTGCTTATCGGTTCGGAAAATTCCGCCGGTTATAAGATGACATTTGCTGCGCCCGACGTTACTGCGCTTGGTGTTAACTCAGGCTCTGTTAGTGCTTACGTCCCTCTATCTGGTGGTTTCCGTAACCCTGGTCGTTCTTCTTTCGTTGAAGTAGATGGCAACAACGATTCTCAGCGCGTTACTTACTTCACACCTCGCTTCTCAGGTTTCCAACTTGGTGCTTCATACGCCCGTGACGGCGTGCAAGATGGTAGCGGACCTGTTGATCTCGACACTAATCTCGGGAACATTTTTGACGTTGGTGCCAACTACGTAAATTCATTCGGTGGATTTGATGTAGCTGTTTCCGGTCGTTACGGTACTGCTGATGGTGGACCTGGTCAAAGTGACCCCGACACATATGCTTTCGGCCTTAACCTTGGATTCAGTGGCGTTACCGTCGGTGGTTCTTATGCTGCTGATGATGGTGGTAACGAAGGCAACGATGGCGATTTCTTTGATGTCGGTGTCAGCTATGCAACTGGTCCATGGGCTGGGTCGATTACATATGCCCATTCGGACCTTGATGTACCCGGCGAAGCTGATCAGTTTATAGGTGGTGTAACCTACAAGCTTGGGCCTGGTGTGAAAGCTGGTGCAACGATCGCTTATGTCGACTCCGAGCGTGATGATTTTGAAGCATTCATTGTTGAAACCGGTTTCACGCTGAACTTCTAATCTCTTCGAGATCAGTTGCTGATATTTAGAAAAGGGAGGGCTTACGCCCTCCCTTTTTTTAGGGGCGTTTCATGGCGAAAAACATTGTCTGGCTAGCTTCTTATCCAAAATCGGGCAACACGTGGACCCGGTTATTTCTATACAATTATCTGTTCAACCCGAATGAACCTTCTCCGATCAATGAGGCGCACCGCATTGGCCCAAGCGATGCTACTGCAGCGCTATACCGTAAGCTATCTAAGCGAACACTTGATCCGACCAACACCACAGAAATCTTGGCATTACGCCCAGAGGTGATTAGCGCACATTCTAGCAATGGCGCTGACGTAAATTTTATGAAAACGCATAACGCTAATACACTTGCTTTTGGGCGTCCGCTAATACCCGCAGAATTTACTCGTAGTGCAATTTATATCCTCCGCAATCCATTGGATATGGCGGTGTCTTTCGCCCATCATTATGGATTGTCGATGGACAAAACGGCAGAAGCGATCGGTAATTCCGGCCATGCTATCTATGGTGACGAAACCCTCGTTCATCAATTCATCGGAAATTGGAGCAAACACGTAAAATCTTGGACGAAAGCCAAAAAATTCAAAGTTTGTACTTTGCGTTATGAAGATATGCTCGCCGATCCAGAAGCTAGTTTTGGCAAAGCTCTCAAGTCAATAGGTGCGCCGAGTGATCCGGCACGACTAAGGCGGGCGATCGAATTTTCTAGTTTTGCTGAATCGAAGAAGCAAGAACAAGAACATGGATTCGTCGAGCAATCGCAGCACTCGAAAACGTTCTTTCGGTCTGGTAAAGCTGGTGAAGGTCGAAAGTCACTGCCGCAATCTGCTATTGATAAGATCACTGCTGATCATGGGGATACCATGAGAAAATTCGGGTATCTTGACTAAAGCGGTTTATGTGTCAGATGGATCATTAAACGTCTGCTGTTTGTGATCCTTGGCATAAATACCAGACTTAATAGATACGTGAGGCGCGCCAATGCAATCCCCTAACCTTCGACGTATTATATGGCTCGCATCTTATCCGAAGTCTGGAAATACCTGGGTTAGAACCTTTCTCGCCAACTATTTTCTCGGACGGCGCAAGCAGATCGGTATTAATGAGCTGCGCAAATTTACTTTGAGTGAAACACGGCAAGATTTTTATGATCGTGCTGCCGGCGGAACCTTTCGTGGTCAAAGCTTCGAAGAAGCACTTGCGCTCCGAACGAAAGTCCAACGAATGGTAGCGATGGAGAAAGAAGGAACGCATTTCGTTAAAACCCATAGCGTTATTGATCGCGTAGAAAACGTGGCCCTAATTGATCCTGAAGTCACTGCTGCAGCAATTTATATCATGAGGAACCCGTTTGACCTTGTGCCGTCTTATTCACGTCATGTCGGGTTAAGCATTGATAAGACGATTGAGGTTATTGCTGAGCGCGAAAACTTGTTGGCATCCCCAAGTGGTATTGTCGATTACCTCGGGCGCTGGGATGAACACATTGCTTCTTGGATTGAAGCGCCGGGGTTGCCACGTCACGTTATGCGGTATGAAGATATTCATGCTGATACAAAACGGGCATTCTCGACATTGTTCGAGTTTCTCAGGACGCCTTTAAACACTGCGAATTTAAAGCGGACGATTGAAGCAACTCGGTTTGAGAATTTACAGAAGCAAGAAGAACGAGATGGCTTCATAGAACGGCCTAAACAAATGAAACAATTCTTTCACAGTGGAAAAGCCGGTGGTTGGCGCGATGCTTTGACAGATGCGCAGGTCGCGAAAATACATAATGCGTTCGAACCAACCCTTCGCAAATATTATCCTGAAATTGCAGATGAAACGGCGTCTATCGCCGCTCGCACATGAGCACGCTAACAGATATAGAGGCGCGAATAAGTTCAGCGCTTGAGAATGCAAACCGTCCCCGGGGAAGTGTAAAACTACTCGCGGTTTCTAAGGTGCAACCGCGTGAGCGTGTTGCCGCAGTCTTGGAACAAGGTCATCGTATTTACGGCGAAAATCGTGTGCAAGAAGCCAAAACGCGATGGGAACCGTTTCGCAATGAATACACCGATATCGATCTTCATCTTATTGGGCCTTTGCAAAGCAATAAGGTCAAAGCTGCACTTGATTTGTTTGACACTATTCACACTGTGGATCGTGAGCGTCTTGCGCGAAAACTGGCAGATGAGATCCAAGCGCGCGGCGTTGCGCCTAACCTGTTGGTGCAGGTAAATGTAGGGGAAGAGGCGCAAAAAACCGGTATTGATCCATCAAAAGCCGATGCTTTTATTGCTGCATGTCGGGATGAATATGATCTGCCCATTGTCGGAGTAATGGCTATCCCGCCATTTGATCAACCGCCTGAACCATATTTTGAGGCGCTTGCTGATATTGCGCATCGTAATGGAGTTGATGAGATCAGCATGGGCATGAGCGCCGATTTTGAAACAGCAATAGCTTACGGCGCGACGATGATCCGCGTTGGGTCTGCCATTTTCGGTGCACGCGACCCTTCGGCTGTAGTTTGACAGCACCAACTTGCGATTAATTATGCTGTGTCAGAAACACAGTTTCTGATTTCTAAGGCGTGCACGACACAATAACACCTCTGGCATTTCTAGGAGATGACGGCATGGGTGAATGGCTCGCGGTAGATTTCGGCACGTCAAATTCCGCTGCAGCTTATGTCGAAAATGGTCGTGTTTGTCGTGTCCATCTTGAGAGAACGGCGGATACAATTCCGACGGCTGTTTTCTTCCCGGCAGACCGGGGCAATATGACAGTTGGATCGGTCGCAACAGCGGCGATGATGGATGGGCTAGAGGGCCGATACATGCGGTCGCTAAAAAGTGTGCTCGGCATTCCGCTGATGGCTGAGAGGCGCATGGTCTCTGGTCGAAAGCTGAATTTCTATGAGATCATTTCTGGATTTCTAAGAATTATAAAAGAGCGTTCCGAAACTCAATCGGGGCGTTATTTTGATAAGGTTGTTGCGGGGCGCCCTGTCTTTTTTGACAGTGAAAATTTGGAAAAAGATGCTCGTGCAAAATCTGACCTTGAGCAATGCTACAAAATGGCAGGGTTTGAAGAGATCGTCTTCTTGCCGGAACCTGAAGCGGCTGCGCTTTCGATGGGTGCGAGTCTTGGATCAGTCAGTGCAGGAATGGTCGTTGATATAGGCGGAGGAACATCTGATTTTTCTGTATTTCAAAAAACGGAATCTGAAACGCATATTCTTTCTTCCAACGGCTTCCGGCTTGGAGGAACTAATTTTGATCGTGCCATCAACTTAGAATTCATTATGCCGCACCTTGGATACCGCCATCCAATCCGACCGAAGATGAGTAGCGAAACACTCATCGCGCCAAATGCGATATTTGTCGATTTGGCAACCTGGCAAAAGATCTCTTTTTTGTATGATCAGAAAACTCAGATGCTTGTAAAAGAGCTGGTGAGAGATGCTGTTGAGCCGACCTTATTCAAGCGATTACAACGTGTTATCGATCTGCAGTTGGGCCACGAAATCGCGTTTCTTGCCGAACGTGCAAAGGTCGCCTCAAATATAGAAAAAGAGAAAACTGCGATTGACCTCAGCCTGCTTGAACCTGAGCTAAAGGTTGAACTCAAAACTAAAGAGCTAAATACGCTGCTTCAGCCTTTCGCAAACACGCTTGTTAATGCAATGCGCGAGACGCTTGACCTAATTGAGCTTGATGGAGCCGATGTCACGCATGTTGTGCCCGTAGGCGGGTCCAGTTTGATGGGGTTGGTACAAACAGCCATTGCTCTGGTCGCCCCAAAAGCATCGGTCGTCGATGCCCAAATTTTCACTGCTATCGTTGATGGCCTTGCCAACTACATTGATAAAAATTCGTTGGCTGGTTGACCGAAGCGGTTTTGAGAGGCCAGCAAAACCCATTAAGCAGATTTTGCCTCATCATTCTCTTCGCCGAAGAGTGCATCAAGATACCAATCGAGGGCGGTTACTACCACGTCTTCCGGGGCACAATCCATCTGGCGAGAAACGTGATTCAGAAGCGTTGAGCGACTTTCATCAAAGGTTAGAGTAACCTTACCATCATCTGCGACTGTCGCTGTTGGGGCATCTACCGCTTGTTCCGCTTCGTGCTCGAATTCGCGTTCAAGTACTGTGGGGTCAATTTCATTCTCGGCGAAATTAGGAGCCTCGATTTCCGAGGTGTCTTCATCGAGTCGATCGGTATCAGCGACTTCATCAGATGAAGCCGGTTCTTCGTCGTCAATGCTTAGTGTGCTGGCGATTAAAACTTCTTCATTTATATCGATTTCAGGAATATCCGCGGTACCGACCATTTCTTCCTGATCATCGATAGCGACTTCGTTTTCTGTGTAATCGATGTCGTCTGAGTTCGTAACGTCAGCGGTTTCGGCTGTTTCTTCTATATCGAGTAAATCAGCAGGCAATTCAGTATCTAAATCCTGTTCATCGGTTTCAGAAAAAATACCTGCATCCGTATCTTGGGCGTGGACTGTTAAATTTTCTGAATCGTCGTTGAGTAAATCTTCACCGGGGTTCGCATTTGAAACGTCACTATCCACCTCATCGAATGGATCAAACGCCTCCGGCTCGACTGGTGCCGCATTCTCGATTGCAGATGTCTCAGGAGTTACCACGTGCTGTTCATCATCCAATGCAAATGATTCTTCTGAACTTGGCAGGATTGTTGTTTCTTGCGTGGTTTCGGGTAAAGAGTCAGTGGGTGATGGAGTGTTGGTATGCGAATTCCCAGCTGCAGCCCTTTCAAGCTTCATACGCTTTAGCTGTGCCAGTTTCTCCATTCGGCTCGCGATACTGCTCGTGTCAGCCATTTGACATCTCCGTCGTCCTCACCCGCGAACGAAATTAGTTCGCTGGCATATTGATACCGCGTATGCGTTAAGGTGCGGTGAAGGGCTTATAATACTGGGACGCGAAGCGGTTGCTGGCGGCGTAACGTGTCATAGGCGGCATTAATCTCTGCCATCCGTCGTTCAGAGAGGCGAGCTGCTTCGTCTGGAACACCGCGCGCGCGTAATCTGTCAGGGTGATAGCGACGGGCCAGATCTTTCCACGCTTGTTTAATTACTTCGTCGGATGCGTTTTCGTTAATGCCAAGAATGACATAAGGCGAATTGTCTCTATCGAGCGTATTACGTTTGAGTATTGCTTCGAATGCTAGGTCATCAAAGCCGAAAGTGTTTGAAACAATGTGCAAAAATTCAATTTCTGCTTCATGCAAAGTGCCATCTGCTCTTGCTACGTGAAAGAGCGCATCCAGAAGAGTTTCTAAGACGTCGCTATCAGAATCAAACATTTTTGCAATTTTTGAGGCGTATAGATCAAATCCTGCAACATCTTGGCGAGCTAGATCAAAAAAGTGACCAACTGCGGGCAAATCAGCGTCTGTGATTTGGAAAATTTCTCGAAAAGCAATGACTTCATCACGTGTGACACGGCCATCCGCCTTGGTCATTTTGGCTCCAAGAGCGACCACAGCGATAGCAAACCCCTGCGTCGCTTCTGGAGGTCGGATTCCCGTGAAAAATTCTATTAAGCTTAGGGGATTAAGAGCCGAAAGGCTCTCAATCAAACGGGTCCAGATTGACATCTAATCTGCCAAATCTTTCCCGGATGCGCCGAGGCTGCCTGATAAGATATAGCCAACGAAGCGCTCGATTTCTTCATAGAGGTGGTCTGCGGGCAAACCTAGAAACCGGCCTTGCAAGCTGATCGCTACGATTCCATGGATCGCGGAGAAATATGTGCTTGCGCGTAAAAGGCGGGTTTTCTCAGGTAAACTTGGCTGAAGAGCGGCTATATCATGGATGACATGAGATATGACATTGCTTTGGTGAGAGCGGAACCAAGCGGGTATTTCAGCATCATCAGGTATTTTGTGATCGTATAGAGCATCCCACAGCGCACGGTTCTCTTGAGCGAATCGGGTGTAGGCGAGTGCGATTGCGAGCAAAGACTCTTTTGGCGCAAGCCCTTTGCGGGCGGTGGCTATCGCAACGTTAAGACGATCCAGTGTGCGGGCATTGACATGCAATACAAGCTCGTTGAGATCTCCAAATGCATTATAGAGGCCCCCAAGAGCGCAGCCTGCATCTTTTGTGATGTCGCGCGCACGTAATCCAGTCAGGCCGTTTGCTTTCATTTGCTGTTCGGCGGCATCTATCAGTTTCATTCGTAGAGCATCGCGTTTTGCGCTCATAGTTTCGTTTATGCGATATTTCCCGTTGTTTCTCAGCATGTTGCCAAGCTTTCTGTTTGGGATCGCGCATCCTTCTGTAATTTTATTATGAACGACGTTCAGAAATACCTTGAACAATGTTCATCTTTATGTATATTGCTCTTTATGAACGATGTTCACAATAGGAGCAAGAGAATGTTTCGATCTCTGATGACTTTGATGAAGGGTGCGGCCTCTGAGGCGGATGAGGCGTTTTCGGACGCTCATGCCTTGCCTATCCTCAGACAGCAATTACGCGAATGTGCGCAGGCGGTCAGCGCGGCTCGAAAGGCGTTGGCATTGGCCATCACTCAACATGAACAAGAGCTGGCGCAATCGCAAAAATTAAACACGCGGATCGCCGACCTTGAAGAGCGTACTATTTCCGCATTGGAAAATGGTGAGAGCGCACTTGCTCAAGAGGCTGCTGAAACCATTGCACGCCTACAAACCGACCAAGACAATAATCTTACCATTTTGACGTCTTTGGAAACGGATCTTCGCCGCCTAAGAGAATCTGTCGCGACCTCTGAGGATAGATTGCGGGCGTTGAAACGTGGTGCGCGCATGGCGACGGTAACAGATAAAACGCAACGCTTGAGCACGGTCAAATCCGGCAGCACGGGCACTGCATTACGAGACGCCGAAGCGACTCTAGCCCGTTTGCGATCCCGTCAAACCGAAGTGGACGCAACGAATGCTGCTCTGGATGAAATGGATAAAGCAAACGACCCGAAAACGTTACGTGAAAAGCTCGCAGCTGCGGGCTGTGGAACACCTTTGAAAACCACCGCTGAGGCAGTGCTGGAGCGTTTGCGCGCCAGAACAATCAAGCCTGCATAATCCAAATTGAAGGACTAAAACCATGAACGCTATGCAACGTCATTCCGAAGCTTGGGTGAAATTCAGTTATCTCAGCTTTGCTGTATCTTGTGTAATGATGGCCGGCGGCTTGATCCTAGCGCCCATAGATATTGCTATGAAAGGTTATATCGCAATGGCCGCCGTGATGGTTATCCAGACAACGGTTAATTTGACCAAAACTATGCGTGATAATCATGAATCCGACCGCTTGTTGAACAAAATCGAGGACGCCAAAACTGAGCGGTTGCTGCGCGATGTCGATAGCATAGAAGCAGCTTGATCCAACTTGCATAGATAGTTGAGCCGTCGTCGTTGGGGATACACTCCACCGATTTCGAATAGATCAACTTTGGTGAATTTCCTCCTTGAATTTGGTTTGCCCACAGCGAAAGGCCAAATTCAAGGAGTGAAGTTATCAGTTTTGCCATCGACTTTAAATACCGCGAGCTTTTAGAAAAAGTCTGCCAATCTGAGTTTAGTGCTTCTGATCTTGTCGCGCGAGCTACCGATAGAAAACCGCATCGACAGGCCAGGTACTTGAGGCCAACTTGCTAATCAAAATACCAACAAATCAACGTTCATTATAGCGGGCGCTGCGGCTGGATCATAACGTCCCAACGCTGAGAATTTTATGCGCCAACTGTATCTAGAGTCCTGCGCGCTTTAGGCCTTCGAAGAAATGCGCCATATCGTCTTCGAACTTGTCGGGCTGTACAGCCGCCCAGAGGGAGACATCAAAGTTTGGATGCGCTTTTCGGATGTTTGCCGCTTCCGCGCGTGCTTCTTCATCTTTTCCTAGATAAGCGTAGCTTGCTGCCAGCAGGCGACGCCCCTCCGTCGGGTTTTGCATTGTTTGGATGGTACGGATCGTATCTTCATATCGCTTCAAATTGAAGTACGCGCCGCCTAAGTGCCAAATATATTGGTCCGGGTAGAATGGATTTAAACGCATTGCCTTTTGTAGAAGCTCGATGGCTTCTTCAGAACGCCCTGAATGCGCGAGGGCGTCTGCCATGTCTGACATTAAATCAGCATCGTTCGGATTCAGCGCTAAGGCTCGTTCGTATGCACGAATCGCCTTATCGTTTTCTTTGCGATAAAGGTAAGAAAATCCCAATTCTCCATATCCGCGAGCGTCTGATGCATCTATTTCGATTGCCACTTGTGCGAGGTTTAATGCGTCATCAAGAGCCGCGTCGCGTTTTTCTGTCCAACCGTATCGCCAGTCGAGATTCAGTGTTCGCGACTTTGCCGATAAAGCACGTGCATATCGTGGGTCAATACTCAGGGCAGCATTACATAGCCCTCGGGCTTGTCTGATTTCTGCTTGGGTGTATCTGAAGATATGGTTCTGTCCCTTGAGAACAAAACCATATGCCTCCAGACTGGTCGGTGGAATTTGACGCAGACGTTCGCGTTCTGACGCTTCGATCTGAGCGGCGGTCGTTGATACAACGATTTGCGTAATCTCATCCTGAAGATCAAAAATATCCTCAATGTCGCGGTTATACTGATCGCCCCAAATGATTTTTTCGCGTTGTGCATCGAGCAATTGAAGCGTCACGCGAATCCGCGACCCTGATTTTCTTACATTGCCATTGACGACGTACCGAACACCCAATTCGCGACCGATATTTATCGGTGGTATTTCCTTATCCCGAAAAATCGAGGCTGATCCGCGTGCAATGACGAAGAACTCATGAAAGCGGGATAAGTTTGTTGTTATGTCATCTGAAAGACCATCTGCGAACCAACTCTCATTCTGATCGTTGCCTTGAAAACTGAAAGGCAGCACAACGATTGACTGATCTCGGATTGACTCAAAGTTTGGTTCCTTTCGATCATACCTAAGTGCGGTCGTCATCGCAGCGCTTTCAGCATTCTCGTGAACCTGAAAGACATCGACCGACTTTCCGATGTTCTTGAATTCTTGCGCGCCTAGATATTCATACCCGAATGCAAGCTTGGTACTGACGTCTTCATAAACTGCGCCAGAGATACAGATACGTCCAGGCTGTGCAAATGCTTCGATGCGGGATGCAATATTGATACTGTCGCCGCTCATCTCCTCATCGTCCAAGAGAACTTCGCCGAGATTGATTCCAATGCGAAATTTTATCTGTTTTGTGGGGTCAATTCCGTGGTTTTTCTCGGTTAGTTTTTCCTGAATCTCGGCGGCAAAAGAGACGGCATTAACAGCTTCTTTAAAGACCAAAAAGATACCATCACCTGCAATATCGATGAGCTCTCCTGAATAGTCGCCAAGCATATTGCGAAAAACCTGAATCCGATCTTTTACTGCCAATGCAGTACGCAATTCGTCTTGAGACATCATGCGGCTATAATTCGCTACATCAGCGAATAGAATTGCTACACGACGTCGACGGAGTTCAATTTGGGCGGAAGTGTTCATGATTTTTGAAAAACTGATCAGGATTAGTCGAGGTCATGACGCAGTGTTATTGTAACACTTTGAGTGGCTTCAAGTTTTGAATGGATAGAATTTCGAACGGCAGGCCATTCGGATTTCAATAATCCAACTTGTACCAAATCCTTATGAATGCCGTCCGCATACCACGCTTCCCGTAATCGACCCTCTTCTTTAAATCCCATCCTCGAAACAATCGCTTTTGTCGCAGCATTATCTTCGCGGAAATATGTCGTCAGCCTATGTAAACGTAGTTTTTCGAAGGCTATATCAATCAATGGCACTATCATAGCGACAGCAAGGCCTTTGCCGCGCATCTCTTCACTGACAAAAATTGGAACAGTCGAATCCCCGTTTATGTAGTTGATTAACTCCAGACCACATATACCTGCAGGTTTTTTTTCGCGATCTTCTGCGATGAACCAAAGTGATTTTGGGGGCGAAGAGCATTCCAGTGATTTGCCCCACGTTTGGCGCATATTTTCAATATTGACTGGCAGAGGTACGTTGCGGTCAAACATGGCAACGTCCTCAAAATTACTGAACCACGTTGCGATTTGATCTACATCACTTATTCCCATCGGGCGGAAAGAAAATTCCTTTGATGATTTTGCTGGCATATCTTTCCACTCCCACAATTTATTTGGAGATGCAGCTCAACCCAAAGCTTAACTGAAAAAATGACTTATGTAACTAGATAACCGCATTGATCTATTGCGGTCTGAATTCATCATTATAAAGCCGTCGTATCTCAGATTTAGTAATTCAATAAATACATAGTAAAATTTCAAGGTAATTTCGAAATACTCTCAGACGCTAGCCGCACTTCCGATTTTGAAGTGTAGTGAAATTTTCTTTGAAGTGTCGCAAAATCAGTTGCGGCTTGCCATTTGTGTATGGAAATAGAGCGACATGAATGATGACGCAAAATTCCATGATCCTCGCAATCTGATCGGTGATGCCTTGATCATGGAGGGATTGACTGAAGAAGAGAACCGTTCAATCTTTTTTGATTGGGCTTTCGGATTAAAACAGCCGGAAACAGCCCCAAATGCAGCAAAGTCACTGCTTGCGATTTACCGCAATGAGATGACGTCAGCACATCCTATGATTAAATTATTAGAAGCAGCTGCCGAGGGTCCTGCCATGAGAAAAGGTCGAACTAATCGTCGACGCGAAGCTGCAAAACGGTGGGAAAAGGACGCGGGCGTCTAGGCAGAAGGTTTCTGGTAATTTTACGGGTTTATTCCGCTAAAGCTTGGCAGGCTTTCAGATGTAATCTTAGTATAGCACAGAGAAATGCGATGGACCCTTAAGTCTTGTCGAAGGGTCCACCACCTGAATCATCGAATTAATGAACGTTATTTAAGTTCAAATGAGAGCGCCATTGTAACGCGGAAAGAAGTGATTTTAGAGCCAGAAACCGTTGCTTTTTGATCTTTGACCCAGACCGAACGGATATTTTTAACTGACTTAGCGGCGGCTTTCACACCCTCAGCGGCTGCATCTTCCCAGCTTTTTTTGGATTCAGCGATAATTTCGATATTCTTTACAACTGACATATTGGGTCTCCTAAAACTAATTCACTAGCGGCGTATGATTTACAACCTAGTGAGAAATATCAGGTCGCGTAGAAAACTCAACCATTCACCCTTGATAAGTTTTGTACTTTATCACTCGCGTTGAATGCTTACGACCTTACTCACGTAACAGCGCGACTTGGGTCCGGACAAATCGTCGGCAGGCCATCGGCTTTCCATGCAAGGATACCACCTTCCAGATGGGCCATTTCGTTAAAGACTCCTGACGATATCAGCGCGGCAGCTGCCCTTGCTGTTCTGCCCCCACTGCGACACTGCAATATAAGCATTTTGCCATCCTGATTGGGCAGGGTAGAAGGAACAATTTCTTGCATAGGGGCGAGGAGCGCGCCCGGTATGCGCTCTGCGTCGAATTCATGGATTTCTCGGATATCCAACAGCACAGCGCTGCCAGCTTCAAGCATATCTGCGCATTCTTTCGGGCCAATTCGAGTGAATGTCCCACCGGCCATGGTTTCACTGGTTGCCATTACATTTTCACTTTCTCAAAACCGATTATCGACAAGGTATTTTCAGTGATAGCGGAATGACGAACCAACGACAAACTGAAGTAAAGCGCGGTTGGTTTAGCACTTTGGATTAGCTTGTACTACTTGAAGCCGCTTTCAGCCGTGCCTCTCGCCATGCGATGAATACCGTCGCACTAACGATAATTGTTGCACCTAAAGCTGTCGGCAAATCAAAGCCCTCTTGGAAAAAGATCCACGCTGCGGCGGCAATAAACAACAATCTCAGGAAAGCAAATGGCGCTAAGAATCCGGCATCGGCCGCTGTATATGCTCGAATGTCTGCAAACATCCTCAGCGAAGATGCGATGACCAATATCGCGACCAATCCCCAGAGTTCCGGTGCGATTGGTGTCCAAACCCATAGAGCAGGGCCAACCAATGTGAGGCTTGCTATCAGGCTCGAGGATATCAGAATGCTAGATGCACCATCTGCTTCTGAGAGTGGCCGAGAAATCAACAATGCGACTGCGAAGCAAAACGCGCTCCCAACGGCTAAAAGCATCGGTAATGAAACCTCTGCAAATCCAGGGCGCAACACGATCAATGTTCCGATGAATGCCATGACAATCGCTGAAGCCCTCCGCAACCCAAAAGTCTCGCCCCGGAAAATTGCGGCTAATAATGTTGCGAAAATAGGAGCCATGAAAAACAGCGTCGTCGCAGTGGTCAGCGGTAATGTGCCGAGCGCATAAAATCCGGAATGCAATGCCATCGCAAACAAAAGTCCGCGCAATAAGTGTAACCAGGGTCGTGTAAATTGAATTTTTGTACGCTGTACTTTTTTTATTTGACCCGGTTTGCCCATGATAAACAAATTCATCATGATAATTGGAAAAAGAACCCAAAGCCCAAGCGCGCTGCGAAGAAACGCAATCTGAACTGTGTCCATCTCAGCGGAAAGAACGCGAACAGCGACACTCATCGCAGTGGCGCCTATGCACGACGCAATCATCCATGCTGCGCCTTGCGAGTTTTGTATTGCGGATGACGGATTAAATTCCGTGCCTTTGATTTTTGACGGCGCGGACATTTTGCAACGAATCCTTGATAATCGCAGGGACAGCAAGGCGATGTTCGCCACAATGATGTCTCGGTGTTACCCTATCTGGGATAAAGACTTCAATCCGATTTCCGGAGCATACGATGCGTAGAAATTTAGGAATCGTCGCAGTTGGCGTGGCTTTGCTTGTAGGGACGGGGAATGTCTCCGCGCAGGTTTCAGAAAATATTAGCCGTTGTGAGGCTGAAGACGCCACAACTGATGATCTGATTGTGCACTGCACCGTGGCAATTAAAAGTGGTCGGTTGTCCGCCGCGCAAGAGGCGCGGGCGTTTCTCAATCGCGGCACTGCGTTCTTTGATCGGAAACAATATTCGCTTGCGGTTCGTGACTATGGCTTTGCCGAGCGTTTAGATCCTTCCGTCGCGACGATCTATACGAATCGTGGGAATGCTTTGAGTCGGATGGGTGAGGGTGATCGAGCAGTAGGTGAATACGACCGCGCGATCAGTATTGATCCTACTGACATACAGGCAATGATCGGACGCGGAAGCGCCCTGTTGAAATTGACCAGAAATTCGGAGGCAGCGCAGAGCTTTACGCAGGCATTGTCGGTTGACCCCCAGAATGTGAACGCTTTTTTTAACCGAGGCGTGGCAGCGTTACGATTGGACCGCGATCAACAGGCGATCTCAGATTTCAGCTCGGTTATAGGTATCGCGCCTCAAGATGCGGAAGCTTACGCAATGCGCGCAGGAGCCTACGAGAAAATTGGAGAGCTGAACCGAGCTTATCAGGATTATTCTCAGGCGATTCAGATCAACGAGGGTTATGCCTTTGCATGGTTTCGTCGTGGGAAATTGCTCGTAGATGATGGACGGGCAAATGATGGTAATGACGATCTCTCGAAAGCCTATAAATTGGGGTATAATGACCCATGGTTGGCAGAATATGTCGTGACAATTGGGCGTGGCGGCTAAGGCTTATAATTGCTGATCAATTACTTTTAACCCGCGCGATGCAAATCTTGAGGCGAGGGGGCCGAGCGTTGCTGCCTCACTTGAGCTGGCACTACCGATCTTAGCGCGGTCGGCAATACCAACAAAAATTACAGCAAAGCGGAAGAGTGCGAAAGCGATGTGAAAAGGCTGGAGCGGCGGCGCGTTGTCCGCGTGTTTCATGTATTCGGCAATGAAAGCGGCTTCGGTCGGAATACCAGCAATATCTGTCCCTAAAATACCGCCATATTCATCCGGTGACGTATGCCAAGGCATTACGCAAAATCCTAAATCTGCGAGGGGATGGCCGAGGGTTGAAAGCTCCCAATCCAGCACGGCGACAACGCGTGGCTCCGTTGGATGGAACAACATATTGCCGAGGCGGAAATCTCCGTGAGCAATAGAAATATAACCGTCATCTGAGGGTATGTTTGCGGCCAACCATGCGGCGAGACTGTCGAGATTGGGAATAGGATCTGATCCGGACTCGGCCCATTGCTTCGACCATCGCGCGATTTGACGAGCGAAGTAGTTTCCGGGTCTGCCATAATCTTCGAGACCGATATCACCGGGTCGCACTGCGTGAAGCTTTGCGAGCGTTTGGGCCATCGAGAAGTACAGTGCTCTACGCTCGTCGGGCGTACAATCCGGCAATGCGCAGTCCGAGAAAACGCGCCCCTCAACCTTTTGCATCAGATAGAATGGCGTTCCAATGATTGAGGCGTCACCACAAAACAAGATCGTTTCCGGCACGGGAACCGATGTGTCAGCCAGTGCTTTGAGAACGCGAAACTCGCGATCCACTGCATGAGCACCGCGCAAAATCGGACCGTTTGGCTGCTTTCGTAACACCATCCGTTTTGTGCCGTGAGTAAGGTAATAAGTCGGGTTAGATTGACCGCCTGTGATCGGCTCTAACACAATCTCAGCTGGGCCAAATTCGGCGGCGAGATAGCGTTCCAATGCTGTCATGTTCATTTCAGAAGTCATCGATTCAGCAATGCTCCCGAACGACATTCTTCCTCAATACATGCAGCGGCATATATCACTATTCAGCCACGTCCCAGCGCCAGAAATCGCGGCCCTCGGCAGCAAGCTCACGATTGAGCACCATCTTGTGCACTTCATCTGCGCCGTCTACCAGCCGTGCTTGACGAGCATAACGGTAGATCCATTCTAGGATGGTGTCTTTGGAATATCCGCGCGCGCCGTTGATTTGAATCGCGGTATCGGCGGCCTTGTGCAGCAGATTGGCGACATGAATTTTTGCCATAGAGATTTCTTTGCGGGCGAAATTACCGCGATCAATCTCCCATGCTGCTTTCATGGTCAACAAGCGGCCTGTTTCGATCTCTGCTGCCAAACCACCGAGCATGAGTTGAATGCTTTCGCGGTCAGCGAGACGCACCCCAAAGCCTTCCCGGGTTTCGGCATAATCGCGGGCAATCTCAACGCAACGTTTGGCAAGGCCGAGCCAGCGCATACAATGAGTTAAGCGGGCAGGGCCAAGACGAGTTTGCGTTACTTTCAACCCGCGCCCTTCACCGAGAACGATGTTTTCAGCGGGAATTTCAAGACCGTCAAAGCTAATCTCACAATGTCCACCATGTTCTTCCGGTCCCATGATCTCGATGCGCCGTTCGATCTTCCACCCCGGTTGGTCCGCGCCGAATAAGAACGCCGTTAATCCTGAGCGCGGATCGTCTGAAGTCCGAGCCAATAAGATGAAGTGCTGCGCTTCTGCTGCGCCGGTGATGAACCATTTGCGACCTTTGACGGTATAGATGTCGCCCTTGCGCGTCGCTGTAGTTTGGATCATGGACGGATCGGAGCCGCCACCGGGAGCAGGTTCGGTCATTGCAAAAGCACTGCGTATTTTGCCGTCAATAATTGGCTGTAGCCAGCGGTCTTGTTGGGCCGCTGTCCCGAGCTTTGCCAGTACGGAAATATTGCCGTCATCTGGTGCGGCACAGTTAAGACAAACAGGCCCAAAGATTGAACGATTGGCTTCCTCGTAGAAAACAGCGCGTGAAACTGTATCGAGGCCAAGCCCGCCACGCTCGATAGGGGCTTGCGGTGCCCAGATGCCAAGTGCCTTTGCTTTTGCGCGCAATGGAGCAAGCGCGGCCTCAGCGATGTTTTCGTGCTTATCCCAGTTTGAGCGATCAGCCTCTATGGGAAGAACGTCTTCTTCGATGAATTTGCCAACCTTTTGGCGAAGGGCTTCTGTTGCAGGAGAAATCGTAAAGTCCATCACTATAATCCTGATACCAGATGCCCGCCATCGACGGGAATAACATTGCCGGTCATGAACCGGCTGCGCTCAGAAGCGAGCAACAGTAATGCACCGTCGAGGTCTTCCATTGACCCAGAACGCCGCATTGGAACCCGCCGGATAATTTTTTGTCCGGCCTCGCTTTGCAGAAAGTCGCGGTTCAGGTCTGTCTCAAAATATCCCGGAGCAATCGCATTGACGCGAATATTGTGGCGGGCCAATTCGAGTGCCAAGACTTTCGTCATTTGCACTAAGGCCGCTTTACTTACAACATAGCTTGCCGCGCCGCCAATCGTGCGCAGTCCCGTAATCGACGCAATATTGATAATTGATCCAGCAGTCTTTGCGTCAACAAGACGACGGCATAGTGATTGGGCAACGTGCCATGGCGCGGTTTGATTGAGGGCGAAGACGTCTGCCGTTTGCTCTGGGGATGCATCTAAAAAAGAGGCAGGAGCTGCGGTTCCAGCGTTGTTGATAAGGATGGTCGGTAATCCTGCCACCTCGGTCAATCGAGTTAGTCCGGCATCCACTGTCTTTATATCTGTGACGTCCATTTGCAGGACAATCGCGGTTCCACCCTGAGCTTCGATATTACCGGCAAGCTCAACCAGTTTTTCTGTCCGCCGTGCAGCCAATCCAACGATGCACCCTGCCGCCGCGAGTGTTTCGGCAAAATGCTTACCAAGACCCGATGATGCGCCGGTAATCAGCGCAGTGTGGCCTTTGAGCCTGAAGTAATCATATTCACTCATATATTATAGAGTGCTATGCCTGAGGCTTCGGAGCAATACCGTAAATCTTCATTAATTTGATATGAGCAAATGGAGGGTGAGATGGGTTCTTTTGCGACTGTAATGACGAAACTGACTGGCCTTCCTCCAAAACGTAAGGGCTGGATTGGTTATGCGGCCGTCGCAGGGCGATTATTCGCGATCTACCTTATTGGTTTCGCAGCTCTCTTCTTGGGGCAACGCCATATGCTTTATCTCAACGGCAATGAGCGGATGGTTCCAGCCGAACAAAATGTCCCGCAAATGGTTGAGAAGCTCGTCAGCAGCGATGGAGTCGATGTCGTTGTCTGGAGCTTTGATGCGGGATCATCGAAGCCAGTAATCGTATATTTTCACGGCAACGCAGGCGTACTTGGCCATCGTGCAGGGCGATTTCGCTGGATGATGGAGCAGGGCTGGGGAGTGGTAGGTGTCGGCTTGCGCGGGGGGTCCGGGACAGGCGGTTCTCCGACTGAAGAGGGACATGCCGCTGATGCACGTGCGGTTTATGGTGCGCTGCCGGAACTGCTCGGTCGCCCTGTGGAGCAAGGCGGTGTTGTTCTTTATGGTGAAAGCCTTGGTAGCGGAATTGCTGTTAGGCTAGCAAATGAACGCGGGGTCGGTGGTATTATTCTGGAAACTCCATACGCTGCAATGGATGATCTTGCCCAAGAGAAATTCGGATTCTATCCGATCAAAGCATTGGGAGCTGTCAAAGACCCATTTAGATCAATCGACAGGATTGCAGGTATTAAAACGCCGGTCCTATTGATGCATGGGACCAATGATCAGGTTATTCCGATCCATCATGCGAAGCGATTATTCGATGCCGCTGCTGATCCGAAATGGTATCGTTGGTTCGACGGAGGCGGTCATAATGACCTATGGCAGCGAGGCGCTCCACAAGCGATTTTAGACTTTATGAAGCGTTATTATCCGTGATGACTAGCGGCCTTCCATTCTCCACGCCCCAAGGAGTAGTGCTGCCGCGAGAAGAAGAGCCAACCAGCCCGGCGCGAGTGGCGTTAGCGTGGCATCACGTACCACATAAGCGCCGCGTTCGCGCAGCCCTATCCACCCGGTTCCTGATGTTTTGCGAGTTCCGCTTACACGGCGCAGTTCAGGAACCCCGCTGTCGCGCAACATAATCTCCGCACCGCCGGTCACCGCTGATATCGGTCGCAGAATATCAAAGGTTGCGAGTGGGTTTTCAAATTCTTTCGGCGAAGGTGGGCCGACAGCCGCAGACGCTTCCAGCGTTCCGTCGGTTATTGAAAACAACCCTGCTTCTTCGGCTTCATAGAGGGCTTGCCATTTCCCCGGTCCGGCGTTCTTGAATTGAGCCGCTACGCGATTGCCCGAAGGTGTAACGATGTCAGCAACTTTTGGCGCTTCGCCAAGGCTACGGCGCGTGATATTGATACGCGATCCTGAGACCTGTGCTGTAAGCGCATCTTCCTCAAGCTGAGGTTCTTTCATCAGCCAATGAGCGACGCGGCGAAGCATCTCGGCTAGGGGACCGCCGCCTTCAAAACCACGTGACCAAAGCCATGCAGTATCAGATGCGAGAACGGCAACGCGGCCTTCTCCAACGCGATCAAGGACCAGCAGCGGTTCATCTTCTTCACCGGCCATCAAAACATCACCCGTGCGGGGATCAATATCAATCAGCCGCGCCCAACGACCCCAATCCGGCTCTTCACCTGCTTGCGGTAGGTCCGAGGTCACAGGGTGTTTCATGCCGGGATCGGTCAGGAGCGGCGTATAGAATTTCTCAACGGACCCGCCACTTGGTATTGCAGGCATGATGTCAGCAAGGGGGCTGCGATAAAGGCTATTCGGGCCGCCAAAATTTGGTCCTGCGGCGATCAGCGTTGCCCCGCCTTTGCGTACATAATCAGCGACATTTGCAAGATATGCGGGGGCTAATACGCCGCGTCGTGTGTAACGATCAAAAATGACAAGATCGAAATCGTCGATCTTCTGCATAAAGAGTTCGCGGGTCGGAAACGGGATCAGCGATAGCTCTCGTATTGGCGTGCCCGACATTTTTGTCGGGGGGCGCAAAATGGTAAAGTGGACCAAATCAACGCTCGGATCGGCTTTGAGCAAATTGCGCCATGAACGCTCGCCCGCATGGGGTTCACCCGATACAAGCAAAACCCGAAGCCTGTCACGCGCACCCTGTACGGTGAAAAGAGCGCGATTGTTGCGGGTGGTTATTTCACCATCGAGTTCAGTGACAATAATCTCGAAGACGCTCGCACCGCCTTTGTTGAGCTTAGCCGAGATTGTCGTCGCTGTGTCAGCGGTCAAAACGTCCCTTCGGACATCTTTGCCATCAATTCGAAGGGCCACTTGTGGAGGAGGAGCGCCAGTAGGCGTTGCGCCGATGTCTTCGATTCTTAGCCGGATAGATACATCTTCACCCACAATTCCGAATGCCGGTGCGCTTTCCAAAATTAGGCGGCGATCATAGCTTCCATCGCGGCCCGTTGATAACACATGTAGAGGGGCAGGGAACCGAGCTTCAATGGCGTCTTCGTCTAGTGCGTTCCAATCGGGGGCGTCATGCGCGCGGCCATCTGTAATGACAATCGCACCGGAAATGCGGTCTTCTCCGACATCCGCAAGCGCCGTTTCCATAGCCGTGAATAGGCGGGTGCCGGGATCATCAGATGCCTCGCCCGCTGAGCTTTTTACCGTCGCAACGCGCAGCTCTAGCGGAGAACGCGGATCAGTGAGCTTTTCTGCTGCAGCTTGTAATGCGATGGATGCTTCTTCGGTTAATTCTGTCCGTCCATCTATCGTTTGGCTCGCGCTTTCATCGACCAGCAACAGAGCAACATCTGAGAGTGGTTCGCGTAATTCTTTGCTGAGTTTTGGGTCGGCAAATGCGGCAAGAAGCACCAGACCTGCGAGTAACCGCAACCAAGCCCCGCGCGCGCCTCTCACAAGGCCGAACAAGAAAAAAGCAATGATCAAGACAGCAAAAATCGCAAGTACCCATAACGGGACTACGGGATTGAAGATCAGGCCTGTAGCATTCAATTCCATGCGATGCCCTTACTGCCCCAGCCGTTCAAGCAGGGCTGGAATGTGGACCTGATCCGATTTGTATGAACCGGTGTAGGTGTACATGATCAAGTTAACGCCGAAGCGCAGCGCCATTTCTCGTTGACGTTCGCCGCCGGTTCCCATCGGCAACAAAGGACGGCCTTGATCATTCATTGCCCATGCGCCGACCCAATCGCGCCCGCCCACGATAACAGGTGATACGCCGTCATTTTTAAATCCACCTGATGCGGCTGCTTCGTTGACATCTTCCGGAGGGGCCGCCTCGACCCAGACGCCGCCGCCTTTCCAGCGACCCGGAAAATCATCGAGCAAGTAGAAACTGCGACGCAGAACATGACCTTCGGGCACAGGCGCAAGAGGCGGTAGGTCTAGCCCCGCGGTTAGTCGCTTCAACGCGCGTGTACCGGGCGTTTGCCCACTTGCGAGTGCCAAATTTTGGTCCCGCGTATCGAGCATCAACATGCCGCCCTTACGCATATACTCGTTTAGTTTCGTGATGGCTTCATCGCTTGGGCGTTGCTGAGCTTCGGTAATCGCCCAATAGATAAAGGGATAAACCGCAAGCTCATCTTTTTCTAAGTCGATAGACACTGGTAACGGTGGTTCGACCGATGTGCGCCCGTTAAGCGTATAGACAAGGCCAAATAATCCCCGCTGAACGATGTCGTCGGTCTTCTTATCCCCTGTCACAATGTAGCCGAATGCACCGCCTAAAGCAGTTTGCAGTGCTTTGTCGTCCGAGGCTTCCGCGCCTTGCGGTGATCCAAGTGCCAATAGGGCAAGCCCAGCAACAGCGCCGCGCAGCTTACCGGAAAGGGCAAGTGCAGCGATTGCATCAAGCATCAGCAATATAAGGGCAGCAGCCAAGAACCACGGTTTCAATTCAGTCTCCGTTCGTGAACCCAGATTGTCCGTCACGACACTTGAAGGAAACTCTGGCATAGGCGTCAATACAGCATCAGCAGCGAGCGTGTTATGAGCGCGACGCGCGCCTGCATCATCGCCGCCAACCGCTTCATACAGCCCAGGTGGCGCAATGGCAGTTGCGCTTAAACCGAGGTTTTCACCTGCGATATTTGAGGCGTCTCCTGCGGCAGAGCGCAGAGTTCCCTCAGCGGTAATCAATGAAACCGGACGCCAAAAACCCGAACTCTCGCCCGCTGCATTCACTCCATTGCCCGATCCGAACTCGATAATACGATCCAGCATTTCCACGAACAACCCGGAGATTGGAAGCGTTGACCATCGGGGGTCTGCGCTCGTGTGAACCAGCACGATCCTGCCATCACCGCGCGTATCCGATGTAACAAGTGGTGCGCCATCTGCCAGGCTTGCCCAAGTCCTAGTTGGTAAATCGATATCGGGTTCCGCTAAAACCTGTTTGGTGATTGCAGCATCTTCTGGTGGGATAATGCCTGCAAAAGGACTGTCAGGCTTAAAGGGTGCGAGGCGCTGCGGTGCCCCCCAGCTCATTGCGCCGCCAAGATCCCGTCCACCAGGACGTAACCTTACAGGAAGCAGGGGATCTTCAAGCCGTCCAAAGCCTGCACGCGCTTCTTCTGCTGTGGCGGCTAATGTAGGTCCGGCAAACCTTATTAAAAGACCACCGGCTTCAACCCAGCTTAGGAGTGCCGTGGATTCTTCTGGAGGGAATGCGCCAACATCGACGACGATTAATGCGTCGACGTTTTGCTCTAGTAATTCATCGGTGGACCCTTCGCGTGTTTCTGCGATACCGGCGAGGGCCTCGCGGACGTAGTGCGTTCCTGAGAGAAGACGTTGTCCGCCATCGGTTCGCTCGCCCGAAATCAATCCCACACGGCGGCGGCTCCAACGATCGTCAATTAATGCGACGCCGCCAGCGGTCTTCGCGCCATCGAGAGCAAACATTGCGATGCGGTTACGCAATTCAAGGGGTGGATTGAACTCGGCGGTGGCTGTCAAATCTTCTTCGCCAAAGCTCGCGACCTCAGCTATCAAGGGCCGTCTTGCTCCATCAGGTTCTGCTGAAAACCCAACCACTGTGACGTCCGTGGCGGTTCCAGCTTCAGCACGTTGAACAATAGCAGATAATACCCCTCCTTCTGGGGGAGCAGGTTGAACCGCACGAACAAGCCGCAATGGTGCGACAGCTCGGAGGCTGTTTTGTTCAACTAAAGTGTCGACCATGTCTTGTGCAGAACCGTCATGGTCAAGCCCATCATGGAGCCAAATCGTTTCGGCGCTGTCTTCTTCGTTCAACCGTGTCAAAAAGGCTTCACGGTCGGGCGCCCACGGGCTTGGATCTAAGGCTTCAATCCGTGCGCGCGCTTCTGCTGAACTTAGCGTTTCATCTGTTCGCTCTGCGTCGCTCGGTTCAGCGAGAATTTCGAGCCGAATGGTCCGGTCTGCTCTCCCCGCCTGATCAATGATTTCTGTCGCGGCGGCAACGCGATCTTGCCAATCTGCTGCACTGGCCCATCCCGCATCCAATATAAGGCGGACGGGTCCATCGCCCTCAAGACGCTTCGTCGGGTTTAACAGAGGTTGAGCGAAAGCAAGAATAGCGAGACCGACAATCAGCAAGCGCAACAGCAACAACCACCAAGGGGTGCGGTCTGGTGTTTTCTCCGGTGGCTCTAACCCCAAAAGAATTGCAACACCGGGAAACCGTTCGCGCAGCGGGGCAGGAGGCGTTGCTCTCAACAACCACCAAAGAATTGGCAGCCCGATTAACCCAAGCAGTAACCACGGTGAGGCAAAACCGAGAGGACCAAGAGTTAGCATAGGAGGGCATCTCCTTGCTCAACTGATTGGAATTGTTTCATCGATTGGCCCTCGCATTCTCGAGGGTTTGGTGCAGCATAAGAAGGGTCGGTGATACCGGCTGATCTGTGCGGTGGATTGCAAAGCGCCAACCTGCCTTGCGCGCCAATAATTTCAGTGTATCGCGTCGCTCTGCCAATTTCGTGCGATAAGCATCATGCAAAGATTCCGCGCGGTCAGCATCATATTTCAAACCGCCTGCGATGCTCTCAAATAAAATTCGCCCCTTGTAGGGAAATACTTCTTCTGCGGGATCGACTACTTGCAGCAATACGCCTTTAACGCGCCGTGAGGTTGCCTCCGTCATCGCAATTTTGAGTTTATCGAGATCACCGAAAAAGTCAGACATAAAAACAGCACGACTTCCGCCAGTGTAAAGGACTTCGTTTGGCGGATATCCGTAATCGCCCTCTGGTTCGCGTTCTCGGCTGAGCAAGAGTGCAGCGCGGTTTACGCCAGCCCGTCCCATCCGAATAGAGCGATCTTTTCGTCCCAGAAAAGCAAAGCGCTCCCCGCCGCGTTCAAGCAAAATCGCTATGGATAATGCTAGCAGGGTGGCGCGGTCAGATTTTTGTGTTGGTGATTTTTTAGACTGAAAACGCATTGACGCCGCATCATCGGCCCAGAGCCAGACTGTTTGCGCCGTTTCCCATTCAGTTTCCCGAACGAAAACCTCATCTGAGCGGCCCGAGCGACGCCAGTCAATTGACTGCATAGAATCGCCGGGTTGGGCCTGCCGATATTGCCAGAAAGTCTCGCCCGATCCCGCTCTACGCCGTCCGTGCACGCCAAAAACCGCAGCTGCCGCACGTTCGGCTTCAGCGAGCAATGAAGGAAATGCTGAAGCTTCACGCGCAGCTTCAGCCGTTAGGCGGGCGGTTTGGTTCACCCACATGCCCTCTTAACGGCTGCATCAATAACCGTTTCTAGTGTTACACCTTCTGCCTTAGCAGCAAAGCCGAGTGCCATACGATGGCCAAGTGCCGGACGCGCGAGAGCGATGACATCTTCCATCGAAGGGGCCAACCTCCCATTGATCAGTGCACGAGCACGGCTTGCTAGCATCAGTGCTTGTGCCGCGCGTGGTCCCGGTCCCCATGCAACCGAGTCTTTGACCAGTGCTGAGGCGCTTTCATCTTCGGGACGGCAAGAGCGCACTAGCGATAGGATTGCTTCGGTCACTTTATCGCCTACGGGCGCGCTGCGAACGAGGGCTTGGAGTGCTAATAGCGACTCTGCGTTTAAAACAGGCTCTGCCGAGGATTGCGAAGCGCCGGTTGTCGAAACAAGAATCTGTCTTTCTTCATCCAGTGTCGGATAATCGACGATCACTTCGAGCAAAAATCGGTCAAGTTGCGCTTCCGGCAACGGATACGCGCCTTCCTGCTCAATCGGGTTTTGCGTTGCAAGCACATGGAACGGGGCAGGTAAGTCGCGGTGTTGGCCCGCTACCGTCACTTGCTTTTCTTGCATGGCTTGTAAAAGGGCGGATTGCGTTCGCGGGCTTGCGCGGTTGATTTCGTCGGCCATCAACAATTGGCAAAACACTGGCCCATCAATGAATTTGAATGCCCGACCTCCATCTGCTGAGGTTTCAAGGACTTCTGAACCAAGAATATCAGCGGGCATTAGATCAGGCGTAAACTGGATACGTTTGTTGTTTAAGCCCAGAACCGTTCCCAGCGTATCAACGAGCAATGTTTTCGCCAATCCCGGCACACCCACCAACAGGGCATGTCCCCCTGATAATATGGCGGCAAGGGTCAGATCGACGACTTCATCCTGACCAACAATGCGTTTAGCAATTTCGAGTTTCGCGCGTTTGAGAGTTTCGGCAGCGCGTTCAGCTTCCGCTACGGGATCGCCAGCAGATGTGCTTGCGGGATTATCAGCGATCACAGTATCCAAATGCCTGCTCCTTCATACCCGGTTTGACGTGCCCGGTTCAAAATCCATTATCTTTCGATCTATGTATAGCCAAGAATGTCACGACGTCGCGCCATTTCAATAATACTGACGGAAACGTGCCTGCCAACGGCCAAACGAATGAGGCGAGCGTATGTCAAATCTACCGAAAACTGGAACCCCTGCACCGGAAGTTGCATCTCTTGAAAAGACTGTGAAAGAGGCTTCAAAAAAAGGACCGCCGCCTGTTCACCTTTGGAATCCCCCATTTAATGGCGATATTGACATGCGAATCGCTCGGGACGGGACGTGGTTCTATCAAGGGTCTCCGATCAATCGCCCTGAACTGGTGCAACTTTTTGCGTCTATTCTAAAGCTCGAAGGGGATAAGTACTTTCTTGTTACCCCTGTCGAAAAGGTTGGCCTAATCGTTGATGATGCGCCTTTTGTAGCGGTCGATTTCAATCAAAAGGGAGATGCTCTTCTATTTGAAACGAACGTTGGCGATATCGTTGTTGCCAATGCTCAGAATCCAATCCGTGTTGAGGAAGACTCGAAAACCGGAGAACCCTCTCCTTATATTCATGTTAGGATGGGGCTGGACGCTCTCATTGATCGCAAGTCTTTTTACCGCCTTGTAGAATTGGGAGAGATTGATGGCGATCATACCGTCGTCAAGTCGGCTGGGCAGACCTTTGTGATTGGACCTGCGGCGTAATCAATAAGGTATATGATACGACAAGTCCGACTAGGCAGTACAAATGGGCTTTCAATAGGATGTGTCTTCCAAATGAGCGGTAAACCACCTCTGACACGGGACATAATTGATCGCGCGATGCGTGCTAAAATTGAGCCTGCGCAAGAGTTTGAAGTGAAGGAAAACAAACCTCTGCGACGCGCAGCGGTTTTGTGTCCAATCATCGCTAGGCCCCATGGCCTTTCGGTTATTTTGACGCGCCGCGCGGACAACTTACGGGCGCATCCGGGGCAGATTAGCTTTCCGGGTGGAAAAATTGATAGTGTGGATCGTTCTCCTCTTGACGCTGCATTGCGCGAGGCTGAGGAGGAAATTGGCTTGTTGTCACGCCATGTTGAAGTTTCTGGCGTCCTTGATCCATACCCCACAGGTACAGGTTTTCTGGTTGCCCCGTTCGTAGGTTTTATTGATCCTCGGTTCCGGCCAGTTGCAGATCCTAACGAAGTTGCGGAAGTGTTTGAAGCACCGTTGGATTTTTTGATGGACCGCAATAACCACCAGCGGGAGAGCTTTACCCGCGAGGGGCGGAAACGGCATTTCTATGTGATAAATGTCGATCAATACCGAATATGGGGCGCAACAGCGGGCATGCTTCGCGCACTTTCAGACCGTGTTGCCGCGTTAGATGACCTTGATCATTCGGGGAATGTTGCATGATTCGAATTATTCTCGTCTCACTTGCACTGCTTGCAGTGCCTTTCATTATATACTTTTTATACGAGCTTGCGCGCGGTGGGCCGGATGGTACTGGAGCGCGAAAACCGAAAGATTGGGAACGGGATTCAGTCTTAAATCTAGGTTTTGTAGGACTTTTCTTGGTCTTTGCAGGGATTGTTACGGTTTTGGTGGTGGGCAGCGGATCGCCTGACGGGAAATATGTGCCTGCACGTATCGAAAACGGAAAGTTAATTGATGGCGGGTTTAATGCTCCTGGAGACACTTTAGAACAAAGTGTAGGGGCAGAATGACTGGGATGAAGCACGATGGCTGAGAAAGTCACAGGTGAATGGCTCTTTGCACCCGAAACGGCGGGAGTTATGAAGGCTCTAAAAGCTGCCGGAGGAACTGCGCGTTTTGTGGGTGGATGCGTTAGAGATGCCTTGCTTGAGCGCCGTGTTAACGACGTCGATATAGCGATAGATGTTGACCCAAATACAGTGATCCGTGTTCTAACTGAAGCTGATATCAAGGTTATCCCGACAGGCTTTTCGCACGGAACTATAACGGCTATTAAGGGACGACGGAGCTTCGAAATTACGTCTTTGCGTGAGGATACGCACACTGACGGTAGGCGTGCTGTCGTAAAGTTCACAAAAGACTGGAAAAAGGACGCCGCGCGTCGCGATTTTACGATGAATGCGCTCTACGCGGATACTGATGGTACGGTGCATGATCTGCTTGGTACGGGTGTTTCCGATCTGAATGCTCGCCGCATACGTTTTATCGGGTCTGCGAGCGATAGAATTCAAGAAGACTTTCTTCGGATTCTGCGGCTTTTCAGGTTCCATGCGCATTACGGTGAAGGCGCGATGGAGCCGGACGCTCTGGTTGCGTGTGCTGGTTTGACAAGTGGGTTAGAAACTCTTGCGAAAGAGCGCGTAGGGTCTGAGGTCCTCAAAATGTTATCAGCGCCGCGTTTGGCGGTTGCTCTTGATATGATGGAACAGACTGGAGTCCTTGTTAAAACCCTGCCTACCGCGCGCCCGTCACCGCCGATGTCTGCTTTGGAAGTGCTGGAGCGGCGGTTTGGTGTGTCGCCTGATCCGATGCGCCGTCTTGCTCTCATTACACGTGGTGGTGATCCGAGAGATGTTGGTCGCGCGCTTAGGTTGTCTAATGAGAATATGGCTGACTTACGTGCGCGCCGTGCGCCGCGTTTGCTGGTTAGGACGACCGAAGATGCCCGCCGATTAGGATATGAGCGCGGCGAAGATGCTGGAAAAGATACGCTTTTCATTCAGCATGCTGAGGATGGCACTGTGCCGGATGTTAAAATCATCAAAGCGGTCAGTGACGGAGATTCCCAGAAAATGCCGGTATCTTCTAAGGATTTGATGGCAATTGGTGTTGATCCGGGTCCAAAAATGGGTGAGATCCTCAAGAAAGTCGAAAAGCTGTGGATTGACAGTGACTTCGTGATGGATAAGGCGACGTTGATGGACGAAGCCCGAGCTTAACTAAAGCGATGGGAATGGTCTTCGAAGTTGGCTTGAATTTCAGAGAAAAGCACTGAAAAACCCTTTTAAAAGATGTAAAGCCTAACCTGTTTTTGCGGTAAAATCCGTGAAAACAGCCGCAATATCCTGAAATCCATTTTTACCCTCTGCGCAAGTCAGTAGCAGGCTGCCCGTAATATTCTTATAGTTGCGGGTTCCACGAGGTTTCTTCATGAAATTGCATAGACGATACGCTGCAGCGATTACGTGTTGCTCTGGCCCTGTGCTGAATTGCAACAGGCCATCCGGTGGAGGCGATCGACCCAAATCGGAACGTAATAGAAATCCTGAAACATAATATTCCAACTACGAGATCAGTGATTACGACCTTCAAAAGTCAAAATAAACTCTCGGCTGTATTTGAAGCCAAACGAAATACCGTAAGGTAGAAAATATGGGATCGGCGACCGTTTAAAGTCGGTCTAACCTGCGTTTCAGGATCTGAATTTCGTTTCGTATCCCGAAATCGCCAAAATAATTTTCCGCATAATCCGAGCGCAGATGCATGGCCGAAAAAGCCCCTTAAACCTGAGTATTCCTCCGGTAAAGATGGTTAAAAAAGTCCTAATGCACTGAATGTAAGATATAATTTTCAAGTGCTATCTTCAAAAATATCGACCTGACGTGTGGATTTGACACGTGCCTTGCAAAGTTCCGTTTACCACCAATCACGTTTATCCGGTAAGGAAACAAAAATGAAAACTCTGAAAAAGGCACTAGCAGTAGCCATCACAACCATGGCGATTTCTGCTCCTGCGACTGCGGGCATCTTCACATATGATGTCAACCTTGGAAAAGGGCTTGGCCAAGCATCACTGGTGATCGACTCGACCGCGGCGACCGCAACATATGCAGGTGCCAATATTGACCTCACGGTTACAAGCAGTGACCTTCTTGGCTTTACGGGTGAGGAACCAACAGAAACGGTCTTTGTGGCTGATGATATTGCTGGCTCGTTCACGAGCTACGGCACAACATATGATGCCGTTTTGTACGAACCACGTGCATCTACATTCAGTTTCGAAGGCGGTAATGCAAGCATCTGGACGGCGGTTACCGATTCACTCGGCAATGGAAGTGGCTTTGATTTCGCTGGCACGACGACATTCGTTAGCGTGACCACCCCAGAACCAGCCGCAGCTCCAGGCGGTGGCAGCGTTCCTGTTCCAGCAACCGCATTGTTCATTCTTGCTGGTCTTGCCGGGATCGGTGGAGCAATGCGCCGCAAAAAAGCGGCTGAATAATTCGACCAAAGAAATCGCGAGAAGGATTCTTGGTGAATTCTTCTCGCCCAACACAATATAGGGCGATGTTTTGTCGCCATTTATACTTATTGAGAGTGTTGCGCAGTGGTTGCGCCGCTCCATTTCAGCACGTTGTGAATGCAAACGGCTTGATGCCAGTTCTCGACTAACATAGCTCCAATTACCCTCCAATCTGTCCAGATCCGAGCGACGCTGTCTTCTCGTCAGAGATCTGCTTTGCCCGCAAGTACCCTTGTTGGCTTCAATTCCAAATTATTGTTCAAATTTTCTGCGCTTTGAGCGCGCATCTCTGGCTATTACTGCGGCAATATGTTGATCCAATCGAGGTTGACGAAGGCGGGATCAATATGTTGAGTGCGCGAAACTTTATTACTTTAGTGCGCATAAGCGCGAGAGATTCGTGTCTCCCGTGCGCGGGGGAGTTGGTTGATGTTGTCGAACGCTGAACCGATGGTCGATTTATCGCCAACGGTTTCTGACGAGATACGAAAGACGACCTGCTACATGTGTGCGTGCCGTTGCGGCATCAACGTGCATATTCGTGATGGCCTCGTCCGTTATATCGAAGGCAACAAAGACCACCCCGTAAATCAGGGCGTTCTATGTGCAAAAGGCAGTGCTGGCATTATGCAGCACTATTCGCCAGCACGCTTGATGAAACCCATGAAACGGGTCGGACCGCGCGGTTCAGGCGATTTTGAAGAAATTTCGTGGGACGAAGCGCTGACGCTTGCGGCGGATCGGCTTGGCAAAATTCGCGCAGATGATCCCAAAAAGCTCGCTTTCTTTACAGGGCGCGATCAATCTCAATCCTTCACGTCGTGGTGGGCGCAGATGTTCGGCACGCCGAACTATGCGGCGCATGGCGGATTTTGTTCAGTGAACATGGCCGCTGCGGGCATCTACACGATGGGCGGCGCGTTTTGGGAGTTCGGCGCGCCGGATTGGGAACGCACGAAGATGTTTATGATCTTTGGCGTTGCCGAAGATCACGATTCCAACCCGATCAAGCTGGGCCTTTCAAAGCTAAAAGAGCGTGGCGCAAAGATTGTCGGCGTCAATCCGGTTCGCACCGGCTATAACGCGATTGCTGACGAGTGGGTCGGCATTACCCCCGGCACCGACGGATTGTTTGTGCTGGCTCTCATCCACGAGCTGTTGCGGGCGGGCAAAGTCGATCTCGATTACCTGCTACGCTATACAAACGCGCCTTGGCTGGTCATCCAAAATCCGGGCAAAGAAGATGACGGTACGTTTGCGCGCGATGAGGATGGCGAGCATCTGGTGTGGAGCCGCAAATATGCGGATGTCCGCGTTGCTAAAACCAACCGCCTTGATGCGTCTCTGAAAGGCGCGGTGACATTACCCGATGGCCGCAATGCCATTCCGGTCTTTCATCTCTTGGCCGAGAAATACCTCGATAAACAATATGCGCCGGATGCGGTGGCTGAGACGACCGGCGTTCCAGCGGCAACGATCAAGCGCCTTGCAGCAGAACTAGCGACCACCGCTTTTGACGAGGCGATTGAGCTGGATCAGCCTTGGACCGATGTTTACGGAGAGCGCCACGCAAAGATGATCGGGCGCCCGGTCAGCTTCCACGCCATGCGCGGGATCAGCGCGCACTCGAACGGCTTCCAGACTTGTCGTTCAATCCATATTCTCCAACTGCTGTTGGGATCGGTCGAATGTCCCGGCGGCTATCGCTTTAAACCGCCTTATCCAAAGCCTGCTATCGGCCATCCGATGCCGCATACCAAGCGTGTCGGTGAAGGCCCGCTTGCAGGGCCGCATCTTGGGTTCCCGCGTGGTCCGGTTGATCTGTTGATGGATGATGACGGTACGCCGCAGCGTATCGACAAAGCATTCACATGGGATAACCCGATGTCAGTGCATGGTTTGATGCACATGGTCATCAGCAACGCCCATGCCGCTGATCCGTACAAGATCGACACGCTTTTCCTTTACATGGCGAACATGTCTTGGAACTCCTCCATGAACACGCGCGGCGTTATGGAGATGCTCGAGGATAAAGACGAGAACGGCGATTATAAAATTCCTTACATCATCTATTCGGATGCCTATTCGTCCGAGATGGTGGCCTACGCCGATCTGATCCTGCCCGATACGACATATCTGGAACGGCATGACTGCATAAGCATGTTGGACCGCCCGATTTGCGAGCCGGATGCGGCGGCAGATGCGATCCGTTGGCCTGTGGTCGATCCGGCCACCCAAGGCAAAGGCCGCGATGTAAAAGGCTTCCAATCCGCTCTGCTTGATTTGGCAGACAGATTAAAGCTCCCGTCCTTCACGGCGGAAGACGGGACGCGCAAATACAAAGACTACGCCGATTACATGGTGAATCACGAACGGCGTCCGGGCGTCGGTCCGCTTGCCGGTTGGCGCGGTGATGGAACCGCCGAGGGTCGCGGCGCGGTCAACCCGGACCAGCTTGAGAAATACATCGAAAACGGCGGCTTCTGGATTGGTCATATCCCCAAAGAAGCGCAGTTCTACAAATTCGCAAATCAAGCCTATCAGGACTGGGCTGTTGGCATTGGCATTATTGATGCGCCAGCGCCTTTCTTTAATCAGCTTTATCTGGAGCCGATGCAGAATTTCAAGCTGGCCGCTCTGGGTCACGGCGACCGCCAGCCCCCTGAGCATATGCGCCAGCGTATTCTTGATGCCTTCGATCCGTTGCCGATTTGGTATAAGCCTTTCGAACAAGAAGGCGTGAGCGAAGACGAATATCCACTCCATGCGATTACACAGCGTCCTGCTGCCATGTATCACTCATGGGGATCACAGAACGCATGGCTTCGCCAAATTCACGGGCGCAACCCGCTTTATGTTCCCGGCGAAGTTTGTGATGCGCATGGTCTGAAAGATGGCGATTGGGCGCATGTTTCATCCCATCATGGTCGGATCACAGTGCCGGTTGCCCGGATGGATGCCGTGAACGGCAAGACCCTTTGGACATGGAACGCGATTGGCAAACGTAAGGGCGCTTGGGCTTTGTCGGACGGAGCACCCGAAGTTACCAAAGGCTTCCTTCTCAATCATCTCATTCACGAATTGCTGCCGCCGAAAGGCGATGGTCTGCGCTGGTCGAACTCCGACCCGATTACCGGACAAGCAGCTTGGTATGATCTGCGCGTGAAGATTGAAAAAGCAGACCCGCCCGCTGAAGCACAACCGGAAACAAAAGCTCAAAAGAGTCCGGTCGCCGAAGCACCTAAAGAAGTCCGTTTCGGGGAGGAGTGGACATGAAAATTAAGATTTACAACACTGGGAATACAGGTTCCATGTGTTCCAACATATCGTTTTTGTCAGAGGTAGATGGCTAATGCTCACTAACAACCCTTTCGCTGAATTAGCGTCATCAATTTCGCCGGGCATCATGACGTTCTTCGTTATTTTGATGATCTTGCTCGTCATTGGAGGAACGATATTCGACGTCGTTCATAAAAAGAGCGCGAAATATTTCTTTAATACGGCGCAGAAAGCTGCGGAAAATGCGGTTACCCCTGTCAAGGGGCCAAAGAGAACCAGCCTCGCGATCAAAACCATCGCTTCTGACGTGCTGACATCTTCGGAATTTTGTAATCAGCATCGCCGGATTGCCCATTTGCTTGGCATGTATGGCTTTGTCTTTTTCGTTATTTCAACACTCGCCTTGGTCTTCGGCATGAACCCCGCTGACACCTCTGGCGGCTTTTGGGGCTTTATCTGGCGTCTTAGCGCTCTGATGATCTGTGTGGGCGGATATTGGTTCTGGTTCTTCATCCGGGTCGATGTTTCTGCTGAGGGCAACTCGCCATTCAGAATTGTCCGCGCGGATATGTTCGTTCTATCGCTGCTCGGCATGGCCACGTTCGGCTTGCTCTGGTCCTTCTCTCAAGGCACGGCAATCGGCTGGATTTTCTTCGGCCTGTTCTTAATCTCCACCGTGCTTTTGTTCGGCGGCGTACCGTGGTCGAAATTCGCCCATATGTTCTTCAAGCCTGCCGCTGCTTTCCAAAAGAAAGTTGCCATGGCCAATGGTTCAGCGATGAACTTGCCAACAATCTCCCGTGACGATCCGGAACAGCAAAAGCGCCATTCAATGTCGCTGCTTGTTGATGCGCCGATGGACATGGGACTCGGAATTAAACGCGAAGCACCGCGTCATCACTAGTCAGCCATCTGGCTGACGCGACACCAATTTAGATAAGACAAGGAACAGGCTCATGCCAACTTTCGTCTATATGACAAGCTGTGACGGGTGCGGACATTGCGTCGACATCTGCCCTTCAGATATCATGCACATCGATAAAACCACGCGCCGCGCGTATAATATCGAACCGAATATGTGCTGGGAGTGCTATTCTTGCGTGAAAGCATGTCCGCAAAACGCAATTGACGTTCGCGGATACGCAGATTTTGCTCCGCTCGGTCACAGTGTTCGTGTGAACCGCGACGAGCAAAAAGGCACGATTGCATGGCGGATTAAATTCCGTGACGGCACGGAAAAGAACTTCCTGTCACCAATCACCACAAAGCCTTGGGGCGAGGGCATTCCTCAACTCTCTGACGAAAGTGGTCCAAGTGACGAAATGCGTGATAGCCAGCTTCTTTATAAAGAGCCTGAATATGTACGCATGGATGAGGGCGGCTTGCATACCCTTGAATCCAACGGTCTCACCATGAAGAAAGGCGTGTATTACTGATGGCACATAAAACGATAGTCGAAGACAATATCGACGTATTAGTCGTCGGTGCGGGTCTTGGTGGTACAGGCGCCGCTTTCGAAGCGCGTTACTGGGGTCAGGACAAAAAGATCGTTATTGCTGAAAAGGCAAATATCGACCGTTCCGGTGCTGTGGCGCAGGGCCTTTACGCGATTAACTGCTACATGGGCACACGCTGGGGCGAGAATAACCCCGAAGATCACGTGCGTTACGCCCGTATCGATCTGATGGGCCTCGTCCGCGAAGATTTGCTCTTCGATATGGCGCGCCACGTTGACAGCACGGTTCACCAGTTTGAGGACTGGGGCCTGCCGATCATGAAAGACCCGGACACGGGTCAATACCTTCGTGAAGGCCGCTGGCAAATCATGATCCACGGCGAATCCTACAAGCCGATTGTGGCTGAAGCCGCGAAGAAGTCTGCCGATGAAGTCTTCAACCGCATTTGCGTCACGCACTTGCTGATGGATGAAAGCAAAGAAAACCGCGTCGCTGGTGCTGTTGGCTTTAACGTTCGTACCGGCAACTACCACGTCTTCAAATCGAAGACCGTTGTTTGTAGTGCGGGCGGTGCGTCCAACATCTTCAAGCCGCGCTCGGTTGGTGAAGGCTCAGGCCGGACTTGGTATGCTCCTTGGTCCTCCGCTTCGGCGTATGGCTTGCTCATCAACGCTGGTGCGAAGATGACGCAAATGGAGAACCGCATCGTTCTTGCCCGCTTTAAAGACGGTTATGGTCCTGTTGGCGCGTACTTCCTGCACCTCAAGACCTACACCCAAAACGGCATGGGCGAAGAGTACGAATCCAAGTGGTTCCCAGAGCTGCAAAAAATGGTCGGCAAGGAGTACCTCGACCCTGAGGCGTCCCACGTCACCCACCGCCCAATTCCAACATGCTTGCGGAACCACGCGCTGATCAGCGAAGTGAACGCGGGCCGTGGTCCGATCCACATGGTCACGATGCACTCGTTCCAGGACCCGCACCTCGAAGAGGTTGGCTGGGAAAACTTCCTCGGC
>CALKBI010000047.1 GCA_937990185.1 uncultured Neomegalonema sp. | reverse complement strand
ATGATCAATTCTCCCGTAGGATGCTTCGTCGTATTCGTAATGCTAAAAGGGACGGGATTGTCTCCAGCCCTATGCTGTTCGCTAGTGAGCCATTTCGCCGTAGGCGCGGCGAGATCGCAGGCTGGCATGTTCTTCGCCATGTGGATCGGCGGCGAGATCGGTGAGTGTTAGGCCGCTTTTAGCGAGTACGTATTGCTCGGGTTTCGGCACGGGGCCGAACCACCGTGCCGGTTCCTCGACGCCGTCTGGATATCGGACGAGGCCATTCTCAAGGATGGCCAGACCAGCGCCTTCGAGCATCTGGCGCAGTGTCACGGTGCTCTGGTCTTTCTTCAAGATCAGCGTGCCGAGCCGAAGCTTTGTGATCCGCCATTTTTGCTCACCCGAAGCGTCCTTGCTGTTCGCGCAGGCAACTGGAATGAAGCGGTCGCCATCTGAATCCACAGGGCAGTTTGTCGCCGCCCGCACCAGCGAGCCATCTGCTTTTATGATCGCGCCGTCACTGCGCAGGATATCGATCAGTGGGACGCACCGTCCTGCGAATTTGCCATCGCCGCACAGTGTCACATGGCCCGGCGTGACCTTAGTGCCGTGGAAATCAAGAAGAGTAGAAACATAATTAACATAGGTTTCTGTCACGTGGCGGGGTACAAGAGCGCCACGACCACCATCGGCGTCCGCATCGAAAGCCAGAACAGTGTCACCGATAGCGATTTCCTGAATTGGAATTTCCGCACTCTCGGATAACGAAACCAGTGTTCCGGCGCCGAAACACTCGTCTCCGCTGAACACCGATAATTTCCCGTCTCCCCGAAAGTTAATCCAAACCTTCGAACCCTCCGGATGGTACTCCGGTCCCCAAGCCCAGCGAACAATTCCGTTTACGTTCTTTGGTATTACATCTGAGACAAAATCAAAATTATCGTCTAGTGCTCCGATCACCGCATTTACACTTACAATTTTGCCACCTTCAACAACGAAACCTGAACTCTGTTGAAGTGCAAACCCAACTTCGCCATGGACAAATGCGGATGTGAAATAATCCATCCCCTGATCGCTAACTTCAGAGTCCGGGATGTAAAGATACTGGGTAATCGTTCTTTCTGAACTTGAAACAATGCCATTTTCCAAGAGATTCTCGAACGAATAAATCCCGTCGCTCAGGTTCACAGCTTCCCCAACCAAGCGTCGAACAACGGGAAAATCACTTGCTGAAATTCCCGTACCATATCCTTGAAGCATAACGGCTTCCTGTGACACTTCAATCACAGGCTGATTCGTGTGGTGACGTATCTCGTAACCTGCGCTGTAGCGAGGATCGTAGGGGTCGTAGGGTTGCCCCCACTGCATGAAGTTGTTCATCACCATCTGGGTCAGGTCGGTGAGTGCGTCCGCACGCCAGACCTCTGCGATGCTGTCGTACTCGATACCCATGTTGCATTCCTAACTTGCTATGACCAACACGATGTCTTTGTCGTTATCATAAACTATGATCTGCGAACCACGTCCTTTAATGGTATAGAAATGTCCCGCCTCATCAGCATATGTTGATATCGACAAACTCCCATTGAAGAGTTTTAAGCCCTCTACACATTTATCCGATCTGGCTAACAAGCCCGGCACAAACTCGGTTGGAGAAAAACTCGGCACGATTGGTGTTCTCGACCATTCAGCGAAGTGCATGGATTCAGAGGCTGTAAATTCAAAGAGCCCATCGTAATAAAAGTCTTTTTTCATTTCAAATACAGAGACTGCGCACCTTCCTATTAATCGAATCGATTCAATTTCTTCAAAAAAGTAAAAACTTTTTGGCAAGTGATGACTTAAGTCAACTTTTGATCTTGAGGTAATTATTGTAACTATGCATAAAATGATAGTAATCATTATAATAATGGCTTTCATTTCGATAAAATAGTTTATTTTCACAATGAATTCAACAGAACACCCTCGCTATGCTCAAGCCAGGCTCTCGTGACCCGAGCCGTCGCTGCGCGCCGTCTAAGCCTTCGGGCTTCGATCCCTTCGCCGGATAGCGCCAGCCTTCGGCTGGCTTCCCTTTTTAATCAAGAGAGGGGGCCGCGCCCCCATGCCCGTCAAGGCCAACCCCTCCGCTTCGCTTCTAGGGAAAGACGGGAGACCGTGGCTCGCGGCGCTGCGCCCGCACCATCTCCCATCTTTCGACCCTGACCGGCGTCCCCCGCTCATTGCCGCGTGGCTAGTCGGGGTTGCATGCGCAACCCGTTTTGCAATGAGAGGAAGAAAGCCATGAGCATTTTATTACACGCCCAACCCTGCGACACTACCGCCGAGGGCTTCTATTTCCGCAGTGCGGAAGAGTTCACCGCCAAATCTCATTTCCTACGCAACGACTATGGCGAGCCTGTCGAAGAGTTCGAGATTCAATTTATCGATGGCGACCTGATTGACTGCGATCTGGCCAAGGCAATCGATCTGCATCAAGGCAGTATCAATCACTTTTTGTCGTGCGCTGCGGAATGGGAAGAGGACGAGAAAATCGCCGTCATTGTCGCCGTTGGCGAGTGCGGTTACAGCTTCGATAAGAACAGTACGCCCGATTGCTTCGAAGTTGATATCTATCGCGTGGCGACCATGCGCGATCTGGCGGAACAATTCGTCGATGACGGCTTGTTCGGCGAGATACCGGAGCATCTGGCCAATTACATAGACCTCGACGCCATCGCCCGCGATCTGACGGCGGATTACAGCGAGACGGAGATTGCGGGCGAACGCCTGATCTATCGGTGTGGATAGATAGCACGCACGCAGTCTATTCGGTCATGCCGTTTCGAACCGATATTGGACCGATCTACCTAAGTCTATGGGGATCGGGTTCGGGACTTGCGCCGACGATGGCGCGGCGCGGCTTCTTCGTCGCTTTGGGATAAGGTTTCACTACCGACGCCAAGGCCCACCCGCCAGTGCGCAATATCGCGGCGCATCGCTTTCGCCATGACCTCATGGCGATGGCATATTTCCAGTTTCTCGTGCTGAAGCGCCTGCCGTTCTCTCATTTGACTTTCAATCATCACCTGACATTCGGCGCGATCCCGAGCTTCGTTTGCTTCGAAGGCTGCTTCATTCGCCATCAGAAGCTTGCGATACCGTCCCGTCACACGAAACCACAGCGCCTTTAGACCGGTCGGCAACCGGGATGCACGATTACGGGTTTCAGACGTGCGGTGTGCCTCTTGCGCTTGTCGCATTTCAGATCGCGCCTTGCGATGCTTCGCCACTACTAACAAACGCTTACGCTCGAAAGCATCAAGATCAGCGTGCCGCTTGGCGTCAACGCTCTTCTGGTAGGTGTCAATCTTGTCCGTCTGTTCAGCTTCGAAGGTTCGCTTCGTCTCTGCAACAGAGGGTAAATCGTCAGGAGCGCCAAGACGCGCTCGCACTTCCTTTGCCTTCACACCGGTCCAGCGTGAGACCGGATAGACCTCGCCGCGCCAATCAACAGCGACGTGGCCGCGCCTGTCGCCTTTCGCGAGCCGATAGCCATGTTCACCAAGCCCGGCAGCAAAGGCGGTACGGGAATCTGATCCTGCCCACGCTTTTCTGAATTTCTGATTTATGACACGCGGATCGGCCTTCGCGCGTAGGGCTTGTTGCCATTCTTCACGCTCGAAGGTGAGCGGATCGCGTTCCGCAGGGTTGAGAAATCCGCGTGGCAATTGCCAATCGTTTTCGAGAAAAAGTTCCCGTGCAATGTCGTGCATTTTCACCTTGAAATGCGGTAGGTTGATTGCGGTCATGCTGTCCGCATCAATGCGTGACCAGACGGCATGAGCATGACGACGGCCTTCTTTCTCGTGAAAGACCAGCGCGCGTGGTTGGCCATCTAGCCCCATTTTCGCTTCAATGCGCTCGACTGCCATTTCGAACACATCGACCGGCACGCGCGCGCCTTCGGGCGGATTAAGGCTCAATGAGAAAAACATCTGCTTGCAGCGCGTCCCGAGCGATATTGCCTGCACTTCTTTGAACGCGCCTGCCAGATTGTCGGCGACGAAGCCGCGAAGATCGTGCACTTCGACATGCTCGTTCTCAGGCTTCATCAGATGCACGGCCAATTGCATCGCGCCACCGCGCTGACTTGCTTTCAAGATCATTGGCTAGCTGGTTTCTCAGACAATCCAAGCGCCGTAATCAGCGCGTTTCGCATGGTGATGATATGCCGATATGCTTCGTCGATCTGACTTACTGTGTCATCATCGAGCAACAGCGAGCCGGTATTGGCGTGATGCGCCAGTTGATTAAGGTTATTCGCGATGCGCGAGCGTCCCAATAGCGCCAAAGCGCGGGCAAGTGATTCCTGATTGGCGACAGGCATATGTGAACGGTGTTTGCGGCGTTTCGCATTGTCGCCAAACACACACGATCTGACATAGGCACTCACCGGCTGGCCTGCAGCCAGCTCTCGCAGGCGCGTATCTTCTTCCATGGTCAGGCGTAGCGTGATGCGCGGGTATTTGGTCTTTTTCTTCTCGAGTTTAAGATTAACCGCGTCGGTGAAGGCGTCCGCGACAGAACCGGCACTCGTTTGGATATCCTGTTTCATCGTGACGGACCCCGCATTTTAGGGCCGGGTCGTTGGCGTTTGGATCGGTGAGGAGTTTTGTCGCGGTGTTGAACTGAGTCTTCGCTGGCATCTGCGAAGCTGTGGATATCAACGTCTGATGCCTTGAGATGCGCCTCCCATTCAGCCAATACTTCGAAAATGGTGTTCGAGGTTGCTCCTTCAGAGCGCACCACTCCTTTCTCGAAATACAATATATAGCGACGTGATGGGTGTTTTAGCACTGCACATGCTCGAATATTTGATGTTTTGCGGGGTCAGGTTTCACATTAAAAATCGTGCGAAACCTGACTTTTCGTAATGAGCTTAAGCGGCTTCTAGCATTAAAGGCCGCGCAGTTTTTCCAGGTATGGTCCAACTGCAGGTTCAATGACGGCTTGAACGCCTGGAATTTGGTATGCGGTTTCAAGAGCCTTCTCTACGCCGGCTACAAGGCCGCCAAGCATCCCGGTGACTTGTTGTTTTCCTGCGTCACCCATATCGTCGAAGTTGATATCGCCGAGAGACCCAGTCGCGGCGGTGATCGATTCTGCTGCGGTTTTTGCGCTATCAAGATCGGTGATCCCTGACAGGCTGGACGTGACGCTTCCTACCGAGTCTTTCAGGCTTGTAATACTGGTTTGCGTTGCCTCGATTTGAGTAGCTGATGGCGCGGACGAGCCGGAAAAGAATTGAGTATATCCGATATAACCCAGAGCCGCGACCACGGCCAAAGGCAACAGCCTTTTAAGGAAACCGCCGCCCTCATTACTGTGAGCTGCTGGCGCGCTATCGGTATTACTGTGAGCAGCGGGTGCGTTGCTGGTCGTGTGCCCAGCACCACTATGCGTGTGCATGGGCGCTACATCTTCTGCCGAGGGTTCGGCTTGTGCATTTAAAAACGAGCCAAAGCCAAGCGATTGCGACACATCAGGATGCATTGCGCCTGTCACATGATCCTTTTGATCCATCAGCATGGTTCTGAATTGGTCGGTGTTCAGGCTGAGTTCTTTTTTCTTTTTGCCAAGCATACTCATAATCAAAGGCGCAGCGATCTGAAGCAGTGTACCCACCGAGCCGCCCCGGATACCTGCGAGCCTTGCAATCGTTGATACCAAGCCGCTTTGTTTTCCGCCAAATATCATTCCGAGCAGGGGGCCGCCTAACGTTGTTAACATGCCGGAATTATTCGAGATTAATCCGCCAATATTATCGAGCAATCCGCCATCGGCTTCATCTGCCATCCGGCTGAGAGAAGCCGCGCCTTCTGACGTTGAAGCGGTCTGCATCAAGCCGCCGAGGATTGAAGGCAGCGCAGAGTCGAGCGCCGACTGTGTTCCTTCGCGGTTTTCTCCAAGCAATCCGCCGAGTTGATCAATAACAGGCCCGCCAAGTGCGCCCTTTGCGATTTCTAGAATATTAGCTGACATTTCATGTCTCCCTCAACACGCTCAGATTGTATGAGCGCAAGTACACATTCTGTGATCAGGGCGCTCCCAGCCCTTCACAACAATGTTAACGCTACTTAATCGCGGCCAGATTGCGACAAAAAAAGGAGTAAATTTTAAGGTACTGATCTATATTAGAAATATTCCTATACGGATCAGAGTAGAGCTTATTAAGCCATATAGAAGTCAAGCTTACGTTGAGCGACTCAGACGGAATTTTTTCAGCATACCGATCAATATTTAATTGAATCAGATATTTCTAAAATGGCGATTAGCTGTTTTTCATGCCCAATACATCGAGCATATCATATTCGCCAGGCTTTTTGCCTTGCCCCCACATGACAGCTTTCAAAGCGCCTCTGGCGAAGATTCCGCGATCCGTGGCCAGATGGCGAAGCACGATGCGTTCTCCATCGGCTGCAAAAATGACGTCATGCTCTCCAACAACATCGCCGCCGCGTATCGCATGAAAACCTATCTTGCCACGTTCGCGTGCGCCTGTGATCCCGTCGCGGCCCCTGTCAGCCGCGGCATCCAGTTCGACACCGCGCCCTTCGGCGGCGGCTTCGCCCAACATGAGCGCCGTGCCTGAAGGTGCATCGACCTTTCGGTTATGGTGTGCTTCAACGATTTCAATATCAAAATCTTCGTCGAGCGCAGCGGCGACTTGTTTGGTGAGCTGCGTTAGCAAATTCACGCCGAGGCTCATATTACCGGCGCGGATGATGACTGCGTGGCGCGCTGCCGCTGATAATTTTTCAAGATGTCCGGTGTCAAATCCGGTGGTTCCGATCACATGGACCAGCTTGGCTTGTGCAGCGATGCCGGCATGATCAACCGTTGCATCGGGCGCGGTAAAGTCGATCATTGCATGAGCGGAAGCCGCCGCCGCGAGAGTGTCATCGGTGACGAGAACGCCAATCGCAGTGCCTCCCATGGCCTCACCGATGTCGCAACCAATCCAATCGTGACCGGTGCGCTCGGTCACGGCATGGAGTGTAACGCCTTCAGTCTGAAGCACTTGTTGGATCAGCATTTGCCCCATACGGCCTGAACCGCCGGTTATGATGATGCGAATGGTGTCAGACATAGAGTGCTCCAAGAATATATATTCCAGAACGCATAGCGCGTTCGCGCGGCTGAGAACAGTCCAGAGCCATGCGCGAAAAATAGAATCTCAAGACGCTGCACAAATACAGGGTGTCCCTTGCCGGTTTGGTCCCCTGCGTGTAGAAGCGCCCGAGAGTTTTCGATGGAGCGACCTATGTTCCGCTGGTTCGAAACCCGCGTCGATCCTTTTCAGACTTACGACGATACCAAGCCACTCCCGCGTGAGCTGAGGCCGTTTTTCATTGCGATGCTATGGCCTATGCGCTGGGTCATTGCTGTTGCGCTGGTTTTCGGGGCACTGGCGGCACTGGCCGAGGTGCTGGTATTCTCGTATATGCAGCGCATCGTTGACATGATGGGCGAAGCCACGCCGGAGACAATCTGGGAAACGCATGGCTCTGAACTGTTGTTGATGGCGTTCATCGCGTTGTTCCTCAGGCCAATCGTTGACCTGATTGCGATTACAATTACGAATTTGAGCTATCTGCCTCCGGTCGCGGCAATGGTGCGTTGGCGGGCGCATCGGCAAGTGTTGCGGCAATCGCTTGGCTTTTTCCAAAATGATTTCGCAGGGCGCATTGCGCAGAAAATTGTGCAGACCGGTCCGGCAGTCGGAGATAGCTTTTTCACGGTGCTCGATGCCCTGTGGTATGCGCTGATCTATACGATGTCGGCGGTAATATTACTCGCAGATTTTGATTGGCGGTTGATGCTGATCTTTGGAATTTGGATGGCGAGCTTTGTCGCCATCGCGGTGTATATCGTGCCGCGCATTGGCCTTGCGGCTAAAGCCATGTCCGAGGCGCGCTCAACCATGACCGGGCGGATTGTCGATTCCTATACGAATATTCAGACCGTCAAACTCTTTGCTCATACTGACCGTGAAGACGGGTATGCACTTCACGCGATCAACAACACCTACACGACTTTTCGAAAAGAGATGCGTCTCTTTACGTGGATGGAAGTCTTGCTGCTGATCAACAATACGTTCCTGACAGCCGGGATATGCGGTGTGTCGATTTGGCTGTGGAGCATTGGCGAGATCGGTGTCGGTGCGGTCGCAGCCGGAACAGCGCTGGTCCTGAGACTATCTGCGATGACGGGATGGATCATGTGGTCGCTGTCTCAGTTCTATCAGAACCTTGGTGTGATCATGGAGGGGATAGAGACAATCTCCCGCCCTGTAGACATCACCGATAGTCCCGACGCTAAAACCCTGACGGTTCCTGCGGGAGCGCTGCGCTTTGATGCGGCGCATTTCATGTATGGCCGGGCTATTGGCGGTATCAATAAGATTGACTTGCATGTCGCGTCTGGAGAGCGGATTGGGCTTGTTGGGCGCTCGGGTGCGGGGAAGTCTACCTTCGTCAATCTGCTATTGCGGTTTTATGATCTGGAAACCGGGCGGATTGAAATCGACGGACAGGACATCGCGCATGTCACGCAAGACTCATTGCGTGCGCATATCTCAGTGGTGACACAAGATACCGCGCTGTTGCATCGCTCGGTTATGGAGAACATTCTTTATGGTCGTCCCGATGCAACGCATGAGCAAGCCATGAACGCGGCGAAGCGCGCACGGGCGCATGACTTTATCAATGACCTTGCTGACCCTGATGGGGGGACGGGTTATGACGCGCAAGTCGGCGAGCGGGGCGTGAAACTTTCGGGCGGTCAACGCCAACGGATTGCAATCGCGCGAGCCATTCTGAAAGACGCGCCGATCCTTGTGTTGGACGAGGCGACTTCTGCCTTGGATTCGGAGGTCGAGGCGGAAATTCAGGAAGAGCTTGCTTCGTTGATGCACGGCAAAACCGTGATCGCCATTGCACACCGCCTCAGCACCATCGCGCATCTTGACCGGATTATCGTCATGGATAAAGGCAAGATCGCAGAGCAGGGAACCCACGCCGAATTGTTGGATCAAAACGGCCTTTATGCCGGTTTCTGGAAACGCCAATCCGGTGGATTTTTGGATTTGGCAGCGGAGTAACGAAGCGCGTCAAAAGATGCGCTCTCATTGAATATACTATGAGGCGAGAATGACTGAGAAGGTGGCTTTGGTAACGGGCGCGGCGCGGGGGATCGGGTTGGCGACGGCGCACCGGTTTTTGCGCGAAGGGTGGCAGGTTGTCATGCTTGACCGGGACGGCGAAGAATTGAGAAAAGTAGCGCAGGGCCTTAATGCGGCACTGCCGATTATCGCTGATGTGTCTGTGCCTGAAGATGTGGACAAGTCCATTGCTGAAATCACCGAGCGGTTCGGGCGTCTTGATGCACTTGTGAACAATGCCGGTGTTGCGGATTTTGGTCCCATTACAGAAACATCGTTCGAGCGGTGGCGCAGGATCATGGCAACCAATCTCGACGGGGTGTTTCTGACCTCGCAGGCGGCGACGCCTTTGCTCGCGAAAGAGGGCAGCGGGGCGATTGTGAATATCGCGTCGATCTCAGGTCTTCGGGCCAGCACGTTGCGGGTGGCGTATGGCACATCGAAAGCCGCCGTTATTCAACTGACGTTGCAACAAGCCGCAGAGCTGGGTGAGATCGGCATCCGCGCGAACGCTGTCGCCCCCGGCCCTGTCCGCACCAAATTGGCAATGGCCGTGCATACGCCGGAGATCATTGCGGCCTATCACGATGCTTTGCCGCTCAACCGATATGGTAGCGAAGAAGAGATTTCGAATGCGATCTGGTTCTTATGCTCGGATGAGGCCAGCTACATTACCGGACAGGTTCTCGCTGCCGATGGTGGGTTCCACGGAACGGGTGTTGGATTGCCTGCTTTAAGAGGGTAGCCAGCGGCGCTTGGCGCACCATATCAAAACGGATGCGCTTATATCGCCCTTTCGAGAACGCTTTCCTGCCGTTCCAACCTGATGCTGACCCGATTCCGCCAAAGGCGCTGGGGGCGTTTTTGCGTTGGGCGTTGTGGGAATTTCGCTGGGTTGTCCTGTTATTCTGCTTTGCCACCGTGAGCTTCGGGCTTTTGGATGTCTGGGCCGCGTGGTATTTGGGCACGTTGGTCGATATGGCTGCGGAAAGCGGGCCGGAGCGGTTTCTCACGGACAACCTTTGGCCTCTGATTGGCGCAGCATTGATTTTCGGATTGGCGCGGCCTCTTGCTTATGCGTTGCAAAGCGCGACGATGAGCCTTGCTATTTATCCAAATTTAGGTCCGCGTATTCTCTGGCGGTTGCATAAGCACACGCTCGGCCAAAGCTTGAGTTTATTTGAGGATGATTTTGCCGGGCGGCTTGCCTCTAAACAGATGCAAACTTTTGTCGCTACGGTAGATGCGATGCTCGATACGATTGGGTCCATCGGTTTGCTGCTCGCTTATGTCATTGGAATGGGAGCGGTGCTTGCCATTGTCGATTGGCGGCTGGCGCTTGCGATGGTGGTTTGGGTTGCGCTTTACGTAAAGTTGGTCGCGTATTTCCTGCCGCGTATCCGGGGCGCTTCGAAGTTCCGTGCGGAAAAGAGAGCTGCTGTAAACGGGCGGTTCGTAGATAGCTTTACCAATATGACCACGGTGAAATTATTTGCTCATGCAGGCCGCGAGAAAGAATTTGCCCGCGAAGGCATTCACGAGTTCCGCTTATCCAGCGTTGCCTTCGGACGTTTGGCGGTCAGTATGCGGCTTTGCCTGGCGTTTCTGAATGCCTTTGGTGCGTTGCTTGTTGTCGGACTTGCCGTTTGGCTATGGCAAGTTGGAAGCGCAACCATTGGTGATCTTGGCGCAGCGGCAGCGCTGATCCTGCGCGCCACACAAATGAGTGGATGGGTTGCGTGGTCCGCACTTGGTGTGTTCTCAAATATCGGGGTGGTCGAGGATGGTGCAGCGACTTTATCCGTGCCGTATGACATCAAAGACAAAGATGATGCGGTTGCACTGCCAAATGTCACCGGCGCAATCCATTTTGACACGGTGACGTTCGAATATGGCCGCGAAACCGGCGGGGTGCGGAACCTTGATTTAAAGATTGAACCGGGCAGCCGTGTTGGGTTGGTCGGACGCTCCGGGGCGGGGAAGTCAACGCTCGTGAATCTTTTGCTGCGGCTTTATGATGTTGAAAGCGGCGCGATCAAATTGGACGGGCATGATGTGCGCGACTTGACGCAAGATAGTTTGCGTCGCCAGATTGCAATGGTCACGCAAGATACCGCGATGTTCAATCGGTCGGCGCGGGACAATATTCTCTACGGTTCAAATGGTGACGGCGATGCCGAAGAAGCTGCCCGGATCGCGCGAGCCGATCTTTTTATCCGTGATCTTCGCGACAATGATGGTCGTGAAGGTTTCGATGCTCATATTGGAGAGCGCGGTGTGAAACTGTCCGGCGGGCAGCGCCAACGGATTGCCATTGCACGTGCCGTTTTAAAGGATGCTCCGATTTTGGTGCTCGATGAAGCAACCTCAGCTCTCGACTCGGAAGTCGAGGCTGAAATTCAGGATGAACTTGAAACGTTGATGCAGGGCAAAACCGTCATCGCGATTGCCCATAGACTGAGTACAATCGCTCATCTGGATCGGATTATCGTTATGGATAGTGGAGCGATTGTCGAAGATGGCACGCACGAGGCATTACTCAAAAAAGGCGGGCAATATGCCAGCTTTTGGTCGCGCCAGTCTGGTGGATTTTTAAATCTAGCTGCTGAGTAATATGGTTACGGATTATTGCTGTTACCGAGTGTCGTTGCCGTGGTTTCGAAAGGCTTTCGGGCTTCTACACTGATATCTCTAACAGATGCTATTATTGCGATTCCAAGGAATGCTGCAATAAGTCCATACTCGATAGACGTTGCGCCTGTTTCGTCGCGCCAGAAATCTCTCAACATGACTTCTCCTTGACGCCCCCTTGGTTTCAACATTGGTAATCCTAGGTCCGAAAGTTTAACAAATTCTCATTATTGATAATTATTCAATAAAAAGAAAACCGTACCTCTTATGGAGGCACGGTAAGTTTGGTTTTGAGCAGATATAGAGTCTTTAGTCTGAAGCGCGATATTCATGCCTCAAACTAGAGAGTTGTCAGCTGGCCGAGTTCTTCTGCCATTTTCGATTTTTGAGACCACATTTTCCCAATGTGCTTTCAAAAGCCCGTCGCTTTCTGTAACGGGAAAACTGAAAATTACTGAGCGGCAGCATCACTCCAGACGTCGGTTTGATCGCCAATATTGCTGTAGTAATTGATTGTACGAGCGGCCAGTTTTGGCGGTAAATCTTGCTTCGCCAGGCGCACCGCACCGCCTTCATCGCCTTTTAACGCCAGAACCATTGCCAGGTTTTGACGGACTTGGACGCTGGCATTTGGGGCGATCAATGCTTCCCTTAGTTTGCGTTCAGCAAGATCAAGATCACCACTCAGCGCATAACTCAGACCCAGATTACTCAGGGCAATCGCGTTCAGAGGGTCTGCCTGAAGTGCGAGACCATAGCTGGCCTGTGCTTGTTCGTGTTTTCCGGCTCGATCAAAAGCGACACCGATTGCAGACCGTAGTTTCGAGACACGCTGTTGCGGTATGCCGGGAGCTTCTGCGAGCTGAGTCAGACTTGCTGCGCCTTCACGCAAACGGCCTGATGCAATGAGTGTCTTCGCCAATTCTTCCATCATCTCGGAATTAGACGGGTGGTCGCGAAGGGATTGACGTAAAATCCGTTCGGCGTCTTCATACCGGCCAATAAACCTCAAGTTTTCCGCAGTTTTAAGTGCGTATTGAGCGTTCTTGCGGTCGGTCGAATAGAGCCTGCCCCAATGGCTTGCAGCAGATTCGTAGTTCTGTTCTTTTTCAGAAATCGACGCTGCTGTGTTGAGGAAAACCCTTGGGTCGTCGATTTTCGCGAGTCTTTCGGGGTTACCGTTAGGCCGGGTGTCACTGTTTGCGCCACCGGGGAAGCTGGCTGAGGTGCTGTCACCCGAAAACAGAGTATGATCGACGCTACCGCAACTCGCGACAGTCGCCACAAGCAATAATGAAACCGCAGATCGGCGCAGGGCAAAACGAAGCATTGCAGCAACCTCTTGATATTACAAACTTTGGCATGCGACTCACGCCATTTCTTGAGAGAGTTTGAAGGAAGTGAGTCACCGGGACGTTAACGCTTCACCGGAAAGTGCTATATTTGGCGTCATGCCGATGATCGTATCGTTGTCGGAAAGCCGCTGATATCCTATGACCCGTGAAAATTGCCCTACCAAGAGGTCTTCGCTGTGTCTGAATTCATTCGTTCCATGCCCGATTTTTCTGAATCCGGCGAAGAGGCAATTCCGGTTTGGCCGATTACCGAGGAAATATTGCCTGTTTGGTCGGCCTCATTACCGGAAGCGCAGAGCAACTGGGTAGAGCAACATAGCTTCACCGCAGCGCGTGGGAAGATCTGTGTCGTACCCGCAAGCGATGGGCGTATCGCTGGCATTGCTTTCGGATTGGGCAATGGTGCTGCCGAAGGGCGGATTTTCGGCGATTTGCCTTTTGCATTGCCAAATGGCGTCTATCGCATTGAACCGCAGGCCGGAGCGGATATTGATCTGGAGCGGGCGGCGCTGGGGTGGTTGCTCGGCAGTTATTCGTTCGACCGTTACAAATCCAAAGCAAAGCACAAAAACCCTGCACGTTTGATTTCGCCTCAAGGGATTGATGCAAAGCGGGCACGGCGGCTTGCACAGGGAATGGCGCTTGCCAGAGATCTGATTAATACACCCGCGCAGGACATGGGTCCGGAAGTTTTGGAGGCTCAGGTCCGTGCGCTGGCCGATCAGCACAATGGCGCGAAAGTCGAAACGGTCGTCGGCGATGAGTTGCTCGCTCAAAACTATCCGATGATCCACACGGTCGGGCGGGCGGCGCAGCAAGCACCGCGCTTGATTGATATGCGGTGGTCCGGGCCAGCGGCAAAAACCACGATCACTTTGGTCGGTAAAGGGGTTTGCTTTGATACCGGCGGCTTGGATATCAAGCCCTCCGCCGCGATGCTCTTGATGAAAAAGGATATGGGCGGAGCCGCGTCGGTTTTGGGGCTCGCCTCGATGATTATGGATGCGGCGCTGCCCGTGACGTTGCGGGTGCTGATCCCGGCAGTTGAGAATAGCGTTGCCGGAAATAGTTTTCGCCCCGGTGATGTGCTGACCGCACGCAATGGCATTACGGTCGAAAACCGCAACACAGATGCGGAAGGACGCCTTGTACTTGGCGATGCGCTCGTCGAGGCTTCATCGGAAGACCCTGATCTGATCGTTGATATGGCAACCTTGACCGGTGCAGCGCGGGTTGCTCTGGGGCCGGACCTGCCACCAATGTTTACCGACAGTGATGATCTTGCTTCCGACATTATGGCGGCGGGTAGTGCGATTGATGATCCGGTTTGGCGCTTACCGCTCTGGGATGGCTATGAAACGGTGATTGGCAGTAAGGTTGCCGAGATCACCAACGCGCCTTCGGGTGGCATGGCGGGATCGGTGACGGCGGCACTTTTCTTACGGCGTTTTGTATCGCAGCCCCAAAAATGGGCACATTTTGACATTTATGGTTGGGCGCCGGGTGCGAAATCCGGGCGACCGCAAGGCGGCGAATGCCAAGCGGCGATGGCCGTGTATAAAGTGATCGAGGACCGCTGTGCTTGATGGAGCTGACTTTTTGCGGGGTGCTGACCGGAGGCTAACGCCGGCCCGGATTGATCTGGCTGCTGCTCATCTCAAAGGCTCGGTGGACTCAGCGCGTTTTGTCGAAGCAACGCCGATGCAGGTGAAAGCGGCAATTATTCCGTTAAGGCCCGCAGCAGATTCTAGCGTCGGGGTTGATACGGTATTGCTTTATGGCGAGCGGTTTGATGTTTACGACTCCGCTGAAGGATGGGCATGGGGGCAAGCTCCGCGCGATGGATATGTCGGGTATATGCCGCTGGCGGCTTTGACAGATAACCTCACCGAGCCGACGCATACGGTCGCCGTGCCGACAACGCATCTTTACCCCAAAGCGAGCATGAAGACCGAGCCGGTCGCGGCGCTGTGGATGACATCACTGGTTAAGCCGACAGCACTGCATGAGCCGAACAGCGAAGGCGTTGCCTTTGCCGAGATTGATGGCCTGTTTATGCCCGCTAAACATCTTGCCTCGGTCGATACGCTGGAAAACGATTTCGTGACTGTCGCCGAGATGTTTCTGAACGCGCCTTATGTCTGGGGCGGGAAGACCGCCGCTGGTATTGATTGTTCAGGATTGATCCAAGTGGCGCTTGCCCGTGCGGGTGTCTCTGCGCCGCGTGATAGCGATATGTTACAGGTGGTTGGTGAAGCCTCTGACGCGAACGAATTTCGCCGGGGTGATATCCTATTCTGGAAAGGACATATGGGTGTGATGGTGGACGACCAGACATTCCTGCACGCCACCGCCTATTCCATGAGTACGATCTACGAGCCGGTCACAGTTACGCGAGAGCGGATCGAAGGAAAGCTGGGAATACCGCTGCAATGCGTGCGGCGGATAAAATAACGTTAACGAAGGATTAACCCGTAACACCGTACCCGCCTAACAAAAGAATACGTCCGAATATCTGAGCGGTGTTTTGGATAAACGAGCGAAAGGGCGCAAAGCCCACGTTGATTGAGAATGATCAGGAGAGCGTCATGCGTTCAATTTTCTTTGCCGCCCTTGTTGCCCTGACGGGCGTGTATGCACTGCCCGCCGCAGCGCAATCCGCTGGCGTTACCGTTGAACAACGACAGGCGTTTGAACGCTGGAAGGCAAATTTTCGCGGGAAAGCGCTGTCTCAAGGTATTCGTGCGGATGTGTTCGACACGGCGTTTGCCGGGGTCACACCCAATCCGACAATTCTGAATTTTGACCGCAAGCAACCCGAATTCTCCCGCCCGATCTGGAAATATCTCGATAGTGCCGTCTCTGCGAGCCGCGTGAAAAATGGCCGCGAGAAACTTGCAAAACATCGGGACTTGCTGCGCCGGATCGAACAAGCTTACGGCGTTGACGGAAATGTTGTGCTTGGGATTTGGGGCCTCGAAAGTGCCTATGGCTTCGGCTATGGCGATTTTTCGATTATCCGCTCGCTGTCGACGCTGGCGTTTGATGGTCGGCGGCAGAAATTTGCAGAAGAGCAGCTTGTCGGTGCGCTGAAGATTATTCAGAACGGCGATGTGCCCGCTTCGGGAATGCTGGGTTCATGGGCCGGAGCGATGGGCCATGTGCAGTTTATCCCTACCAGCTTTAACGCTTTGGCGGTGGATTTTAACGGCGATGGCCGGCGCGATATCTGGTCTGAAGATCCAACGGATGCGCTGGCGAGCGCGGCGAATTATCTGAAGAAAAGTGGCTGGCGCACGGGGCAACCTGCTTTCATTCCGGTGAATGTCCCGCGCAGTGTGGACGCTTTTGATCTGCGCCGGAACAACAAACTGTCGGCTGCGGAATGGCGTGCCAAAGGCGTGACCACACAAGATGGTCGCCCTGTGCCGGATTTCGGTCCTGCCGCTGTCATTATTCCCGCCGGAGCGAACGGACCGGCCTTTATGACGTTCCATAATTTCGGGGTCATCAAAAAGTATAACAATGCGACCTCTTATGCGTTGGGCGTTGCGCATCTCGGCAACCGGATTGCCGGAGGCGGGCCGTTGAATGTGAGCTGGCCGAAAGATGATCGTCCGTTAGGGCGAACTGAGAAAAAGACCTTGCAAACCAGCTTGACGCAAATGGGCTTCGATACCAACGGAGTGGACGGTATTCTTGGCCCGGATAGCCGCGCTGCAATCCGCAATTTCCAGCGCTCGCGGGGCCTTCCGGCAGATGGGTATGCGTCGGAAAAATTGCTAGCGCGGGTAGAGGATGCGGTTGCAGGCCGCGAGTCTCTGGGCCGCGACACGGTGCGCCTGATCCAAGCGCGTTTGAATGAGCGCGGTTTCAATGCCGGTACACCCGATGGCCTCGCCGGACCTCAAACCCGTGCTGCCATCACTGCCTTCCAACAGGCGTTTGGATATGCCCCCGACGGAAAACCAAGCGCAGCCTTGTTGCAAGCCTTGGGTGGGTGATGCTCTTGCCACGGCTATAAAATCGGGGTGCTTTGATGGCGAGCCTACGCACGGGACAGGGAGCTTATGGTCTTTTTCCTTCGTTCCCGATGATTGTTGCTAGCCCGGTCATTGCCTATGGCAATGGGGGCGCAAAATGCATCTGCATTGTCTGCGCTTGTGGTGAGGTTGGGCGCATTTGTCTTGCGACTCTTGCGTTCGTCTTTGGTCTTTTTTGGCTCAATGGTTTCGCGATGTTCAACCATTTGACGTTGTGAAGTCTGTGCCTGTCGCGGGGGTGGACGCATTCGCTGCGCGAATGCTTTTGCTTGACAGGTAGCGATTTTTAGAATTAAATGTTCTTGTTTTGTTTTAATTGAAAGACCACATGATCTGGAGCCTTGATCGCATGACTGAGAACTACCGTCTCGCGCTGTTGCGTGTTGTGGCGGGGTTGTTTGTGTCTGCGGGGATGACTTCGGATAGCGCCGTTATTGAAAAGCTGCCGCGTCATGTTCGTAATGGAATTTTGCTGATTTTGCGGCCTGCGGAATCGGCCACGCGGCGGATTGTTGCGTTGGTGGCACGACATGAGGCTGTCCCTGTCTATGTGGCTCCCCCCAAACGGGATCGCTTGAAGAATAAGGGGGATGGCAAAAAGCGAGGACCGCGTGCGCCGCAGTTTTGTTTGATTGATCCGCGCAAGTATTTTCCTGAATTGCACCCGAACCGGCGCACACCACGCCGAAAGCCAAAGCAGAACGGCTCGACGGAACCTCAGATTCAAGTTCGGATTGCCGGTTTTGATGGCGAACCTGATTTCGTGATTTGGTCTGAACCTAAAGCGGTTTTGACGCCGGAAGATGAGGTTTCGGCAAAGGCTTTGTATCGTCGTCTCTTGGCACTCAAGCTGGCGCTCGAAGATATGCCGCAACAGGCCAAGCGCTATGTCCGAGAAGTGGCGAAACGCAAAGCTGCTGCGCCGGGGCCGAAAAGCGTTCCGCCTTTAAGAATGGGCCTGCCACCGGGATACCGGCGAAAACATATTCACGAGGTCGATGAAAT
>CALKBI010000046.1 GCA_937990185.1 uncultured Neomegalonema sp. | reverse complement strand
CGTTCAGCCGAGCAAATGAAACTCGCAGAACAGGCCATGGGCCTCCTGAAAGTGTCTAACCCCACAAATTCGGTTAGACACATTGGCGGTCAAGTCTATGAAAAACAACCACAATTCGAAGATCATGGTAGGCCCGGAGGGACTAACATGTGGGACGAACTCCCGTTAGATCGGGCACAGAGATACGATAATCGCAGATTAGGCATTGGTTTTCTCCATTCGAGCAAGCACGCCGAGGACCATCGCGTCGAGGCGCAGGCCGCCGGTTTTGGCGATATCTGCAAATCGGAAGACCGCACCGCCGATATTCTTCACTGGTCTCGTCGGGTGGAAGCGATTGGCCTCCAGGGCCATTAACGCGACCGCTGCTGCCCTCCTCCCGATCACAAGGCAAAGTCGTTTCCAAGCGTGCGTACCAACGCCAAGATGAACGAGACGGGATTCGGCAATCATACAATACGCTCGCCAGGAGAACTGTCCGAAACTCTGCATCTCGAATTGCCAAGTCTCCGGCATTGCCGCGAGGACTTGTGTGGTGCGCAAACGGTCTAGTCCGGTTTCGACTTGGGCTTCATCACCGGTATCCAGATTAAAGAGAGCTGTCAGGTCATTCTGTTCTGCAGGTAATAATTGCTTGCACGACCCCTCAATCGGCTCGCTACTTTTTTCTATGAAATTTTTCGAGCCTTTAGGCGAGATAGTATGTGAGTCTGACGCGTATGCGTCTGGCTGTTTATTACAAGATTCAGAGTCTGGTTTTGTATTGTAATAATGAGAGACTAAATTGGAATCCGCGTCGGACTTTTTATCGGGACTCATTTTGGATGGATCATTCGTAAACAAATTACGGAGCCGGTTCATGAAGTCTTCTAACTCGCGCTGTGCCGAAACCAGTCGCGATAAATCCCGGTGGCGAGGGGTGCGCTGTGGAAGGTCTGCGTAGAGCATGTCTAACCCTTCAGCGGTTACGGCTCTCTCGTTGAGCGCAAACGCTTCGGCGAAAAGCTGGGCGGCTTGGCGGACACTGCGTGAGATTGCGGCACGGGCTGAGTCGATGGCTTCTTCGCGGCGGCGGACGGCTTCGGCGCTGGTCTTTAGCTTGGGATAAGCCACGGCGAGGGGGCGCAGGTCGATGCAGAACGCTATTGCGCCCTCGCCCATAACCTCATCGCGTCCGCGCACAAAGCCTCGCCCTCCGTCCGCACGGGTATCACGGAAAATCAGACCTAGGCTTTCAAGGCGGCGCTCGGAACGGTTTACTTGCCGCGCTGAAATACCGAGATCAGAGGCCGTGCGAAATACGGGGCGCGTGTAGATTGGGCGGCCTTCTGCGGTCCAGTCCTCGGCGCGGGTAAAGCCGATATAAAGCGTCAGCAACCGCAAATCGGCAAAACTCAGGCCGAAATGCCGCCCTGCCCTCTCGGCCATGCGGATCAGATCATAGCGCGAGGTCAAACCATCCGGTAGGCCGGTATAGGCTTCGCATGCAGACATAAGAGTATCGGTCACGGACGCGGGTCGATTAAGCGCCATGGTGTGTCTCCTGATGGAGCCGATTGTACGTATGCAGACGACTTAGATTTTCAAAGCCTGTGATTGCTTACAAAGCATAAGAAAATTATTCGCGCACGCGGCGCGTGATTGATTCGTTGAGGAAAGCAAGGTAAGACTGGCCATACATCACTACCGCCGATTTGGTCTTTCGCTCTCCCGCGTCAACGGGTCTGTCGTCTGATCGGATCGGCGTTTTCATTTCAGCCTCCGTCAAAAGGCTGGCGATCCGGTCGGGTTTTCTAATCCACGATCGGGGTTCCTTTCTTTTTGGCGTTACGGTTTGGAAGCGCAGAGGCGAATTTTGCCAGCGCCTTTTTTAAGTCCGCTTCGTCCGCATCAACATGGGAGAGGCGAATGGTGACTGTCTTGTCTTTCAGTGTGGCCTTGAGAGTACGTCCCCCTTGGGAGATTTCGGCCTTGCCGGTTTTGGCTTTGGATTTCGCGGGTTTCTTCTTCGCTGGCTTGCCGCCCTGCCCTTCTATCTGTGCGAGGGCGTCTTGAAGCGCGCGGAAGCTCATATCGTAAGGTGTCTTGAACATATTCAAGATCGCATCTTTATTGCGCAGCACGGCACGGGCGCGGCTGACGAGACTTTCATGCACACCGATGCGCGTGGCAAAGGCAACCGCCGTGGGTGGGCTGTCTTCAACATCTGTCAAAGCCTCATAAATCTCACCAATGGAAATCAAGCGTTCAAACGGACTAAGATCTTCGCGCGCCTCGTTCTCTCGGAAGCGATGGAACATCATCGCAAATCGGTTTTCGGCCTCGGATGCACCCGCAGGGGGCGGCATGATCACCGCGCGCACGGGCTTGCCGAGCGCAGAACAGGCGGCTGACCGGCGGCGACCACTCAGCAGATTGAAACGCTGCCCGCTTGCATCGAGGGGATCGCGTGGGTCCGGTTGCCATGACGGGTCCGCAGGCCAAACCTGTACCGGTACGTCCTGACCGTTTGCCGCGATGCTGTCTTTCAGAGCGGTGAACGCCTCCGTGCCTTCCCAATCGGGTCGGCGGTCCGAGCCGAGCGGATCGTCAATTTGATCGGTCGCAAGGCTTAATTCTCGTTGGCCAGAGAGAACCGCGGCAACCATATCACCGCGAAGTTGGGTCAAATCGCCCTCGACTTGGGCCATCGCGCCGGCTTTCCATGCGCCGCCCATGCGACCCGGCGTTGAGGCTTCACCGCCCTCTTCTTCCGGTTCCGGCTCGCGGCGTTTGGCTTGCATTTGCTCGAGGACCGAGCGCGGGATTGAGCGTTTCATTCTGCCGCCTCCGGTGTTTGATCATCCCCGTCTGAATAGATCGCATCCATCCATGTATCGGCATGACCCCGAGAGAGATGAGGCCATATTCGGCCCGCTATCGCATCGTTGACCGCATCGGCATTTTCGACGAAGCGATCCATTCCTTTTTTCTTCCCTCTCGTCTCCGGTTCATACTCATACGCGCTCTGATAGACATCGGCGGCATTGGCTATAGCATCAGAACGTAAGTAGAACAATGGAAGAATTTCGCCGGGACAATTTTCCATCAACGTGGTGAGTTGCGCGATATCTTGCGCGTTAGATCGTTGGACAATCGTAGGCAACAGCATGTGTTCCCCTGCCCCAACCTCAATGCGGTCATGCGCGAGAATATGCTGGAGCATCCCCAGCAAGCCATTCGTAAATGTCGCCAAGGTCGCGAGATCAAAACCCTTCATTGTTTGCGGGATTACCAGCGAGCTGGAAGCGATTACGTTGTTTAATTGAAAGAGCGTTAAGGCCGGTTGATAGTCGATGATAATGACATCAAGCGTTTCGGTCAGCGCATCTTGAATATGTTCAAGACGAATGCCGCGCTCGGCCAAAGCGCCAGCGCCCTGCCCTAAAACATCGCCCGGTTCCGTCTTAGGTGGATGCGCTGTGGACCATGTATCAATCGCATCACGCAAATAGCGGTAAAACCGTTTTCCCGGTGGATTAGCCCGCAGCAATCGTGCGATTTGAATCTCGCCTTCCGAGGTCTCCGAATGAGCCGGAACAATCCGAACACCCGGCCAGCCCGTCGGCAGGAAAAAGCTGTCGAGCGTTGTACCATCATGATCGGTAAAGGGCGCATCATCACTCGGGTATAATCCGGAAAAATCCACCATTGTCGGTGTGCCGGGATCGGGCAGTCCAACGCCCTCTTCACCGCCAGCAAAATAAAGCGTCAGCGTGTGCTGCGGATCGGCATCCATTAGTCCCACACGCATCCCGAAATTGAGGCTAAGATATTGTGCAAAATGCGCCGCGCTGAGACTTTTGGCTGTGCCACCCTTTTGCGAGGCGAACGAGATCACCGGCAAAGGATCAAGCGGCGAACGCCATGCGAGATAATCACGCGGGCGTTTTGCATGGGCAGCCATGAGAATGCGGATCTGCATCAACTCATGGGTATTAAAGACCCGCTCTCGCCCTTTGGTTTGTCCAGGAGGAAAGCCGGTGGTCTGCGCCGCGAACTTAGTCAGATATTGATAAGAGACATTGAGATAGCGCGCACATTGGCGCATCGAATAACTGCGCGTTGGACGGGCCTGAAGCAGCAAGTCCTGATTTGCGGTTAGCCGCGCCCTCTCCAGCCCTCGACTGAGGTCGGTGAGGTATTGTTCCAATCGGCCCTTTGCCATGTCGTGCCCTGCTCGGTTACCGTGCGTTTGCCGCACGATTCTTTCTGCTTAACGCTGTCAGTAGCACGGTTTACATCATATGGCATCATTTTTATGCGCCTATGCGCGATGCATCAACGATGGGACAGGAGGATACCGCTAATACATATCGTAAAGCTCGCATAGACGTCAGGTTCGTCCGTGTGGGTCTTTTTATAATGAGAGTTTGACAGATGCCGGTCATGTATTCGAAGGACGATGCGACATGGCATCACACAAACAGAGTGCGCATGCTGCTCACTATAAACAAGGTGACGTGAAAAAATGTTACCTGCGGCAATCTGTCAATATCATCATTAAAAACGTATCCTGTTTCATGCTTTCGCTAATGTAAGGAATTGATATGTCTATCTCACGCAGACAATTTTCGGGGCTAACAGTGGCAGCTGCTGCTAGTGTTGCACTTAGTTCTGTACCTGCTCTCGCCGGATCGAAACGCAAAGGTAGCTTGTCTGGCCGCAAAGGTTATGCAGTGCAAGGTACTGTTAAGGTAAAAAAAGAAGGCGGTAGAACCAAGGTTGTATTTGCTGATGATTACTTATTTGATCCATCAAAGAACCCGCCGGACATCAAAATCGGCTTCGGCAATGGCGAAACATACGCCAAGGGCTCAAAGATTCATGAGAAACTAAGAGTCAAACAAGGTGCGGCAACATTTGAAGTGCCTTCGAACATTGATACTGATCAATACAGCGAGCTTTACATCTATTGCGAAAGGTTCACTGTTATCTTGGCAGTTGCACCTTTAAGCTAATACGCCTGAAATATATCAGAATTTAAAGTCGCCGCCACAGGCGGCTTTTTTTATTCAGGTTACTGCTTGAAAAACGAATCCCCATTGAGATTACCACTTTGCTTTCTCACAGTTCATAAGTGAGAATCCGGATCATGTATCTGCAGGATTCTTTCTTTGATCTTTCGCCTTGGGGACGGGTAGGGCTTATTGTTATAAGCACCTGCCTTTTTTTGTTTACGGCTTTTATAACGCGCGTTTTTCTCGACAAAAAATCAGTGTGGCTGAGTCTGTTAGGCTCGCTGGGAATCTTTGTTTTATTCGTCTGTCTGTCTCCGCAAATCTACTACATGTATTATAGAATACTGATAGACGGTCTTCCGCTGCAATGGGTCATAAAGCCCTTAGAGGCGCCTTTGGCAGCACTGAAATATATAACGTTCCAAGGCCCTAAAAATCTGTCTGCACACAGTCAGGGTTTGCTCGGTTGGTTTCTGATTGTTGCGCCATTTCTCAGGATAAACAAAACTTCCGGACAAGCCCGGAATAGATAAGCGTCATTCTTTCAGAAATTGCTATGCCTGTAACGATAACAGGCGAGGGAGACGTGGGGCATCCGAGCCTGATGATAGACGTTAAGTAGAGAAGGGCGGTAGCTTACTGACCATCTTGAACGTGTTCAAGATCGGCTTGCGAACCCCCTATCATTGCGGATTACCCATCGGAATGTTCACTGGACTTTAATCTGATTATATCCATATTATCACTGAGGTGGTAAAATGCCACCCATATGGTTGGAGACGCTAAAATGGGTCAGTCCGTCAAGCTCGCTGATGATATCATGGAGATGGTGCGGCAGGAATCCGGCCTGCAAAGCCGGTCGGTCGCCGGTCAAATAACTCATTGGCTGAAGATTGGGCGTGCCATCGAGCAATCTTCCGCCTTTGACTATTCGCGGGTGCGTGCCGCACTAAACGGAGCCGTCTCCCCAGACACTCTGACGGACGAGGAACAAGAAATCTGGGCGGCGGATTTTGCGGAGCAAATGACGCGTCCCTCCGATGGCGAAATCACAGCCTTTGAAACGCGAAAGATACTAGGGCAGGGCGTTGGCCTCTCGGATGAGGGAACACTCGTTTATCAGTCCAGCGCCAAAGAGTGACCGCTTCTCCGCGCCCCACACTCGTCTTGCTCGCGGGGCCGAATGGAGCGGGGAAATCGACACTCTATGAGATGCGGGTTGCGCCCTCACTGAATGTGCCCTTCATCAATGCGGACTTGATCCAGCGCGACGAGTTGCAAGACCCTCGGGTAGAGGCCTCTTATGATGCCGCCCGCATGGCAGAGCAACGGCGTCAAACTTTCCTGAATGATCGCGTCAGCTTTGCGACAGAGACTGTCTTTTCGCACCCCTCGAAACTAGCGTTGATCAACAATGCCCGAAGTCGGGGCTATCGTATTTTTCTATTCCATGTTGGCGTTTCTTCGCCGGCTTTGTCCGTGGCGCGGGTCGCGGAACGGGTGGAGGAGGGCGGCCATCCTGTACCCGAAGAAAAAGTGAGAGCGCGGTATGATCGGAACGGGCCGCTGATAAGGGAGGCCGCTTTGCTGGCCGATGTTGCCCATGTCTTCGATAACTCGGCACTGAACCAGCCTCCTGAACGGGTGATCTCTTTCAAGCAAGGCGCATTGAGTTTTGTTGTTCCGCAGCTTCCGAATTGGGCTTTTGGGATTTACAACGAAGATATCGCGAAAGCAGCCGGTCGAATGGTGTGAATTTGCCGTATTCTGTTTCGGGATTTGCAACCAAACGCGCGTTTTGCGGTGGATTTATGTGGCTTGGAGGGGCTGTGCCTTGCTCTTTTCAGGGATTTGCCCGTTTTTGACGGCAGTTTTGCGAGATCAATTCTGGATTTTACCCTAGATTTTCAGGGTTTTTACGGCATAGGGCAGCATCTTGAACACGTTCAAGACAAGCATATTGCGTTAATCCAGAACCGAAAACGAAAATAAGAGTACACGCCTTTCGTTGATGAGTCTTTCCTCGACAAGGTTTTATTGTTCATCGCTCAGCAGCATAGATGATAGGATCTTCCCAGTATTTTAAACCTCGAACGAGAGCCCTGCAGATTACAAGTAATCTAAAACATTACTTACTGTCACGTTATGGATTCTTGTTGACAAACGTAACGACTATCGTTACGTTTGTCATGTGATAGAGAGCATAAAAGGCAAGTGGGCAAAAGCAGTTATTGAGGGCAAGATGCCCAAAGGATTTCCGACCAACGTTTTTGATCGAGCAACTGATAAGCTCTCAATTTTGATTGCGGCGACCACCCTTGATGACCTTCGCTTACCGCCCGGAAACAAACTCGAAGCACTCAAGGGAAATCGCGAGGGCCAGCACTCCATTCGCATCAATAGTCAATGGAGAGTGTGCTTTGTCTGGAACGAAGACACGGGCGCAGCCAGCGACGTAGAAATTACTGATTATCACTGAGGAACGATAGCCATGATCCGTATGAAAAATCCATCGCATCCAGGAAGGATTTTGCGGGAAGAGTTTATGAAACCGCTCAATCTATCAGCGTATAAGCTTGCCGGTATTTTAGGCGTCACAAGACCTCGACTCAACGATCTTGTTCGAGAAGAGCGGGGCATGACTGCAGACATGGCACTACGTCTCGCGAAGCACTTTTCTAACACACCGGAATTTTGGATGAACCTCCAGCAGAACTTCGATCTAGCCTCTACCAAAACAGATGTTTCTAAAATCCCAGTACTACAGCCTGCTGACTTATGAGACGAGCCTAAATGATCGGGAGCTCGGTCTAAATGCCTTCCGGATGTGTCATTCAAAATAATTGACGCTAATACGCTACTTATTAGGATTTGTCAGCTTTTGGAGCCCGGTTAACCCAACGAACCAGCACATACATTCCAAATTAGTCGAGCAAATCGGCGGCGGGATTATCGGCAATCTCGACTTCATCGTAATAGGCCATGGCTTGAGCGACCGAGCGGTGCAGCGACAGGCGCATGGCAGCTTGCAGCGGCGCGCCGTCAAGAGCGGCTTGGGTCAGAAACCCTGAGCGCAGCCCGTGCGGGGTCGCAAACCCGTCTTCGAACCCGGCAGCTTTCAACCGCGCTTTCATAATAGTGGCAATACCATCCGCTGAAAGCCGACGTTCCAGCACGCGGTTCGCCTTGGAAATCGGACGGAAGAGGGGGCCGGTTTTGATCTCGGCAACCTGTATCCACGTCTCAAGCGTCAACGCCGCCCGCCCTTTGAGGATTAAGGTCGGCGATGGTCCGGTGGTCTTGGTAGTCTGCAAAGTGAACCGGATTGAACCGTCTTCTTTGAACTCAGAGCGGTCAAGATCGCCTATATCAAGCCCGGAAATCTCACTCCGCCGACGCCCGCCCGACGCCCAACCAAGACAAAGAACAGCACGATCCCGCAAGCCCCGCAGATCATCTCCGCAAGCGGTGAGTAAAGCCTCCAGCACATCTCGGGTCACAGGATTGGCCGATTTGCGCACCCGTGGTTTCGCCATCGCCCGCCGTGCTTTTGAGCGAGCATCCCGGAGGAGAGGGGTCTCAAACGGACTGGGCAAATTGCGCATCCGGTGAAACGCCCGCCAAGAAGCAATGCGCCGATCCAGCGTAGAAGGGGCAGGGCAGGCGAGGGTCCTACGAAGACCGCGCTCGATAAGAACCTCCGCCACCCGCGCTGCGTCTTCATCGGAACCAATCAAGTCGCGGGAATGATCAAGCAAAAACCTTAGTGCCACGTCTTCAGGTTCAGGCCAGACCAGCCCCTTCCCAAAACTCAAAAACTTCCACGCAGAAATATAAGCAAGATCCGTCTCATAAGCCCGAACCGTATTCGTCGGCGTACCCCGCACATAAAGATCTGTCAGTGCAGCTTCATCCTCGGCAGACAGTAAAGCACTCGAAGAAGGCAGGGCAGGGAGTCGGCGCGCTGTCATAAACCTGCTCCAGATAAGATGCGAAACAGGCGGCTTTTGGGGAAGGGTAAATTATCCATAAGACGGCAGTTTACGCTGATTTTGCAAGAAAATCAATCAATCGCGATAATGCATACTTATCATGAATAATATACTGATTTCCTAAATACGCCTATAAGCATCATAATAAGTATTTTATAACATTAAAAAGTTTATATTATTGTATTTGTTCATTTATATGCATAACAATACCCTGAAAAGCTCCAGACTCGCAGCGTGGTCGCAATTCAGGTAGACTACTTCC
>CALKBI010000045.1 GCA_937990185.1 uncultured Neomegalonema sp. | reverse complement strand
ATCCCATTGCGAACATGACGCGGCAGCTTTTCGATAACGGCGCTATCCGAAGTCATCCCCGCAGACACAAACAACCCCGCCACAACCCGCAACAGCGCGAGGCGGTAGTTCTCTGTCATGCGATCAAGGCTCCAGATCATGTGGTCTTTCAATTAAAAACAAAACAAGAACATATAACTTTGAAAATTGATGCCTGTCAAGCAAAAGCATTCGCGAAGCGAATGCTTCCCACCTCAACACAAGCGTAAACAGCGCAGCGGCAAATGGTTGAGCATCGCGAAACCATTGAGAGCAGAAAAGTCCGATGCCAAACGCAAGATTCGCGCAGCGAATGCGTTCATCCTCAACAGAAACCACCGTCCCGGACGGAGATCCGGGACCCCGCGCCATCAAGACCGCACTCTAAATCGCGAGACCCCAGCTCTAAAGGCCGGGATGGGGTGGCCTACGCTCCGAGCGTAACCCCGTCATTTTGTGCTACACAATTCCCCAAACCCCGGGACCGCTGATCTGCGCCGATGGTGCAAATTCACCGAACAACCTCCATTACAGCCCGTGTCATGCCCGCGAATTAGCGGACATCTACTTCTCATGTCGCTCAAGCGTTAAGTTTAGCGGCAAAGGAGATCTCCACCTTCGCGGAGAAGGCGAGAGGATATGAAAGTCATCAAGACCCCACCCACATCTATAGCTTCTAAAAAACCTCTCCTGCGTTCACAAAGATTGCCAAATCAAAAAGTTCATGGAATTTGTTGTTCCAAGTAACAGGGACACAGCCATGAATACGACAGCCACTTTTCAACCGCCCAAGCAAAACAGCTATGATGTTGTGATCATTGGGGGGGCCATGTATGGCTCGTCCGTCGCGTGGTGGCTTTCTGATAATAAAGACTTTGACGGCTCTGTGTTGGTGGTCGAGCGCAATCCGACCTATGAAAACAGCTCTACGGCCTGCACCAACAGCTGTATCCGCCAACAATTTTCCAATGAAATCAACGTTAAGATTTCTCAGTTCGGTGCAGAATACATCAAGAATTTCCGCGCCTTTATGGGCAATGACGACCGTGTTCCTGATGTCGTGCTGCAAAGCTACGGCTACATGTACCTTGCCGACACCCCTGAATTTGCTGCGACGCTGAAAGAAGCCCTCGCCGTTCAGCAATCTTTGGGGTCAGGGACAAAACACATGACGAGAGAGGAGATCGCGCGCGATTATCCTTTCTACATGCTCGATGATATTGTCGGGGCCAATCACAACCTGATTGATGAGGGGTATTTCGATGGCAACACCCTGTTCGATTGGTGGAAGCGATCATCAAAAGAGCGCGGCGTCGAGTTCCTGACGAACGAAGTCACCGCCATGACGAAAAACGCCTCAGGCTCGCGCGTAGAGAGCGTGACGCTATCTACCGGAGAAGTCATTTCTTGTGGCACAGTCGTAAACTGCTCCGGTCCGCGTGCTGTTCTAACATCCCGAATGGCGGGTATCGAAGTTCCGATTGAACCCAGAAAGCGCTACACATTCATCTTTGATGCGGAAAAGCCTTTAGACCGCGATCTTCCGCTTACCATTGACCCTTCCGGTGTCCACATGCGCACCGATGGTCAATATTATCTGGCGGGCTGCCCACCAGATGAAGACCCGGCAGTCGATTATGATGATTTCGTGCAAGATCACTCGATATGGGAAGAAAAAGCATGGCCAACCATTGCCAATCGCATTCCCCAATTCGAAGCCATCAAGCTCGTCAATTCATGGGCCGGACATTATGCCTTTAACGTCTTGGATCAAAACGCAGTCATCGGCCCGCATACCCAAGTCGAAAATTTCATTTTTGTTAATGGATTTTCCGGTCACGGCTTCCAACAATCCCCGGCGATGGGTCGCGGCGTCGCTGAATGGATATCCCACGGCGAATACCGAAGCCTAGATTTGTCATCATTTGGCTACGCACGGGTTGAGGAAAATGAAAAATTCCTTGAAACTGCGGTTATCTAAGAAAATGCGTGCGCATTCCGTCAGAAATGCGCGCGATTTTAACTCGCCAAAGCTGTGGTATCAGATACGGCGTCATTCGCGACGTCGACCGCTTCTTTGAGCGCCAACAGTCTCGCTTCATCCGGGTCACTCTTTTCGCTTTCGAGAGCAAGCCGTGCGATGCGAGTAAATCCGAGCGCACGCGCTGACCCTTTGATCCCATGCGCGGCCATACGCCAATTATCATAATCGCCGCTTTGAACCGCATCATTCATCTGATCAAGGTAGACGGGCATTTGATCGAAAAATAAGATGAAAAGCTCATGCTGAAGCTCAACATTTCCCATCGTATTACGATCTAAAGCGTCTTGATCTAATACTGTTTCTTCAATGTCAAAATTCGATGCCATTAGCTTGTATCTCTCTTTGGCTACAGCCGAAAGATACAACCAACGGATTGCTAAAATATGAGGTACAATGTAAGTAATTTCCCCGACACAGCGGAATTGCACGATTTAAGAACTTCTTAAACCATCAAATTTGAAGTAAATTTTCCGTAACTCAGAATTCATTTAAGAAAAAGAACCGGACATCCATTCTGACAAAGACATCCCGCGCTCCGCACAGTCGGCAATCACATGGCTGGGCTTCCAGACAATACTGTCTTCTTCTTCAAATCTCTTTAAAGCATTAAACACCACATCAACACCGATACTATCCGCGTGATGCATCAAGCCTCCGCGCCATCGGGGAAACCCGTATCCGTGGACAGTCACCAAATCAATATCAGAGGGCCGTTTCGCAATGCCATCACCCAAAATATCTGCGGCTTCATTAATCATCGCCATGACTAACCTCTCGCGGATTTCATCTGCGGAATAATCTTTACGCTCCACCTTGGCAAAACGCGCTTCCTCAAGCGCTAGATCAGCCACAATAGGGTCTTCAACTTTCCCGCCACCACCGGGATAGCGATACCACCCTGCTCCTGTTTTCTTACCGAGCTTACCCAACTCTACCATGCGATCTGCGATTGGAATGTATCGACGCTCAGGGTCGCGCGTGGCATCCTGTCGGCGGCGGTTGGCGTGAGCAATATCCAACCCCGACAAGTCTTGCGCTTCATAGGGTCCCATCGCGTAGCCGAATTCGACCATCGCCTCGTCAATCTCCCACGGCGTTGAACCATCCATCAAAACCGTATCCGCCGCCTCGCGGTACCGCGCAAGAATCCGATTGCCGATAAAGCCATCACAAACACCGGCGACGACAGGAATTTTACCGAGCCGTTTAGCAAGCCCAAACCCGGTGGCTAAAGCTGCATCGCTCGTTTTGCCTCCCTGCACGATCTCAAGCAATTTCATGATATGGGCGGGGGCAAAGAAGTGCAGACCAACAACCCGAGACGGGTCAAGCACAGACATGGCCAGAGCATCGACATCAAGATAGGATGTGTTCGTCGCAAGCACCGCCGAATCCGGTAAATGGACCTCAAGCTTAGAGAATATAGATTTTTTAACTTCCATACTTTCAAAAGCGGCCTCAATCGCGAGCGTCGACTCTGATGCCGCACCGTAATCTGTCGTCGCGGTTAATCGTTGACGACATGCCTCAGCAGCGTCCTCGTTAATCAGTCCGCGTTTCAAGCTCGCCGCGATTATTTTTTCGACATTCACATTTGCTCGCGCAACATCGTCATCGTCCGTTTCCAACAACGTGACCTTGGACCCTTTGTTTAGCAGAGCATAAGCAATGCCCGCGCCCATCGTCCCGCCGCCAACGACAGTAACCACGTCCAGCGCAGCATCTTGTCCGCGTAGTGGTTCCGGCATCCGCGCCCCGCGCTCTGCAAAGAACACATGCCGCAAGGCGCTGGATTGTGGGGCTTCACGCAGTTCCAGAAAAGTCGCGCGCTCAGCGGCCAATCCTTCGCTCAACGAGACGAGAGCAGATTTTTCAATCAGATCAATCGCCCGCTCCGGCGCGATTTGATGAGGCGTCTTCTTACGTATCAATGCCCGTGCCGCCTCTACAGCTTCAGCGTTTGCTTCTGGCTGAGGAAGCGACGCGATGGACTGCCCCAGCTCGATCGTTCCAATATCAAGACGGGCCGCAACCTCCACCGGATCATCGGCAACGCCATCAATCAGACCAACCTCTTCGGCACGAACAGCGGAGACAGGTTTTCCCGTCGCGATCAACTGAACCGCAGTTTTGATACCGACCAATCGCGGCAAGCGTTGTGTGCCACCGGCCCCCGGAATAACCCCCAAAGTCACTTCCGGTAATCCAATTTGAGCAGAGGGCGCAGCAATGCGATACCGACACCCGAGCGCCAACTCGCATCCGCCTCCCAAAGCAACACCCGTAATTGCTGCGACCCACGGGACATCACAGGCTTCAATCCGCGCAATAATATCCGGCAAGTGTGGACCTTGCAGCGGCGCATCAAACTCCTTCGCATCCGCCCCCGCCGCAAAGCACCGTCCCGCCCCCGAAAGGACCACCCGCGACAATCCTACTGCACTTTCAATCTCGTCAAGCGCATCCATGAGACCAGCCCGCACGGCACGCCCTATCGCATTTACCGGAGGATTATCCAGCGTCACAAATGCAACGCTTCCTTCGCGAGAAACTTGGACACTCATGGAAGGCTCCAACTTAAAGAAATTTCATAGGGCAAATTTTCAAGTGATAAACTTACGCTCGGATATGATATCCAACAGCTGCGATAAAGATATGTCTTCTGCCGTATCGGATGTATCTAGTTGCGCCTGAGCGCGAGCGTATGACGCTTCCCGCGATTGCAAGATCAACTTCAACTGCTGCATGGCTTCAGGATTTCCCGCCATCGGCCTTTCATCGCCTTGGGCACGAACACGGTCCATATGGTCTTGAGGAGACGCCTTCAGCCAGATCGTATGAAAGTTCTCTAATAAATTTGCAAAGGTCTCAGACTCCGCAACCACGCCGCCCGCCACCGCAAGCACAACACGGTCATTGTTGCCCACAACGCTGTCAAGCGCATCAGACTCCAGCCGCCGGTATCCTTCCTGACCATAGAGCGCCATGATCTCGCTCACCGGCATCCCGCCGCGCTCCTCGATCTCTTTATTGAGCTCAAGGAAAGGAACGTTCAATTTCGCAGCAACCCGCGCCCCGAGAGTAGATTTCCCAGCACCGCGAAGCCCGATAAGACAAATACGTTCGGCCCGTTGCGTGGCATTTGATTGCCCCGCTAAAGCGTTCAAGACAATTTCGCGCGTTACTTCATCAGCGTTGAGAAACAAGCTGGCGACATCTTCAGCCTGCGTAACCACCGCAGTTTCGTCGCGTAGCAACCAATCGATATGACACTCCAGTGCCACAGCCACACGATGCAGCAACCCAATCGAGATATTTCCTTTCCCCATTTCCAATTGCGCGAGATAACGCGGCGAGACGCCAGATATCTCAGATAGCAAGCGGCGCGGGATGCCTTTCTTTTCACGGGCCTCGCGCACACGGCTCCCGACACGCAACAGCAATTCCGAAACAGAGTGATCTATGTCCGAACCTTGATCATGCGTTAAAGTATCAACCGTATCGCTCATCAATACGTCTCAACATGATATCGACCCTCTTCGCGCATCGCATCGCGCAGAGACACCCATTGCTCGCCCATACTTTCAGCAATATTGGTGAATGCTTTTTCGACGCCCTCTTCCATTCCGCGTAAACCACAAATGTAGATATGCGTTTTCGGATCATTGAGCAGTTCCGCAACACGATCCTGTTCGGCAGTCATTCGGTCCTGAACGTATTCTTTTTCCGCTTCGCGCGAGTAGACCAGATGTTGTTCCAACAAATCTTGCGGAACTTTTGAGAGCGGCCCGAAGTATGGCAGTGTATCTTGCGTCCGTGCCCCGAAAAACATCACCATCCCGCCGGACTTCCCATCAAGAGTCCGTTGACGGCGCATGGTAAAGGCCCGCATCGGCGCCGACCCCGTTCCTGTGCAAATCATCAATAGCCGCGCGTCGGGATCATCCGGCAACAGGAAAGTCGCTCCGAATGGCCCGGTAATTTTGACCTCAGCATCTTTTTCAAGATCGCAAATGTAATTCGAGCAAAGTCCATTTTCTTCACGTTTCACCATCAACGAAACATTATTGAAATTCGGTCGCTCGCCGTCGCGTGGGCTGGAAACAGAATAGAGCCGGGGTAAATGCGGCTTACCGTCTGTGTCCTCTCCGGGGGGGATAACACCAACCGATTGCCCCTCCAAAACAGGAAACGGCAACGCTCCTAAATCGAGAATGATATGGCGAACATCATGGGACTCGTCTTTGGTCAGCCGGTAATTGCCTTGAACTTTCGCTATCGCCGGCTTGCCAAGATTATACATATTAATCGTTGGTTTTGCGGCAGAGGCCGGTGCAGTTGCTTTACCGCCTGCCCCTTTATGCGCTTCGGCCAACAAAGCCGCCATTGCATCGTCTAACGCTTCCAGACCTGTCTCAGCCTCGTTCTGCCCAATATCTTCCTGCTCGGGCAGTTCTTCCCAGCCGTATTGCGACTCGAGGCTATAAGGCGTTTTGACGACACGCCATTCGTCAATCGAACCTGTCGGACAGACCGGAATACAATCCATGCAAAAATTACACAGGTCCGCATTGACCACGACATTGTTGTCGTCATGCTCAATCGCATTGATCGGGCACGTCATTTCGCAGGTATAGCACCGGATACAAATTTCCGGGTCAATCAAGTGCTGTTTCAACGGTGCATTCATGTGGGGCACATCTCAAATTCTGATAGCGCACATCCTGCCTACGGTAACAATCGCGATGCGCGGATTTTGAATCATGATATAAAAAATGATGCGCACCAATCAGCACGCATCGTCATCGTGTTTAAGCCATGTGCAATTTGACGTATTCGAAATCACCGGGCTTGTTATCAATCCCAACCTTCGGCGGCGCGATCCAACTCGCATATTTTCCCGGCTCAAAGCACGGCTTCATTAACGATTCAATGTAAGCGCCATCTTCTTTTGTCGGCAACCAAGCATCATGGTTTTTATCCCATTCCGCTTCAGAAATAATATCGCCGTCAGGATTGGCTTTGATTGCCGCGAATACACCAATCTGACGATGGAATGCTTCATGCGGTAGAGCAAATTGAAACTCTACGCCCGCCTTCGCAATCAGCTTATTCCAACGACCAATACCGCCGGATGCATCGCGCACATAATCATCCCGCAAACGCATATTGATTGCCGTCAATGCAGGAACTTCTTCCTCGACGATCTTACCATCAACGACACTACGAACCTTGTAGGTATCACTTTTCAACTCGTGATCATCATCAATGCGGCCTTCCATATAGCGGCCCTTGATCCCCGCATTAAATGCATTCGCCGCATTGGTGGAGACTTCCTGACCAAAAAGATCGAGCGATAGGGAGTAATGCAAATTGAGCTTTTTCTGAATTGTCGGCAGATCAATCACATCGAGGCTGCGAACTTTACCCACATCATACGGATCAGTAATCCCTGCTTTCGCCATCGCTTCTAGCGTTGCTTGGATCGTTCGGCTCACACCTGTTTCACCGACGAACATGTGGTGCGCTTCTTCGGTGAGCATAAAGCGGCACGTCCGGCTCAAAGGATCGAAGCCGGATTGCGCCAGCGATTCAAGCTGCATCTTTCCGTCACGGTCAGTGAAATACGTGAACATAAAGAACGACAACCAATCCGGTGTCTCTTCATTAAACGCACCCAGCATCCGAGGCGCTTCATCGGAACCCGAAGATCGAACAAGCATATCATCCGCTTCTTCGCGGCCATCTTTGCCGAAATATTTTTGCAACAAATAGACCATTGCCCAGAGGTGACGGCCTTCTTCAACATTCACCTGAAACAGATTCCGCATGTCGTATAGGGACGGCGCAGTCAGGCCTAGAAAGCGTTGTTGTTCGACCGATCCCGGTTCGGTATCGCCTTGAATAACGATCAACCGCTTGAGCATATTCCGGTATTCACCCGGCACTTCTTGCCAAGCCTTTTCGCCTTTATGCTCACCGCAAGGGATCACGCGATCTTCTGCTTGCGGCGCGAGCAAGACACCCCAGCGATATTCAGGCATCTTCACATAATCAAATTTTGCCCAGCCTTTCGGGTCAACGCTTACTGCGGTCCGCAAATAGACCATGCTGTCCTGAAAGTTCTGCGGGATCAGCTTGTTCCACCAGTCAATGTAACCGGGATGCCATTTCTCCAATGCCTTGAGCACTTTGCGATCTTCACTCAAGCCCACATTGTTCGGAATCTGAGAATCGTAACTCACATTGATAAGGTCGAGCATTGTCTCTCCTAGTGAATGCGCTGCTCCTGATCGACCACCGATCAAGCTGTCAGCATTATGCGGTCAGACCCGCTCCATATTGAATTTGCCGCGAACACCCGTGCCATAGCGCTGCAAAGCACCATCTTCACCTACGGCATTCGGTCGATTAAATATCCAGTTTTGCCATGCTGTCAGACGGCCAAAAATCCGCGTCTCCATCGTCTCGGGTCCGGCAAACCTCAGATTGGCTTCCATGCCGGTCATGGCGTCGGGGCTGAACGAAGCCCGCTCTTCCATAAAGATACGAATTTCATCTTCCCAATCGATATCATCCAAGATCATCGTCACAAGACCGAGGTCATTCGCGTCATCAGCCTCTAATGCTTTACCGCGTTGAGCCTCAGCCGCTTGCAGGGCATGGGAATCTTCTAGAAACCGCGTTTCGAGGCGCGAAATTCCATTACCCATCGGCAGCAAACCAAAATTTGAATCTGTCATGGTGATGGTTGCAACAGGACGATTATCGCCCTCGAACTCGTCTTCCATCATATAGCTGCGATCAACAGACCAGAGAACTTCCGCCAAAATCCCGACGAAACATGACCCATGTTCAACGAGAGCCACCATAGAGCGTGACGTAACATCAATGCGTTTCAGCAGGCGCTTCCAGTAATGCAAAACCTCATTCGCTAACCAATGATCTCGGCTCGACGTCAACAGCTTTTCATGCGCCAAAAACGCTTCCGGGTCGCCTTGCGTGCGAAACACCAAAAGCCCCAATTCCATTTCGTTCAGCCGCAAATGCAAAATCGCGTCGTCCAATTCACGTGCCAACCGCAACAGATAGGCTTGATCCCCTTGCGCGGTGAAAGCATCCATATCATCCGGTGCTGCATCCTCCGGACCATGCAAAGTGATCGTCGCTTTCCGCGCTTCGCGGTCCACCGAAACTTCGACGGAACTGTAAGTCAGCGTGCCATCATCACCAATCACTCGAGACAATGGCCCGAGGAAAATCCCTTTCTGAACATCCTGCTTCGTTGACGAGGCGACAAAATCTTCGGCACGCTTTTGCACGGTGTCGTCAAATTTTGAGTTGGCCACCACTTCATCGACCAAACGCCATTCCAGCGCGCGTTTGCCTTTCACGCCCTCTTCTGTCGAACAGAAAATATCCGCCAAATCGCGGCGCACTTTCCTTTTGTCCGTGACCCGCGTTAATCCGCCCGTCCCCGGCAAAACCGCAAGCAGTGGAATCTCCGGCAGCGCAACAGACGATGTGCTGTCATCGGTCAACATGATGTGATTGCAAGCGAGCGCCAACTCATACCCGCCCCCAGCACACGCGCCCTTGACGGCAGCGATATATTTCTGACCGCTATCGGCTTCGGCAGCCTCAAAAGTATTGCGCGTCTCATTCGTGAATTTGCAAAAGTTCACTTTGTGACTGTGATCTGCGCCGCCTAACATTCGAATATTCGCACCCGCACAAAACACACGATCTTTGCCCGATTGCATGACGACGACTTTAACTTCGGGATGCTCGAACCGCATCCGCTGAACGATGTCGGACAGCTCAATATCGACGCCAAGATCGTAAGAATTGAGCTTGAGTTGATACCCGTCAAAAAGCCCGCCGTCCTCGTCCACATCCATGAAGAGATTGGCAATCGCCCCGTCATATTCAACGCGCCAATGACGGTAGCTTTCGGGGTTTGTCTGAAAATCAATTACCTTCGCCATAACCGCTCCTGCTTCAGACATGAGAGCATTATTATGCAGATTGTTTGGTGTGTAAAGCAAAGTTAGATTGAAATATCCGTGAATATAGCGACTCGAGATCAAATTGATGCATTATTTTGCATAATTATTCATCGCTGTTCATGAAAGAGTTTTCCCATTCAGCTAGGCTAATACCGAGAATAACCTCTCCACCCCGCACAAAGGCTTCTTTCGCGAGCCTTGCGGATTCAGCACGCAAACGCGAAGTAGCCCGCTCCATCCCCATCAAAAATTTCAATTCAGCATTCGCCTTTTGGATCAACGCTTGCACCAATAATTTCTCCGGCGAGTTTGGCGGACAGACCATCCAAATCGCCTCAAAAATCTCATGCGCTTCCCAAAAATATTCCTCAGCCAGAAAAGCATGGGCCATTTTCCACGGCGATGTCAGATAAAGTTTTTCGACGGACACATCCGCGATGCCCACTTTGAACGGCTCAAACAACGCTTCAGGATGGCGCGGGGTTTTTCCGGGAATATAAGCATGAGGAGGACGCCAAGACGTATCAAACGAATGTGTCACATCATGCCGTTTTCACGGTTTCCATTTCAAGCCGCTCCAACCGCGCCGTAAATTCGGTTACGGCTGACAAAGTTGCATCTTGTTGTTCGAGATGCGGAGCATGCTTACAATTCTCAAGGATCGCAACATCAACCGGCGCATAAATCCGACCTTCGATCTCTTCAATCTGCGCCAACGTTCCATACTGGTCATCCGCGCCTTGGATCGCCAAGACTGGTATGCGCAAATAATCAATAACCTCGCTAATATCCCATTCCTTAAAATCAGGATGCAGCCAGCTATCGTTCCACCCCCGAAACGTATTGTCGGCATCGCGATGATACTTCGCCAACCCCGCTTTAAGCGTCCCTGAATCGTAAGCCTCTTTTGCCTCTGCAATAGCCGAAAGGCCCATCTCTTCGGTGAAGAAATGTGGAGCCATTAAGACAAGACCGCGCACACGGTGATCAACAACCGAGCCTGCATAAATTGCGGCAATGCTTGCCCCATCAGAATGCCCGAGCAAGATACCGCGTTGAAATCCGATCTGATCCAAGACATGCGATAACACATCCACCGCTTCCCGGGTCATGTAATCTAACGGGCGGGGAAGATCCGCCAAATCAGAGTCGCCATAACCAGCGCGAGAAAAGACGAAAACGCCAAAGCCCGTCGCCTCGGCAACTTTCTGCGGAAAATCACGCCAAAGCGCGACGCAGCCAAGCCCCTCATGCAACATCACAATCGTTGGTGCGCCGCCGGGTGCAGCGCCCCATGTCGCGTATTCGAGAGACTTTCCCGCGACAGCAATCTGGCCTGTGCCACCATCCGTCCAGTTCATGCCGTCTCTCTCAATTTGAAGCGTTGTATTTTGCCGGTCGCCGTTTTCGGCAAGTCGTCAACGATCTCTATCCAGCGGGGATATTTCCATTTCCCGATTTTATCTTTGACATAATCTTTCAATCCATCCTCGAAACCGAACTCCACATCTCCCGATTTCAGCACCACAAATGCCTTGGGTTTATCCAAACCATTTTCATCTCGCGCTGCGATGACTGCCGCTTCCAAAATGGCCGGATGAGCAATGATCGCTTGTTCAACTTCAAACGGACTCACCCAAATGCCGCTGACCTTGAACATATCGTCAGTTCGCCCGCAATAGACGTAACGCCCATCGTCGCGGATTTCATATTTATCACCCGTCCTGGTCCATTCGCCCTCGAAAGTCGTGCGGGTTTTATCCCTTTGGTTCCAATATCCGTCCGCCGCCGACGCACCGCGTACGAGCAACTCACCGACTTCACCTGTACCGACTTTTTCGCCATCCGTGTCCACGCATCGCAGCTCATAGCCCGGCACAGCAACACCCGATGTGCCATAAACAATGTCGCCGGGTTTGTTGGAAAGAAAGATATGTAACAGCTCGGTCGATCCCACACCGTCAATGATATCGACGCCCCAAAGCTCGCGCCACTTTACGCCAATATCTTCCGGCAGCGCTTCACCCGCAGAAACACAAAGCCGCAAATTGGATTGTGGAACACCATTCTTTTCCAAATGCGCAATCGTAGCTGCAAAAAGAGTTGGAACACCGAAAAACAGCGTCGGCTTTTCGATCTCAATGATCGACGCAACGACATCAGGTGTCGGGCGGCCATTAAATAAAACCGTCGTCGCACCAACCGACATCGGAAAACTCAAGGCATTCCCAAGCCCATAGGCAAAGAAAATCTTCGCCGCCGAATATACGATATCACTTTCACGAATACCCAAAACCTGCGCGCCATAGGTATCGACAGTAGACTTGAGCGCGGCATGAACATGACGGACGCCCTTCGGTTGCCCTGTTGATCCCGAAGAGTAAAGCCAGAACGCACATTCATCAGCACCAACCTGAACCGCACTCTGTTGTTCAGCACCGTCGAAAAACGCCTCGTAGGAAAGCATCCCCTCCGGGGCTGTCCCGCCGACAATAATAATTTGGCGCAAGAATGAATTGCCTTCAATCGCTGGCTTAACCGTATCAAGCAATTCAGCGGAGACGATCAAACAGGTCGCACGGCTATCCTCTAAAATCGCCGCATACACGTCCGTCGATAAAAGAGTATTCAACGGAATCGGAACGACACCAGCCTTAAGGCCACCCCAGAAAATTTCTGGGTATTCAATTTGATCAAGGACTAAACAAGCGACGCGATCTTCACGGGTTATTCCGGCACGCGCAAACGCGCCCGCAACGCGATCTGACCTTTCAGACAATTCGCCATATGTAATCTCGCGCTTGGCTCCGGCAGCCTCACGAAAAGCGGTTTTACCGCCCCGCCCTTCGGCGACGTGTCTATCAACAAACCAAATCGCAGCATTTTCGTTATTAGACACATCCCCTCCGAACCAAAGATCCCGATACCATTGGTCTCTAGGCTCTATGCGTTTGCGATGCGTGTCAATCGTGACCACAATTCACGGTGCAGGCATCCCGAAGAAAGACAGACTCTAGAACGGTATCAGGAACAGCGTAATTGCCGGAAAGAGGACAAGAATGACCACGCGCAACAAATCCGAGCAGACAAAGAAAAGCACCGCTTTATAGGTATCGAGCATCGGGGTTTCGCGATCCATCGCATTGATTACGAAAAGATTCATCCCCACAGGCGGCGTAATCAAGCCCACTTCGACCACGATCAGCACAAGGATACCAAACCAAATCGCGGTACGCTCAAGGGCTATCCTGTCCGCCATGCCTTGCGTGACACGGATATCCAGTGCCTTTTGCATATCGCGCGTAATCTCTGCACCGCCTGCCAATGCCGCATCGATGCTACTGCGCATTTCAGGCACAAGGTCGGTCGCTGTTACTAAAGCTGCCCGCGCCGCCTCATGTTGCATCGCGATTAAATCGACCAATCCGAAATCCAAGGATGACACGACGGGGAAAAAGATCGGGATGGTCAGTAAGATCATGCTCAAGCTGTCCATGACACAGCCAAGGACCAGATAAAAAATCAGGATCAACGCCAAGATCACCCAAGGGCTAAAACCTTGCGAGACGACAAAATTAGAAATTTCCTGCGGCACATTCGACAGCGCTAGAAAGCCATTATAAAACCCGGCACCAAGGATGATAAAAAAGATCATCGCGGTTGAATTGGCCGTGGAAGTAAAACTCTCCAGCAATGTCTCGCGCGTAAACCCTCCCCGAAGAAACGCAATCAACCCCGTTCCCGCTGCGCCAATCGCCGCGCCTTCAGTAGGCGTAAACCAGCCTGCATAAATCCCACCGACAACCAAACCAAAGACGACAAGAACCGGCCAAACCGCAATCAACAAACGAAACCGTTCGCGATAAGGCAAAGCCTCCCGCACACCGGCGCTTCCGGGGTTCAGGCGCACATAAATTGAAATCGCAATCACATATCCGAGCGCCGCCATTATGCCGGGAATGAAAGCCGCCAAAAAGAGCTTTGCGATATTTTGCTCGGTCAAAATTGCATAGATCACGAGGATCACAGAAGGCGGGATTAGAATCCCCAGCGTCCCCCCTGCGGCAAGCGTCGCCGTGGAGAACCCGCCCGCATACCCATACCGCCGAAGTTCCGGCAGGGCGACTTTTCCCATCGTTGCCGCCGTTGCGAGAGATGATCCACAGATCGCACCGAAACCAGCGCAGGCTCCGATGGCCGCCATCGCGACACCGCCTTTGCGGTGGCCTAAAAATCCTTCAGCCGCTTTGAACAAGGCAGTTGATAAACCACCAAGCATCGCAAATTGTCCCATCAACAAAAACATTGGGACAATCGATAGTGAATAACTTGAAAAAGTCGAAAACGTCTCCGATTTCAGACGCCCCATCGGAACATTAAAGCTGCCGGTCACAAGGTATATCCCGAACAGCCCAACCAAAAACATAGCCAGCCCAATCGGGACCCGCACAAAGATCAAAGCCAACAGCGCCGGAAAAGACAGCAAGCCAATCGTCAAATCGCTCAAGATCTAATCCCCGAACCCTCGGCCCTTAAATCTTGACCGGATACAGATTCCCGTATCCGCAAGATTGCCATGTAGACACCAACAAGGGCTGCAATCACCGCAGCAAATAAACTGGCGGCGTAAGACCACCACACAGGAAACTGCAATAGGAATGTCGTTTCACCGAACCGTCGTTTTGACATCATCCCATCGAATAGCTGCACCGCGATGAGAACCAGAACCACGGCAAAGACGATTTCAATTATCATCCCTAGAATTCTGTTTGCGCGTCCTGAAAGTTTTGATGTGAAAATATCGACAAATGCGTGACTACTTGAATATTGACAAAGCGGCATAAACGCGAAGATCGCAAACGCGACGCCTGCTTCTACAACTTCGAAATCGCCATTGATCGGACCAATACCAAGCCCAAGCGCCCAAGCCGAAAACTCAGGAGCGATGGTTTCAATCCAACCATGCAAAAATGTATTAAGCGTTCGTCCGATAACAGAGACGCATGTGAGCAGGATCAAAAAACATAAGACCAATCCGCCTGCAACTGCCATCAGACGTGAGACCCGCCCGATCAGCCGGTGCATTTTGCGTATCTCCTCGGAAGGTAAAATATATAAATAGCCGCGCAATCAACAGACCGCGCAGCTATTAAATCGTGCTGTCGATCAGTTATCCAATTCGCTCATCAGCGATTTAGCGCGATCAATCAGAGCGGCTCCGTAAACGCCTTTCTCAGACATTTCTTTTAACCAATTCGCGTATACGGGCGATGCGGCCTCAGCCCAAGCAGCAGATTCATCTTCATCAAGCGTCACAACATTATTGCCCCGATCAAGCGCGAGTTCCCGTGCAGGATCGTCATAAGCTTGTTGCGTTTCGCCAGCGAACATCGAGAACTTCAACCCCGAATTTTCGTCAACGATTTTCTGCAAATCCTCAGGCAGTTCTGCGTACTTATCTTTGTTCATCGCGAGGACAAACGTGACGGTATACATCATCGGCCCTGTGAACTCGGTGTGATTTTCCACAAGCTCCGGTACTTTCAAAGCCTTTGTCACTTCCCAAGGTATCGTCGTTCCGTCGATCACACCTTTTGATAGCGCCTCTGGCACAGCGGGCACAGGCATCCCGACAGGCGTCGCGCCCAATGTCTTAAGCAGAGCGTTGACTTGACGTGATGCACCGCGAATTTTCATACCATTGAAGTCAGCAGGCTTGTTGACTTCTTTATTAGCATGAATCATCCCCGGACCATGAACCCAGCCGCCGAGGACTTTGAATTCAGCGAATTCGCGTTTCGCAATATCCTCATCAAGCATGGTCCAGAACGCACCGGACGCTGACTTTGCGTCATTCACGATGAATGGCAGTTCGAACACCTCAGTCGAAGGGAAGCGGCCCGGCGTATAACCTATCACATTCCAGGTGATGTCGATAACACCGTCGAGAACCTGATCCAGCAATTCGGGGGGCTTGCCGCCCAGTTGCATCGATGCAAAGCGCTTGATTTCGATACGACCTTTGGAGTCGGCTTCGATTTTATCCGCCCAAACATCGATAATTTTAGATGGGATCGTTGCTTGCGCTGGCAAAAAACTCTGCAAATTAAACTTAAAGTCAGCCGCCGCTACGGGAATTGATGTCCCGAGCGCAATTGCTCCGGCTCCGATCAACGCAAATACACTTCTACGTTTCATCTTTTGGACCTCATTTAAAAACAGATTTAAAAACCGTTCGAAAATCTAATGCATCTCACGCCCTAAATTGCAACGGCGCAACCAGCATTTTTGAACGGGCAAGATTAGAAATGTCATAAAATTGAACCCATGATTACCGTGCAATCACGGCGATAGTCGCGGAAACCTGTTGCGACTCTCAAAGCAGCAAAATACTTTGTATTCTTGACCCCTAACGAAGCTCGTCCTATGCAACGTTTGCTGGTCTACTTGAGGACCTTCAGGAGAAAATTTTTGGCAATTCATTTATATCATGGCGATTTGCCTGACGGCCTTGACCTCGGAAATGTCGTAGCAATAGACACCGAGACAATGGGCTTAAATCCCCACAGAGACAGGCTTTGCCTTGTTCAACTGAGTAGCGGGGATGGGAATGCACACCTGGTTAAATTTGCACCAGGTCTGATAGAGGCTCCCAATCTGAAGGCACTTCTCAGCAACGCTGACATATTGAAACTCTTCCACTTCGGACGTTTCGATATTGCTGTTTTAGCACGAAATCTCGGAATTGCTGCTTTTCCAGTCTACTGCACAAAGATCGCCTCGAAGCTGTGCCGGACATACACGGATCGACATGGTTTAAAGGCAATTTGTAGTGAATTGTTGAATGTTGACCTCTCGAAACAACAGCAAAGTTCCGACTGGGGTGCAGACACACTCACCCCCGAGCAACAAGAATATGCGGCAAGCGACGTTCTTTATCTTCACAGGCTTCGCGCCGAACTCGATCAGCGCATGATTAGGGAGGGACGGATGCAGATGGCTGAGGCATGTTTCCAATTCTTGCCCACCCGCGCAATTCTCGATCTGAACGGCTGGCCCGAAGTTGATATTTTTGATCACTAGAAAATAATGCACGACTGCAAGGCTATCTGACGTCCTCCGGCCTTTCGTTCGCCGTGATCGCTGCTTAGAAATCAGGGATGGATATGCCGACGCACATAGATGACATCCTTAGCAGCGCCCGCCGCGTTCTAAAAATTGAAGCGGACAGCCTGATCGCAATGGCTGACAGCTTAGACGAAGCATTTGTGCAGGCTGTTGAGATGCTTCTTGCAGCAAAGGGTCGCGTTGTTGTGTCCGGCATGGGCAAAAGCGGACATGTCGCAAGAAAAATTGCGGCAACGCTTGCCTCGACAGGCACGCCTGCACATTTCGTCCACCCTGCAGAGGCTAGCCACGGTGATTTAGGCATGGTCACGCGGGACGATGTGGCTTTGATGTTATCCAATTCTGGTGAAACGCCAGAGTTGATGAGCCTGATAGACTATACAAATCGGAACCTTATTCCGATGATCGCCATCGCCTCAAAACCTGATAGCACGTTGATGAAGGCGGCAAACGTCGCTTTATGCCTCCCGCCTGCTCCTGAAGCTTGCCCGATGGGATTGGCTCCAACGACATCAACGACCGCGACTCTTGCCCTCGGGGATGCTTTAGCTGTTGCACTTATGGAGCGACGGGATTTCCGACCCGAGCACTATAAAATGTTACACCCCGGTGGAACTCTTGGCGCGAAATTGCAAAAAATCTCTTCATTCATGCGCCCCACAGAAACGTTACCATTGGTAAATCCTGACACGCCAATGGTGGATGTCCTTTTGACGATTGGAAAATATGCTCTTGGCGTAGCGGGTGTAGTTGAAAGTGGTACTTTAATTGGCGTCATTTCCGATGGCGATGTTAGCCGTAATATTGAAGGCCTAAGCGAGAAACTCGCGCGCGACATCATGACGACGACACCGAAAACAATCTCGGCAGAAGCGAGATTGCAGGAAGCGGTTGATCTCATGAACACCCATAAAATAACGATGTTATTTGTTACTGACGGCGACCAACCTGTTGGAGCCATACATATCCACGATTGCCTCAGGGCAGGTGTATCGTGAATGCGCCTCCCCGACGAACAGGGAAACCGCGCAAGACGATGTGGTTGACTTTAGGTCTAGGTATAGCGGCATTCCTGCCTTTCATTTTGGTCTTCGCCCAGTCATCCGGGCGAGACACCGAACCAGTTAAAATCGACAAAGAGGATGAATCCGCCTTGCAAGACGGATTACGGATGGTGCAACCCAGCTTTACCGGGCGCACACCAAATGGGGAGCCTTACACAGTAACAGCAGATTGGGCGTTACCAGACTCGCCCAAACCCAATCGTGTCATTCTTAAAGGGATTGAGGCGGCCATGACGCTTAAAGACGATAGAATTGCTACAATTCTAGCAACTGATGGCTCATTCTTCCCTCAAATCAAACGATTACGCATAGAAAATGGTGTGGCCCTAACAACGTCAGACGGTTATCGGTTAGATACGAGCGCAGCAACAATTGACGCAGAAGAACGCACGTTACTCACCGATGGATCAGTCGCGGCGACGGGGCCAGCAGGATCAATTCGCGCTGATTTGCTCGAAGCGCTGGACGCGGAAGACCGAATAGTTAAATTTACCGGAAACGTCCAAGTGACAATTGAACCGAACCAAGTCAAAGACGCCTCTTCGATACCAAAATAGGATTGCCAAAAATGAATTTGATCCGCACTGCACTAGCACTGGCCACCACGGCGATGGTTGGCATTTCCGTCAGTGCTTTTGCGCAGACCGCTGGTGTACCGGGCGGATTTAAGCATGACTCAACACAACCTATTAAAGTATCCGCAGATTCACTGGAAGTACGACAAACCGATCAAGTGGCGGTTTTCACTGGAACCGTTGATGCACGTCAGGGCGACGTTCGCATGCAAGCACAACGTCTTACAGTTACTTATGACCCAGATTCAGAAGATAACTCAGAGGCCGGTGCGATACGCCGTGTTCGTGCAGAAGGCGACGTTTTTATCTCTGGGACCGATAGTACAGCATCGGGTAACTGGGCCGATTATGATGTTGCGACCGGCAACATAACAATGGGTGACATTGTTACTTTGACCCAAGGCAAAGGGGATTGTAGCAATGTGATCGGTGGCACATCACTTTCTATTAACCTTAACACAGGCCTTGCTCAGATGCAGGGCAGGACGACGGGAACAGGCAGTGGAAGAGTTGAAGTGATTCTAAACCCCGGTAAAGGCTGCCAGAACTAATCAATATGGATCGGTTCACACCATCTAAAGGTCATTTCTCCTATACTGGAGGTGGGACATGACGACGGCAACTCCCTTACGGCGTAAGACTGATCGCAAGCCGACTTTGACGGTTGCATCGGATAACGCGGGGCTCGTAGTTGATCGGATCGGCAAAAGTTACAAAAGCCGCCCGGTAGTTCGGGGGGTCAGCGTACAGCTGAACCGGGGAGAAGTCGTTGGATTGCTCGGCCCAAACGGTGCGGGAAAAACGACATGCTTTTATATGATAATGGGGCTTATCCCCGTGGATTATGGCACGATATCACTGGACGGAGAGGATGTTACCTCTCTGCCGATGCATCGTCGTGCGAGTTTGGGCATGGGATACCTGCCGCAAGAAGCCTCGATTTTTCGCGGTTTGACTGTGGAAGAAAATATTCGAGCGGTCTTAGAACTCGTGGAACCCGTCAGGCGCAAACGCGAAGCCAAATTGGACAGTCTGCTGGGCGAGTTTTCGATAACGCACCTTCGTCGAACACCCTCAGTCGCTTTGTCGGGCGGAGAAAGACGCCGGGTCGAAATCGCACGCGCTTTGGCAACGAAACCAGCATTTATCTTGCTCGACGAGCCTTTTGCGGGGGTCGATCCAATCGCTGTGAACGACATCAGAGCATTGGTGTCACACCTGAAAACACGCGGAATTGGTGTGTTAATCACAGACCACAATGTTCGGGAGACGCTCAGTATTATCGACCGAGCGTATATCTTACACGATGGTCAGGTTCTGAAAGAAGGGACTCCAGACGAGATTGTGGGCGACGAGGATGTCCGCCGCGTTTATCTTGGCGACGGATTCCGATGGTAATGTGTATGTCTTTGCGGAAGGAGGGCTGAATAATGTCAATGCACCTTCAACTCCGTCAAAGCCAAAGCCTTGTAATGACGCCGCAATTGCAGCAAGCGATCAAGCTGTTGCAAATGTCCAACCTCGATCTAGCCGAGTATGTTTCGCAAGAAATCGAGCGTAATCCTCTGCTAGAGGCAACGTCTTCGACGCCGGAAGAACGCCGTGATCGTGAGCAAAACGAGGAACGACAGGTAAAACAAGACGGCAATGATGCATCAACCGCCCTTAAAACCGATAGTGCGACTCGTGCAGAGGAAACCTTCGATACCGGCCTAGAGAACATTTACGCCGACGAAGCACGCGCTGACACCATGAACAACAACGCAAGCGACAATGCCGCAGCACAAGAAGCCTCGGCATGGGCAAGCGTTGGGAATGGCGGTTCTTCAAGGTTCGATGGCCCTGATTTCGACCTTGAATCGACTCTGACTGAAGACATTTCGCTTCGTGATCATCTATTGAATCAGCTTGGCCTTGCTGCCGTCAGTCCGATCATTCGGGTCATTGCATCCGATCTCATCGAACAAATTGATGAAGCCGGATATCTGAAGATAGAAGACGAAGCGATTGCAGAACGTTTAGGCGCTGAGCCTGCTGATATCGCGGCTGCTGTTGGTGTTGTACAAGGTTTTGAGCCTGTAGGCATTGGCGCACGTGATCTAGCCGATTGTATTCGCTTACAATTAACTGACTTGAACCGCCTTGATCCTGCGATGGCAACCCTTGTCGATAACCTCGATATGCTGGCAAAGGGAGATATTCCTAAGCTTTGCAAACTCTGCGGTGTCGAACTCGACGACATGCGTGACATGGTTGCTGAAATTCGGGCCTTAGACCCTAAGCCGGGCGCACGGTTCGGCGGCGAAATCGCTCAAACCATGGTTCCCGATGTCTATGTCCGGGCCAATGAGCTTGGAAGCTGGGGAATCGAGTTAAACGCAGATACGCTGCCAAAAGTGCTCGTGAATACGCGATATGCTGCCGAAGTTGGCAAAGGTGGCGGCGAGGTCCAAGCTTATCTCACTGAATGCATTCAAAGCGCGAACTGGTTGGTCAAAAGCCTTGATCAGCGGGCACGAACAATCCTGAAAGTTGCCAGTGAGATCGTCAAACAACAAGACGGCTTTCTTGCCCACGGCGTCAGCGAACTGCGTCCTCTAAACTTGAAAACGGTCGCAGATGCCATTGAGATGCACGAATCTACAGTGTCGCGGGTAACGTCAAACAAGTTCATCGCAACGCCGCGTGGGGTCTTCGAGCTGAAGTTTTTCTTCACAGCCGCGATTCAAGCCACCGATGGCGGTGAATCTTATTCGGCTGAGAGCATCCGTCATAAAATTCGCCAAATGATCGACGAAGAAGATCAAAAATCAATTCTGTCTGACGACAAAATTGTAAAAATCTTGCGCGATCAAGGGGTTGATATTGCTCGCAGAACAGTCGCGAAATACAGAGAGGCGATGAATATCCCCTCTTCTGTACAGCGCCGCCGTGCCAAAGCGTCGCTTGTCTGAAACACTTAGCAATCTCGAGTTGACGCGCCATACTGGTGAGGAGTATCGTAAAGCCTGCTAAAAATTGCAGAAATCGCAACTAATATGTTGAAAAATAATGCAAATTAAGATCAGCGGCTTACATATCGACGTCGGTGAGTCCTTGCGTAACAGCGTTGAAGCATCGCTCCCCGCAAGCGTTGCAAAATATGCCGAGAATCCTATCAACGCGACAGTAACTTTTTCCAAAGATCACCACGAAATCAAATCCGAATGCTCAGTTCATCTGAGCACAGGGATGATAGCGCAAGCAACGGGTCGGGGCGGCGATGCTTACGCGGCATTCGATCAGACTTGCGAGCGCCTAGAAAAGCAATTACGTCGCTATAAGAGACGCTTAAAGGATCATCACCGCAAATCGCCAATTGAGAAAATTGAGGCGGCTGCTTTTGTGATTGAAGCCGGAAATGACGAGACAGAAGAACCTTCCGATCTCCAGCCCGTTATCATTGCAGAAAGTAGTACTGCTATACCTACGCTATCTGTTGGTGAAGCTGTGATGCATATGGATATGGCAGATACGCAATTACTTATGTTCCATAACGAACAAAACAGCACTCTGAATGTGGTCTACCGTCGTGATGACGGCAATATCGGGTGGATTGATCCCACTCCGGTAAGTCGCGCAAGCTGAATAGAGGACGGCATCGGCTTTAGGCCACCGCCGCATACAGAAACACATGTCCTTAGAAACACTCCTCTCGCGGGATGCCGTGATCTTTGATCTTAAGGTATCAAGTAAAAAGCAGTTGATGCAGGAACTTGCCGCGCTTGCTGCTGATCGCTGCGGAATTGAGCAAGACACGATCTACAATGCATTGTTAGAACGTGAGCGTTTAGGCGCTACCAGCGTCGGCGACGGCGTTGCTATTCCACATGCACGGCTTCCCAACCTTGAGAATGTTTCGGGCGTATTTGTACGCCTAGCACAGCCCATAGATTACGATGCTGCGGATGAGCAACCTGTTGATTTAATTTTTCTTTTGCTAGCTCCTGAAGCTGCAAATGCTGAACATCTGCGTGCTTTGGCAAAAACATCGCGCCTGTTCAGAAAAGAAAATTTCCGTGAAAGCATTCGTGGGGCTGACGGTGCTGATGCCATGTATGTCATGCTGACCGAACCACAGGCAAAGGCTGCGTAAAGAGGCGCTCCTCTTTAAATACACAAATCCTGGCGAGCCTTTTAGAGCATTTTGCGTTTACTTTGATCCCAAAAATCATCGAAAGGCATGCACTCTTGGCACGGCTTTCGATTAAAGATTAAAGCAAAGTGCTTTAGGGTATGCGATAATTCCAATTACAGCTCGCGCCATGCATATGGCCGAATACGGCGCGACTTGGATTCAACTTATGTCTAAAATGTTAATGCACACTCATTGGTGTCAGATCGTTTTGCTTTGCAATCTGGAAAGCAAACTCACGATTATCGAACAAGGCTAAGCGCTTTCCGGCGGCATCATGAAGCGCGTACAAGGTATCGACGCCATCAGGTGTTTCAATATCATCGCCTAAATCAGATGCAGGTATCGAACGGATATAAGCAACGTTCGCTTTGGCAAGACCAAATGTTTCTGGAGTTGGGATAGGATTTTCATCAGTCATGTCTATCACATTACCACCTAATGATTGTATCGCTGATCACATTAACGAACTAGATTGTTAGTTACGGTGTCGACGGATTAACCCCGCTCCACCTATGTTAGAGCGTCTTTATTGGCACTCTCTTAACGACATTTTCCGGTTCTGTTTTGATCAGGTCGATATTAAGCAATCCATTTTCAAGGGATGCTCCGGCAACCTCCATACCGTCGGCCAGTACAAAGCTACGATGAAAGTGCCGCGCCGCGATGCCACGATGAAGATATGCGGCTTCGGGATTGTCGGGCTTCTTGCCACGAATGATTAATTGGCCGTCTTCAACAGTCACCGACAAATCAGCGTCTGTGAAACCCGCAACTGCCAATGTAATCCGGTAGGCATTATCACTGTGTTGTTCAAGGTTGTAAGGCGGATATCCATCGCTCGCAGATTTTGCTGCACGTTCGACAAGACGTTCGACTTGCTCAAAGCCGAGCAAAAAGGGATGGTTCGCAAATGGATTGCGAGACATAAAATTCCTCCGAAACACCCTCGTACAAACAATTCGTAAAAACAAACCACGACGAGAAAACGTCAGCGCTTGCAACACACTGACAATCAAGCGCCGCATTGATCCAGAGATAGGAAGGCTATTCCCGCGGTTCAAGGGTGGCTGTGCATAGGATTTTCTGCTTGGATATCGTCGATGACAATACGCATTACAAATAAACAGGCGCGTCGGGTTTGGTTATCTCTACAGGGCATGGCTTCGCCTCCAACGGGAGCATTAAACCAACAAAAGCTTGCTAAAATCGTCGAAGATCTCGGCATGGTTCAACTCGATCCATTGAGAGTCGTCGCTCGCGCTCATGATCATATTCTTTGGAGTCGGAACGCGAATTATAGGCCACCAATGCTGGAGCGATTACTCGCCTCCGACAAGCTCGTATTTGAACACTTCACCCATGACGCAGTTGTCTTACCAATGCACGTTTGGCCAATATGGAAGAGGCAGCGGGCACGAAAATGTGCGCAGATGGAAAAAGGATCATGGGGAACGCCACTCCCACCAAAAGCCGATAGAACGCGCGTCAAGAAACGCATCGCGTCAGAAGGACCACTTTCCTCGCGGGATTTTGAAGGAGCACCAAAGGGTGAAGTTTGGCGGCGTTCATCGCACCGGGTCTCTCTCGATTACCTTTGGCATTCAGGCGAGCTAGCTACGTTAGAACGGCGCAACTTTTCTAAAGTCTTTGACCTCACCGAACGGGTTATACCTAAAGCCATCCGAGAAATACCCGCCGCGAATGATGCCGCGCAGATCACATGGCTTTGTCGATCAGCCTTATCGAAACTCGGTTTTGGAACAGAACGTGAGATAAAGGCATTTTACGATGCTGCTGATCTAAGCGAAGTGAAAGCCGAATTTCAGCGCGGCGATTGGTGGCAACCCGTTGAGATCGAGTCTGCAGATGGCTCTTGGACACCTTCATTGGCAAGGCCCGATATCGCCAATCTCATCTCAACTCTAAAAGCGCCCTCCTCCCGATTAAGGATCGTAAATCCGTTCGATCCGATTGTACGAGATCGAGCGCGGGCAAAACGCCTTTTCGGTTTTGATTATAAAATTGAAATCTACACCCCGGCAGCAAAGAGAAGATATGGCTATTATGTTTATCCCATGCTGGAGGGAGATCGCTTTGTTGGCCGTATCGAAATTCGCGCGGACCGCAGTGCAGGCATTTTACGGGTTGAAAATCTCTGGCCCGAAAGCGGCGTCTCATTTGGTTCAGGTCGCGTCGAACGATTGGAAGCCGAGGTTGAGCGTTTAACTCGCTTAGTCGAAACGCCGGAGATAGAATTCAGCCGAGGATATATCAAATAACCCGCATCCAAATCATCTAAGCGTTTTCATGCTATTGAGCATTGCAACAATCAAAGCGTCACGCCGCTTCGCCAAATCCTCTTGTGATGCACCGCTTCCTTCAGCCTCTACGCCTTCCGACAGCGCTGAAGCCGTCGCAGGATCAAGGCGCGGATCGCCAAGGTCATCCCACCAGCGATGAAAACTATCCGCATACCTTTCACAGAACTCTGGCAAACCTCGTTCCCCTGCGGCGAGATTAAACAGCATCGTCGGCCCCATAGCCGCCCACCGTAAGCCGGGACCTGCCCAAACGGCCTTATCAACATCCTCCACGCTTGCAACGCCTGTCATGACAAGGTGAATTGCCTCTCGCCATAAAGCGGCTTGTAAGCGGTTAGCGACATGACCCGGCACTTCACGATTGACCCGGATCGTTACCTTACCAACATCTTTGTAGAACGCTTCAGCGTAGGAAACAGCACTATCATCTGTCAGATCGTTTCCCATCACTTCGACGAGGGGAATTAAGTGTGGCGGATTAAAGGGATGCCCTAGAACAAACCGCGCCGGGTTATTCCATCCACCCTGCATTTCAGTCAGTGTTAATCCAGATGCAGACGACGCGACCACCGCGTCTTGCGTCAATGCCTTTTCTATGTCGCGAAAAATCTCATGCTTTACCGGTAACCGCTCGGGGACATTCTCCTGCACAAAAGAAGCATTTACCACCGCTTTCGAAGGCGTGTCGCAAAAACTCACGTCATTAGGATCGCCTCGTTCGGTCAAGCCAAGCTCGCCAAGAACAGGCCAAGACGCATCAATATAACGACGCACAAAATCTTCTGCACCCTCAGCAGGATCATAAACAGCAACGCGATGTCCCGCAGCCAGGAATAACGCCGTCCAACTTGCACCAATAACGCCCGCGCCTAAAACAGCGGTTTGTTGAGCCATCACGATAATCCCGGTTGCAAGGGCGATGCAGCCGTCAAGCCACCATCAACCGTAAAGAATTGCCCCGTCGCAAAACTACTTTCATCAGAGGCAAGCCAAACGGCGATACTAGCAATATCTTCCGGCTTGCCAAAGCGCCGAGCAGGATGGCGCAAGAGAGCTTCGGTCTTTGCTTTGACCGGATCATCCGCAAGGTCAAATCCCGCGTCGAGCATTCCCGTTTCAATCCACCCCGGACATATCGCATTGCACCGTATAGCAGGGCCATGATCAACTGCTATCGAGCGCGTCAAACCATGCACAAAAGCCTTCGATGCATTGTAAAGCGCCATCGACGGATCAGCGACATTTCCGGAAATCGAACCGATATTGATAATCGAGCCACCGGCGCTCATCCTGGGAAGAAACGCGCGACAAACATTAAAGACCCCTCGCGCATTAACGCCCATTACAAGGTCCCAATCCTCGTCGCTACTGCCCGCTACTGTCTTTTCAACTTGGACACCGGCATTGTTCACAACGACATCACATGCACCCATAGCACTCGCAAGAAGTTCAACATCGGCAGGCTTCGCAACATCTGTTTGATGCCAATTACAAGTTTCAGGCAGATCATCTGGCCGAGGATCACGCCCACAGGTCGATACCGTCGCTCCTTCAAAAATAAAGGCGTCAACAATACCGCGTCCGATCCCTTGGCGTCCACCCGTCACCAACGCAGTCTTTCCCGCCAGGCGCATCATCGCAACAATACTGAAGCAGAACGCATGAGCATATTTTCCATATCACCTTGGTACATTGAGCTTCCTAGTTATTATCGCACTGCACGATCGCAAATGCCGCGCCATCCATATCTGCTACCGACAATGCTGGTCGATCTCCATGATATGTTTCGGCGAAAACCTGACCACCTCGTGCTTCTATATTACGATGAGCCAGCTGCAAGTTTTCAACGGTAAAAGTGATACCCCAATACTCATAGCCGTTTCGTTCTTCGTCAGAACTTTCAATAATCTCAGCAATTTTTCCCGCATTTGGATCGCTCACAAACCAACGTTTTTCGTCGGCCGACACTATTTTCCAATCAAACAGCGTCTCATAAAAATCTTTCACAGCACTCTGGGAAGATACATGCAATGTGTGTCCAGTTCGCAATCCACCGCGCTCTACACCCGTAATACCCGCCTCGATCTCACCTTCATAGATCGTAAATCCAGCTCCTAATGGATCACGGATTAGCGCGATTTTACCACCGAAGAAATCATCTTCCAGTTCGACCTTACCGCCTTTTTCCGTCACCTTTGAAACAACGGCAGCAACAGACTCAACCCCGATGTAACTCATCCAAAAGCTCGGCATCTTGATCTTGCGAAAGAATGGCGGCATGTCGAAAAGTGCAGCAACCGCCACGTCTCCACAATAGGCATACCGGTACTTTGAAGATGCGGACTCAAACTTCCAACCGAATACATCCTCATAAAATTTTGCTGCACGATCAGGTCTTAACGCTGACAAATCACACCAGATAAAATTACTGCCCATCTGTCAGAATCCCACCGCGTCTCCGCCTTTCAAACCTAAGCGCTCTCTTGCCTCAGTCGGCGTAGCAACTGTCAAACCAAGGTTCTCAATAATGGTGCGGATGCGCGTCACTTGTTGAGCGTTCGATGTCGCAAGCTCGCCCTTACCAATGTAAAGGCTGTCCTCCAACCCAACCCGCAAGTTACCGCCAAGCATGGCGCTTTGTGTTGCAAAAGACATCTGATTTTTGCCAGCCGCCAATACCGACCATTCATAGTTTTCTTCACCGAACAATCGGTTCGCCGTCTTATGCAAATGCATCATGTTATCGAGATCAGCACCCATTCCGCCCAAGATACCAAAGACCATTTGGACAAAGAAAGGCGGCTTTACCAAACCCTTATCAACGAACCATGCGAGATTGTAGAGGTGGCCGAGATCGTAACATTCAAACTCAAACTTCGTCCCATGCGCCTCGCCCAAGTTTTTGAGCGCGTATTCAATCGTCTCAAATGTATTCGGAAAAATGAAGTCTTTCGTCATCCCGAGGAACTCAGGTTCCCACGGATGTTTCCATGTATCGTACTTTTCCAACAGCGGAAAAATACCAAAGTTCATTGACCCCATATTGAGTGAAGCCATCTCCGGCGAGGCATTGGTCGCCGCCGCCAGTCTTTCATCCATACTCATACCAAGACCAGCCCCCGTCGAAACATTCACTACAGCATCAGTGGATTGTTTGATGCGCGGCAAGAACTGCATGAAAGTTTCGGGGCGCGAGTCCGGCTTGCCCGTTTCCGGGTCCCGCGCGTGTAAATGGATAATCGACGCGCCCGCTTCTGCGGCCTCGATACTGGCCGTCGCAATTTGATCCGGCGTAATCGGTAAATGAGGAGACATCGTGGGCGTATGAATCCCACCTGTCGGAGCGCAGGTGATAATAACGGATTTAGGCATTTATTCCTCGCTTACGGCCCAAGGGCATGGCCCATCATTACCGCACTAATTTAATCCAGTCTCCAATCGCAAGCGATTGCCCCACATCCAAACCGTTCAATAATCGCATTGCCGCTTCGCGATCACCATCAAACGCCGTCGTGCGCGCCAACCCTGAGACACTATCACCCGGCACTATCCGTTGGACATTATATCTGCGGAACTGGGGCACTTCATCGGGCTGTATGCGACGAAAGCTGTTCGTCATCTGATCAAACAAAGGTTGAGCCTCGCGCTCATCTTCTTTGTTGGACAGCATGGTCATGCTGGCAACATGGGTTCCTAGATTAAAAAACAGGACTTGCCCGACCAGTTCTTCGTCCTGTGATTTAGCGGTCGTTTTTCCGATAATAACAGGAATACCATTTATCGTAGAACTTCGCGCACTTCGAAAAGGCGATTTTCCCCTTTGTAATCCTTGCGCGAGTCTATCGAAGCGCCCCGGAAGAGTGCGGTCAACTCGTAAAAGGACACCGCCCTTTTGTGAAACAAATCGCAGATGCTCACCATGCAACGGAAAAAATTGGGGAGGCACGTCAAAAGATATCCGGTGTTCGGGTTGCCAATATTTTGCGTCACGAACAAAGCCGCCATTAAATTCATCTTCGAATCTCAAACCATCGATGACTGACATCAATCGTTCTTGAGTTCCCGGTGCAGCGGGTAAGTCGTTAAGCCGCCCTAATGCAGCGACCCGTTGACTAATTTCAGGATACCCTGAATTTTCAGCAAGATCCTCCAGTTCACGTGGCGTCACACCCATTTTTTCCGCGCGTCGCGTTTGCCATAAATCCAAGCGCCTTAGAAAGCCACCAAATCCACTCGATCCATATCCCGATGCCGTGAGGATTTGAATCGCCAAACGATCTGCTTCCAACTCTTGCTCTTTCGAGAATGCCGCAACTTCAGAGCGACGGGATTTAATTGCATTCTGAAGGATCTCTATTCTCTGTGCTTCGCTTCCCGCTCGTTGGAGCGTGTCACGTTCATTTTGAATGACATCGAGAATAAACCGTTCATTGGCCGCAACACTCTTTGCGGAATGACGGGCAACAACATGCCCGATTTCATGGGCAATCACACCAGCAAGCTCTGCCTCTTCATTGGCAAGGGCGATGATTCCACGCGAGACATAAATTGATCCCCCGGGAAGCGCATAGGCGCTTGGCGTGCTGGTATCCAAAACCTTTATTGGTATTGGATTAAATCCATCCGGTATGGCGGTGTTCGCAGATAGTTTTGCCACGAGAGACTCGACATAACGTTGCGTTTCAGCGCTATCAAACAATCCTCCCTTCGCACGAAGGAAGTCCGGTATAGTTTGTTCTCCTAGCTCTTTTTCAGCTTCAATACTGCGTACAACACCAAGCTGATTTGTCGAGCAAGACAGAAGCGCGATGAGCAATCCGAACGAGAAAAAACGTGATAAAACAGCTAACATACGGATTCCTTGTCATAGTCTTGGCAAGGCAATGCTATGAGCATTTAAAACGGATTGCAGGTAAATATTGCGCCATCAATCCGTTTCCTCGTCATAATTTCATCTGCTGCACTTGCGCAGACAACCCGCCGTCAAGCACCCACAACTGGCCTGATGCATAGCGGGCTTCATCCGAAGCCAGCCAAAGAACCAGGTTTGCAACATCATCAGGTGTGCCATAGGTCCGCATTGGATGCACGTCGCGCACGGCCTGTTGCAGATCATCAAGGCTTTTGCCGCCGCCACCCGACCCATCACCCTCAAAGAATGATTGCAACATCGGCGTGTCAACGTAACCGGGGCATATTGCGTTCACGCGAATGCCTTCCGGCCCATGATCACAGGCCATCGCACGAGTCAGCGCATGAACGGCTCCTTTTGTAGCACAATAGGCCGCGAGGCCGGGATCGGCGATAAATCCGTCATAACTGCCGAAATTGATGATGCTCGACCCATTGCCTTTGCGCAGCATCGGCAAAGCAAACTTACTGCACAGAAAAGTCCCTGTGACATTGACCGCAAAGCTGCGGTTCCATTCGTCTAATGTCGTATCTTCGATGGTTTTCTCAATCTCGATACCCGCTGCATTGACAAGGATATCGAGACTATCCCATTCAGCCCCCAAACGCGCAAAGGCAGACCGCACCGCGTCTTCATCGGCAATATCAAGACTGCGATGCTCAACATTTTTGGGCGGAAAGTCTCCGGGAGCCGTAATGTCGGCGCAGATAACATTAGCGCCCTCTGCGGAAAAACGCTTACAGATCGCCCAACCAATGCCCCCTGCTCCGCCGGTGACTAAAGCAGTCTTTCCTTCAATACGTCCGCTCATGTGTCTGCTTCCGGCGCTGGATACTGCATCCGGTGCAGCACATCATCCCATGAAACAGTATTGCGGACGAATTCCTGACTCGCGTCGCGCGGGGGGTGGTAGTCCCATGAAGTCAGCATACCTGCCTCCATCGCCGCATGCACCGCGCGGCGTTGATGCTGCGTCGCGATAACATCCTCTCGGATTTTTGCCGCATCCCAGCGCGCCGCGACTTCATCCGCA
>CALKBI010000044.1 GCA_937990185.1 uncultured Neomegalonema sp. | reverse complement strand
GTCTCATCCCGCCCATAGACATCCTCGCGGAAATGCAACGTTCCGGCATGGTCGACCCATGATGTCAGATACATGAGATGAACCGGAATCGGACGCTCAAGCGACACTTCGGTTTCTTCTCCGGTCGCAAGAATATTTTCGATCATCGCACCCGGATCTGCCGATTGGTCAGAGAGCAAAAGCCAAGCCAAGGCAAACGGACGCTCGACACGCACACATCCATGAGAATGCGCTCGCATCTCGTTAGAGAATAAATGCTTGGATGGCGTATCGTGCAGGTAAATATTATGACCATTCGGGAACATGAACTTCACATTGCCCAACGCATTACCCGGTCCCGGCTTTTGAACCACACCATAATGATCACCAAAAATCTCAGGTGTCATTTGTTCCCAGTTCACATCGGTTAAGGGGTCAATTTTCTTTCCCCGCCGAAACAGGATCATATTCTGTTTTTCGAAGAATTTCGGGTCAGCTTTTGCCGCGGGTAAAAACTCGCGCGAGACAATGCTCTTTGGGACATTCCAACGCGGATTAAGCACAAGATAACTCATCGAGCGGGAAAATTCCGGTGTTTGCAAACGGCGTTCAGACTTACCAATCACAACGCGCGCCTCGTGTAGCGGCACGTCATCATCATCAAAGACCGTCATCCGATAAGCCGGTTGATTCACTTCAATACGGCGACCAAGGCGCTGGTTTGTGCGCCAGCGCAACCGTTCCAAGTTTAACATCACCTGAGCAATACGACGTGTGACTGGTTGATTAAGAGCGCGCAACGTTGCCGGTCCAGCAATGCCATCGGCATTCAACCCGTGGCGATCCTGAAACTTTGCCACTGCCCCCTGAAGACGCTCATCATATGTTGATACTTGAGATGAGGCTTCCGACATTAATTCCGGCTCTGGCGGAAGATCACCCGTTGCGATTAAGCGGCGGCGCAGAGCATCAGCGGCAACCGATGTCTCTCCCGGTTTTAAACCTTTGCCAGGAACGGTTGGACCCCAGCCGCCTGAGCTGGCCTGTATCGTCAGACGCCCCAAAGCATCACGAAGTTTACGATAGCGCGCGTTGGTAGGGACAATCCGCTCAAGCACCGAGGGAACATCATTGATCTGTGCCAGCTCCCGCAACATCCGTAATGGATCAGGGCGCGCCGGGTCGACATACACTTTGAAGTCAAGTGCCTCAGGGTCAGCGGCCCCTGCCCTCAAGTCATCAAGATAAAGCAAAAAGGCCGAAGACAGCGCCCGTTCAAGCCTTGCGCGCTCATCAAAACTGCTTTCAGACGTCAACGCACCAACATCTAACGACAGTTGATCGTAGTTATAGCGTGCCGGAGACAGACCGTGAGAAGAGGACGCACTGAGTGCAGATAACAAATGGTCCGCATTCGTAACCCCATCCGCAGGCACAAGCCAAAACGGTTGCAGGCCTCTCTCATTATAAAAGGTTTCAACTGCCTCAGCTGCACGGGGGTGCTCTGCCGCTACAGGGCGGGGATCTTCAGGCACTTCACGCGCATCAGCGACAGAAAATGCAGTAAAAACAGCGGCCAAAGAAAAAAAGAATGCGAAACATGACGATTTTAAACCGTACATTAAATCTGTCTTTGGGGCTTTCACGGCATACTCCATGGCAAGAGCGGGTCGGTGTTTGGGGGCAAACGCTGGTAATCCGCCACAGGCTTTATATTCGGGGTTTTCAACTGTGTTCAGCAATGGTGCTCTCCATTCCGATCTATCGCGACGTGCAGCACTTGCCGGTGCCATGTCTTTTGCGCTTACAGCGACATTATCGCCGAACCGTGTCTGGGCTGCCGCCCCGAACGCCTTGCGGCGCATTAATATCTACAGCCCGCGCACGGATGAGCGCTTGGATGCTATATACTATGTTAAAGGACGTTATGTCCCGCAAGTAATGCAAGATCTTAACAAAATTTTAAGAGATGTGCGTACGCAGGAGCACAGACAAATGGACCCCCATTTGATCGATATTCTCTCAGCGGCGCAGAGCCTCATCGGGTATGATCGACCCTTCTCGGTGATCTCCGGATACCGGTCACAACGTACCAATGACATGCTTCGCCGGAACAACGGAGGCGTTGCTAAAAAATCTTATCATGTCAAAGGGATGGCAGCTGACTTACGCATGGAAGGCGTCGATGTTTCAACCCTTCAACGGGCAGGGCAACATATCGGCGCGGGGGGCGTCGGCATCTACACAAACTCAAACTTTGTACACTTAGACAGCGGACCGGTTCGGAGCTGGGGCAACTGATATTAGTGATGCCGGATCGCAACGCAGTGTCGAAGATGTGAAGTTTCTGTAAACGCCAGAACGTCTCACATAACGCAAAACGGCCCCCGCAGATTGTGCGAGAGCCGTTTCAAATCACTTCACGCTAAGCGCGATACGATTAGAAGCTGTAGCCGAACCGAGCTGAAAGCGCGAAGACATCAGCGTCGCCAAAATCTGACGAGGTATCCAGACCTGCTGCTGTGGCAGGAGCCAAAGCAGGCGATTGAACACCTGAGATACCAAAGAGCCGACGGTATTCGCCACCCAATGTCAGCTTCAAGCCCTCGGTTGGCTCAATGACAACACCGCCGCCAATGCTGAAACCACCATCGGTAGTTTTGAACAAGCTGATTTCTTCATCGCCTTGTTCTTCATAACTGCCGGTGACAAAAGCCGCGAGCTTATCATTGATCTTCTGAGCCACGGTCAGGCGATAGGTGATTGTGTCGTCGGTATATTCAACAACTGGTTGGTTAAATGTCCCTGCAAATCCAGGAGGATTAAAATCAACCCCATCCCAATTTACCCAACGAATATTGGCTCTCACAAGCGTAGATGTAGAAATCGGAGCTTGTAAATCAATGTTCACGGATTGCGGTGTTGTGACTTCAAATTCACCGGGAACATCTTGTCCAAGAACAGTATTAAAAGCAGGTACAAACTGTGAAAACGTTTCTACAGAGTCAAAATCATGCGTAATTTCAGAGTTATAGGTCACTGCAGCGCGGATCTTATATTTAGGAATTTCTGCCGCAAGACCTGCTACAAATCCAAAATCGTATTCTTGCACATCAATTTCAAAAGCAGGAACCTCACCCGGCGCAATAGGACCTGGTGGAATAGGGCTGCCAGGGACAGGGCCGGGAGCACGCGCAAATTGCGATTGTAAGTCTACTCGACTGGCTTGAAGGCGAGGACCGCCAAACACGCTAAAATTCTCATTGAACTTAAAACGTCCTACAGCAGAAAGCGTCTCAGCTTCAACACGGGCACTTGTACCCTCAAAGAGACCATTCTCGTAAGTCGTTTGTCTCAAAAACGGCGTATCGTAAATGAGCGCTCCGGAAATCCGGTCCGTGAAGTCGGCTTTCGCACCCAGCGTAAAGAATGGCGTCGTATCTGCCGTATTTCCAGTAGCCCCAGATATACTCGGAGACAAAAGTGTCGGCGTATCTCCTTCAAGGTCGGGAATAACAATACCGACCCGGCCTTCGATGTAGTTGCCTTCTTCGAAAATAATGTCGATTGGCTGACCGCTCAGGTCAAACCCTCCGGCATGTGAAACCGACGGAGCCAGCGCTACGGCGGCGGCAAATGCCAACGTCTTTGTGTTCTTCATGGATGCTCTCCTGATCTCCGAGCCACTCTCGGAAATAGAGAGCGCATTACGACTAATCATCATCCAAACGTTAACGGAGTGTGAGTGCCATAGTAACGTTGCGGTAACTACCTTCAGAAAGGTACGTTTTGCTGCGATTGTCAGCAATTCCGCAACGCTTTGGTCACAGAAATCGTGCTATTGGCATAAATGGATTTAGATTTCTCGGATAGGTTTTGCTTAGGGCATATCTTTAAGCGCTTTTACCAAAACTCTGGTCATAGAATCGCAACCAATTTTCGCCCATCACGCCCGCAGTTTCTTCTTCGGAAAACCCGACCGCTCGCAATCCCGCTGCTATAGTTCCAAAATCTCGGTTGTCCTGAAACCAACTCGGCATCGGAGGGAATCCGGCATCGCTCGCCGACCCCTCCCCGTAATCAATTTCTTTCGACCAGCGGCCAACACGCATCCATTCAACCACGCTATCCGGTTGGTCCTGACAAAGATCTGACCCTAATCCGATTTGTGTTGCACCCATAAGCTCGGCGGTTTTGGCAACCATCTCGCAAAAACTATTGAGCGTGCAATCTGTCTTGTCCTTCAAGTGGTGCGGATAAAAAGAGAAACCAAGCATCCCGCCGGATACCGCCAGTTCTTTCAGAACCGTGTCAGATTTATTTCGCAAAGCCGGATGCCAAAACGCGGGATTTGCGTGTGTGATGGCAATGGGCCGTTCGGAAATTTCGATTGCTTCCAGTGTTGAGCGGTCCGCTGAATGACTCATGTCAACAACGAGGCCAACACGGTTCATTTCTTTGATAACCTGCTTGCCCATTCGCGTGATGCCGGGGTCTTCAGCCTCATAGCACCCCGTCGCCAAAAGCGATTGGTTGTTGTAGCTGAGCTGCATAAACCGCGCGCCAAGGGTATGGCAGATTTCGACAAGCCCTATGTCATCCTCTATCGGCGAAGGGTTCTGAAACCCGAAAATAATCGCCGTGCGCCCATCGCGCTTTGCCGCGCGCACATCATCGCCCGTGCGAGCTTGGCAAATCAGATCGGGGTATTGTTCAAACCATCGGTTCCACTGCTCAAAATTCGCAACCGTCTCACGAAACATCTCATGATAGGCTATGGTGACATGCACAGCATCGACGCCGCCTTCACGCATCTGGCGAAAGATTTTTTCTGACCAATTCGCGTATTGGAGATTATCAATTAAATGCATTGCGGAGCCTCCGAGGTTTCGCGAATGGTTCGCACGGAGAACCAAAGATGCAAAGTCCTAACACGTCGCAAAGAAGCCTTTATCAGACAAAATCTAAATGCTTATTCAGTGGCAATTCGCGGATACGCTGTCCCGTTGCTGCAAAGATCGCATTGGCGAGGGCCGCAGGTGCGGGCGGGGTTCCAGGTTCGCCGATGCCGGTAATCCGGTCTCCATTTTCAAGGACACTGACTGCGATCTCCGGCGTCTGATTGATCCGCAACCCGTCATAATCATGGAAATTGGTTTGCTGAACTTCACCATCCTCAAGGGTAATCTCTCCCTGAATCGCAGCGGTCAGGCCATAAATTAAGCCTGAGGAAAGCTGCGCTTCGAGAATACTGGGATCAAGCGCCGTTCCGACATCGGCGGCAATCCATGCTTTATCCACTTTCAAGCCCTCCTCCGTCATTGAAACTTCAATCACCTCGGCAGTCGGCACATTGAACGAGAGGGTAAAGGCAACACCACGCCCTTTGCCCGCTGCGAGTGGCCCGCCCCAGCTAGACATCTCACCAACGGCTTCAAGCACTTTACGAGAGGCATCGTGATTTATAAGTCTCAGGCGCATTTCCAGCGGATCGGTTTCGGCAGCATGGGCTAGTTCATCCATAAAGCTTTCATGAAAAAAGCCGTTATACGATGCCCCAACAGAACGCCATGAGCTAATCGGGATTGAAGGCGGCGCGCGATAGCCAGTAATCCGGTAATTCGTGATCGCATAAGGTTGACCATAAGCACCATCGACAATCAGCTTATCAGGGCCAGCCGTCGGCAATCCCAGCCGTCCGCTCATCGCTTCCAGAACAGAAGGGCTGGCGATTTTTCCGTCATAAGCGTTCGGTGTACCGTCTTCGACAGCGCCACGGAACCGCGCAATTGCAGGAGGACGATAGAAATCGTGGCACATATCCTCTTCACGCGACCACGTTACTTTAACAGGCTTGCCGTCTGTTTCTTTTGCGACTTGAACGGCATATTGGATGAAATCAAGCTCAACTCTCCGGCCAAACCCACCGCCTAAATAGGTCGTGTGGACGGAGACCTGTTCGGGATCAATCCCCGCAATGGCCGCGCCGTCTTCCTTCGCTTTGGTTGGGAATTGATTACCCGCCCAAATATCGAGCTTGCCATCCCGTAGCCACGCAACAGCATTCATCGGTTCCATCGTTGCATGAGCAAGGATCGGCACGCGGTATTCGGCTTCGATATGTACTGCCCCATCCAACGCCGCATCGACATCTCCGATATCGGTCAAGCGATTGTCACGCTGCTCGTCCGTAAAAGACGCCTCAACCGTGGCAAAGATGGCTTCTGTAGATGGCGGATAAGGCGCGTCCGCCCATGTGCATTCAACCGCTTTAGCGGCTTCAAAAGCGCGCCATGTATTATCCGCGATCACCGCAATGCCGCCGCCGATATCTATCGTTTTGACATAACCGCGCATTTCTTTTGCAGCACTGTCATCATAAGCAGTCATTGCCCCGCCAAGACGTGGATTCATTTTGACCGTGGCGTACAGCATTTCCGACAACCGGACATCAATGCTGTATTCCGCAGTGCCAGTTGACTTAGCGACCGCATCAACACGGGGCATTGATTTCCCCAGATAACGCCACTCGGATTGCGGCTTAAGCGGAGGGTCGGCAGGTGGTTCGATCCCCGCCGCCACGACTGCAAGACTTTCATAACTGTGACGGTCACCTGATGGAGTAATCACCGCGCCATTTTTTGTTTTCAGAGTACCAGCATCAACATCCAGCTTTTGCGCGGCAGCTTCTATCAATACGAGCCGTGCCGCCGCTCCAGCCTTTCTCATTTTCTCATAGCCATCTGGAGTGGTAGACGACCCCCCCGTGGCTTGCATTCCAATCAGTTTTGCAGGGATTGCCACCGCTGCACGCACTGTCTCTGCAAGCCAACTCCGATCCGTGGGTGCAAAAGGAAGCCCATCGGCCAAAGCCACTTCATTATAATAAGCAGAGCTTGCCGGACCATGCTCGACTTTGATCTCGTCAAAGGCGACATCAAGTTCTTCTGCCACCATTGCGGCGAGCGTTGTATGGACCCCCTGCCCCATCTCGGCGCGCGGTGTGATGATCGTGACCCCATTCTCGTCGATTTTTACATAGGGTGTCAGCGCCGAAGCACCCTCATCCAATCCCGCTCTCAATGGATTGTCATAGGGAGTTTTATACTTCCAATATCCAAACACCACGCCACCGACGATACCGGCAGATCCGATCAGAAACGTGCGCCGTGCTATTGTCTTAAGCTTTCCCATGTTACGCTCCCCGCAACGTCGCAGCCGCAGATTTTATCGCGGCGCGAATACGAGGATACGTCCCACAGCGGCAAAGATTGCCCGACATCGCATCATCAATATCTGCGTCACTCGGATCAGTATTTTCGGCAAGAAAAGCGGCAGCATTCATGATTTGACCGGATTGGCAATATCCGCATTGAGCCACCTGATGCTTAACCCACGCCGCCTGAACCGCATTCATCGCAGCGGGTGTACCTAGCCCCTCAATGGTAACGACATCGCCTTCAACATCCCCAACAGGCAAAGAGCAAGACCGCTCTGCCACGCCATCAACATGCACTGTGCAAGCCCCGCACATCGCAATACCGCAACCGAACTTAGGTCCGGTGATCCCCAATTCATCCCGAAGAACCCATAGCAACGGCATATCGGGTTCGACATCAACGTCATGAACTTGCCCATTGACCTTTAATTGCATGTCACGCCCTTTTCGCTGTTCATTCTTAACGGATATATTGGGATGAACTGCTCAGGTGTCTATATTTTGGTCGTCACCCGGAAATGTTTCGCTGCGCAAAGCAATTTCCATCGCCTGCGCGTAAAACGCCCGCCATGACGCACGGCCAAAGAACAATTTTGGCTTCATCGCGGATAGTACGTCGTAAAGGCCGTAGTGCTGCCATTCCCACGTCGCGGCAGTCATCCACATCATACGTTTGTCGACCTTTGCACGGATCGCATCAATCTCGGTATCCGTCAGCGAACCACGCTCTTTCAAACGTTGGCGGTTCGCAGCCTGATCCTCCGTTGAAAGCTCTGTATCTAAAAACGGATCGAGCAAATCGGCCCAGACGTCATAGCGCCGTGTAAAAGGGATTCCATGTTCACCGCAAAAGGCCTTTAAGCCTTCAAGCTCCATACGGGAGGCCAACAGCACTTCTCGGCCCGTCGTAACAATGGCTGGCGGATACCAGTCAATGATCTCGGTAATTTCACCGCGCTCCAAAACCCGCGTTTTACGCGCTGGAAATGAATAACGCGGCAGAGTGACCCTGCCGCGTTCTGTGTCGATCAATACTGAAAGCAAAGATTTCAGCTTTTTGCTTTCTTCGGGCGGTAATTCGTCTTCTCGGCGATACGCGCCGACTTACCGCGACGATCACGCAGATAGTAGAGCTTGGCACGGCGGACACGGCCACGGCGCACAACTTCAATGCCTTCGATGGACGGGCTATAGAGCGGGAACACACGCTCCACGCCTTCACCGTAGGAAATCTTACGAACGGTAAACCCACCATTCAGAGTCTCGCCACCGGAGCGCGCGATGCAGACGCCTTCATAAGCCTGTGTACGCACACGCTCGCCCTCGCGGACGAAGACGTTTACTTTCAGCGTATCGCCCGGTTTAAAATCAGGGATCGGGCGTTTAGCGGCCAGTTCAGCGCGCTGTTCTTCTTCGAGTTGTTCAATCACGTTCATCGTGATGATCCTTTTAGTCAGCCCACTTCCGGCGAGCATTCTCACCTGCGGGACGGGTTATCGGGTCCGATTGCTCTGCTCCTCCGTGCCGGGTGCTATTCAGTGTCTCCACTGAAGGCCCGCCAGAGATCGGGACGCCGTTCTTTCGTCGTAGCCTCGGATTGAGAGCGCCGCCATTCAGCGACCTTGGCGTGATGGCCGGAGAGGAGAACCTCCGGTATCGCGCGCCCCTCCCATTCCGGGGGTCGTGTATATTGCGGATGCTCAAGCAGCCCCGCAGAGAAACTCTCTTCGACTGTCGATTCCAATGTGCCAAGCACACCGGGCAACAGCCTTACCACCGCGTCGATCAGAGCCATTGCGGGGATTTCTCCCCCCGTAAGCACTGCGTCACCGACGCTGATTTCTTCGACGTCCCGAGCCTCCAAGACCCGTTGGTCGATGCCTTCAAAGCGGCCACAGATCAGTGTCGCCCCATCGCAAGCCGCCAACCGCGCCACTCGTTCTTGAGTGATGGGCCGACCACGCGCCGAAAAACACAACACCGGCCACTTTTCCCGATCTTTGGGAACCTTAGCCAATGAAGCGTCTATCGCTGCCGCAACCACATCAGGCTTGAGGACCATACCGGGTCCGCCACCCGCCGGGGTATCATCGACAGAGCGGTGCTTATCGGTTGCAAAACTGCGAATGTCCAGCGTTTCCAGCGACCAAAGCCGTTTTTCGCGGGCTTTCCCGATCAGAGACACTCCCAGAGGCCCCGGAAACATCTCAGGATACAAGGTTAACACTTTAGCGCGCCAAATCGGGTCGGATTTCGCCCCTGATTCGTCCATCAGAGTCCGAGGCTGGGCGGACGGCTTAATCTGGCGCAAGCCATGAGAGCGTGTCGGTTTGGTCATGAGTGGCCTCGGATAAGGCCCCAGTATGGGGAACGATGCTTCCCATACCCGTTTTATTTGCGTTACTCCAGACCAACGCCATCTGCTTTGATACCCGCAATGCGGATGATCGACGCAAGCGTCCAGCTCTTGTCATCTCGATTGTCACCATTCGCACCCGATTTAAGTAAAGGGTCTTTGCCCGGCGTCCAACCAGGGTTGACGTTGATCCACGCATGAGGGTCACCCTTCAGCAGTCCGGCAAAGACCGCTGCGATAATCGTGGACCCGAGACGGCCCATTCCGGGGCTGGGGCTGGCTTCTGCTTCGCGGAGCACATAGTACCAGAGGGCATCAATATCTTTGGCATGCAGCGGAGCGAGCTTGATGTTGAACTTTTCGGCCATTGCCGTGCCCGATGGAAGGCCAAGCGCCCAACCTCGTTTAAGGTTTCGGTACGCGAGAATATTCAGTTTATCGCCTGCTGGTCCCTCATGAAGGGCAAAGAGAGCGTTCGACAGCTTCGTATCAATCTTACGGGCAAACTGGGGGAAAAATGGTGCTCGCGATGATTTCATATCGAGGAACCAATCCCATTGGATCGCGTTTTTTGCTTTCAAGGGCCGAAAACCGCGCAAATCATCAGGATCATCCAAGCCGGGATTGTTGTCGAAAATCGGCGCAAACTCGCCAAATCCCCGCTCCGGTGCGTTAGTCTGATACGAATTGCGTACCATAGTATGACCGAAGCGATATGCCGCACCAGCAAATTCTACCGGCATATAAGGCTGTTTCTTCCAGTTATAGACGTCTTTGAGGCCGGCCTGCCAAATCTTGCGTCCATCAGGGGTTTTTTTAAGGGTCAATGCTGCCTTGTAAACGTCATCAACAACAATGCGTGGCAGGAAATCATTCCAAACGATGTGCTGATAAAGCCAACGCAATGTTCGGCGCGCCTGTTCAAACGCATCGTTATCGGTGATTTTGCGCTTTTCTTTTTTCGCGAGCACCCTTGCACGGTCAACAAGGGTGTTATGCGCCAGAAGGAAGGCGAGCTGAAGCTGGCTGACGATCGAGTTTTCGTCGTTACGCATATCGCCGATCAGCGCACGCTTTCCGAAACGAGGGAGATCAGGCAAATCTGTGCCGTCGATCTTTCCGATAGCCATCTTCGCACCATCTTCAGGATCAAACATATAGGGCTGGTCGTGCGGCCCACGCCCATAAACATTATCTAGGTCAAGTCTGGGTGTGCGAAAATTATGTAACATATTCGGGTCGTTCTGACGCACCAGAGACGAGGCGGGATCAAAAGTAATATCGTGATCTACGAATTGACCAAAATAAGTATACCCAGCCGGAATCTTTGAATCAAACTTCTCATCGAGTCGCTTTCGTTCATCCGCATCAGCTGCAATTTCACCGGAGGTGAACCCCGGCGCTTCAACCATAGTACCTGTCGCGTAATCGAGAAGGAATGCATCAATCCCAGGTTCGTCGGTCGAGAAAAAACCCGGCGGCGACCATGGGGGCAGGTTTTCGCACAAACGGCCAAACGGACCATGATAGAAGCGTGAACGCGGAGCAAGGATTGCAGCACTTGAAGAACCGTGTGACATGAACTTCCCCTTTAATAAGAAAGTTCAATCTTAACACACAACCTAAAGCAGATCAAAATACTTCAAAATGCGCATCCGCTGAAACCATCCCTCAAAAGGTGCGTAATTCAACAAGAACAAGCCTCTATGGCTTATTTGAGCGCATTTATTTCTTCCCGCTCATGGCCGCCATCATCATCGCTTGCATCGTTTCCATGCCTTTACCGCCCATATTCATCATCTGAGCAACGAACTGATCAGGGTCAGCCAGCGTGTCCATACGGTCTTTAGCGCGGGCGGTCATTTCTTCCACGATCAACGCATTCAATGCCTCGACATCTGGCAAGCCCAAGAAGGTGCGAGCCTCTTGCGGGGTACAATCAATGTCTATGGTCAGTTTCATAACAGCCTCCGGTCAGGAGCCGAGTGCGAAAAGGCTTTCGGCCATCGTCTCAATCTTCTCCCGCCAAGCTAATTTATCAAGCCATTCTGTCGGGATACCATCCAAGCCGTACACCCGCCCCGCAATTTGCCCTGCAATCGCCGCTACGGTATCTGAGTCATCTGCCAGATTAGCAGCCAGAAGAATGCAATCCCGGAAACTGCCGGTGTTCTCAAAAGCCCAAAAAGCGGCTTCATAGCTATCGCGGACATACCCGCTGGATTTCACCTGCTCGCGCGGTGTCTGAGCATCTAAGCGGTGGAGCGCATCTCCCAAATTACCGCTGTGCAAAAATGCCGACAGAGCAAAGGCAAAATCATCGCATTCATCCGCCGCATGGGTAATCTGACTTTGTAAGACGGAGATATCCACTGCCGCCATCGCATCGCGGTGATGGGCAATAACAGCCGGAGCCAACCTCATAATACCGCCATTGCTTGCAGTCGCCGGATCATTTGAGCCAGCATAGGGGTCGCCGTCCCGAAGAAAACGGTCCAGTGCCGTATTTACCGTATTACCGATATCGAAGCATTTTCCGGTTGGAGACATGTAACCTTCGTTGCGCCACAGAACAAAGCGACGCGCGCAATCATCGGCTTTCCAGCCTTTGCAATAAAGCAGGCTTTCGCCAAGGCACAGCGCCATCGAGGTGTCATCAGTCCAGACGCCCGCTTCGAGATTGAACGGGCCGCCCCCAATAATATCAGTGACTGGTGCACCGCTATCCCGTGTTGAAAACTCCAAAGTTGTGCCCAGCGCATCGCCCACCGCGAGCCCCAGCAACATACCTTTGGCTTGATCGAGTGAGAGAGATGTCACTCGCCTTCATCCTCAACAGGCGGTTCAGCGACCACCCGTCCGCCAGCGACATCCACAGTCGGAATAACTTCTCGCGAAAACGGCAGATATTGAGATTCGCCGCCCCCTGCCGGCAGGTATTCGATCACATCACCTGCGCCAAAATCCTGCACAGCTTTGATCTTCCCCAGCACTGTGCCATCAATCGCTTCTATGCGCAGACCAAGAAGGTCCGCGTAGTAGAACTCTTCCTCATCGGGTTCTGGCAAAGCAGAACGATCCGCGTAAAGGCGTGTGCCTTTCAGCGCTTCAGCGTCTTCGCGGGTTTCAACTCCGGAAAGGCGCGCGGCATACCCGCCTTTAATCGGACGGGTTAGTTTTAGCTTAAATTCGTGTTTTCCGTCCTCGGTATGCAGCGGGCCGTAATCGCCCACTGCTGCCGGATCATCGGTGAAGCATTTGATTTTTGCTTCACCGCGCACACCAAAAGCCCCGGCAATAGCGCCAACGCAGATGTCCTTAGTCGACAAGAAAAGGCACTCCCTCGCCTCCGGTTTCGTAAGCCCCCCGGGTTTGGTCGGGAAGAGAGGCGCAGAATTGCATTAGCTTGTGGCTTCTTCAGCCGGTGCTTCCTCGGCTGGTACTTCTTCAGCAGCAGGTTCTTCAGCCGGTGCGTTCTTAGCTTCTTCTTCGGCGTCTTTAAGAGCTTGAGCTTTATCTGCTTTTTCCTGAACGCGCTCTTCAGCTTTTTTGCCCGGCTTGCCCTTGTTCGGGTTATCACGGGTTTTCTTTTCCATCTCGCCTGCAGCTTCAAGGAAGCGGCAAATACGGTCTGTTGGCTGAGCGCCTTTGTTCATCCATTCTTTGATGCGCTCCATATCCATCTTCACGCGCTCTTCGTTGTCTTTCGCGAGCAGGGGATTGTAAGTGCCCACTTTTTCAATAAAGCGGCCATCGCGCGGCATACGGCTGTCGGCGACAACAATACGATAGAAGGGACGTTTTTTAGAGCCGCCACGGGCCAAACGGATAACAGTTGCCATAGTTTTTCAGTCCTTGATCTTGCCTGCCTCAGCGGGCGCTTATTTCAGTGTCATTCGTGTTTCGAGTTTTTCGAATTCGGGATCGTTCGACTGCGCCTCGCCCTTACGGACAATCAGCGCTGCGAGAATGGAATCGTGTTCGGTGCCGATTGTGACAACGCTGTCATCGTCAAACCGGAAAGTCAGCGAGTGATCATAAACAACAACATCGTCCAACTCGGCAGTCATCTGCACGATGTCGATGCTTTGCAGTTCAACGCCCGGCATCGACAGTTCGATTAAAGAGCAAGGCCCAATCGCACCGGAGCGCACGTTGAACGGCAGATCGAGAGGCATATCCCCGCGCTTGATATTGAACAGGTGATAATCCTGATCGCCTTTCGAGGTTTGATGCTCTGTCTCGAAGGTAACAAAATCCGTACCTGTACCGAGCCAAATTGCCCCCGCCGGGAGCGATGCACTCGACCGAAGGGGTTCTGCGTGGACTTCATGGCCATAGATCGCCGAGATCGGCTTACCAAGCATCGACTTGAGGGCTGTGATTGCCTTTGAGGAAAGTTCGTGCGCGCTCATTTCTTCTTCCCAAATCCTGCAAGCCCGGGAGGTAGCGGCGTACCAGCGCCCATTCCCGGCATTCCACCCGGCGGAAGTTGCGGCATTCCGCCCGGGGGCATTCCGCCGCCCGCGCCGGGCATCCCACCCGGCATTCCGCCAAACATGCTGGCGAGTTGGCGCATACCGCCTTTGCCTTTGCCCATCTTGCCGACCTTTTTCATCATATCAGCCATTTGGCGGTGCATCTTCATCAGTTTATTGACTTCGGAAACCTCGACGCCCGCACCCTTCGCAATGCGTTTTTTGCGTGAAGCGGCCAGTAAATCGGGCTTTTTCCGCTCTTGTTTGGTCATGGATTGAATAATGGCAATCTGGCGGTTGATGACGCCATCATCCATGGCAGAGGAATCCATCTGCTTTTTCATTTTGCCGATACCGGGAAGCATTCCCATCAGGCCGCCCATGCCGCCCATTTTTTGCATCTGCTGAAACTGGCCCATGAGATCGTTCATGTCGAAACGACCCGCCATAAAGCGTTTGGCTTGTTTTTCAGCTTGTTCGGCCTCGATCTGCTCTTGAGCTTTTTCAACAAGGCCAACAACGTCGCCCATGCCCAAAATACGGCCTGCCACACGGTCGGGGACGAATTCTTCGAGGGCATCCATTTTCTCGCCGACACCGACGAGTTTAATCGGTTTGCCCGTGACCGCACGCATGGACAACGCAGCACCGCCGCGCCCGTCGCCATCCATCCGTGTGAGAACAACACCGCTAATCCCGACACGACCATCAAAATTCTCGGCGACATTCACCGCGTCCTGACCCGTGAGCGAGTCGACCACCAGCAACGTCTCGCGCGGTTGTGCAGCATCGCGGACGGCCTCAACCTCGGCCATCAGCTCATCATCAACATGCAACCGGCCCGCCGTATCGAGCATGACCACATCATAGCCGGAGAGCTTGGCTTGGGTCATGGCACGTTTGGCGATTTGCACCGCATCTTGGCCCGCCTGGATCGGCAGGGTATCGACACCGATTTGCGCGCCCAAAATCGCAAGCTGCTCCATCGCCGCCGGACGGCGGGTATCGAGCGAAGCCATCAGCACGCGCTTTTTTTCGCGCTCGGTTAGTCGTTTGGCGATTTTTGCGGTGGTGGTTGTCTTACCAGAGCCTTGCAAGCCAACCATCAGGATCGGCGAAGGCGGGCTATCAACTTTAAGAGCACTCTCGCGGGCGACTTTCTCGGGGTCATCGCCGCCGCGCAGCATCGAGATCAGTTCGTCATTGACGATCTTAACGACTTGCTGGCCCGGTTGGATAGATTTTACGACATTCTGGCCAACAGCCTTTTCTCGGACTTTATCAATAAAGTCGCGAGCAACGGGCAAGGATACGTCGGCTTCGAGCAGCGCCGTGCGAACCTCACGCAGTGCGGTCGATACATCTTCATCACGCAGCGCACCCTGACGGGTCAGCTTGTCAAGGACACCGCCCAAGCGTTCTGATAGTGAATCGAACATGCCAACTCCTCAACGTCAAAAGCGCCCGTGGGCGCATCCAAAACGCAAAACGCGCCCGTGGGCGCGACGCGCTGACGGACGGCGATCCTGCGATCAGGACCGGAAGCAATTCAGGCTTCCAGAGATTGTGCGCGTTTACCCCCTACCCCGCTGAGAGTCAACAATCTGTTGTGGTTTCGGGCATGTATCAGCCCTCCAAGCCAGGCTTTAGAGCCGGTGTCTTGCGATTTTGAGTGCGGTCTTGATGGCGCGGGGTCGCGGGTCGAGCCTGAGACGCAGTGGTCTGTGCATTGCCGTCAGCGCAAAGCGTCGGTAGTGTTCTCCGCATCCACGACTTTAAATGCATCATTTGGCTTAAGAAGCTCAGAATATAGCCTCGCGAGCCCTGGTTCAACGCAAGCAACGCCCCTCGTGGCAGTTTACTCATAAGTGAACATCAATGAAAGCCACGATCTATCATAATCCGCGATGCAGCAAATCCCGTGAGACGCTGGGCCTTCTCGAAACCAAGGCCGTTGACGTGGAGGTAATCCTGTATCTGGAAACGCCGCCATCGCGGGACACGCTGGTTGATTTAATCGCCCGGATGAGCCTATCGCCGCGCGAGCTGTTACGCGAGGGCGAACCGATTTTTAAGACACTCGGCCTCTCGGACCCGAGCCTCAACGACAAGGCTTTGATCGACGCCATGATCGCGCATCCGATTTTGATGAACCGGCCCATTGTTGCCACCTCAACGGGGGTAAAGCTGTGCCGTCCTGTCGAGGCTGTGCTGGGCTTGCTGTAATCCCTTGCACTGGCCCGCGACTCGATGGCAAAGCTAGGTTGGCAATTCGCTGAAAGGTTGGCTCATGGCTCTCAATGTTGGAATTCAGATGGACCCGATTGAGGGCGTCGACATTAACGCAGACTCAACATTCGCAATGGCTTTTGAGGCTCAAGAGCGCGGTCATAACCTATTCTATTATCTGCCCGGTGATCTCGGGATGCGTGACAACCGTGTCTTTGCCCATGGCCAAACGCTGAAAGTCCGGCGCGAGCAAGGTAATCACTCAGAGCTTGGCCCCCGCGAAACACGCAATCTTGCCGACCTTGATGTGGTGTTGCTGCGCCAAGACCCGCCCTTCGACATGGGGTATATCACGACAACACATCTGTTGGAGAGGGTTCATCCTGAAACGCTGGTCGTTAATGACCCGAATTGGGTGCGGAACTACCCCGAGAAAATTCTCGTAACAGAATTCACAGATCTGACGCCGCCGACGCTGATCACGCGCAATCTGCACGACATCCGCGCTTTTGGTGCTGAACATGGCGGGATGATCCTCAAGCCGATCTATGGCAATGGCGGCGCGGGGGTATTCAAGCTGGATGCCGACCTGAAAAACCTGTCTTCGTTGCACGAGATGTTCGCGGAACGGAACACCGAGCCATTCATCGCGCAGGCGTTTCTGCCTGATGTCTCCAAAGGCGACAAGCGGGTGATCCTGATCGACGGCGAGCCAGTGGGTGCGATTAACCGCGTGCCTGCAAAAGGAGAAACCCGCTCGAACATGCATGTTGGCGGACGACCCGAAAAGGTTGAACTGACCAAACGTGACCATGAAATCTGCGAAGCCATCGGCCCACTTTTGCGTGAAAAAGGCCAAATCTTCGTCGGCATTGATGTGATTGGGGATCATCTGACCGAGATCAACGTGACCTCGCCGACCGGCATTCAGGAACTTAGTCGCTTCGACGGGATCAACGTCCCCGGCCTGCTCTGGGATGCGATTGAAAGCAAATTGGGATGAGCACCCACAAATAATTCATCCCAATCCTGCGACTTTCAAAACCTTCCGCATCACGGTCGGCAAGGCTTCGGACATCGCGTCTTCACTGGAAAGCCATGTGCCTCTGCCCGGGATGGCATCCGTTTGAAACTCGGCATGTTTAACTGTGAGGATGAGGTGAAAATGCGTAAATGTATGACGCGCTTCGCCAGCATTTTTCCAGTTGCCGCTTAGAGGTGCGGTGCTGTCTGCATCATCCGGCAATGCGCCTTCGTTCCAATCAGAACCGGGAACTTCCATCATCCCACCGAGCAAACCCTGCTGCGGGCGGCGATTAAGCAAAACGGCGCCATCTTTGCGGGTTGCGACCCAAGCGATACCAAATCGGGTGGGTTTGGCTTTCTTCGGTGTCTTACGGGGTAGAGTCTCTGCAATGCCTTGCTGTCGCGCAGCACATAGGTTCATCAGAGGACAAATGCCACAGGCGGGGTTGCGCGGCGTGCAAATCGTTGCGCCCAAATCCATAACCGCCTGAGCATAATCGCCGGGGCGTTTTTCAGGCGTGAGACTATCTGCTTCGGCGTAGAGTAGTTTTTTTGAGCCGGGTAAAGGGTCCTCGATAGCAAACAGCCTCGCCATCACACGCTCGACATTGCCATCGAGTACGGTGGCTTGCCGGTCGAATGCGATGGAGGCGATGGCGGCGGCTGTATACGCGCCTATTCCCGGCAGCATCAATAAATCCGCCTCGGTATCGGGAAATGAACCGTTCAGATCATTGGCAACGACCTGAGCGCATTTATGCAGGTTCCGCGCACGAGCGTAATATCCAAGTCCCGCCCATTCTTTCAGGACTTCTTCCTGTGGTTCGGCGGCGAGATCTGAAACATTGGGCCATCGCCTGGTAAACTTTTCGAAATAGGCCTTTACGGTTGCAACAGTGGTTTGTTGCAACATGACTTCTGACAGCCAGACTTTATAAGGATCAGGAGCAACGCCAAGCATACGGTCCGCTGGGCTAATGCGCCACGGGAGGGTGCGCGCATGACGGTCATACCATTCCAGAATTACGGTCGGCATGACATCTTCTAGGGGCCGCTCACGAAACTGTGCCTTTTTCGGTTTTACCAATCGTTAATCCTATCGGTTAAGGTGTATCCCTAAGAAACGAAGTTAGTGCAGGAGCTATGACAGCACAGGCGATCAAAAAGCGATATGGGAAACGTGGATTTTCCCGCGCGAGCGACGCTGCAAAAGCGCTGATTGGTCAGCCTTTAGCAAAGCGTGGCTTCGCACAATCGCGCCTGTTGACAGAATGGGACGAAGTTGTAGGGGCCGATTTAGCGATGCTCGTCAGGCCTCTGCGACTCAGTCATGCCTCAAAGGAAGGCATGGGCGGCACGTTGACGCTTGGGGTTCTTGGCGTGCGTGCGCTTGAAGCACAGCATCAGGAGCCGATGATCATTGAAAGGGTGAACGCGCATTATGGCTATCGTGCAGTTGCCCGTGTCCGCCTGTCTCAAGTTGGTCCTGAGATTTTCGCAAAGGCGAAACTAGAAACTCCCACACCGGAGCCTACATCGCAACAACAGAAGGTTGTGAAATCGACGGTCGCTCCGGTCGCGGATGACGATTTGCGAGAGGCATTAGAACGGCTAGGCCGTAATATCGCCACGCGAAAAACGATAGATAAACCTGAATATTGACGAAGACACACAGCAAGACAGGCAGACACATGAGTAAGAAACTTCTGACCGGAGGCGCAATTGTCGCCGTTTGTGCCGTTGTTGGCTATACGGCCCTAGGCTTTGCCACCAAATCCGACGATTCTGTACGCAGTGCGTCCAGTTCTCCCAGTGGCGTACAAGTTGCCGATGCCAGTGGCAGTGTTGTGCCACTTTCTGAAGCCGACCCGTTGGAGCCATATGTAGGGACAACAACGGAGAGTGGCGGCTTTACTGGCGATGTCGTTGAAGGCTCGCCCGATGCTAAAGTCACGGTCATTGAATATGCTTCGCTGACATGCCCGCACTGTGCAGCATTTCATAAATCAATCTACAACCCGATGAAGCCCGATTACATTGACAACGGCAAAATCCGTTTCATCTATCGCGATTTCCCGCTTGATAACTTCGCTCTCGCGGCCAGTGTTATCGCCCGTTGTGGCGGCGAAAAGCGGTTTGTCGGCTTGATCGATTTGTTCCTCGACAGACAATCGGAATGGCGCGGTGCGGATAATGTGCTTGATGAGCTAAAGCGTCTTGCCCGCCTTGGTGGACTGGGTAGTGAGCAGATTGATACCTGCATGAGCGACAAAGAACTCGGTCAGTCAGTCATCGACCGTGCGCGTCAAGGCCAAGAGATTTTCGATGTGAACTCAACGCCGACTGTCCTTATTAATGGCGAAAAATTCCGCGCAACTTCGTTGGGAGCGCTTCGCACAAAGCTGGATTCGATGCTCGAATAAAGACTTTACGAGCTCATTCGGCCTAATTGGAGCCGTGAGTGACGAGATAAACGCTCAAGTCGATCCAGACATCTGGGTCGACTTTTTTGTTTTTATCTGTGAGACATAAGTCATGATGTTGAGATTTATTCTCCCTTATGCAGTGGGTTAGCTCTCGAAGAACCACAACATCTCGTTGACAGACTAACACGCCGCTCGTTACCGTCTCGCCAAATTAAGGGTGGCCGGAGAAGCGCCTGTGAAGTTTACGAATTTGAGGCTGTCAGGATTTAAGTCCTTCGTCGATCCGACTGAGCTGTTGCTACAGCCCGGTTTGACGGGAATCGTCGGACCCAACGGGTGCGGTAAATCCAACTTGCTCGAAGCAATGCGATGGGTGATGGGCGAAAGCTCTGCCAAGTCCATGCGCGGTGAAGGCATGGATGATGTTATCTTTGCCGGTGCGGCGACGCGCCCGCCACGAAATTTCGCTGAAGTCTCGTTGATGATTGATAACGAGAAACGCTTGGCTCCGCCGCAATTCGGTGATGTTGAAAGCCTCGAAGTCGTGCGCCGCATTACCCGCGATGTTGGTTCGACTTATCGCGTCAATGGCAAGGAAACACGCGCCCGCGATGTACGGATGCTCTTTGCCGATGCAGCAAGCGGCGCGCAATCGCCTGCCTTGGTGCGCCAAGGACGTATCGGTGAGCTGATTTCGGCAAAACCAACAGGTCGCCGTCGTTTCCTTGAAGAAGCTGCGGGCGTGTCTGGCTTGAATGTCCGCCGCCGCGAAGCTGAACTGAAATTAAAAGCTGCGGAAGAAAACCTTCTGCGCGTTGATGACGTTTTGTCTCGCCTCGATTCGCAAATCGGGTCACTGCGGCGTCAGGCTCGGCAGGCGGAGCGGTATTCAAAATTAAGCGATGATATCGCTGAAACTGCAGCTTTGCTGGTTTGGCTACGCTACGCCGATGCGGATGCAGAGGCACTTGCCGCACAATCTGCATTAACGGCAGCAACGGTCGCAGTCGCTTCCGCTACCTCTGCCGCTGGTGAAGCATCGCGCGCACGGGAGGAAACGTCAGAAGCACTGCCAGCGCTGAGAGAAGAAGCGACAGTTGCTCAGGCGGTCTACGCTAGACTGACCGCCAAACGCGATGGCCTTGACGAAGAGGCAGCCCGTGCGAAAGCCACACTGGAACGTCTTGAGGGTGAGTTTACCCGCCTTGGCAATGACCTCGAACGAGAAGGCGAGCTTGGCAGTGATGCCGTCAAAGCCTTAGAGGAATTGCAGGCTGAGCGTGAGGCCCTGCAAGGACAAGGGACGGATGCAAACCTGATTGAGCAGGCGGCCTTAAAATCTCAGGCAGCCGCCGCTATTGTGGTAGATGCCGAGGCTTCGCTGGACAGACTTTCTTCCCGTGCCGCTGCCGCGACTGCTGAACGAACAGCGGCGGAACGTGCAAAAGGCGAAGCGGAGCGTGCACTCGCTCAAGCACAGGCGCGGCTCGAACAAGACGCCCCAAAAGTTCAGCAACTAGTGAATGACATTGTTGAAGCTGAAAAGAAATTTTCTGCTACACAATCTGCTGACGAAACCGCGCGAAATGCGGTTGATGACGCGCCTGATCGTATCACGCGCAGCGTCGAAGAACGGGAGTCAATGGAGGAACGCGAAACCGAGGCACGTGGCGCAGTCTCGACATTACGCGCTTCTTGCAATGCCCTGATCGCTGAAATCGAATCGTTGAATAAGGCTCTGGCCGCTGAAAGCAAAACGGATACTGGCGCAGCGGTGATGACCCGAATGCGCGCTGCTCCCGGATATGAAGCAGCTCTTGCTGCTGCGTTGGGCGAGGATGCCGCCGCCCCCGAACTACAGGGTTTCTCTGAAAAAGCGCGCGGTTGGTTGGCGCTGAAGTTACTCGGGTCTCATCCTACTGTCGGAGAGCCACTTTCCGCACATGTAGAGGCTCCTGAGGCACTCGCAAGACGTTTGGCCGTCACATCTGTTGTTTCCCGCGCCGAAGGGCCAGAGGCCCAGAAATCACTCAAGCCGGGACAGCATCTCGTCAGCCCCGAAGGTGATCTTTGGCGTTGGGACGGCTTTTTCAGCGGTGCGGAAACCCGCGCCGGCGATCCGGCTGTGGTCCGATTGGCACGGTTAAACCGTCTCGATTCACTGAAGAAAGAGTTGAGCGCTCAGGAAACGGCCCTTGAGGGGGCCACGCGCACTCTTGATCGTCTTGAACGCAGTTTGGCTGATGCGCGTCTTGCGGAATCAAATGCACGCGCTGAGCATCAAAAGGTGCAGGATACCGCTGCGAATGCGGCTCGTGCTTTTGCCGATGCCGATGCCACGCTGACACGACTAAAAACCAATCACGCACAGCTATCGGAAAGCGTTGCAAGCCAGACCGAAGCTGAAGAACGCAGCCGCGAAGCCTTTGCTCAAGCCAGCTCTGCTTTGTCTGAAATCGGCGATCCAACCGCTATGCGCGAAGAAGCGGAAAGTGCGAGAACAGCCCTTGTCGCGCTTCGTCAGGCGCATTCAGCGGCAAAATCGGAACATGACGAACTTGTTGCGGTCGAACGCGCCCGCGCAAGCCGCCTTGAAACAATCGACCGCGATTTAGCGAGCTGGCAGGACCGTGCTGCAAAAGCGAAAACGCGCACGGGCGACCTAGAGACACGGCGCGAAGCTGTCCGTTCAGAACGTGATGGCGCAAAATCTGCGCCTGATCGGGTCGCAGCGTTACGCGATGAACTGGTTTTCGACCTCGAAGCAGCAGAAGAACGTGTCACGGCGGCGAATGATGCCCTTTCAACCGCTGAAACAATCGCTCGTCAGGCCACCAAAACCGACTCAGATGCCGTGTCTGCCCTTTCGACGGCTCGCGAAGCCCGCGCCCGTGCCGAAGCGGTCGCTGAAGCGGCCACGACACGGAAGTCCGAAGCCGCTACGACGCTGCGCGAAGAGGTTAAAGCAGAACCAGCAGAGGTTGCCGCACGCTTCGCGGATGGCGACACCCCTGATGTTGCGCTCGCTGATGTAGAGGCACGGCTCACCAAGCTTAAAATGGACCGCGAACGTCTCGGGGCGGTTAACCTACGCGCCAGCATCGAAATTCAGGAGGCCGAGACGGAGCGCGGAGCCCTCGGCACCGAGAGAGACGACCTTGAAGAAGCGATCAGCAAGCTTCGCAAAGGTTTAGCCGAACTGAATAAAGAAGGCCGAAGCCGGCTACTCGCTGCGTTTGAAGAAGTAAACAACCACTTTACGGGTCTCTTCACGCATCTCTTCGGCGGTGGCAGTGCGCGACTTGAACTCACCGAGTCGGATGACCCTCTTCAAGCTGGTCTGGAGATCATGTGCGAACCTCCGGGCAAGCGTCTGCAATCTTTGTCATTGATGTCCGGCGGAGAACAGACATTGACGGCACTGGCGCTAATTTTTGCAGTTTTCCTCGTAAATCCGGCCCCTGTTTGCGTTCTAGATGAGGTCGATGCACCGCTTGATGACGCCAATGTTGCGCGTTTCTGCGATTTGCTGGACGAAATGACCCGCCGTGCGGACGCCCGTTTCCTCGTGATTACGCACCACGCGGTCACAATGGCGCGGATGAATCGATTATTTGGTGTGACCATGGTCGAGCGCGGTGTCAGCCGCCTCGTTTCGGTCGATCTTGGAGCCGCTGTTGACTTGGTAGCGACTGAGGCCGCTTGACGATACGACGCACAATTCATCTGTCTGAATCACCTAGTTAGATACAATTCAATGCAGTTGAACAGGTGAGCCACAGACAAACACTTTAAGCTATTGATCTTTAATCACAAAATTTAATGCTGCACTGCGCCACACATTCTTGACACCAAATTGCCTCCTGCCTATGGTGCGCGCGGTTTCAAAGGGGCAATCGCCCACGGAATATCAAGGAGAATGCGGATGGCCGCCCCCGATGGGAAGGCCGGCGAAACGGATCGCAAGTCACTGGATGAGCTTGGCGCGAGGATTGACGCCGCTCGGCAGCAGCTTGATGGCCCAAAGCGTGAGCAGACGACCAAATACAAAACGCTTAACCGCGCGTGGCAAATGGTCGTTGAGTTGGTAGTTTCTGTTGTGGTCGGAGGCTGCATCGGGTACGCGCTGGACTGGGCATTCGGAACGCTCCCGCTTTTCTTAGTGATTTTTGGTGGGTTCGGATTTGCTGCCGGTATTAAAACGATCCTCGCGACGGCTCGCGGGTTCATTGACGAGGATGACACGGCTTCGCCGTGATAAAGGAGACGGTCTTGGCGAAGGAAGCAGTTGAGGGTGAACTGAACATCGACCCGATGCACCAGTTCGATATCAAATATTTCTTCGATATCGATCTTGGTATCGCGAATATCGGCTTCACCAACTCCGCCCTTTTCGCGTTCATCGCGGTTGCGGCTATCGTTGTATTTCTTTGGTCGGCGGTCAGTGGACACAGCCTCGTGCCATCACGGATGCAATCGGTTGCTGAGAGCATCTACGAATTCGTTCGCAACATGGTGCGCGACACGGCTGGTGATGAAGCACTGAAGTATTTTCCGTATATCTTCACGGTCTTCATCTTCATTCTCGCCTGTAACCTGATCGGGATGATCCCGTACAGCTTTACGGTCACAAGCCACTTCGCAGTGACGGTTTTCTTGGCACTGTCTGTCTTTATCAGCGTCACGGTCATAGGCTTTTTGAAGCACGGAATGCACTTTTTCTCGTTCTTCTGGCCGGCACAAGCACCCGCTGCGCTGCGTCCTGTTTTATGCATTATCGAAGTGATCTCGTATCTTGCACGCCCGATTAGCCATTCGATCCGTCTTGGCGCGAATATGATGGCAGGTCACGCTGTTCTCAAAGTGATTGGCGCTTTTGCTGGTGCCAGCGCACTTTTGGTCGTTCCGTCGGTGCTCGGCATCGTAGGTCTGACCGCACTCGAAGTTCTGGTTGCGGTTCTGCAGGCATACGTCTTCACGATCCTAACCTGCGTCTACTTGAACGACGCACTGAACCTGCACTAACGCAACTGATGAAATACTAAAGTTTACAACCTAAGGAGCTACGCTATGGAAGGCGATATCGCAAACATGGGGAAATACATCGGTGCTGGTCTTGCCGCGATTGGCATGGGCGGCGCAGGTATCGGTGTGGGTACAATTGCCGGTAACTTCCTCGCTGGTGCATTGCGCAACCCGGCAGCAGCACAAGGCCAGACGCCTATGCTCTTCGTTGGTATTGCACTCGCAGAAGCACTTGGAATTTTCTCGTTCCTCGTAGCTCTGCTTCTCCTCTTTGCGGTTTAATCCAAACCCTGAGACAATAATCGCGCGCTCTGTATCTAAGGGCGCGCGTGATAAAAAGCGCTTTCATGACAAAGATGCCGGTTTGCATCTGAGAGCGCAAAATCTCAAATTCGGGACTTCTTCAGTGATCTGAGATTGCGGAAAAGGTTCTATTGGAGCATCGGATGGCGACGGAAAACATCGACCATGCACAGAGCGGTGGAATGCCACAACTCGACTTTAGCACATGGGCGTCACAGATTTTCTGGACGGCGGTTGCACTGTTTGTCCTATACAAAATTCTCAATGGCTCGATCTTACCTAAGATTTCGGGTGCTTTGGAAGATCGCCATAACGCGATTGCAGACGATCTCGACAAAGCGGCGGAGCTGAAACGCCAAGCCGAAGATGCTGAAGCTGCTCATACGGCGGCTCTGGCAACGGCTAAAGCGGATGCAAACAAAATTATTGCAGAAGCGCAGAACGAAATTGATGCTGAGCTTGCTACAGCCTCTGCAGAAGCGGATGCCGAGATCGCAGCACGTACTGCCGAAAGCGAAGTTCGGATCAACGAGGTTCGGGCTGAAGCGCAATCTAATGCCAAGTCCATCGCTACTGATACTGCACAGGCGATTATTGAAAAGCTCGCACCGGGCCTTTCCGATAAATCGACCGTTGAAGCGGCAGTATCCCGTGCCTTATCAGCTGCTGGAGTCGCTAAATGACGGATTCAACCGCTGTTCTTATTGGCTTCTTGCTCTTTCTCGGCGTCTTGGCTTGGTATCGCGTTCCGTCCATGGTTATGGGAATGCTAGATAAGCGTGCCGAAGGCATCAAATCTCAGCTAGACGAAGCCCGTGAAGCTAGGGAAGAAGCACAGCAACTGCTTGCTTCTTTCGAGCGCAAAACGGCTGAGTCAAAGCGCGATGCAGAAACGATTGTTGAGCGCGCCCGCGCGGATGCAAAACGCGCCTCCGAGCAAGCCAAGCTCGAGCTCCAAGATACGATTGCCCGTAAACTGAAATCGGCTGAAGATCGTATTGCACAAGTTGAAGCGGCGGCAACACGGGAAGTACGTAATGCAGCGTCATCCGCTGCTGTGATCGCAGCTTCCGATGTGCTTGGCCAAAATCTTGGCGGTGATAAAGCCGGCTCATTGATTGATGATGGTATTGCTACGGTCGCATCAAAACTCCACTAAGTTTGGACCAAAAATCTGGCCGATAAATCAGCGTCCCTTGGGGCGCTTTTTTTATACAAGCCAGCAGGCAGATTGCTATGGTTTGAACGGAGCCATACCCTGTCGCGCTAATTCGTCAGCGCGCTCATTTTCAGGGTGTCCGGCATGTCCCTTCACCCATTCCCATGTAACGTCATGGCGGGATGCAGCAGCATCGAGACGCTTCCATAGATCTTCATTCTTGACCGGCTTTTTTGCAGCCGTGCGCCAGCCATTACGTTTCCAACCATGAATCCATTTGGTCAAACCATCTTTCACATAAGATGAATCTGTCACAATCGTCAGCTTAGACTCGCGTTCCAAAGCATCCAATGCCGAGATTGCGGCGAGTAATTCCATCCGGTTGTTCGTCGTATCGGCTTCCCCGTCGCAAAGCTCCCGTTCTTTGAGAATGGTGTCGCCTTCCTTAGCGATCAACAGCACACCCCACCCTCCTGGGCCGGGATTTCCACTACATGCACCGTCTGTGTAGGCAAAAAGGTCGGGCATCGTCATCTCCGGTCGAGATTATACTGGTGCAGCGATTTCTTAAGTTTCAGCCCGCATCACGCAAAACTTTCGGGGCCTTGAATTCGATATTTTCAACAGCTGTTTCGACAATTTCAATCTCGACCTCGTAACGCTCCTTAAAGGCATCGACGACTTCATTGACCAACTCTTCCGGTGCACTTGCCCCCGCCGTGATGCCAACGGCCTGAATGCCTTCAAGAGATCGCCAATCAATGTCTGTCGCACGGGGCGCAAGAACAGAGTATTTGCATCCCGCCTTCGACCCCACCTCAACAAGTCGTTTCGAGTTCGAAGAGTTCGGTGCACCGATAACCACCAAAGCGTCAATTTTTGGCGCGACCGCCTTTACCGCTTCCTGACGGTTCGTTGTTGCATAGCAAATGTCTTCCTTGCCGGGAGCAACAACGTTCGGAAAACGCGCTTTGATCGCAGCCACAATCTCTGCAGTGTCATCAACGGAAAGCGTAGTCTGAGTCACAAATGCCAGCTTATCCGCGTTTGTTGGCGATACTTTGGCAACATCCTCAACCGTCTCGACGAGCGTGACGGCTCCATCAGGAAGTTGTCCCATCGTGCCTATGACCTCGATATGGCCTTCGTGTCCGATCATCAGGATTTCGTGGCCCTGGCGATGCAAGCGCGCGATTTCCATATGCACCTTTGTCACCAGAGGGCATACGGCATCAACGGCGAACATTTCGCGGCGTTTGGCTTCTTCAGGGACAGACTTTGGAACACCATGTGCGGAGAACACCACGGGACGATCCGTCGGGCATTCGTCCAGCGTCTCCACAAAGATCGCGCCTTTATCGCGCAAACCATCAACAACATATTTGTTGTGGACGATCTCGTGACGCACATAGACGGGTGCGCCGAATTTCTCGATGGCCATTTCGACCATCTTGATGGCGCGATCAACCCCAGCGCAAAAGCCGCGCGGAGCCGCCAAGTAAAGTTTAAGAGCAGGTTTTGTCATATCCGCAAACTAACCGACCCCTCGCTCTTGTACCAGTACCGTAATCGCATCTGCGAGATGTTCATCGGTGATATTTTTTGCACCGGCCTCAACTCGAATTATATGAGCTTTCGCCAATACATCGGAATGGGTGCGGCCTTCCGGTGGATCAAACTTATAACAAGCGATTTCCATTAATTGGCCCAACGGATCACGAAAATAGAGCGAATCCATAAATCCACGATCAACTTCACCCGAATTGGCGAACCCGCCTTCGTGTAATCGCGCAGATGCCTGAGTATAGGTCGCGCGGCTGACAGCAAAAGCAAGGTGATGCAGGTTCCCGACACCGTTCGGATTTGGTGTCGGATCAACGGGTAAATCTTCGCGGGTAAAGATCGTAATCAACCGTCCGTCGCCCGGATCGAAATACAGATGATTTGTACTCTCATCGTCGAGATTAGGCTGTTCGAAAACGAACGGCATGCCTAGCACACCTTCCCAAAAATCTATCGACGTCTGACGATCTGCTCCCATTAGAGTAATGTGGTGAACGCCTTGGGTTTGGATTACTTTCATATGTATATACTGCTTTTGAGATAAGACTTCACCTTAAGGGACATGAATTTACGACCTTTTCAGCATCATCTTATCTAAGTATGTTGTGTGTAGTGTCCTCGTAGCTCAGCCGGATAGAGCACCAGATTCCTAATCTGGGGGCCACAGGTTCGACTCCTGTCGGGGACACCACACATCGACGTTTCTTAGTTCGAAAGCCTCATATCGACAGATGTCGAGATTGCTTATGCCCCGAAGCTGTCATCTTTTTTGATCTCAACACCGGCAATCCGCCACTCTCCATCGACTTCAAGCATCGCATATTCCGCGATGTAGGGAGAACCAGACTGATCGACAATCCTTAAACGCTGGACAATCAAGCCACCCCGGGGAATCGCTTCTAAAAAATCAACCTCCGCAGGATTCCAAACCATCGGATAGCCGTTGCGGACCATACGCCCGAAGACATCAGGCGAAGGAAAAATCCGCTTTATATTCGGAGCAGCAAAATCATACGCTGTTCCAATGGCATCGGCTTGAAATGCATCAAGTTGTGATTGAATGACATCTCGCGCAGCTTCCGCACCCTCAGGTTCTTGGGCAACTGACGCTGAAGCAAGCAAAATGAAAACAAGTGAAGTTCTGGCGATTTTACCGAATAAGCGCATGTTTTTCCCTTTTATCTTCACCATTCATTACTCGGATGATCTACGGAAATCGGACGGATATTTTATCTGATACTTCAATACGACGTAGGCTGTTCGAACATAGAGGCAAGTTGGCGATCAACGGGGCGCAAGAAGACCGCTTGAATAAACTTCAGACCATTGAAGCGTTTCAAGATTTCGATGAATCAGCATGACTGAGGCTTGCAATCACGGTTTTACCGGCGTATCTGAAATGGGTGTGCCGCCTTAGCTCAGTTGGTTAGAGCACTGGTTTGTGGAACCAGGGGTCCCCCGTTCAAGCCGGGGAGGCGGTACCATTTTAATCTCAAAATGACCTATTTCTGCAAGTTTTCTGGGCATTTACTGTCCAGTCCGCAAAGAATTCCACGTCCGATGCTCTCAGCAAGCCTCCGGTGACCCAGCGCAGACATGTGAAACTTATCCCGCGCCAAAAGGCTAGGCAGCACCTCTGGTCCCGAATCGCGCATTTCCTCAAAACGATCAACAACCGGGACGCAAAGTTCTGCGCCAACCGTATCAATCATCTCCGCCATTTCGGTATAATGGGGTTTATTCGCAATACGGGGATAGAATTGCGGATCAACCAGCATCGCATCCGCACCAGCGGCCCGAATAATGGCAACCCCGTTGCGGATAGTATCTGCCACATTTTCAGGATCAAGCCGGGCATTCGCATCATTCGTCCCAACTTGCCAAATCACCAGCGACGGTTTGATTTCTCTGATCGCTTTTGGAAGACGAGCAAGCGCTCCGGTCGCTCTTTCACCGCCGACACCCCGCGCGACAACTGCTGGCTTCAATCCCGAGGCCCGCAAAGCAGGGGCGATTTGTTGCGGATAGGCGGAAGTTTTATTCCCTGCACCCACACCACCTGTGCTGGACGATCCAATAGCCAACACATTAAAGGAAGGGAGTGTCACACGTGTGTTTGGAAACGGGTCTACGAGATCACAGGCATAGGCTTGGCCGACACTCAGGCCAACAGTAAAGGCCACGATACGCAACATGGCCTTCAGGGTCATCATGCGGCTCCTAAATAACGAATCGAGTCATCCCGCCCCATCAAATAGAGCAACACCCGCAGGGCTTCTCCGCGCGCGGTTTTTAGTTCTGCATCTTGTGAAACGATCAGCCGAGCATCGTCGCGCGCTACTTCCAAGAGATCCGTATGAACTGCAAGATCGGCAAGGCGCATCTGCGGTAAGCCCGCCTGTTTGATACCAAGCAAATCCCCCGCCCCACGCAACTTCAAATCTTCTTCCGCAATGCGGAAACCATCCTCTGTCTCACGCAAAACAGCAAGGCGCGCGCGCGCACTTTCACCTAGTGGGCCTTGATATAAAAGCACACAACTCGACTCTCCCGAGCCACGCCCTACCCTGCCGCGAAGCTGATGCAGTTGAGCAAGACCAAAACGTTCAGCATGTTCGATGACCATGATCGATGCTTCGGGAACATCAACGCCGACCTCTACAACTGTCGTTGCGACAATCACTTGGCACTCTCCTGCCTTGAAAGACGCCATTGCTGCATCTTTCTCCGCAGGTTTTAATTTGCCATGGGTCAGAGCCACGACGTCTTCACCCAAGGCTCTGCGCAATGCACGCGCTCGATCTTCGGCTGCGGCAAGGTCAATAATGTCGGATTCCTCAACCAAAGGGCATATCCAATATGCACGAGCGCCCTTGGCAATCGCAGAACGCAGGCTTTCGACAACTTGTTCATAACGTGCAAGCGAAACCATGCGGGTCTCTATCGGTTTTCTGCCGGGGGGTTTTTCGTCCAAAACCGAAATGTCCATATCGCCATAGCTCGCCAAGGCGAGAGTGCGCGGAATTGGCGTAGCGCTCATGACTAAAATATCCGCGCCCGCGCCTTTCTCGGCAAGCTCGTTGCGTTGGTTGACGCCGAAGCGATGCTGCTCATCCACAACTGCCAGACGCAGGTCTTTAAAGATTACATCCGATTGAAACAACGCATGAGTGCCAACGACAACCGATGTCTCTCCATTGGCAATGCCAGACAAAATCGTCTCACGTTCGGCTCCCTTATTGCGCCCGGTCAGTAAGACAATGTTGATACCTGCGATTTCACACAAGGATTCCAAGCCAGCAAGGTGCTGACGCGCAAGGATTTCTGTAGGGGCCATTAATGCTGCCTGCCCTCCAACTTCCACGGCATTCAGCATCGCAAGAAAAGCCACAAGGGTTTTACCTGCACCAACATCGCCTTGCAGCAACCGGAGCATTCTTTTGCTTTCAGCCATGTTGCCATGGATCTCTTCGGCGGCACGCTTTTGTGCACCTGTAAGCGAGAACGGAAGCGCTGCCTCTACTTTTTTTCGCAGCGAGCCGTCTCCTTTTGTGATGCGACCTTTAGAGCGCCGACGCTTTGCGCGCACCAAAGCCAAAGCAAGTTGATGCGATAAGAGTTCATCATAGGCGAGACGTTGCCGCGCCGGAGTATCTGCTTCGATATCCGTGGCGCTCTCGGGAGAATGCAATGCGCGAACAGCATCCCTCCAAGCAGGCCAGCCCTGTTTCGACAGCCATGCAGCATCTTGCCATTCGGGCAAATCAGGAACCATCGTAACCGCTGAACGTATCGCTTTGACAATCGCTTTTTGATTTAAACCAGCGGTCGCAGGATAGATTGGCTCAAACCCGTCCGGTGTTTCGCCATCGTCAGGATCGATGACCATATCAGGGTGCGGCATCTGGGCGACGCCATCATAAATCTCAATCTTACCGCTGACGATCCGTTCTTCGCCCTGCGGTAAGATCCGCACAAGATATTCAGGATGCGCGTGAAAGAAGACGAGCGTAAAATCGAGTATTCCATCGCTCACAGTTATTCTATACGGCGCACCCCGTCTGCCCGGAGCTGAGTGACGCCCCACCGTCACGCGCACTGTAACAACAGTTCCTTCAACGGCTCCCTGCACTGTCTCTCGTAAACGACGGTCAATGACACCGGAGGGCGGCAGAAACAGAGCATCGACAACTTTTGCTATCCCCAACTTTTCGTAAAGCGGAGCGGTTTTAGGGCCAACACCATCAAGCTTTGTCGGCTCAGCAAAAAGAGGAAAGAGAATTTCTGGACGCATCGCAGATCAATACATCGGAGTACGTCTTGTGAAAAGGCCAGCTTGCGCTGTTACGTTCCGCTGAGTAATGAGCCTGTATCAATACAAAACAAAAATTAACAACCAGGGTTAAGGTGTAAGTACAGGCTACGAGTAGGACGCGGGGCTTCAGGCGGCGAAGATATCACACCTACATCGTAAGTATAACATTTCTCCATGTCACTCGGTAACAATACCCCGGCGATCTGTTCAATACGAGCCGCCATCTTTACGCCCGAAAGTGTTCTTTCCGCACGACCAAATTCGGCATTCAAATTAGCAAACGGATTATCAATACCACGGCTCGGTTCGATCATATGTGAAGGCAAATGAAGTGTTATTTTGTTCGGAAGCCCATCTTCTTCTGTAACTTCAATCCGTTGCGGGTCTGCCTCAGGAAAGGCTTCAAAGACGATTTTTGCACTTTCGCCTTGTGGTCCATTATCTACCGTGCCCGAATTCATGTGCACAATGGCCATGGCCGATAACAAGATAGTTGGCACGATTACGCTGACAAGAATGCGATTATGCAGGCCATTTTCCCTGCGCCTTTTCCAGCGCGCTTCACGCCGCATACTGCGGGGTTTTAAGGGACGCGCGCTTTTTACATCACGTTTTTCAGGCGCTGAATCCTGCGAACCTTCCGATATGATCGTTGTGGCATCCATATGTGTCATTCCGCAAGGGCCGTGCCGATTCGTATTAACTTTCTATTAAAGTGATCCAATCTTCTTCTGAGAGGACCGATACACCGAGTTCTTGCGCTTTCTTCAACTTGGAACCGGCTTTTTCACCAGCCAACAGATAATCGGTTTTGGCAGAAACTGAGCCACTCACCTTTGCACCAGCCGCTTCTGCACGCGCCTTAGCCTCAGAACGGCTCATTCGTTCTAACGTGCCCGTTATAACCAAAGTCTTACCAGCCAATACGCCTTGTTGTGCCGGAGGTGCAGCATCCTCAACAACGACATGAGTTAGTAGAGCGTTTAATCCTTCAAGATTATGCGGTTCTGCGAAAAAAGCAGACAGAGCGTCTGCGAGAACCTCTCCAACTCCATCCACGTTTACCAAAGTTGCGCGTGCGTCTGCATCACCGGCTGCCATGGCCTCCATCGCAATGCGTAAGGCGTCCCAACTCATATAGGTACGCGCCAGTAAAGCTGCCGTGCCCTCTCCTACATGCCGGATACCCAATGCAAAGAGAAATTTATCAAGCGGCAGAATGCGTCGCTCATCAATCGCACGAAATAGCTTTTCCGCAGATTTCGATCCCCATCCTTCTTTAGATTTCAGCGCTTGAATATTGTCGCCGCCAAAGCGCTCTTCGAGGGTGTAAATATCCGCAGTTTGCTTAATCCACCCATCTGCCCAGAAAACTTCTGCCTGTTTTGCACCAAGGCCATCAATATCGGCAGCATTGCGAGACACGAAGTGCTTAAGTCGTTCGACAGCTTGTGCAGGACAGATCAGACCGCCAACGCATCTACGAACCGCTTCTCCTTCCTCGCGCACGGCATCAGACCCACATTCCGGACAGGTTTCAGGAAAAACAAATGGGAGCGAGTCTTTTGGGCGTTTCGAAAGATCAAGATCAACGACTTTAGGGATCACATCGCCTGCACGATAGACTTGAACGGTATCGCCCACACGCAAGTCACGGCCTTCGCGGATTGGTTCGCCATCGCCGCCTATGCCTTTTATGTAGTCTTCATTATGAAGAGTCGCATTGGAAACAACCACCCCTCCTACCGTTACAGGGCGGAGTTTCGCCACCGGTGTCAGTGAGCCGGTTCGACCGACTTGAATGTCAATGTCCTCCAGAACAGTCGTTGCGACTTCCGCAGCAAATTTATGCGCGATGGCCCATCGGGGTTCTCGCGAACGAAAGCCCAAGCGACCCTGTAAGTCCAACCCATCGACCTTATAGACCACGCCGTCGATATCATAACCTAGGCTCGCACGTTCCGCCTCTACCGCTTTATGATATGCAAGCATTTCATCCACAGACGCGCACACTGCCATACGGGGATTTACCGTTAATCCCCATCGCCCCATCGCTTCAATCACACCCGACTGCCTATCTGCCGGAACATGGGAAACATCACCCCAGCCATAAGCAAAAAACCGCAATGGTCGGGTTTTTGTAATTTCAGAATCAAGCTGCCGCAGAGATCCAGCCGCAGCATTACGCGGATTTGCGAATACTCGTCCAGACTCGGCCATTCGTTCATTCAAAGCCGCAAAATCTTCATGCGACATATATACTTCGCCGCGCGCCTCGAAAACTTCAGGCACATCTTCACCCTCAAGTTTGTGCGGGACATCTTTGATTGTCAGCGCGTTGGCCGTAACATTTTCACCAATACGTCCATCACCACGCGTTGCCGCCTGCACCAGCTTACCATTTTCGTATCTGAGTGAGAGAGCGAGGCCGTCAATCTTCGGTTCAGCGGTGAAGAGTAGCGGTTCCCCGTCAGGAACGCTTAAAAATTTGCGGACACGATCTGAAAATTCATGGACGTCATCCGGCTCAAAAGCATTCCCGAGCGATAGCATTTGGACGATGTGCGAAACTTTCGCGAATCCTTCGGCGGGCGCTGCGCCGACACGATGGGTGGGGCTATCACTGCGCACCAATTCAGGAAACTTCGTTTCAATCGCCAGATTTCGACGGCGTAGCGCGTCATAATCGCCATCGCTAATCTCTGGTGCATCGTCAGTGTGATACCGTGCGTCATGACCTGCAATTTCTTCAGCAAGCCGCGCAAGCTCTGCCTTTGCTTGCTCCTCCGTCAACGCGTCGATATCCTGATAGTCCATTTCGATGCCTCTAATGCCCGCCTCAGCCCCGTGTTAACGCAGCAAACCTTCTGACGCACTTATCAAAGTACACATAATTCAAAACTGAGAGAATGAATGTCTTTAAAAATCGGGAAATGCCATTGCGGAGCTGTCCAATTCGAAGTCGACCTACCAGATGGCCTCCAAAATATCCGCCGCTGTAATTGCTCGCTATGCCGTCGTAAGGGCGCTGTTATGGCGAGCGTTCCACTCAAAGGTTTGCACGTGATCTCAGGTAAAGACGCATTGCGCGTTTACACTTGGAATAGCAATACAGCGAAGCATTACTTTTGCGAGGTTTGTGGAATTTACACTCACCATCAACGCCGATCGAACCCGAACGAATACGGCTTCAACATCGCATGCATTGAAGGCGTCGATCCATATGCGTTTGAAGACGTCACAGTGGGCGATGGGGCATCACAACCAATAACGACGTAAAGCACCACAATAGTACATCCAGCATTTAGCGTAAAACCTGATTCAGTCTCATCTTAAACAAGCTATAGAGACATCGCCTTGCGTCACAGGCCTGTAAAGCGCATATCTCTTATATGTCTGAACGCAAAAAACCCCGTGTCTTTAAGGCCGATGATCCGGTTATGATGGTTGCTCCCTCGCCTTCTTCGATTGAGATCGACCCGTTGTTGCCAGAGGCCGATACCCTTCGTGTGCCTGCGCCAAAGCGCGGAAAGTTCTGGGGAGTTTTTTGGGCAGCGGTTGGCAGCCTGATAGTCTTGGCTATTGGTGCTGCGGCTTATGAATTCGTCGCCGGACTAGTTGCACGTTACACATGGCTTGGTTGGATTGCCGTTGGCCTGATGGCGATTGTCGTGGCCGGTCTCTTAATTTTCGCTTTGCGCGAAGTTGCAGGCTTATCCCGGTTACAACGCATTGACGGCTTGCGCGATGACGCCGAATTAGCATGGGAAACGCACGAGCGCCCTCGTGCAGAAAATGTCAGAGAAAAGCTCACTGCGCTCTATCGCAATAGGCCTGAACTAGACCGTGCCCGAACTTTGATTGATGAACGGGCCGGAGATTCGCCGGATGCCGATGCTCTGCTAACTTTACTTGAACGTGAAACCTTGCGGGATCTCGATGCACAAGCGCTTGAAGCGGTCAAAACAGGCGCGCGCTCCGTAGCCGCCGCGACTGCACTGCTGCCGGTTGGTCTGCTGGATGCGGCGGCAGTGCTTTATATCAATGTGCGGATGGTTCGGCAGGTCGCGGCAACATATGGGGGCCGTGCTGGTTGGCTTGGCTCATGGCGTCTGTTGAAACAAGTTGCTTTCCACCTTGCAGCAACAGGAGCAATCGCCTTGAGCGATGACCTGCTTGGCGCTGTACTCGGCGGCGGTGCTTTGGCCAAGATTTCACGGCGTGCAGGCGAAGGTTTACTGAATGGCGCATTAACCGCCCGGATCGGAGTTGCCGCGATGGAAGTCTCCCGCCCGATGCCATACCGCGCTTTGTCCAAGCCTTCGGTCAAAGATGTGGCCTCCGCAGCGCTGCGCCGTGGAAGCCCATCCTGAGCCAACACCTGATCGAAACGTCTCCGCCCCCTAAAACCGCGTCCAGACCAACGGACTACCCCGCTCGATATCATCATGATCGGGGTCGATATGTACAAACCCATCTGCTTCGGCGAGGCGGCGTAGATTGCCTGAATTCGCGCCGGGTGAAAGTACCAATTCCGGTATTCCATCCGGCCCTACATCTTTGATGGTAACCAAAGGAAACTCGGCCCGACCGGGACGCCCGACCATCTTAAATTGAGCAACGGCACGCTCAGGAACTGGCATTCGATCACTGATCGCAGCACGGCGGCGCAGAATTTCCCAACCGAGCATTTCCATCACAATCGTTGCAGAAACCGGATTACCAGGCAAACACAGACACAGCGCTCCATTGAGTGTGGCCATCATCAGCGGCTTTCCAGGCTTCATAGCGATACTATGGGCGATCATATCACCGCCCAACTGCTTCATGGTTTCCGTCATCGTCGTTTGGACACCGCCGGATGTTCCGCCCGTAACAATTATGACGTCAGCCGCACCCGTTGCAATCGGTAACGCACGCGCTAATGCGCCAGCATCATCCCGAATAACGCCAAGATCGAGATACGTGATCCATTCTCGGTTCAGGGCCGCCTTGAGCATTGGACGGTTGCAATCATGCATTTGACCGCGGCCCAGCTTCGTTCCAACCTCGATCAACTCTGAGCCGGTAGACAAACACGCGACGCGCAATCGTTGCCGCACATTGATTTCAGCACGGCCCATACCCGCAAGTAGAGCAATATCGCGCGCTGTGAGAATCCGCCCGGCAGGCAGGAGGTCCGTACCAACTTTCGCGTCCTGACCGCGCGTTCGTATATTGGCGTTGCGTGATGGACACTGAAAAATCGTAACGGTATCGCCATCGGACTGAACCACTTCATGCGGAACCACCGCATCGAGTGACCCGAAAATTTGAGCGCCGGTATCGACCGATAAAACACCGCCGGGAGAGCAAACAGGCCGTTCACTCTTTTTATGACCAGCGGTAAGATGCCCATCGATGCGAAGCGTCCAAGGCCCCGGCCCCACCAGGTCACCACGGCGAATAGCGAAACCATCCATGACCGCTCCGTTATATCGCGGCAATGGTTCGTGATTGCTGACGGGTTCGGCCAGAACGCGCCCGCAAGCAACTTCAAGAATAACCCGCTCTGTCGGCAATCCGGCTAGCGAACCGGCAGCATCCATGCCAAGTTTTCGCGCTTCCGGAACGGATAAAAGCCGTTCTTCATTTTCAAGATCAATGTCGAAAACCGGGCGACGCATCATATGAACCGTCATACGGGTATCCTTTTTATTATCGTCTCGATAAGGGTTTCAGTCACCCTGCCTGTGAAGTGTGGTCTATGTGCATAAGGTCAGCGAAATAGGCGATGACGTCTGGTGCAGATTCCCCTACTAACGCATGAGCAAGTGAGGCTTCGCGCCAAAACGCACCATTAAGCCCGTCCTGAGAAACACTCGCGGGTTGCTCAGTCGCTGAAGGCAACGCCTTGTTCAGGCACGAAAGCCCATTCGCCTCAGCAACGTAAAGGCCCAACGCCTCACCGCCTCTGTCAAAATTGAAAACAGCTATACGTCGGTCGAGAAACCAACAAAGCCGCCCACCAATCAAATCCATTTCCGAAAGCGATGCCAAATGCGGTAAAGTAAAAGGCACTTTCGGCGCAAACCAGTCCATTACGGTCTGCGGATTTGTTTCAGTAAAATCTAACTTCCGATCCGCAGCAAGATGCGTCGAAAAATCACCGAACACTGCCATCGGCAAATCTTCGCTTCTGGCTCTACGCAGCGCAGCAACCGAGCCTATCGCCGCAATAGAGGCTGCGGCAGCAAATCCGCCGAACAAACGCCTACGATTCACAGGTTCAGATGTTCGTACAGGCTTTGCCGCATCTACATCATCCAAGCGGTCAAGCAAACCTTCCGGCGCTTTGAGCCTTGTTGCTGCTTCCCGAGCCGCAAAATCGAGGCGGCGGACCGTATCCACATGCGTTTTACAGGCGGAACAAATCGCAACATGCCGCGCGATGGCATCGGCCTGATCTCCCGCTTCGCCATCAAGCCAGAGTTCTGTGTCCATGATATGCGGGCAAGCCGTCATGACTGCACCTTTGGAATAGAGGAAAGACGGGGTAAATCAGAGCTTTCTACGAGTGTCCGTAAGGACTCGCGTGCCCGATTCAAACGCGAGCGCACCGTGCCCACTGGAATGCCAACGATGGTCGCTACTTCGCGGTAACTCAGCCCTTCGATCACAACGAGCGAAAGAACCTCGGACAGATCTTGAGGCATGGCATCCATCGCCCGCGCTACACGGTCGAGGGCATCTGAATTGAGCAAGTCGGTCTCAGGTGTTCTATGATCCGAACGATTTTGCGCCAGCGTCTCGACGTCTTCACTCTCTGTAACCACCCGAAGCCGCGAGGTTCGGGACCGGACTTTATCAATGCAAAGATTACGAAGAACCCGAAAAATCCATCCACGAGGATGAAGCGGCATTTCTTTAGGTGTCGATGAATGGGTTATGCGAATATAGGCATCCTGAACCGCATCTTCGGCCTCTTCGCGTGTGCCAAGAATACGCAATGCAGACCGATAGAGCGCATCAATCTCACCCCGAAAAACGGTCTCTAAAGTCTCACTTACTTTTTGCGGCGGTTGGCGCATAGCTCAATTCAGTCTCCGATTTAAAAAGAAGACGGATCGCACAGCATAAAAGTTCACGATTATCACGGTTCAGTGATCGCAAGTCAGCTTTTCAAAATAATATCCCTACGAAGGCAAGATATTCAAAATTAAATAACTCAACAATATCAATTACAAAAACGAATATGGGTCCACATCGAAGACCACGCGAACACCGGATGGCACTTTGACCAAACTCCGCCACGACTCGATCAGCGCAGCATGGTCGGCGCTGCGTTCCAACCTAACCAACAACCTTACACGATGCTCGCCGCGCAACATTGCGAACGGTGCGGGAGCTGGGCCAAAAACGTCTGCGCCTGCTTTGGTCAGCGGCTCCGCGTTGCGAGCTAGGGCTTTGGCAATGTCCCAAACCACCTCTTCTTTTTCTCCACGCACGATCACAGCAACAAGGCGCGCATAGGGCGGCATCCCCCCAAGACGGCGCTCATCCGATAAGCGCTGACGGAAAGCAGCAGAGTCTCCTGCAAGGATCGCCTTTAAGACCGGATGCTCCGGCTGCGCGGTTTGCAGCATTGCACGCCCCGGCTTATCCGCACGACCTGCACGCCCCGCAACTTGGTTGAGCATCTGGAAAGTTCGTTCAGACGCGCGTAGGTCTCCGCCCATCAATCCGAGATCAGCATCGACGGCGCCAACAAGCGTAAGGTTCGGGAAATTGTGCCCCTTCGCCACGATCTGCGTCCCGACGATGATATCTGCCTTTCCATTGGCAATGTCGATAATCTGTTGCTTCAATGCTTTAGGGTCCGGGGCAAGATCTGATGACAGAATTTGCACATCAGCCAAGGGAAACCGCTCGGCGGCTTCTTCGGCAATACGCTCCACACCGGGGCCACATGCGGCCAAATGCTCGGTGCTATCGCAATCGGGACAAGCATTAGGCGCAGGCGTGCGGTGACCGCATTGGTGGCAAATAAGCGCGCCGCCAACCTTGTGTTCAACAAGCCATGCAGAGCAATTCGGACACCCCGCACGCCAACCGCATTTCCGGCACAACGTCAACGGTGCATAACCGCGACGATTGAGGAAAAAGAGAACCTGCTCTTTGCGAGACAACGCCTCCCGCGTGGCCTGCACCAGCCCCGGCGCGAGCCATGTTCCGCGCTCGGGTGGATCAGCACGGACATCAAGAGCACTGAGGAAAGGTAGAACTGCATCGCCGTGGCGCTCTAACAGAGTTAGCCTGGTATATTTACCGCTTTCGGCATTGATCCAGCTTTCGAGCGACGGAGTAGCACTGGCAAGAACACAGGTCGCGCCCTCTTCTGCCGCCCGCAAAACCGACAAATCACGCGCCTGATACAGAACGACGTCTTCTTGTTTGTAAGACTGATCGTGTTCTTCATCCACGACGATTAACGACAGATCGCGGTAAGGCAAAAACAGCGCAGACCGCGCACCGGCAACAACTTGTGCTTCGCCTCGCGCAATTGCGCGCCAAGCCTTACGGCGGGCGGCGGGCGAAATGCCGCTGTGCCATTCAACGGGCGGTGCGCCAAACCTCTCCCGCACACGACGGATAAAATCGGACGTCAGCGCAATCTCAGGCAGAAGGATCAAGGCTTGGCGGCCTGACCGAATGACATCGGCCACGGCTTCGAGGTATGTCTCGGTCTTCCCGGACCCTGTAACGCCATCAAGCAAAAGCGTCGCGTAAGTGCTGGCGCGGGTTGCCGCGCGGATCGCTTCAGCGGCGATTTGCTGTTCTGGATTGAGTGTGCGGATCGCGTAATCAGGATCAAGACGCGGAGGCGCACGATCTTTAGCGGCCTCTTGAGCAATCAATGCACCCGCCTCGTGCAATCCTTTTACAACTCCGGCTGAGACACCTGCCTCACGCGCCAGTTCTGCCGCAGCCAAACCCGGCGAAGCACGGACGACGTCTAAAACGCGCTGACGGGTTTCGGTCAGCTTTTCAGGAAGGGTCCCCGCAACATAGACAGTGCGGGTTTCTTCTGGTGCAGCAAGCCCCGGTGCGCGGGTGGCCTGGCGCAGCATCATACCAAGGGGCGTAAGCGTATAACGCGCGGCACGCTCGATAAAGCGACGCATCTCGGTTGGCATCGCTGGAATATCAAGCGTACGGATAACTGCTTTTAGTTTTTTCGGAGCATTCTCGCTACCCGTCCCCCAAACAACCCCGACCGTATCACGACCAGAGACCGGCACTACGACATAAGTTCCCGCTTCCAAAGCAGTGTCCGCGCTATAGTCCAGCGGACCTAGCGGCAGGGGTGTCAGCACTGAAACTGTAATCGTGCTTGAGGGAAATAGATCAGCCATATCGCCTTATAGAGCGGTACGCGAAGGCTTGTCGCAAAGTTTAAGCGAAAGCATGTCGAGATAAATTTATTGAATCAGGCCTCGCGCCAGTTCTTAGCGTGAAACCTGATTCAACAAACCTTGGAATACTCTAGGCCGCGATTAGAGCTTGCGCTCTTGCTGTGGCGCGGTCAGCGTTGCCATGGTCATTCAGTCCCTTGAAGGCTCGTGCGACGGCGCGCCAGTTTTGCACCGACGTATCTTTCGTTCCGGTCCGCTCATTGGCAAGCGCCAGCGCAAGGTCAAATTGTTTCGCGCGCAATGCAGCCTCTAGCAATGTCCAGCCAATAATGTCGCGCTGGGCAAAGCTGCCGCCAAGCCGGTGCGTCATGTATCGAACAGGGAGCAAGCGATCTACGCAAGCCGCATAATTCTCATTCTTGAAATCCTGCATCGCGAGGCAGAACGGCAAACCAATCTCCCGCGTCATAGCAGTATTCGCATCCGATGCATTCTCGAGATACCGCTCATTTGCCGACAGCAAAGCAGCTTGCGCATCTTTGCGATCATCCGACACGAAAGTCAGCATCGCGTGAACATCATTGAAAGCGTAGAGCGTATCCTGAGCCGCAGGTTCCCATTTGTTGGCCAAGTGCGTCCAACGGTCACCGGAATCTTGCCCAACCAAATTCATCCGCCAAAGCAATGCAGCGGCGTCCAGTTCTTCGTAGCGATGCCCGTCTTTGTTGCGCGAATCCAAGTGAGTATCGAAAATCGAATAGACCTCATCATATTGCTCAAGATCGAGGTGATAAAGGCCGGTATGCCACCATAGATGGTTAGCGAAATTCGATGTGCCCCAGAGCGCAGAGCGCTCTTTCATAAAGCGGATACCCCCCGCCTGACGACCTCGCATTTCCATGACATGGCTGACTGTGTGCACAGCGTAAGGGTTGTCGGGACGGATCGCGAGGGCTTGTCTGGCCAATTCTTCCGCACGCGAGAAATCACGGTTTTCTTCTAAACCGAAAGAATAGAAACCCAGCACGAATTCATAACCGGGGATACTTTCGTCCCAAAGGTTAAAGACCCGCGCCACAACATCGCGTTGACCCGGTACATCGCCAAGCAGAACCATCGTGTAGTGAATAAGTTCTAACGCGAGCAAATCCATAGGGTAAAGCGTGAGAACCGCCTCCCACTTCTGGACCGCGCCATAGAAATCGCCTGCAACCCACGCTTTAACCGCCTCGAAATGGCCGCGCTCACGCTCATTCGCTGAACCTATACGTTTTTCAGCCTCATCGAGGCTTTTGACCATCAGCGGGTAAATCCGTGTTTCCATTGCCTGAGTCAACCAACCAGCCTTGAACAGCCAGCCCATGATAAAATCCGGGTGCTCTTTCAAAACCTTATTGATCTCGGCAATGGCATCACCGCGAAACGATAACGACATGATCACCGCACGTTCCAAGCCGTCTATAGCGTCATTATCGGGGTACGAAACTGGGACACCTCGAATATCTTTATAAGAGAGAGGCGTTTTGAGGGCTTCAGATTGTGCCATCGCAGGCGTTCCTTCCGATTACAGCTGAGATAAGCGTCGATGTGTCTTTGGTAATAACACCACAGATGTCAACATTTAGGCCAATTTGATGCTGTAGATTACGATTTTTTGCAGTTCACGGCCTGCGAATAAACAGTCCGTGAACTACATCAACGACAACCTTTCTTCATTATTCCGCAGCTTCAGCATAATTCTCCATTGGTGGGCAGGAACACACGAGGTTGCGGTCACCGTATACATTGTCGACACGGTTTACTGGCGGCCAGTATTTATCCACGCGGAAAGCACCTGGAGGGAAGCATCCAGTCTCGCGCGAGTATGGTCGATCCCAGTCGCTTACGAGGTCTTCAACAGTGTGTGGGGCATTTTTGAGCGGATTATTTTCCGGGTCGATCTTTCCATCCTCAATGTCTTGAGCTTCGGCGCGGATCGCCAGCATGGCGTCACAAAAGCGATCCAGCTCCGCCTTAGTCTCTGACTCGGTTGGCTCGACCATCAAAGTCCCCGCGACCGGCCAGCTCATTGTCGGCGCATGGAAGCCGCAATCTATCAGCCGCTTTGCCACATCATCGACGGAAACGCCGCAACTGTCTTTCAAAGGCCGCGTGTCGATAATCGCTTCATGGGCGCAGCGCCCTTGTGTGCCGCGATAAAGAATATCGTAAGCGCCTTCCAGCCGCTTCGCGATATAGTTCGCATTGAGGATCGCAATCCGCGTTGCTTGAGTCAGGCCCTCGCCGCCCATCATCAAAATATAGCTCCACGAGATGGGTAAAATGGACGCTGATCCAAAGGGCGCAGCCGATACCGGTCCTTCTTCGGTTCCGTGAGGAGTAACCGGATGGCCGGGTATGTATGGCGCGAGATGTTCTTTCACGCCAATCGGACCCATTCCGGGGCCGCCCCCACCATGTGGAATACAAAACGTCTTATGCAGATTGAGGTGACTCACATCAGACCCGAAATCTCCCGGCCTAGCCAATCCGACCAACGCATTGAGATTTGCTCCGTCGAGATAAACCTGACCACCATGTTCATGTGTGATGTCGCAAACTTCGCGAACCCCTTCCTCGAACACGCCATGGGTCGAAGGATAGGTAATCATGCAGGCAGCAAGAGCTTTTGAATGTTGCTCAGCTTTCGCACGAAAATCGTCGATATCAACATCGCCATTCGGCCCGCATTTGACGGCAACAACCTCCATACCGGCCATCTGCGCCGACGCAGGGTTCGTGCCATGGGCATTTGTTGGGATCAGGCAGACATTGCGATGCGTGTCTCCATTCGCTTTGTGATAGGCACGGATCGTGAGCAAACCAGCATACTCGCCTTGTGCGCCAGAGTTCGGCTGCATCGAGATCGCTTCATAACCCGTGATTTGGCATAGTTTGTTATTTAGGTCGGCCAACAGTTCGGCATAACCCTGAGCCTGATCCATCGGGACGAAAGGATGAATCTCGGCAAATTCCGGCCATGTGATCGGCAACATCTCAGCGGTCGCATTGAGTTTCATGGTGCAGGAACCAAGCGGTATCATCGCACGATCCAGCGCCAAGTCTCTATCAGCAAGGCGACGCATATATCGCGTCATCTCACTTTCAGCGCGGTTCATATGGAATACCGGATGTGTGAGATATTTGCTCGTTCTCAGAAGATCCGGCAGGCGATAGGTGGGCCATGCCTCAGCGAACTTGAGATCAAAGCCCCCGAAAGACCGAAAGACGGATTCGACCGTCACGGGTCTGGTGCGTTCATCTACGGTAATGCCGACATGGTGCTGACCAACTTTTCGAAAGTTGAGGCCATTATCGACAGCATTTTTCATGATCAAGCCCTGATAAGGGCCGACATCAACGGTAATCGTATCGAAGAATGTCTTGGGAGCAATCTCAAAGCCGAGCGACTCCAGTCCATCGGCAATTCGCACGGCCTTCCGATGCACTCGTTCTGCAATAGCGCGCAATCCATCTGGGCCGTGAAACACCGCATACATCGACGCCATAACCGCGAGAAGCACCTGAGCCGTGCAAATATTGGACGTCGCTTTCTCGCGGCGAATGTGTTGTTCGCGTGTCTGAAGTGCAAGGCGATAGGCACGGTTGCCGTGGCTATCCACCGAAACACCGACAAGCCGTCCCGGCATTGCACGCTTAAATTCATCTTTGGTCGCCATGTAAGCAGCATGAGGGCCGCCATATCCCATCGGCACGCCGAAACGCTGCATCGATCCAATCGCTATATCCGCGCCCATTTCTCCGGGAGGTTTGAGCAATGTCAGGGCGAGGGGATCAGCGGCCATAACCGCAAGGGCTTTGGCATCATGCAATTTTGCAATCAGCGGCTCAAAGTCGTGGAAGGCTCCCTCCACGCCGGGATACTGAAAAATCGCACCGAAAACATCAGTTGGTACGAGATCCGTGAAAGGGTCACCAACTAATACCTCCCAGCCGAAAGGCTCAGCTCGGGTTTTCAGCAAGGCGATGGTTTGCGGCAAACATTGTTGATCGACAAAAAAAGTGTTGGCTTTTGATTTTGCCATGCGTTGCGCCATCGCCATCGCTTCTGCCGCTGCGGTCGCTTCATCCAGCAAAGACCCATTGGCAATGTCGAGACCGGTTAAATCTGTAACCAATGTCTGGAAATTTAGAACAGCTTCCAGCCGCCCCTGACTGATCTCCGGCTGATAGGGCGTATAAGCTGTGTACCAAGCCGGGTTTTCTAAAATGTTTCGTTGTATCGCCGGAGGTGTAATCGTACCGTGATAGCCTTGTCCTATCAGGCTGGTCAGCATCTTGTTTTTATTTGCGACCTCACGCAGCCTGTCCAAGCTGCCACGCTCTGACAGAGGTTTACCAAAATCGAGCGGCTCGTTTTGCCGGATAGCCTTTGGCACGGTCTCATCAATCAACTGATCAAGACTCTCGACACCCAACGCTTCAAGCATCTCCGCAATTTCTTTCGGCGAAGGACCGATGTGGCGACGATTTGCAAAATCATAGGGTTCGTAAGAAGAAGGTTGCATCGAAAGACCCATTGCTTTGTGGTGAAATTTAAATGCCTCTGAGAAAGAGCTGACCTAAGCGCCGATATGCTTTTTATAGGCTGCTTCATCCATCAACGACTCGACGACCGAGACGTCAGACAGTTTCATTTTAAATAGCCATCCTTTGCCGAGCGGGTCTTCGTTGACGCCCTCCGGCGTCTCGCCCACAGCATCATTGACGCCGACAATCTCACCATCAAGCGGGGCATAAACATCTGACGCAGCCTTAACGGATTCGACCGTTGCTGCGGTATCGCCCTTTGCGAGTGTTGTTCCGATATCCGGCAATTCAACGAATACAAGATCACCAAGCTGTTCTGTTGCGTGCTCGGTAATTCCGACCGTAGCAACATCACCGTCTAAATTGATCCACTCGTGATCTTCCGTAAATTTCAACATCGAATACTCCTCTGTTTCGTCTTGTAATATTCAGTTCTGTTAAGGTGATCGGCGCTCATCAAACGCATCGCAGCTTAGCGTTTGAATCCCAGTTCAATGAAGGGCAGCTTCGCGATCTTCACCGGCAGACGTTTTCCGCGCACCTCCGCAAAAAGCTGCGTTCCCGCTTCGGCAAGTCGTGTCGGCACATATCCCATAGCAACAGGCGCTTGCAGGCTTGGCCCAAAAACACCCGATGTGACATGACCGACCTGACCGACATCGTTCTCATGTTCGTAAAGTGGCGTATCAGCGCGAACCGGAGCGCGGCCCTCAGTTTTAATCCCGACACGGCGACGCGGCGCACCACTATCAAGTTGATCGAGGATAATCTCTGCACCAGGAAACCCGCCAGCCCTGTCGCCGCCCTTGCGCCGCACTTTTTGGATGGCCCATTCTAATGCCGCCGCTACAGGGGTGGTTTCGCTGTCGATGTCATTTCCATACAGGCAAAGCCCAGCCTCTAGGCGCAGCGAATCCCGCGCACCTAGACCAATCGGTTCAACCGCCTCATGCGCGAGCAATGCATCCCCAACAGCACGCGCACCCTCCTCTGGAATAGAAATCTCGAACCCGTCTTCGCCGGAATATCCGCAGCGCGATACGATGCAGTTGGCTCCGCATATCTCAAGCTCGCGCACATCCATAAATCGCATCTCAGTGCAATCAGGAACAAGGGTAGCCAAGGCATCGACAGCTTTTGGTCCTTGCAAGGCGAGCAACGCGCGATCCGTTAGCGGATCAACTAAACATTCACCCGAAAGAGCCGCGCGCATTCTTTCGATATCTGCCTCTTTACACGCCGCATTCACGACAACGAATAAATGATCGCCGCGATTGGTGATCATCAGATCATCTTCAATGCCGCCTAAGTCGTTGGTGAAAAATGCGTATCGTTGCCGTCCTGTTTTCAATCCAATGACATCGACAGGAACCAGCGTTTCCATAGCCCGCGCTGCATCAACAATATTACCGGATTTTGGTCGTACTCTCACTTGCCCCATATGACTGACGTCAAACAATCCGGCAGCAGAGCGCGTATGCAGATGCTCCTTCATAACACCGCTCGCGTATTGCAAAGGCATGTCATAACCGGCAAACGCCGTCATCCGCGCACCGAGGCTGACATGGAGGTCGTGAAAAGAAGTCTTCAAAAGATCAGACATATAAGACACCTATTATCCGCTCAGCCAATGCCGAAACGATCGGTGCCCCCTCTGTCCTGATGCCTGAGAAAGTTATCCCATCGGCGGGCGCGGCAGCGCCACTCTCCAGAGTTTCGTTTCCTCGCCGGTCCTTTCGCCTGAAAGTTTCCGGGGCGGTTGCTTCTTCGGCGCCAGCGGTAACTGGTCTCTCCCGACGAGTGGTTGGACGCTAAAACCTCTCAATCATTTTGGCAAGAGAGGAGCATGTACGGCGTTTTGATATAATCGTGAGGTATAGGGGCATGTTTCATGCGATTATTGGCCCACAATTCGAGTCCGCAAGCTCGCAATTTGCTAAAAGAAACCCTGCATACGATCAAACGGATATGGGTCAATTATTCCCTGAACTTAGTCCTCGAAGCTGCCATCGCGGTATCAGACTAAAAATAATTGAAACTTCACTTGCGACTCACGATCAGCGGCGTTAGGAAGCACGCTCTGTCGCGGGGTGGAGCAGCCCGGTAGCTCGTCAGGCTCATAACCTGAAGGTCGTAGGTTCAAATCCTACCCCCGCAACCAATTCCCCTTTTCATCGTGTTTCATATGGTTCACTCAGGCCATATTTTTCAGGCACTTAACGCAATCTGCGTTTCAGGTGGTTGCACCCCGTTTCATTGTTTTTCAGACGCTTTGGTGCTACTCTTGGTGCTATCTCGGTTCAATTAGCGTTTATAGCACCACATGCCGCTTACTCTCATGCAAATAAAGAACTCTTCTCCACAGGAGCAAGATTATTGGCTCAGCGATGAGAAGGGTTTGCGCCTTCTGGTGAAGGCCAACGGAGCGCGATACTGGCGTTTGAAATACCGTTTCAGGCAGAAGCAAAAGACCTTAGCACTCGGGGTGTATCCTGATGTGAGCCTCAAAGATGCCCGATTAGCGCGAGATCGGGCACGCCTCCAAATCGCTGACGGGATTGATCCGGGGGAAGAACGACAGAAATCCAAGCAGGCGCTGTATCAGGACGGGGAAGCGTTCTCAACCTTGGCGAAGGAGTGGTTTGAGCATCAGAAGGGAACTTGGGCAAATGGGCACGCTACGCGGCTCTGGAATCGTCTTGAGGTCAATAGCTTTGCTGAGTTTGATAAAATCAGGCTTGACGACATTACTCCTAAAGACGTGGTCCAAGTCATTCGTAAAATCGAAGCGCGTGATGCTTTGGACGTTGCCGCTCGTACATTACAGGATGTCCGTCGGGTTTTCAGGTACGGAGTGCAGATCGGAAGGCTGACCCATAACCCCGCGGGAGATATGGCTGGTGTCCTGAAGGCGCGTCCGACCAAACATCGTGCTTCATTGCCACGGGAAGAACTTGGTCAGTTTATGCGTGACGTACAGAGCTATCATAAGCAGGGAAGGCTTTTGACGCAGATTGCCTTACAGCTTCTTGTTTATACCTTTGTCAGACCCGGCGAAGTCTATGGAGCCCGTTGGAAAGAGTTCGACCTTGAGGAGAAGCTCTGGCGAATACCTCCCGAGCGGATGAAGATGAAATCTGGTCATCTCGTTCCACTGTCAACACAAGTTCTCGCGCTTCTGGAGGAAGCAAGGCCCATCACCGAGCAGTATGAATTGGTTTTTCCATCCGAGAGAGATCGCAGCGAACCAATTTCAAACAACACGCTTCGGCGAGCAATTTTCCGAATGGGTTATGGTGGAGAGACAGTTGGGAAATCCCGATGCACTCCACACGGCTTTCGAGCGAATGCATCATCTATCTTGAATGAGCAGGGTTTTAATTCTGATGCGATTGAACGACAGCTATCGCATATCGAGCGCAACAAAGTCCGCGCCGCTTATCTTCATCACGCGCAATATCTGGATGTGCGACGAGAGATGATGCAGTGGTGGGCTGATTTTCTCGGTGAAGGTATGCAAAAATCATATTAATCGCCTGACGAGAAACACGACGATTTTATGGTCTCAGAACAAAATCACAATTGTCGTCAAACCATTCGTGAGCTTCCTCCCTGTCAATGCAGGTCAAATTTGATATGATCGCATAGTGCCACATCGAATTTTCAATCGCCGTAGCGAAAAGCTGCCGCAAGGCGATGTTCTGGTGAGACGATGGTAACTCCACTCCATGAGCGGTATGACCACGAACCTGGTCGTGCCAAGATTATGTTTATCTCTGAAGCCAAATGGTCGCTGATATGCCCCTTACAATCTAGATAAGCATCGTCTCTATCTGCTGGCGCGGAGGGCGTTTCGCTCCAGTGCTGAGTAGGAAACCATTGTGGCTGAGGTGCTCTTCGATAACGTCGAGTGATAGATTGCAATCCATTCGAAAGCAAATACTGCTTACTAGCTTCCGAAAAACGGATAACAGCGAAAGTGCATCCACGACGACTCCAATGCCATTTTTTACTGGCAAGCGATTCCACAACCTCTAGCTCTGACGGAAAATAATTGTAAGCAAATCGTACACTATCCCACTGAATTTTGCCCACGATCAATCCGATGATCAGAAGAAGCGATTTCCAAATCATTTTACATCCATTCATTTTCACAAAATCGTGTTGAAAGTGATCACAATTAGTTATAAATTCGATAATATAATCCACAATACAACCTTGGTGATAAATTATGCAAAATGTCCAAACATATAATAACTGGGAAGATCTAAATCTTGCACAAATCTGGTCAATTTATTTATATGGAGAGGAAAATGTAAACATTAATGATACTGAAGTAAGAAAAAATTTCGCATTTAACAGACCTACTGATCCGTTTGTAACAATAAATTTCATTGATTATATTGAAAATGGACCTGGACGCTACATAAACCCTCTTGATGCAGGATTTTTTGAAAATGGCATATTTTCAAATTTTGGTTTTTTTCAAGGAATACTCGAAAATGACTTAGAGTTAGTAGATGCAGATGCAGAAATATTTAGAATACAAGTTCAAGATCTTATTAATAGTCCAGTAGCAACTCGAGAAGATTTCGTTATTTCTTTTGATCAATATTTCTATGAAGTAAATTCACCTGATTATGGTATTCGTGCTGGCGTATATGGATCTAGCGGTGTTCAAATTGAAGAAGTAACATATGTATACTACGATAGATTAAACGATGAAGTTTACTTTGAAGATTTAATAGTCCGTGCAGTTGGCGATGATTTCGATTTAGACTCTGAAAATATTCCAGCAATAATATCGAATACGTATACTAGTTTAGTAATTCCTTCTTTCGATTTAGGGCAAACAGTAAGTTTTAATTTTGATCGTCTAGATAACTCAAGCGTTTATGACTCTGATCAGTACTCACTTGGATTTCAAAATATCTCATCTCTTCAAGTAATTAGCGAATCGGTTAATCAATTAGAATCTTCGATTTTATCAGGTTTAAACGCTGGTATTGCGCTAACCCTCGAAATACCCGAGATACTAGAGCAAGAAAACGTAATAAATAATGATATTTTATTTGGAAGCGCCGGAATTGACAATCTAAATATATTTCTAACCCAATCTTCTGAACCTTCATTTTCTATTATTATCGCCGGAGAAGGAGACGATATACTCGCTGGAAATGGCTTAGATAATGAATTATATGGAGGTTCTGGAATAGACACTGCAGATCTTTCACTTAGCGGTGCTACAAGCTCAGAGTTTACCATACTGAACTCAGATCTATTTGATCGAGAATATCAATCAACTTCAAACGACAACTCTACAGATTACTATCATTCAATTGAGAAATTTATCGGAACTCGTGGGCGCGATATATTCAATTTTGGGGATTCGATCCTTGATGAAGATGTCAGTGGAGGACAGGGCAACGACGATTTTGAAGGTGGCAGTGGATTCGATTCATTTGACGGCGGCGCGGGCCACGATACCGCTATCTTCTCCGGTGACGGGCTAGAATACAATGTTCGGCGCAACAGTAATGGCACGGTTACAGTTGAACATGCCCGTGGGGATATGTCGGATGGCACTGATACTCTGACTGACGTTGAAGTCGCTAGATTCGGAGATGGGCGCGAGCTAGACCTTACAGTTGATGAACTTGGCGGATTTACGCTTGTCACGATCCCATCGGATATTGTTGAGGGATCAGGCAATGCTATAACTCATGACCGGTTTCGCGAAGGCGACTTTGGATATTCGTTTGATATATTCGCTGACGGAACGGTGATCCAAGGACCTGGGAGTTTCAATGATACAACTTTTACTTGGGATGAAGGTGTATTTGGCTACCGTCGTGGCGTCGGCGTTTCAGATGGTTCGGCCTTCGAAAACGATGTGCAGATAGAAATTCAATACTCTCTGAGGGAAAGCGATGGACTCCAACAATCGGTCCTCTTTGAGGTCAATGGAGTTGTCACAGATTCATCGTTTACCGTCAATTTCTTCGCGACTGGTTCGGATGGTGTCGATAATACTGTTTTGGGCGGTGGGATATTTGGCGGACTACTTGGTGGATTTGGCGGGCTTCTTGCGGGATCACTCGGAGATCCACATCTGATTTCGTTTGATAATATTGCATACGATTTCCAAGCATCCGGCGACTTTATTTTAACCCGAGCTACAGCTGGACCCGCTTACGAGGTACAGGCACGCTTTGCTGCTATCTCGTCTGCGGTTTCAGTGACAGAGGCCATAGCGACTCAAGTTGGGAATGTGACCGTATCATTGGAGGTAGGCGAGGATAGCCAAGGTATTCTGCGTCTTGATGATACCATCACTACGCTTGCTGATGGCGAGACTATTTCTGTTGATATCGGTCTGGTTTCACGTAGCGGGCGTACCGTGACCATTGAGAATGGCTTGGGTGACCGCACTTTCGTGGACGTCTTTTCCACTTTCTTAAACGTTCGCCCATCTCCTTCAATCGACCGCGCAGCTGGTACATTGGAGGGATTGTTAGGCAACGCTAACGGTATCACGTCTGATGACTTACAGCTAGCTGACGGCACCATTCTAACCACTCCTGTACCTGTGGACGTACTCTACGGAGCCTTCGCCGAAGGTTGGATTGTGGCTGAAGCTGATAACCTCTTGCCTGGTGAAGCGGAAGAATACGCAGCGCCTGATCGCATCCTGACGATTGATAGTTTGCCTGCGGTATTGCGGGATGCGGCTGAAGCAGCAGTGGATGCAGCAGGTATCACTAACTCGATTTTACGCGATGCGGCGATTCTCGATTTTGCCCTAACCGGTAATTTTGATTTTATCGATGGGGCGGATCAGTTCGAGAATTTCTTCGACCCTACAATTGCGACAACGCCAATCGATATCGCGTTCAGCCCTGGAATTGTTGTTACGACGGATCAAACAGTCCTGTCTGAAGAAATCGACGGAGAGCAAACCGCGACCATCACTGTTTCGCGTGCTGATAGCGCGGGAGACTTGACTATCGGATATAATGTTACAAACGCCCTGAGCGCAGATGTCGCAGATACGGATTTCACTCAAGCTATCGGCAACGTAACAATTCTAGATGGCGAGGTCCAAGCATCCTTCACTGTAACCTTGGTCGACGATGATCTAGTGGATGATGAAGAGTTGTTCGATGTTGGAATAACGCTGAATTCAGATGATACACAGCGTTACGAGATATTACAAAATTCTGTACGTTTGACTGCTAACGATGACGATGTCCCTACAATTGTTGTCACGGCAGATCGTACCACGCTATCTGAAGAGATCGACGGTGAGCGAACCGCGACTATCACTGTCGCGCGTACGGATACGGTAGGGGATTTGGTAGTGGGCTACGACGTGGTCGATGTCCTTAACGCCAGCCTTGCAGATGCGGACTTCACTCAGGCCGTCGGTGACGTGACAATTCGGGATGGTGAACTCGAAGCATCCTTTACTGTGACTTTGAATGATGATGATTTGGTAGATGATGGAGAGCTCTTCGATGTTGGAATAACTCTGAATGCGGATGACGCATCGCGTTATGAAGTGCTGGAAGATTCTGTACGCCTGACAGCAAACGATGACGATGTCCCTACAGATGACGATGTTCCTACAATTGTTGTCACGGCAGATCGTACCACGCTATCTGAAGAGATAGACGGCGAGCGAACCGCGACTATCACCGTCTCGCGTACGGATACCGTAGGGGATTTGGTAGTGGGCTACGACGTGGTCGATGTATTTAACGCCAGTCTTGCAGATGCGGACTTCGCTCAGGCCGTCGGTGACGTGACAATTCGGGATGGTGAACTCGAAGCATCCTTTACTGTGACTTTGAATGATGACGATTTGGTAGATGATGGAGAGCTCTTCGATGTTGGAATAACTCTGAATGCGGATGACGCATCGCGTTATGAAGTACTGGAAGATTCTGTACGCCTGACGGCAAACGATAGTGATGTAGAGCTGCCCACTGATAGTGATACGAACAACGATAACTCAGGATTCACGCTCTCCAATGTCAATGATTGGTTCAATCCGGAATTCGGCGGTGGGTTCAATGTAACTTTTGACTACACCGTGTCTGAAGCTTCCATTGTTGGCGACGATCTTTTTGCATGGACTATCGACAGCGGGTATTCTGGAAACGGAACCGTTGTCCATGCGTGGACAAACAGCTTCAACGGACCGGTCAATACCTCTAGTGAAGGTTCGTTCACAATTGGAAACATTGATGCTGGCTTCCAACCTGAACTACAAGTCGGTGACAGTTTCTCGGTTTCCTTCCAGGTTCAAGGTGCTGGTTTCGATCTGGCGGACTTTACGCCCACTTTCAACGACCGTGACCCTGAACCTGTCGAAGTCAGTGCATCTGATGTTTCAATTGACGCATCACCAACAAATGATTGGGGTTCGGGATTCCAGCAATCGGTCAATATTGGCAACCTCACATCCGACACAATTGAAGGTTGGTCGGTTGTGCTCGACGTGCCAGACGATGACAGTTTCATCTTCAATAATGTTTGGGGTGCCGAGGCTGAATTCCTTGACAACGGTGATGTCCGTTTCACAAATCTCTCGTGGAACGAAGATATCGCAGCTGGCGGCTCAGTGAACTTCGGTTTCACAGGCGACAATTCGAATGATGGGCCAGTGCTGTTGGAAGATGATGCCTTCACTTGGGTATAACTAAACAGTTCTGGCGACGATTTCCACTAAGAGGCGTAACAGGCTTCAGTATAAAGACAGGCCTGCTACGCCTACAGTTAGCGACTCTTTGAGGTTGCCTTACAACTTCTTTCTATCTGATGGCCAGCGCTACATCCCATACTACTCGAACCAAGGCTTACTCAGTTCGAGAATTGTTCAGATTTTCCACGCGCCCGATGTTGATGCGTAAGAGGATAGTCGTCTCGGCGATTTCTTTCGCGCATGTGATCCTTTCAGAAATATTGCCACTATGATTAGGCGGATTTTCTTGTTAGGCGATATTCCTAGGTAGTAAATAAACCTCTATAAATTTAATTACGAAAATAAAATATCGTGAATGATTGAGTGATCATTGCACTTTACTAAAGGAGAGTTCTTATGCCTCAACGACCTTTACTCACTATTAGCGTCGGTGCTTTGCTTTTTTTTGGAACTAGGGAAAATTTTTTACTATGGTTTTCGGTCGTCATTCTGATGATAGCACTCTATCCAACAGATACACTACAAGGATCAATTTTTGCGGCTTTAGGGAAGCAACTTCTTGTTGCGTTAACCGTGGCCATAGCGAGTACGTTCTCCGCCATCACCATTGCTGGTGCTGTTGGCGAACAGGTTAGCCCGGACGAGGCTCTACGCCTTCTATTCGCTCTTTTGACTCTGAGTATCGTTCTTTCGGCGTATTGCTTTGCGGCGGCGAATTTTCACGAAGCATATCGAGATGCGGTTCGTAACGATTTAATTAAGCATAAACCAGCTATACTAACGGTTCTCGCTATCACTTTCGTATTGAGCTTACTTCCGTTTTTACTGATCTCTCATTAAGATCGATGCGGTTGGAGTGGACGTTGATCCAGCCAACGTTCCACTCTCAACGCAAGTACTTCTGGAGGAAGCAAGGCTTATCACCGGGCAGTATGAACGGTGGTGAGCCGATTTCCTAGGCTGTTCTGCTTCAAAATCAATTATCGCTTGAGATAATTGCCATACTTCAATGTTCGAAATATTTCGAACATGAAACGGTAATCAATCATCCTCGCAATCAGTTGGTCCGTAATTATTTTTCAAGCGGTAAGCGCGCGTTTATTGTTGGGCTGCCCGCAGAGCTTAAAGGAAATTGGCGAGCTTTTCCTTTGCGATCGAAGACATAGATTTTAGCTTCAATTTTTGCCCCCAAAAGTTTTTTTATTGGCACTTTAAAATCAAGATTGACGTGTGCTTTTTTTAGGCACGTTGGACAATTGTTTGGCTCGGTCGACTGGAAGAAGCAGCGTTCAGCGACTTGCTTTCCATCGGCCAATAGTTCAATCCGAAATGAACCGGGAATTGCGAGTCGATTGATGTCGCGCACTCTCACCGACATGGTTGGCGACTTTGCGGCTTTGAAATTACTTGCTGCCAGAAGGCTTCCAAAGCTAGACGCTAGGACGATAGGTTCAGGTGCAATAGGCTGAGTATATGTGACACCGAGCGCGTTCAGATCAATCGTTCTATCAGCCGTCATGAAGTTTGGGCGCATCCGATTGAGTGGGGCGGTGAAAAAAGCACCAGTCGATGACTCAGCAAAAGTCGAGCGAAACGTCCAAAGAGTTTTCGCCTGCATGATTTGTTGCCAGCGCCACCAAAGTCGATCCCAATTGGCATGGAAGAACCAAAACAGTGGATCAAATGATGCAATGTCCGGATGTGCGAGGCTTTCTCCGCAGGCAGGGTGTGCGCTGTCATGAGCACCTTCTATTGTGTCATTAAAATCTTCCCAACTCGATTTCGTGAGCGCATCTTCAATCGTGTCCAATATTCCTGCGCTCTTAAAGTTTGCGGCGATTTGCGTTGGAGTTGAGTGTTTAGTGGCATGGTTCTTCGGGTAATCCCGATGGACCTCTTCTTGTAGCTTATAAGTCTTGAACGGCTTCTTGTTTATCCAGCTCGGTAGTTTTTCAGAAAAATCCCAATAGGGTAAAGTCACGTTTTCGCAGTCTGGAACCGCTCGCATCGCGTCCTCAAATTGCAGCAGATAGGCGCGATGCCACATATGATAGTGATCGGTGTGGTGTTGGCAGAAAGCTTCATTAGGAGCTCGGTTGGGAAACCAATGAATACCGGCAATGCTGAAATACCCATTTGGATCATCAGCATCGAGTTTCATCATACCCTCGAATGCCTTGGTTATTAACTTAATTTCGTCGTCGCTGAGTTCAGATAGGCTTTTGCGAACTCTTGCAGCACTTCCGGTGGAAGGTTTTTTTGGTTTTGGTTCTCCGCGCGGATGACCGTTAGTGATCCAGTTGAGAAAGGTCTGCGATTTGTCTTCATCCCAGCGTCTCGCGGCAGGCTTGGGCATTGTGGCGTTTGGTGGACGAGTGATTGAATACACTTCTACGGAAGAATTTTTCAAACTGTCGTAGGTGGTATAATCTTTCCCCCTCGAGAACATGCAATCGTGATCTTCCGCTTCGAAGAAATGGCGGATGTGTCTCATGTATGTCGGATTTTTAACAGCTGCCATTTGTATCACCCCTTTTTGCATATTAACTTGAGTTGTAGCAATCCCCAGACCAGAAACACCTACCTTCAGAATTTCGATCGGGATATAGTCCCATGCTCTTGCTTCTTCCTAAGGTTCAATCTGAGAGCGTTAGTGTTACTGGACAATGATCGCTAAGCCGTTGACGCTTTCGTTCGGCATATTCCTCGGCGTCATCGTAACCCAAACCAATCTTCTCAAACCCTGACTGCGGGTACTTCGCAAAAAGTTCACTATCCGCAATGACCAGATCAATGTGTTCCACGAACCGATCTTCATGTTTTGGCCAGCAGACACTATCGAGTCCTTCAGGACCTTTTCTGAGCTTAAGATGATTAGGCTGACCATCATTGAGTTCGGCCCAAAAATCTTCATGTCTCGTTGGATTGCGGTAAGCCGAATTCAGGCGTCGATTAAAGTCTCCAGCTACGATAACGCGTTTATCGAGAGCAGACTGGACTTCGATCCAATTCTCCAACAGTGATAGTTGTGCTTTGAGAGTCCGGCAGTCGAAACGTGACCCGAAGGGCTGAGAATTAAAGAAGTTTTGGTCCTCAACATCTTTCAGGGGGTACTGATGACATGAGGATTTTAGATGCACATTTAGGATCGATATTACCTCACCATCAAGTTCGAACTCGATATGCATTGCCGATCTTGTTGGACGAATTGAGGCTGCAGTTCCGTCGTGATTGAGTTCAATGTGAGACAGTGAAAACGCACCAACTGTTTCCACACTGGGAAGCGATGGAAATCGCTCTTTGGAAATTGCAAACGCTGTGAAGATATCACGCTCTTCGGGAGGCTTGTTCTCGTCTCCCGCTGAATACCGATCTGAAACGATCAGATGGTATTTTGATCGATCAAAAACACGCGCGAGAGCTCGTGGAGAACCTATTTCTTGCAACGCAATTATGTCAGCGTTCAGTAACGCGCCAACCTCCGAAAGCCTTTGAAAATCTATATTTTCTCTCGCGACTGAGCCATTTCGCAATGCTACGCCGGTCTCGTGATGGAGGTTGGCTATGTTCCAAGTCGTGATTTTGATCCCTTCAGCAACTGCAGGGCTACAAATTGAGCTCATTAGGCTGATCGCAAAAACCCATTTTAGCCAGGTCATTCTATTCCTCCGATTTTTGCGTAGGCGCAGTAGTTGTTATTTTCCAAAACATTGAAGCGTCGCAAGACGCACCCATCTGATTTCTGAAACGTTGGAATGCCGCGTTGTTACCCAAAAGGTCGGCGTCTGTGTACGCACGGGCACAGTGCTCTCTGATATTCCTATGATCTTCAGGTGTGCTGCGAAATGCGGAGCCGGAAGCATACCCGACTAGAAGTGAAATTGATAAGGTCGCAGCACCAAAAGACGCTATTACTCCACGTGACTGGTCAACGCCAAAAAGATAAACCGCAACTCCGCCTAACACGCCAAGAAATGCCGGTATCACATCTCCAACCGCCGCTGATCTACTCATCCCGCCGGATATACCTGCACACGCACCTACAAGGGCCAAAGCAAATAGCAGCGTGCCAATTATTCGCCACTCGTCGCGTTGAAATGCCAGTGTAGCGAGAAAGGGCAGAACAAAACCGGCGGCAGCGGATAAGAGAAAATAGCCACTAATGCTCGCGATGAAATTCATTGCGCGAGCGCTCCGCCACCAATGATAATTGACTCGCCTTCGATCCTTGGTCCCGCGAAACTTTTTGGGGATAGAACGTATATTGAGTTCGGATTTATGTCCGACCTGTTGCGCTGAAGGTAACCGGTCATTTCTTTACTTAGTTCGAGTGCGCCATGAGTTATGGTCATTCGTTGTTCATTGACGATGCCATACGAGCGATTGAAGTTTACATTGCCCGCGAATGACGGGACTATCGGTCGGAAAATCGGGTCGGGAGGTGTTCCGGGTGGATTGCCACCTGACCCCGGGCCTATACATGTAAAAAGCGGATCAGGGCATTCGATGACTTCTTCCGCCGATACTGTACCGACAAGCACTGCAAACCCTATGAACCCACAGAAAGCGTAGACTGTTCTAGACATTGAATCCTCCAGAGTCAGTTCGCCGGAAAACTAACCATCGAACACTTTGATCGATTGCTTCGGATTCGTACCTTGATGAGTATCTTTTATCTGAATGCGCGTAAAAGATGCATGATATATTTTAAATTATCAACTCCTGTCATTAGCTTCATTTCTTGAGAGTGTGTTTCTACTTAAGAGCCAATCGCTAACCTCACTCTCGCGCCACCCAACACTCCCAACACCAAGGCTGACACGATGCGGAAACTGTCCGGATTTTTCCATGCGCCAGATGGTGGTACGTGAGAGGCCAGTCATTTCGACTACCTCTTTTGCTCGCATGATCCTTTCGGCAAGATCGCTGTTTCGACTCGCGGGGATTGCTTGTCGAGTGACATTTTCGAGTAGGTATTCGAGCAGTTGATACCCGAAAACTTGAAACTGACTGTCGGTCACTTTGATACCCGCGAGTTTGCCCTCATCAAGCAGTTTCTTCACGTCCTTGACGGGGCAACGCAGAAAGAGCGAGGCTTCGTTCAGATCGAAGCGCTGGTACAAAGCAATGCCCATTGAGTCGGCAATATCTTTGTAGTGTTCTGGAAACGGTTCCCGCATACCTTGAGTTCATAGGGCTTCTTGTGCTACTCGCAAAGAAAAGATCGAAAGCGTCCAACACATGAGCGATACGACCCACATCTTTAAAGCTGGGGATGCTTCCCTCGATCATCGCGTTGGTGAGTTTCTGACAGCGCTCAAAGACTATTCGCGTATCGAGGAAAGCCAGCAATTTCTGAGTGACCCGAGTTGGTCAGATCGTCTTGGTTCGAGTGAGGATGTCGCTGCTGCAGAAGCGATCCTCAAGCGCAGCCTACAACGCGCTTCGTCGGCTATCAAAATCGATGAAATGTCCGAAGCCATCGCAAAAGGCTATCTCAGTGACACTGAGGCAGCAGAGTTTGCAAAATTGCGTCAGGCTCAAGATTTCGAGGCAGCAGGACGCAAATCCCAATCATCTGGACAAAAACAAAGCTGAGCTTCGTCAATCCAACTTCTTTTCTGCGATTAGCTTTGAAGCAAAAATTGAGTATAATTCAAGCCACGAGCTGTTTGCTCATATTTCCCAATCATAGTTTTCTTGATGAATACCCCGAGCGGTGTTGAAGCCACTTTCCATCAGGCAATTGAGAAGATTTCCTGACAACGCGACATTGCTGGAGCGGTGGCACGCGAAGCCTTGGATCACGACCAACCTTTGTCGTTTTTCCACGAGTTGTTGGAGCATGGTTGCATCAGTGGGATCGTGAACAGCCTCATCTATTACCACGATACCCATGCATTCTTCGATCAGCACTACGAAGAGATCGAGGCATTGCGGGAAGAATTTGAACACGATCAAGGGGTATCTTTGGATATTTCCGGTGATCTGAAAAATGCTCTTGCGTGGTTTTCTTTTGAACTTGTGGCCTATCGTCTCGCGAATGATCTGGAGATTATTTAGCGTTTTCGGCGCGGTTTCATCTCGTTTTCGATCAGTGTCATAAACTCGCCCAAGGTCAGTTCGAGTGCTGAAGCGATACCATAGAGCGTGGTCAAAGTCGGTTGACGCTTATTGCCTTCCAGAAGTGACACGTAGCGCATGGCAATACCCGCACGACCGGCTAATTCTTCTTGAGAGAGTTCAAGTGCCAGTCGTCTGGTACGCAGAATTTTTCCAAACGCTTCACGTACTGCATCAAACTGCGCGTTATCCATGAGCCACGTCCCTTTCACGGAACACCCTCATGATCGCTCGCAAATTGCTCTATGAACTATAGTTGGAATTCATGAACTATCGTGTGATTATCTTTTTAGCCGATAAGCAATGAACAATGCTGAATCATGACATGAGAGTTTGCTCTGAATTCCTTATGAACAGTGGTTTTCACACGAATTGCTACAAACGATTTTAGACGCTGAAGGGGAGTGGCTAGAAAATGCACCCGAAACCTACGGCAATGATGCGGGCGAGGTTTGGGCAGAGGATATTTTTCCACGGGTTCTTTCTGGGAAACTGCAGGAAGTAGATATCGAAGATATGACGCGCTACCTGCCAAAATTTCTTGAGCGGATTGGGATTCATACCTCCGCACGCTCCACTATTGGGGAGTTTCGCGAGCTTCTACAGCCTTTCAAATTCGAGGACTAAGCCTTGAATAGTCATATGAACTATAGTACCTATATATGAACTATTGTGTGAATATATGGGTACTAAGATATGCTAGGTTTCAATCTACTGCGCTCCTTCAGTCTTGCTGCATTTGTGACATTGGCTCCGGTGGCTTCCTTGATCGAAAGGGCTGCGGCTGAAGAAACGGTTTTCGAGTATATCCCTTCGACCCTTGGTATCGACTATCGCGAACTTGCTCCCAGCCCATTGGCTGAGATGCTCTCCCAAGGCGAGGTCGAGTGGTTGAAAAACGCTAGGGAAGATTATGCTGAGGACACGGAAGAGGTTTGGAGCGAAGAAATTGCCTCGACGATCGCATCTGGAAAAATTTCGATACTCATTATTGAAAATTTGCAGGATTTCACTCCACAAATGCTCACATCTTTTGCTGCTGGCCTTGATCATCAAAACCCAACCTATGGAGGCCTGTGGTCGATTGGAAATGCCTTCATTGCTTCGAAGTTGGCTGAAACAGTGCAGAACTTGGACTAAAGCTCTAATCGTCGATATTTTTGCATATAAATCAACAATCTAGTATACTTAAAGAAATAACTTCCTTGCTATGACTGCATTTGAACATCCAGACGTTTCCTGACAAGATTGCACTAAAACTTCCGAACCAATCATGAGTAATTTATCGCGCGGAGAAAAATTGCGTCGAGAACGTTTTGATGCTGCAGACCGACCGAATACAAAATCTTTGGCTCAGGATCAATTTAGTGAATTTCAGGAAGTGGAAACGCGCTATGAAGCTAATATCCATTCCATCCACGGGGCTGAGCGTGAATTTCTCCATAGTCTTCAAAGGGATAGAGAATTGTACGAAAAATTCGGCTCGCTACCATGATTTGATGGTTTTCTCGAATTTCTCAGCAACTGACAGTTTACGCACCAAGAGCAGTTTGTCATTCGACAGAGAATTCTGGACAAAGGATGAATAGCAAAGCGGGCGATCCGTAATCATGGCTTTCCAAAAACGAGATTTGATTTTGTAGAATTTTCGAAACGTTTATGAATTCAGTGAATTTCAGATTTTCAAAATGATGCGGACACTGCAGCGCTCGTTGATTATCTCAGCGCAATCCCAGCATTGAAAGCCATTGACGATGTGCCCGAAATCAAACCCTTGCTTGATATGCTCCACGAGCTTGAAAATTCGGGCGATGCATCTGCCCCGCAGATGCACAAGATATTATACTATCTTGTCTGACCCGACGGAAAAAGCGGACAGCTCGATACCATCCTCGAAGCACTGCAGAGAAAAGACGCGGAAAATCTTGCAGCAGGAAAACGCACAAATCACCTGCAAAGTTTCTCACGAACAGCGCGGGCTTTTTCGCCCGATGTTGCGCTCAGGATCGGTCAGTTTCTCATACAAAATGAAACGGAGAAATCGATACCTGCAATGAAGTCGATGACGAAGCGGGCTACGATTGCAGGGAGTTTTCCAGAAAGTGCCGATATACAGTCCGTAGAAACAGGAATATACGCGAGCCGTCTGAATGACGGTACGCAGGTGCGCGTTGATACTCAGGGTGAAGCGACATTGCGAAGCCTGACCCTTGAAGGGGCCGGAGTTTCAATAGAGACAGAGATCGCCGAGATTGATCTTTCTGAAGCTCAAATGGAACTTGCTTCGCTGCGCGAGAATCTAGGATCGAGGATTGAACGCGCGAAGCAAGCCTTGGCATTTCTTGAAAATCCAAATTCGACAAGCGCTGATCTGGTCGGTTTGCGTGAAGGGCTCACGAGCATTCTTTGATATGCTGCTTACCGGAAAATGGGGATTGAAAACTTCCAAGATCGTAATGCGATGATACAAGCACTCAACGGACAAGTACGCGTTTATGAAACAGACTTGGCCGCAGCAGATAAGGAATTTTCCGCAACGCTTCGGGATTCTGCAAAAATTATCCGTGAGAAAAATCGCGACAGCGATGAGAAGGTAAAAACCACGCTGAGGGCTTTGAAAAACTCAACGCTCGGATTGTGGGATATCGACTATCTGATCGCAAACATCAAAGCTGGATTTATCGTGCCAGAAATCGGAGTTCCTTTTGATATCGGGAATATCGATTTGGCTGGGCAAAATTTCTGAGAACCGCGCGGCGAGACACACAACCCAACAAAACACATCGAATACATTTACCGGATCGCGAATAAGGTTCTGACAGGCAGTCCAGACGGTATGGTCGATGGCAAACTCATCGGCTTCTCAATCGATCAAGCCATCCTCAATCCTGACGTTGCTCAGAAATCAGACGCAGAAACGAAAGAGCTTTTGCGTCGATCGGGTGTATGGAATGAGGTAGGTGGGGTAGATAAGGCTGCGATGCAGGACCGATTATCGAGACGGGTTGAATAAGCTCGATACCCCTATATTATTATGTAATTCAATATATTATGAGAGCATTAATACCATTGAAACCACTCAACGATGACGAACAACGTGAGCTTCTTCAGTGGCACGCGAAAAAAATCGAACAATGAAAGAGAACACTACCTCCAGAAACGCTTACATCCATACGCAATGATCTTTTGTGATCTCTTGAACAATGAGATGCGAAGCGCGAAACTGGTCCGAGAATATCTCCAGAGCTCATGGAACGGCTTATCGAAATCGATGATCTCTGAGACGATAACGGTCCTCTGGATACGATCGTCTTTCCTCGAAGTTAGAAGCAAGAATAGAAAACTGATGATAGACCCCGAGCTTCTCCAGCGGATTATCAAGCTTGATGATGATCTGCCGTTATTTGCTGAATCAACATCGGTTTCGGGAGAATTTTTCCTTGAGGTGCTCGACTTACATATTGCGATTTCGGACGAAGGTATGGATGCGGTGTTTGAGGCTCAGGAAGCGCTAAGAAAGCATCGCGTGGGCGAGAAAAAATTGACTGGCACCGAGCTTAGAAATGCCAAGGAAATCTATCTACCGTTCATGCAAGCACATAACCATGAACTCATTCACCTGCTACAAGTCCTGTCTCTCCCTGCTATGCGGATCACGTGGGCAGCTCGGGTTAACTATCTCCGATACGAAGCTGCGATCATGCTTCGGTTTTTCGAACTCGGAGGTTCCTACCAAATCGGTGTGAACCGTAAACTCGTAGAAGCGGCAAACTCCGAGTTACTCATTAATTTTGAAGATGACGAGGATAATGGCGACGAGATTTGCTCGTTCTATGAGTTCTACCGCAAAGCTTGGAATGCTTCGGTCGAGGGAATCTCGCTGTTTTTCATCATCGAAGGAATGGCTCACATAGCGTCGCTGCAGCTTTCAGATTATTCAACCGACGATATGCTCGGTATTGCTAACGATAAGAAGTACCATACAGCTTTCAAGCATTTCGAATGCTCACTCCCTATTGGAATTGAGATTAGCGATCACCGGAAAAACCTTCTGTTTCTCTACTTATGTTATTTCGCCTGTCAGCGTTACAATCCACGAGAAGACAGCGATGGTCTTGCGCCCGTAAAAACCTTTCTAGCTCTCTGCGCGCAGTCAGGTAGTTTCCTTAAAACAATTGATAAATTGGAAGAACGCTACGCGCGTTACAGCCGTAATGAACTGATCGAGTTGAGACGTTGGGGTATTTCTGACGAACATCTCAAGTTTGCAAAAACTGAGCAGATCGTTTCGATCTATGCGTTTTTTGAGTTTGTCCAGATTTTGGATGAGCTATCGCTATCGTTCGGGATTAAATCTGAGTTTCGCACAAGTATGCTCGATGATTTTTGGAATTGTTCGAAGAAGCTGGGAATAGATTGGAAAGATCATCACAATCTCGCTCGTATGATGATCTTTCCACAAACATTCGTGGGCGTGCGCGAAATTTACGATGACGTGATGGCGATCAATGTTGGTGAGACCGAGTATACGTATGCGGACAATGCAGATTTTTTTCGGTTCATTGTCAATTGCAAGCGCGTCTTAGATGAGCGTTTCGATATCTCATGCTGCGAAAAGCATGGAGTCATTGATAAACGAAAAATCCTGCTTAACTGTAATGAGGAAGGTGGTTTTGGCTTTTATCTGGAAGCGTTAACGGGCCGACCCGCAAATGATCTATTTTGCCTTCAGGAGGAAAGATGAACTGGAAAGATGCGATCATTACGTGGGAGGAGACTGAGCATCCATTAGATGCATTCGGTGTTGTCACGGATGCACCGAGTCCCGATTTTGATGATGATCCGCTTTACGCTCGACCACTGGCTATTTGGAGAAATCAATCGCTCGAAGAGATTGTCGAGAAAACGGCTGACGCCGCAGCAGAGGGATTTGAGCATGTTAACGATCCGGAGTCGGCTTCCGGTTTTGTGCTTGCAGTTGTGGTCCTCAATCTCATTCCAGTTCATGTGAAAATCGTTCACGAAAATGAGCACGCATTTCGTTTTCTTGAGCTCCTAAAATCCGACGACGCCGAAGATTATTTTCTTCGTAGCGACCTTGATAATACGCCTGAAATCAAGCACTTGATTGAATACTTTTTGAAACATGACTTGCTCCGAGCGGATGGGGATAAACTTGTGGTTCAAGGTAGAGTTCTGAAAGCCGCATTCTTGAAGCGGTAGCCACAGTACCCAGACGGAATAGTTGCCGGTGGTCTCGTCTGGTTCTCTCTTGACCAAGTCATCCTCAATTCTGACGTTGTTCAGAAATCCAAAGTCGAGACGAAAGAGCTGCTCGAGCAATCAGGTTTTGGAGCGAGGTGAATGGGATCGATAAGGCTGCGATGGTAAAGTGACTGGCGCGCCCAGTAGACGCGATCTAACGATGGTCGTACGATTAATTTTGGTAATACAGATATTGTTCGAATTCCGGAGCCGGGCCTTTTCAGCACTCTATCTCGGTTTGTACACGGCTAGCCGTTCATGACAACGGCAATCGGTGATTGTGCTGCTAGATACCTGCAAGATTTTCGCCGAATACTAAAGCAAACATCGATGGTAGTCGGTTTGCAATTCACGCTATAGTGGATAGTATCTGTTCATCGCGAGTTTTGCTGGTTCACAAAAATATATGAAAATTTCTTCCTTTAGGCTGAAAAATTATCGGAGGCTTTCGGACGTGAGCCTAGCTCTCGGCGAAAAGAGAGCGATTTTGGTTGGTGCCAATAATAGTGGCAAGACTTCCTGCATCGGTGCTCTACACACCTTTTTTGTCCGTCCTGAAAATCTCAGAATCCGAGATGTTTCCAAGCAAAATTGGAAGAGTATTTCAGCGATTGGGACTGAGCTTGAAGATGAAAAAATAGAGAAAGAAAAGTTGGACGGACTTGCGGTTTCGCTTGCCGGTCTGTTGCCTAGTTTGGATGTAACTATCGATGCGAAGGCAAGCGAAGCATATAAGGCTCGGGACATCCTTCCGCACCTCGAATGGAGAGGAGGTTCTTTGGCTGTGCGTATTGCATATGAACCGGAAAACATTGCTGTGTTGCAGAGCGACTTCCTCAAAGCAAGAAGCGTGATTTCAGGAACCGAAGACGTATCGCTCTGGCCAAAAGACTTATTCGATTATCTGGAGAAGGGAAGAAATTTCAGCAAGCATTTCAAGCAAAGTCATTACATTCTCAGCCTTGAAGACGGCAATGCATCAAAAGACGAGAGCACGGATGAAAACAACAGCTCTACCGAGCCGAGCCTGCAGCCAATAAAATTAAGTGCCATCTCAAAGTTGGTTCGCGTTGACGTCATTTCTGAGCAGCGTGGCCTCGGTTCGGAAGACGGAATTGAGAAAAATGGGGCTTTCTCCGAAAAGCAGCGACTGAATAAGTTGATGCGAGAATATTATGATCGTTTTCTAAACCCAGAAGATTTCCCCGAGGCCGCTGATCTTGAGGTATTGAAGAAACAACAGGAGATGGAAGATGGTTTTACGAAGCGTCTTGAACAGCAATTCAAGGCTCCGCTGAAAGAGTTAGAGGACATGGGTTATCCGGGGATTGGCGGGAATCCTAGTGTCGAAATCGCTGCAAAAATTAGTGGTACTGACGCTTTGCAAAAATCTTCCTCAGTTCGTTATCGCTTTGACAAAAGTGATGCGGACACTCTACCGGAAAGCTATCTGGGACTTGGTTACCAAAATCTCATCTATCTGACTTTTCGGCTTTTGGAATTTCGCGATAAATGGATGCGGGTTGGAAAGTCCGCCTCATCTGATGACGAGCTGGCGGAGCAAATAGAACCGATACATCTAGTTTTGCTCGAAGAACCGGAGGTGAACCTCCACGCGCAGGTGCAGCGTGTGTTCGTTGCAAAGGCTTACGAAACTCTTCGGAACCACCCAGAGCTGGGTTGCAAGTCGGAATTTCATACTCAGCTCGTTGTCAGCACCCATTCAAGTCACATCGTCAATGACGTTGATTTTAGGGACCTGCTCTATTTTCGGCGAAACTCACACACTAACAAGATAGGGATGGATCACTCGATAGTCGAAAGTATGTCAGACCTGTTCGACGATGATCGGACTGAATTAAAGTTCGTGAGAAAGCATCTGAAGCTCACTCACTGCGATATTTTTTTTGCTGATGGCGTGATTTTTGTCGAGGGACAGGCTGAGCGGCTCCTCGTGCCTGAATTTATCGCGCAGGGTTTTGATGCGCTTTCACGGCGGTATATTTCGATCCTCGAAGTCAATGGGGCGCACACCCACAAATACAAAGATTTGATCGAAAAGCTCGGGGTCGCAACACTTATAATTACCGATTTAGACTCCGTTGATGCTGATGGAAAGTCATGCGCGCCCGAACGAAACAAAAATCAGAAAACAAACAACAATACCCTCAAGAGCTGGCACCCGAAAAAACCGAGTATCGATGATCTTGTTGATCTTCCAAAGGATGATCGAGAAGCTGAGAGATTGAACGCACCGACATTTGTTGCCTATCAGAAGCCAATCAAGCTGGATGATCAAGAAGTCCTAGGGCGGACGTTCGAAGACGCGCTGATCCTCGCAAATTTTGAAAATGAGTATTTTCAACAGATCGACAAAATCAAGGATGCGAAAACTGTTTTTGAGAAAGGCTCAAAGCCACTTTCTAAATCACTTTTCGAGTACGTACAGAAACTAACCAAAGGCGATTTCGCCTTCAATTGTCTCTTCCATATCGCTGAGAACGACGCCAACTCGTTCGTTGCGCCTGAGTATATTTGTGAAGGCCTCGAATGGTTGACTAGTGAGCTTTCACCTAAACAAACACAATAATTTTATGCCGAACGAAAACTATTTAGCGCCGACAAAACCGGTGGATTTTGACAGCACTGTCGACGCTGGAATTCGGGAATGTTTGAAGCAAGGGTCAGGAAAAAGCTTCATTACATTTGCTGGTGCAGGTTCTGGAAAAACCTATTCACTCAAGAAAGCGCTCGATCACCTGAAGTTGGAGTGCGAGGCTGATTTTTCTCGGCGCGGCAAACAAGTTGCTGTCATTACCTTCACAAACAATGCGGCAAATGAGATCACTGACCGAGTCGAGCGGAATTCGATTTTCGCTATATCGACGATTCACAGCTTTTGTTGGCAAACCATTGCTGGCTTCAATGAAGATATCCGAAAATGGTATCAATCTTCGATCCCGGTTGAGCTTGATGAATTGGCAGACAAAGAGAGTCGTGCTCGACCCGGTGCTGCATCGGACGCAAGAAAAAACCGAATCGCTCGTCTCACCAAAAAAATGCAGTGGCTGAGCGAACCACGTAGTTTCGTTTACGATCCAAACGGCGTCAATTCGAAGCAGAACTCCCTCTCACACGCCGATGTGTTGAAGATTTTTGCTCATTTTTTGCAGACGCAACCAATGATGGCTGAGGTGCTCGTCAACAAATATCCTTTCATTTTTGTCGATGAGAGCCAGGATACCGACAAGGGTGTTATAGGCGCACTGTTTTCACTACGAGAAGCTCACCCGTTGAGGATTACCGTTGGACTTTTCGGTGATACGATGCAGCGTATTTTCGGTGGTGGAGAACCAGAACTTGGAAAGAGCCTGCCCCAGAACTGGGATGAATTTGATAAAAAGATGAACCATAGGTCCGCTCGCAGGATCGTCGGGTTGGGAAACAAAATCCGCGAAGAAGATGACGGTCGAGCGCAATTCGCGAGAGACGGCGCTGAAGATGGATTTGTTCGCTATTTTCTTCTCGAACATGGAACGTCTGACAAGGATGACATCGAAAATAAGATTCGAGCGGCGATGGCCCAAATCGCGGATGATGAACTCTGGTTAGAACCGAAAGCTGATGAGACTGCTGTCCTTCTGCTCGAGCACAAAATGGTTAGTCGGCGCTTAGGTTTTCACGATCTGGCCGAAGCCCTCTCTAGATCGCGTAGAATTCGGGACCGCATGTTCGAAGGCGGGAGTACTGAGTTAAATTATTTCTCAAAAATCGTTCTTCCTCTCGCTGAAGCAGCTTTGCAGGGAAGTCGTTTTGAGACCTTGGCTATCTTGCGCTCGAACAAATCACCCCTGCTCGAAGAGAGTTTGCTAGAAGAAAACTCAGATGATCCTTTGCTACCTGCGCGAACTGCCGCAACGGCTTTTCAAGACTTAGTCTCAGATACAAATGTCACTTTTTTGCAGGTTCTGAATACTATCGGAGAGCACAACCTTTTGCCTATCCCGACGAGGCTGAAGTCGTTCGTAAGATCATCAGAAGCAACAGAGTTTTTCGATGAGCTTTTAGACGATATTGAACTTGAATTTTTGACTCCCGCATTGGATGCAGCGGCTGCGGAAGAACCTCAAGATTTTGAAACCGATGATATTGATGCTTGGGCTAAGGCGCTCAATACCCCATTTTTTCGAGTCAAAGGTTATCGAGACTACATCAGCGAAAGGTCGATTTATCGAACGCATCAAGGTGTGAAAGGGAATGAGTTTGAGCGCGTTATGGTTATTATGGATGATGAAGAGGCAGGCGGGCGCATGTTCGCTTACGAACAATATTTTGGAGCCAAGGAACCTTCGGCTAATACCCGTGCAAAAATCCAAGCCGGTGAAGAAACCGGGCTTGATCGCACTCGGCGACTGTTTTATGTGACCTCAACACGAGCGAAAAATAGCCTTGCTCACATAATCTACACGTCTCATATCGCTAAGGCTCGAAGCAGTCTGATCGAACGAGGTTTCGCGAAGGACGAAGAAATATTTGAACGTCAGCAAATTCTCGACCAGTTAGGATGATCGGATTCTCGATTACCGTCTCGGCCAAAATTTGATAATCGGACATAAATGGATATAATTGGATAAATTTTATTCCCTTATTGGATATCCATGGACCTTCGAAGCCTGCAAATCACCCCAGACCTCCTGAAACTCATCGCTGAAATTGACGAGTTCAAAGGCGGCTGGAAATCAATGCAATCGCTCACCCCTGATCGATTGCAGTCGCTTCGTCGTGTGGCGACGATAGAAAGTATTGGATCGTCTACCCGCATTGAGGGGGCCAAGCTCACAGACAAGCAAGTTGAAGAGCTACTACAGGGCGTTGCTTCGCAATCGTTCGAAAGCCGTGATGAACAGGAAGTTGCCGGATACGCTGAAGCGATGGAAATGGTCCATGACCATTTCGAAGATATCCAGTTCACCGAAAACTATATCAAACAATTGCATATCGCGCTGCTGCGTCACTCGACCAAGGACGAGCGGCATCGTGGAGATTACAAAAAGTTCCCCAACAGTATTGAAGCATTCGACGCAGATGGAAAAAGTCTCGGCGTCGTTTTTGAAACCACGACTCCTTTTGATGCCCCACGAAAAATGCAGGAGCTGGTCGCGTGGACTCGTGAGGCAATCGGTGACGGAAGCCAGCATCCGCTCATTGTCATCGGGGTTTTCAATGTCGTGTTTCTCGCGATCCATCCCTTTCAGGACGGGAACGGTCGATTGTCACGTGTGCTGACGTCACTGCTTCTGCAGAAGGCAGGATACAGTTACATTCCTTATTCGTCGCTCGAAAGTGTGATCGAGAAAAGCAAAGAGGGGTACTATCTCGGTCTCAGGCGAACCCAAGCGACACTCGAAGACGAGAAGTCAGATTGGATTCCGTGGCTGCGGTTTTTCTTGACCTCACTGAAACGTCAAAAAGATCATCTCGCCACGAAGATCGAAATCCACCTTTCAGAAGCTTATCAGGGCTTGTCGCCGGAGAGTGTGCAGATACTCGACTACGTTTCAAAGCATGGACGTATCAATACCTCGGAAGCTTATCAGCTTTTGGGGATACCTCGTCCGACCGTAAAGCTACGTCTCTCAACACTGGCCCGTGAAGGTTTCATCGTCCCGCGAGGAAGGGGACGTGGAGCTTACTACGAGAAAGCCTGAAATTGGGAAAACGTCCACGGCTCTGCGTAAATCGAAAAGGGGAAGCATCAGGCAAAGTCAAAATCGTCATTGTTCTGGGTCGATATGAGAGGTTGAAATCTTAAAATTCAACCATTCAAGTGAGATACTGCTGTTTGCGCAAAGACGCTAAATATGCGGTTTTTTCGTCCGGTCAAAAACCGCGACGCGCTGCGCGCTTACGAACGGTTTTCACCGTCTTTCAGATGACAGGACATCAAGGCACGGCAGGGGCAAAGCGTCTCGCGACAAACGAGGCAGTTTATCTCTTCAAATGGACATTATGGATTCAAACAAATTCCTGACAGACCCTGAAATGAGACACATTCTTCGCCAAAAACTTCCCGAGTGAGATATCGCTGCAGAAGTCGCCAAGGAAGCTCTGAAAAATGAAAATATCTCGGCTTTTTTCATCGACTTGGCTCGTCATGGCTGCGTTTCCGGATGGATAGCTTGACTGGTCTTCTACACCGACACTCACGCATTTTTTGACCAGCATTACGATGAGATCGATGATATCCGTATGGACTGGGAAGACAGCGTTGGTGTGCCTCTTACGATCAATGGAGACCTCAAAAACTTCTTTGCGTGGTTCAGCTTTGAATACATCGCAGATCAAATCGCCGAAGAGCTTGGTATTTCCTAAGCTCGATGCGCCTGGACGCTTGTTCGGGTTTGCGCGTCTTTCTCGCCTCGTTGTGGCGCAACACTGTATCTGGTGAAGCATTTCGTGACGCTTTGTGCTAAGCTAGCAACCAGCGAGATCGCTTCTCGAGTCCCATATAGTACATCGCGTCAACAAAAGCGTGGGCTTGAGGGATGCTGAATAATTCCGGTTCAAACGCTCCTGCCCAAGTCTTGATTGTCTCGTGATCTTCATGTTTGGGGTCCCTGAGGGCGTCCAAAAAATCACCGTAAGAGTAAGGGCCTCCGCAATCCTCCGGCGGGCAAGCTCGTTCACCCGCTATACAGCCGGGAAAAACGGTGTCCGGTGAGCCCTCCACTTTCTTATATTTTTCAACAAGTATTCGGTGTCGCCAGTTGTCACCGAAATCATAGGTATAGGTGAATTCATCACCTTTTTTGACCTGCTCATTCAGGCGAATGTTTCGTTCGTCAGAGGCATTGTCATCGGGATCGAGATACTCATCATCGAGTTCCGGCATCGTGTAACGCTGACCGTTGATTTCAAACTCGTGCAGGTGCGTATCTTGCCAAGCCATTGCGCCCTGAATGACCCCATGAAGTACGTCGAGTGAAATATTAGCCGGAACAATAATCCGACGCCAAATTTTGGGTTCGATGTCTTCGAGTTCAATGCGAAGTTGGAACATAAAATCCTCGGTGGGTTTCGAGATAGGCGCTGATGTTCTCTAGCGATCATCGTCGCGAATATCGTGGAGAAGACTCTTCATCTCTTTATTCGAAAGCCCTCCGCGCCGAGCGCCTGCATCTGCCCAATCAGTCAGTTTTCGCTCGTAGGTTTGCGAAGATTGCGGCTGCTTGAGGTGCGGGGTGTGATCGTTTTTACTCATAAGTAGAAAGTTAAATTGTCGAGAGGTTCACGTCGATACCAAAAAAAATACCGGAGCCTATTTCAAGAAGCGCGAAATCAGTTTGTAGACCTCGTCGTCGTTGCGTTTCCCGATCAAGGCGACGTGGAAAATGTTGTCTTCGAGTCGATAGATAATCCGGTATTCGCCAGACTTCGCGCGACGATAGGGAGCAAAGCCTTTGAGTTCCTCAGTAGGCAAACTATTTGGATTGGCAGCAAGCGCTTGGAGCCGGAGGGCGATCTGCCGAAGGTGCTTTGCGGGAACACCGCTCTTGATAAATTTGCGGGCTTGTTTGGAAAATCTAATCTCGAGCATTAAGCATGTTGTTTAGGAGCTCAGTGCTCTCTTCTTTGCTAAGATACCCTTCCGCATCGGCCTGTTTTGCTTTTTCGCTCCAGATTGTATCCTCGATATCCTGCATCGAAAAAAACACCCCGACAGGTCGATTTTTCTTTGTTACGAGCACCGGCTCACGCTGCGCTTCTTCGATAAAACGGCCAAAATTCGTCTTCGCATAAACAGCAGACATGGTTTTCACGGTCATAGGCTCCAAAGTTAGAAACTAATCATAATGATCATTATAATCAGAATCTACTGAAGTGCAAAACTTTCTCACGGAGAGGTTTTTCTGTCCTTGATGCTGTAAAAGAGCACTATCTATCGACGAGCGTTTTCAGTGCAGAATATACAGTTGATCTCGTGAGATTTCTCAACTCGGATAATTTGGGTATAATGTTGGGGTTGGGGACGATGGCAAGATTGCATCTTTCGGCGTAAGGGTCGTACCTTCTTACGCCGAAAGTGCATCTTGTGAGGGCTCTGCGGCCCTTCAAACCCTGCCCGAGGGATATCCCTCTGGACACCCTTAATTGAGCTATATGATGCCCAGTAATTCGCCCGAATACCAAAGGAAATATCGTCAGAAACACGCTGCTCGCCGAAAAGAGGTCTCGGTTGGACTTCCTATAGAACTCCACCGAGAATTTTCGGCTTACGCCCGCAAGCAAGGAATGTCGCTTGCGGCTTTGATGCGTGAATCTACCGATCTGCAAATTCGAGGCAGTCAGCTCAAAAGCGGTGATGTGGCGAGTGAACTTCGCGAGCTTCGTTTCCTGATCGCCAACATCGCAAACAATGTGAACCAGATGGCGCGGCATTCAAATCGGGTGAAGGAGCTCACCGATGAGAATGCGCTCTTTGGTCGTTTGCGCGAACTTGATGAGCTCGTCACCAAGTTCGTCGATAGCCGTCTTACTTCGCCCCCATGATTATCAAATCGATGAGTCGCAAGGAGCCGTCATTTGAACAGCTCATTTCCTATATGAGCAGCGAGAAGGCGGATGCGCGTTACGACCTGCACTGGAACTGTTTCTCACGCGATCATGACGATCTTGTCACCGAGTTCGAAGAAAACGCGCGGCTTCTGTCTCGCAGAAAAAACGGCAACTACCTCTACCACGAGATTTTGAGTCTCGAGGTAGCTGAGGGAGCTGATCCAAAAATGTACAAAGAGCGCTTACGGGACATTGCTGAACGCTATGTCTCCGAGCGCAGTCCGCACAATCTTGCGTATGGCTGCTTACACGAAGATCATGCCCATAATCTACATTACCATTTATTGATATCTGCAAATGAACGTGGAGAGCGCTGTCGTTACCGTCTGCCAAAACGTAAATTCGATACCCTGAAGCGGGAACTCGAAGCGCATGTTTTGAAGCAATACCCTGAGCTGAAGCAACGAGCCTTGATCGGGGCGGTATCAAGCAAGGAAAAAATGTCGGTGAAGGCTGGGGAAATGCAACGCCGTTCTGGGGCTTTGCCGGAACGAGAATCAGTCAAGACCGTCTTGCAAGAAGCAATGGCACAGACGAATTCCATGCACAATTTCTGCTTTTTCCTCTCGGAGCACGGATTGGAGTTTTACACTCGAGGGAAAAATTTTGGTGTGCAGGCAACTCACGAAAGCGGCAAAACCCGCAAATATCGTTTCTCGACGCTTGGAGTTCATGAAGATTTTGAAGCTTTCCAGCTTCGCGTGACGCAAATGGAAGACGTAGCAAAGTCGAAGCAGCAAAGCTCTGAAGATTTGAAGGCTGACGTTAAAGCCCAAAAAAATGATGAAACAGCGTCATCATCTTCAAGCCCGTATCGCTATGAGGAGCATACTGAAGTGGAAAATAGTGCTTCGTCTGAGGAGATGGAACGTGAGGCGCAGGTAAAGAAACTCGCTGAAGAATTTCGTGAGCAATCAGGACAGAAAAAGGGTGGTCAAAGTTCCGGGCAAAAAGACCCAAGCTGACGTTTTGATATTTTTCTTCTGATATCCCGCCTGCGCTCTCAGGTCGCAAACATCTTACAGTTCAATTTTTTATCACCTTTGCTACACTCCCTCTGATATGCCGATTCAAACGACACACAATCTGATGAAGCAGTCCTTCTCCGTGATGTGGAAGGTCGTGGAATTTCTATGGAAGCGCTGGAGCTTGCAGAAGAAGACGGGAGCCGCGTTCGCGCGCGGGAAAGACACTAAGAGTTTTCTTTCCCCCTGGAATAAAGGGCTCTTGCTGGACGGGCATTCACTGCGGCTTTCTGAAGAAGTGAGTTTTCAAAACGTCGCCGTGTATGGGGTCACTGGAAAAGGAAAGTCCTCAGTTTTCGTTCGGCCCATCATTTTTGATAAATCCAAAAAAGATGCGGTGCTGATCGTCAACGACATGTCGGGCGATCTCTACGCCCAGACGAGCGGGCAGATGTATGAGCGCGGGTATCGCGTGATCGTCCTGAACCCGCATGATCTTGCGCGCTCACACCGTTACAATCCTTTTCTGGATATCGAGGGAGAGAACGAGGCCGTTCACATGGCGCAGATGTTCGTTCAGGCCGTCAGTGGCGGAGACGGCGGAGCGAAAGATTCCATCTGGATAGCTGGGGCGGAGCGTTTTGTTACATTCTTCCTGAAATGCCTTCGCAAAAAGGGGATGCCCTACAACAATCCACACAACCTTTTTTACCTATTTCAGAGCTTCGGAAATGACGGCAGTAAGTTACACAGCTTCATTGCTGAGTGCAGTTATGACGATCCTTTTATGGTCAACGAGTGGAAATCACTGATCTCGGTACATGAGGAAGGCATTCTCAGTTTCATCATGAATGCGACAACGGCGCTCAAGATTTTTGCAAATAAGGATGTTTGTGAATTGACCGCAAGCAGTGACATCGACTTGTCGAGCTTGCGGAAAGAGAAGACGATCATCTATGTGATTGCGCCTCCGCAATACCAAAAGATGTACCGTCCAGTGACGAGTATGTTTTTCCTGAGTTTCCTGCAGGCCAGTATGCGCCATCTTCCGTCTACGGATGATTTGCCGGTCTATTTTCTCTATGATGAGTTCGGGAATTCCTTTCTCCCCGATTTTGACATTCTCGCAACGACGGTCAGGAAGTACAAAATTTCTCTGATGCTCTTCATGCAGGGGATTAATCAACTACAAAAGACCTACGGTCGCGATGAGATGAATGTCATCCTGTCGGGGATCGTTACACAAATCAGCTTTGGGGCAGCAGAACAGGAAACGGCTGAGTATTTCGCGAGACGCGCTGGAAAGGTGCGTATCATGCAACGGCCAAATATCCGTGAACTACAGCTTGAGCGGCACAGCGAACATAATCTTATCAACCCATCTGAAATCCGGGAGCTGCCGGATAATCGAATCCTGATCGTCTCAGATAACCGCAAGACGACTTTGCTTGACGTACTCCCGAGCCATGAACATCCACGCTTTCGCCGGATGATGAAAAAAGCGCCCGCCCCTATTCGATCTTCAAGCAGCGCAGCTTTAGAGTTTCTTCAGCTATGAAGCCCTCATTAAGAAACGGTCCGTCGATACTCAACAAGCTACGAGATGCGGCCTATGACACCGTGTTTCATGTGGGAGATACCGGACTGCAGTTTGTTGCTGACCTTATTCATGGCCCTCACAATGTGCGACAGAATGCGTATGGAAATCGTCAGCAATCGAAGCAAGAAAGAACAGGTGAAAAGCCTCTGAAGTTCGAAGAGAAGAAACTCTTTACCGAACTCTTGAAACGCCAAGATGGAGAGCGATTGACAGATTTCTGGAAACGTCGAAAAGCCCACCTTGCTTCCGCGTCAAAACCGCGACTGATTTCGCAGTTTCGTCAGCTTCAAATCAGGCGAGAGCAGATTGCCAGTGAAAGCAGTAAGACTCTGGCCGATCAAAAACGACGCAAGCTCGAAGCTGAGTTTCGTCAAATCGCGCGATTTCAAAGCGCCGCGTCACAGCGGAAGACGATGCTGTGACCGATAGAATGGTCGAGCATCTGCAAATGCTTGTGGCGACAGCGGTCTTCAATCCGCTGGTAACAGCTTTGCTGGTCGGGGTGTGGTTCTTTGGAAGAGTTTTGGGTTCCTTCATGCCGTGGCGTGAAATCGTGAAACCGATGGTGATCTTGTTTGTCATCGGACTCGTTTTGAAGCTGACAATATTTCAGCAGGGTTATGACTTTTATTTTCTCTTCGGTTTTCCCTTCATGGCGGGTCTGTGGTTTGGATCAAAGCGAAGGGAGCGGTATCGATGAATCCGATCTTTCTCTTCGTGCTTTTCGCACTCGGTTTTGTGTTTGGTTTGCTTTTGAAAAACCCAACAGCCGGAAAGTTTCTGATATTCGGCTTTGTTGGGGTTTTTGTGTACGAACCCGTGCGCGACGCCGGTCTCGTCGCGAGTGCGGCGTTTATTGCTGGCATCATCTCACACCACATCACGCTCTACACACTGTATGACATGCTTCCGAACTTTTCGGGGTGGCGACGACGTCGCATGGATCGAGCGGGAGGTTTTTTTGAACAGGCAGAGCAATCAAGTGCAGGAGGACGCGACTCGAAGGATCGGGGAAGCGATCGAGCAGATTCTTCAAGTCGCGATCACTCAGGCCATCACGAAGAATCAGAAAGAGACGGTTTTGCCGCAGGCGGCATCCATCACCGCAGAGGCTACACATCATGTGATCCTGACAAGCGATCAAAGAGCCATGGCCGCAACGAGCGTCAGAGCGATGCAGAAAATGGTCGAGAAGAATTACAGAAAGCGAAGGAAGAGGTTGAGCGAGAGCGGGAACGACTGCGGCGAGAGAAAGCGCGTCTGGATACTGAGCGTAAGCAATTTGCAAACGAGTGGCATGAACGAAAACACCCCGCTGACACTAGAAGCGATGAAGAGATACTCGGTGTCTCAGGAGAGTATACGCTTGTAGATTTGAAACGAGCCCGGAATGCAGAGGTGAAACGCTGGAACACCTCAAGCATGGTCAACAAGCCCTTGCATCTGGTTCGAGAAGCTGAGGAAGAAGCGAAAAAGATCAACCTTGCGTACGAGCGGCTAAAGAAAGATCTCTAAAAACCTCAGAATATATTTCGTTGAAGGAGAATATCCTCTACCTGTTCAGCCACCAATAAAATTTGACAATCTTCCTGCCAGTATCATCAAAGTTGAACGCTTTTGGCGAAGAGGACTCTTTACGTCTTAGCAATGGAACGGTTAAATATCCAAAAATAATTGCTCGGATAGCTTCGACAACACTAGGGTTTTCGAACAACAACGGAAAAATTTTACTATCAAAGTTACTAGTTGCTAAAAGTCCAGCAAGAATAGAAACAAAAAAAATTGAAGACAATGATAGCATCCAATACCAATATTCCTTGACATAAATTGAAGCTGCTCCGTCCACCTTAGCAAAATCATCAACAATTCTTCTGGTTTCGAATAGTCCAGCGCCTACCAATGCTATTAATATAAGACTTACATTCATTATAATTCATCTTCATCCATAAATATAACTTGCTGTTCATTATGCCTAATAACAAGATCAATATCATTTTTTACATTTTTATTTAGCATTCGCCCAATCAAGCCATAAACACGGTATTTACAGCCTTCTATAGTGGCAGCTTCATGACATCCACCATTACAACTGTAATGTAAATCTGTATTTCTCCATCCTGGAACTGAGTACCCCTTAAGTGTTATTGATTTAGTACTTCCAAAACGATCAGTATACTTTCGAGGATTCTCAATAATTAAATCAATCAAGAAAGGAATACCTGTTGCGTTGTCGATATTTCCACTTGGAAAACGACGGTTAAACGGCATTACTTGTGGAGATGTCTCCAAGGAATTATTGCGAATATTATATTCATCAATAATTTCTGCGTTCAGCAAACTATGATCAGCTCCAGTGTCGTAGTGAACTGATATATCAACGTCGCTACTCAGTCGAAAATTTACAAATGGGTAATGATCCCAGTTGTCTCTACTCGATACAGAACACGGATTATCATCAATCGAAAAATCATTTCTGATTATCAACGGAATTTTCCGTTTCTTCATAGCGTAATTATAAACTTGTTGTTCCCCTAATATTTCTTCGCGATTTTTTGCAACAACACGATCTTCGGGGTCGTCACCCCAAATAAGAATCCAAATTGCCCCATCAGATAATAAATCTTCAATAACATCTAAATGCCTTGATCGAAGTGATCGTATAATTTTATCTTGATCATTATAAGGCAAGCGCCGAAATTCTTCGTAATGAGGCAAGGTATTGCTAGTAGCAATATTCGTGGTATCTTTAGATATCTCTATACTCATATTGCCAAAAAATTGGATAAATAAATTTGATAAATACTGAATGTATATAGAAAATTGTGTGGTAAAATTCTTTGGCTCGACCAAGATATTTACATTATTAATACTATGTCTACTGACGTAGAAGTCAATATTTTCACAATCATAAGCAGAAAAATATATAACCTTTAAATCTTTAATACTTCCTATAAGCTCTTTTAGAATAGCTTCTCCGACCCCTGGTCTTTTACGAATTTTGTCGTCGAGTATGATGCCATCGAAGCAATCAAGATCGTGCTGAAAGAACTCTACTTCGTCTTCAGCATTTACTATTTCAAACTGATCACTTAAGAGTGTTACAAGCTCTATAAATGCGTCGAAATTGTCTTCAAGCCAGAGGATGCGTTTTTTTTCACTCATATTAGGGGTAAATTCTTATCTTCGTCGTAATTTCAGTCCACTCACCCCACAAGCTACGTACTGAGGGCTGCTCGGAGTACTTGCCTACCATAATAGCGCGAACTTTCGCAAGGCCTAAACCTCTACCGCCGGTCTTCCGGTGTGTAGTAAAGTTTGGTTCGAAAATGCGGTCAATATCTTCTGGATTTATTCCGGAACCGTTATCCCATGTAGAAATGATTAGGGTATCTCGAACGCGGGAGAACGATACAGATATTTTCTTACTGCGGTGAGTGATTGACATGAAAGAGCGAATTGAATTATGGATTGTATTGTTCAGTAAGGCCTTTAAATCTTCGGGCTGAATTCTGATATATTCTTCTGTTAGCTTGTTTGAAAAATCAATCTTAATTTTGCTCGCTTCCGCTTCAGTCCTCAGTAAATCTATTTCTTCAGATACCATGTTTAAAATATTTATTTTTCGTGGTGTGTAATCATCAAGAACAGAAGCAATAGATTTGTGATCTTTCGCTAATGTAAGTGTGGTATCATGTTGAACAGTTAGGTTTTTTATCTTTTGTACAGCTTTTCGACATCGATCAACGTGCAGCTTGATATCACCCTTTGTGCTTAATTCGAGTTGTTCAACTGCTCCATCAAGACCAAAAACTATCGTACCGATATCATGAAAGTCAAAAAGGCAATTTACCGACTGCTTATAAAATAAATCAGAGGCGGAAGGAGTTAGTATACTTAGAGAATTTTTATTATGATATTTTGATCGCCAAAGAGATTCATGGTACTTTAAGGAATAACTACATAGTTCTCTGTCAATTTCAGTTATTCCATATTTTCTTTTGTAAAAAGCGCCAACAACCCCAACATGGGAATCTTTTGCATAGAATTTTACCGGAAATAAAAAACATGATTTTAGATTTTTCGTTAAGAAAAAGTCTTTTTTAAAGAGTTTTTTGCTATTTTCAATATCAGGTATTTTTTCGGTGTAATTCCCGTCTAAGCAATGGCCAGCGGCGCTAGTAAGACGTGGTAACTCGAGCCCTTTAAAATTTTTTGGAACCAGTGTGTTTCCTATCAATTCCCATACGTAAACGGCGTCACAATATACTCCCAGCTTGATGGTTTGTATCAACTCGTCAATTTCAGCATTTTCGTTCAATTCATCAATAAGCCAGGAAGATAAATTTCTGTAGAAAAAATTTCTTTTAGATAGCTCCATTCTAATTGCGATTTCATCAGCAATAGATTTTAATGCAGCTCTAATGTTTTCATTCATTGGTGTATCGATACAGCACCAAACATATCCAACCGGATAAACGAAGTTGAGCTGGATCGGAAACAAATATACTTCGGTTTTTTCATCGATCATATGGTGATCGAGTTCAGTAGGTCGATTTTTTAATAAATTCGATAGATAGTTGTTTATTTCATTGAATACCTTTACATCTAATTTTTTTAATATTGGGTTTTGGCAGTGCGCTGGTATGCCAGCTGTGCGCTCACCCTCCTGTGGAATTATCGTAAAACCAACATCTGTTATCCGTTCATTGCTTGAAAACGAACGAATTAAGGTTTCGAACGGCAATGCCGATGTAATTTCTGGATTCGGTGGTGTTTCCATTTTCTAAGCTGCCATCTTGTCGAATGTAAGCTTACTAATTATACCGGTTTTCTCAAAGTGAATAATTAATCAGCGCTCAGTTTGACAGAGAAGTCGCTATCTTCCGGGATGATCGATTATTATTTTTGACGCGGGAAATATAAAGAAGCAGCGGCTTGAGAAAGCTCAAAAGTCCCGTGTTTGCGGGACTTTTTTTGAGAAAGATTCGCTTTGTTGCCGGTCTTGAATAAAATGATTCCGCAACCTGCTTCCTAACCTTCAGAAAAATGAAAAAATATCGACCTTGGAATAAAGGAAAGAAAGTCGGCTTGAAACCGGCTCTGACTTTGCAGCAAGTGCAGACGATCAAATCGATTTTGGTAGAGCGTGCGTCGATCCGAGATCAGGCACTTTTCTCGCTCGCGATCGATAGCTGTCTTCGTTGAATTGATTTGGTCCAGTTGCGCGTCAGTGATGTGATGATCGCATGACAGCTTCGCGACAACGTTACGGTTCAACCAAGCAAGACGAGCGGCACTTCGGGTGTGACCGTGATTTTCGAGCCAACGGGTCCGACAAAAGAACTTGTGAGGAGATATGTTTATGAGAGTCAGAAATCTCCCCACGACTATCTCTTCTCGCGAGAAGATCGCGCCAAGTGTCGCGGCATACCTGGGCATCACTTGTCGGTGCGATCCTACGCAGATCACGTGAAATCGTGGGTGCGATATGCCGGTCTTGAACCTGCAATCTACGGCACTCATTCACTGAGGCGAACTCGACCGGCTTACGTTTATTCGCAAACCGGAAATCTGAGAGCCTGCCAATTGATGCTTGGACACGCGAGTATCAGTACCACACAGAATTATCTCGGAATAGAAGTTGCCGAAGCACTCGAAATCTCACGGCTCTTTCCGATGTAGTTCCTTAAATCCGCATTAAATCGAGCCGTCTGGAAAATTTCTCGTTTTGACCGTGGGGTATGAATTAGCAATATGGGGTCTTTAACCCTAACAATCCTTGCTATGTGAAAATCCAATCTTCGCGTTGAATATGATAGCCGAATTCGTGTCGGACAGACGGAATATTTTATCGATAAAGACGGCTTCGTCCGTACCGAAGCATACGGCGATCTCGGGCATGTGGAAGAGTGCATCGAGATAGGCCAAAGGCTTCATGCAATCTTTGAAATCCTCGATGACATCGATCTGAGCGAGTACCGGAAGCAGCAAGTTATTTTCTAACCCACAAAACATGATCGAACAGCACGAGCAGAACGTTCAAAATGTTTTCCTCTATCTTCGTAAGTCGACCGATGAAAAATCCGAGCGGCAAATTCGCTCCATAGATGACCAGCGCGCAGATTGTATGAAAATCGCTGAGCGCTTTTGACTCAATATCGTGGAAGAATTTACCGAAAGCCGGAGTGCGTGGAAGCCGCATCAACGTCCCGTGTTTAAAGAGATGTTGCGTAAGTTATCCTACAAAGACCCACGGCGACGTAGGGCCGATGGCGTCCTTGCATGGCACCCCAACAGGCTATCGAGGAATGCGCTTGAGGCAGGGATGGTGATCCAGATGCTTGATGATGATTTCATCAAGGATATGTTCTTCGCGGCTTACAGTTTCCACAATGATGCTTCTGGGAAAGAGCATATCGCGATCGAATTTGCGCGTGCGAAAGGATACACGGATCAGCTTTCTGTTGTTGTCAGTCGGGGAATTCAGAGCCGCGAATCCGCTGGTGCGATGATGTATCCCGTGAAGTATGGATACGAGAAACGGCGCGAGTACGCTGAAGCAGAAAAATGCAGCCTCTTTCCCGTTCCTCACAAAACCCAGTTTGATATCGTCAAACGGATGTTCGAGCTTGCTTCTGATGGTCGCTGAACACGAACGACCTTGGAATATCTTCGCGAGGAATTCCTCGCCTCTGGTGAACGTATACCCTCTTTAGCTGTCGCTGATCGGATGCTGCGTGACAGTTTTTATTATGGGGTTTGGGTCATCAATGCCGGAAAGAAGAATGAGCGCGTTGTCGATCTGCGAGAGATTAGCTTGCCGGACGGAACGCAGTTTCAACCTGTCATTTCTAAGGAAGGGTTTGAAAGACTCCAAAAAGTTCGAAGCCAAAACTCAGCGTCAAGCGCACCACCGAGAAAACGCGAAAACCCGTTTCCGAGAATGGTAACTTGTGAATCTTGCAGACGGAGTATGTACGCAACCTTCCGCAAGATCGCTCGTGCTGGTGGGATTCGCGAGGAGCAACTGGGTTACGAGTGTCAAAACCGTGAGTGTTCCCAAGGCCGGTTCAAATGCGATATTCTCATCGACTACGTGGCTGGTGAATTGATGAAACGGACGAAGCCACTGGGAAGGCGTGATTACCAGAAATACGTTCTTGCGGTCCAACTCTTCAGCCGTCGAAAATCAAAAGACCTCGCCTCAGAACGAGGGCGGATCAATCGTTCATTGCGAGAACTACAGGATGAGAAACGTCGTTTGATCGAGCAAAAGGCAAAGCTCGTTAGCAAGGATGCCTTTGACAAACATTCCCGCGAATATTTTGATTCTAGAGTTTCTGAGATAGCTGAGGTCGTCGAGAGTCTCGAATGTAAGAAGGGAGAAGCTGTGTGAGGGGATGAGGACAAGATCAGGTGATTTGTCGAATTTCTAGAACTAAGCGAAAATCTGCATCACTACTGGCTCGCTGCAAATTTCACAGAAAAAGAGCAGATTTCGAAAAACCTGCTCTTGAACCTAAATGTCTGCGGTGCGGAAGTTCGCTCTGGAAGCTGGTTACCGCCGTTTTTAGATGGCGAAAATCGCCCTAATTCCTCGTATGGTCGCGCTTGAACGGGTTGTCTGGAACCAAGGTCTCCGGAGCTCCAAGGTAGTCTGGGTCAGCTCTGGGATTGGTTTACTGACGATGCAAACCAGAAAGTGGTCGCGGGTTGGATGGAGACCATCTCAGTTCTAAAAGCACGATTGGAACCTAAAAGACGATTAGTCTCGGATATAGGTAAAAAACCTAGAACCAAGAGACCGCAGAAAACTTAGGCGGACTCATTGTAATGATTTCTTTTTAAAATCAATATTTTAAATTACATTTTTTGATTTTCATAGATGTAGTGATGCGCTGCACCCATGAGGATTGACGTGGAATGTAGAGTGAGCCTTTCTTCGGCGACGGATATGGTATTGCTAGTGTCAATTGATCTAATTCCAGAGCCTATTCAGCTTGCTGATCGTGCAGCAGGAATGTTATTTTATGCGAATTGAAATTTCCTCTTGACTGCAAAAACCGCAGAAAACGAAGCTTTTGATGTGAATAAAAAATATTAATAAAATCAAATACTTAAAGGTCCGGTTCAAGTCCGTATTTTTGGAGACGAAAGTGTTTAAAATCAACATCTTAGAATGAACGGGATTTGAACTCGATGTAATGACGCACCGGTGCTATCAATGGTGCTATATACATGTATACAAATTGTATTATTAAGTAAATTCAATTGCTTGATATTGGAGTTCAAATCCTACCCCCGCAACCAAAGAATTCAACGGCTTAGTGCATAATCGCGCTGGGCCGTTTTTCTTTGCGGATGGATCATGCTTGCATTCAGATCAATGTCGCATTGATGCGTTTTGAGCGATAAAATATCAGTAATTTTAATAAACGCGACTTCTCGATAATCTCATTAAGAATTCTGTAAGGGAATCACGAACTTTATGATTTCTGACTCGTCTTCAGAATGGAGACACTTTTGCCGGAAGAGCAGGAACGAAAATGAAAAAACAAAAAAAACGCGCCAAAGGGTATAGCACCACTTCGTCAGTGCCTAAAAATAAGACGGAAGAAGCAAAGCCGGTAACACGCCGCGACGTACTTCGTCGTTATGGCTATCGCGCGGCAGCCGTCGCAGCGATCAGTGTCGGTGGTTGGTTTCTTGTTCAAGATGTTCAAGCAACAGCCCGAGAACACGATTTAACACGCATCGGCAATGGTGTTCCATCCATTGTGCAAATTCACGATCCAAATTGCTCGGTCTGTGCCGCCCTGCAAAAAGAAGCCCGTGCTGCGATCAAGGACTTCGAAGAAGATGAGCTTCAGTTCCTTGTTGCAAACATCAAAGACGCGCGCGGCAGCAAGCTGGCTGCGGATAATGGTGTGCCTCATATCACGCTGTTGTTCTTTGATGGTAAAGGAAGACGGCATGAAATTATGCGAGGTCCGCAAGACCGTTCGATCTTGAAGCCCGCTTTTCGTCAGTTTGTGAATCAAGTTCGCTAAAGATTATTTAGTGAGAATGAAGGGGTGTTTTGAAAAGCGCCCTTCACCCTCCTACGCCAACCAGGTGCTCAACCTCTCGACCGCTTTTTCTACGGTTTCCTGTGATCCGGCGAAGCTGAAACGCATTGTTTGATGACCCCTTACGGGATCGAAATCTAGGCCGGGGACAGCCGCGACTCCGGCCTCGCGCAGCATCCGTCCGGCGAAATCTACGCTGTCATTACTCAACTGGCTCACATCGCCATAAAGATAAAACGCCCCATCTGCGGGAGCGAAATCTTTGAACCCAAGTTTCGGCAAAGCTTCTAGCAACAGCGCGCGGTTCGCGGCGTACGTTTCCAGATTAGCAATGAGCTCGTCCTCACAATCCATCGCCGCCAGCGCTGCAATTTGGCTGATATGCGGAGGGCAGATGAAATGATTTTGCGCCAGACGTTCGACGGTACGCACCATCGTTTCGGGCACAACCATCCAACCAATGCGCCACCCGGTCATACAATAGTATTTCGAAAAACTGTTAATAACGACGGCGTCTTCACTCAGCGCGAGCGCTGTTGTCGGTTTAACTCCATAAGACAAACGATCATAAATCTCATCCGAGATAAACGTTGCGTCGTGGGCAGCACAATCATCTATCAACGCTTGCATATGGGACCGCGTTAACATCGTGCCCGTTGGGTTTGCAGGACTGGCAGCAAGAAGCGCCTTGATCGGCCCATCTTCTCTAGCCTTGGCCAAAAGTTCGGTCGTCGGTTGATACCCTCCGGCAAGAGTACCTTCCAATGCCACCGGCTCGATATTTATTGAGCGCAGAATATTGCGGTAACTGGGGTATCCGGGGTCAGCAAGCGCGAGGCGCTCACCTTGATTCAGCACCGAGAGAAACGTCAGCAAGAACGCGGCGGATGATCCGGTTGTCACGATAACGCGATCTGCCGAAACCGTGACGCCATGAACATCCGCATACATCTTGGCAATGCGTTCTCTCAATGCCCTCAAACCAAGCGCTTCGGTATAGCCAACCGTATTTCCGCCACGAAGCGCCGCCATGGCTGCTTCACGCGCTTTTGTCGGCGCTGGCATCCCCGGTTGTCCGACTTCGAGATGAGCGATATCGCGCCCTGCTCGCTCTTCGGCGACAGCGGCGGCCATGATGTCCATTGCAATGAAAGCGTCGACTTGACTGCGGGAGGATAGAATTAAGGACACAGAATTTCCTTGATGATAGATCAGTGCGAGTGATCAAAGCAGTGTTCTAACTAATCAGTGATCGCGGTTCGCATGGGTTGCGCAAAGCAGTGTCAGCGCAGCATAATATCCCAGACCATCCTTGCGACATTTTTTTACCGCTACAGCGGGGCTTTGCGAGAGGCATATGGAACTTTCAACCCGGCTTTCCTGTATTATACCTGATATTTTCAGGACAGTCCGTCGACTGTTCTTGATTTTGCCAGCTTTCCTGATGATTTTCACACCGATTCTGGCACAAGCACAATCGCTCTCCTTCATCCGAGATGCTGAGATTGAAGCAACCCTTAAACGGATGAGTGTTCCGGTCTTTCAAGCTGCTGGGATTGACCCTGACAGCATCAAGATATTCGTCGTTCAAGATCGGTCATTGAATGCCTTCGTCGTTGGGCGAAATATGGTGTTTCACACTGGGTTGTTAGAGAAGCTCGAGGATATAGAAGAGCTTTACGGGGTCATTGCGCACGAAACCGGGCACATTGCCGGAGGACATACGATCCAACGCGCAAATGCCGCCCGTGCATCCACTGGCCCGCTTTTGCTTGCTACAATTTTGGGTATCGCTGCTGCTGCTGCGGGCCAAGGTGACGTCGGCTCAGCAGTGATTGCGGGTAGCCAAACAATCGCTCAACGTAGCTTCCTGAGCTACACGCGAGGGCAAGAAAGTTCTGCTGATCAAGCAGCTATAAGTTATCTGCAGCGGTTAAAAATTGATCCTTCAGGAATGCTCCGCACATTAGAGCGTTTGAAAGCGGTCGAAATTGTCTCAATCGGAAATCGTGATCCTTACACGCTGACCCACCCCTTAACAAATCAACGAATAAAACTCTTAGAACAACGCGTTGCTCGCGCAAGCAAGACTCCAAATTCAGTAAGACCCGATATCCGATACTGGCATCAACGGATGCGGGCAAAAATAAAAGGATTTACAGAAAATCCGATCCGAGTGCTTTCTCAATTAGACCCGTCGGATCAATCAGAAAGTGCTATTCAGATCCGCGCTGTCGCCTATCACCGCAGCGCGGACCTTCATGCGGCAATCCGTGAAGCCGATAAGTTGATCGAAATTCGCCCGAATGATCCTTATTATCATGAACTTAAGGGGCAGTTTCTGTTTGAAAGCGGCGCAGTAAATAAGGCCATATCGTCTTATCAACGTGCTGTGTCTCTCGCACCTGAAGAGTCTTTGCTGCAAGTTGCTTATGGCCGCGCTTTGCTGGCACGCGGGGATAGCATTTCGGATCGGGCCGCCCATCAAGCGTTGCTTGTGGCAACCCGATCAGATCGCCTGAACAGCAGCGCATGGCGCAATCTTGCGACAGCAGAATCGCGCCTCGGAAATGATTTGGGGGCAACATTGGCGACGGCAGAATTTCAGGCGCTTCGAGGGTCCTTGCGAGCAGCAAAACGAAATGCACAACAAGTTCAAGAGCTTGCTTCCACCGGATCTCCTGCTTGGATCAGAGCGGGAGATATTATCGCGGCAGTGGAACGTGGTCAAAAAAACCGCTAGATTAATAAATAACATTTGAAATGCGGGTAAAAAATCACCGCATCGAAACGAGGTAGAGATATGTTTGATAAAGTTGCAGCCGCCTTTAGCGTCGTAGCACTCGGCGCAGCAGGCTATGCTGTTTTTCAAACCGGAAAAATGGCTGGAACTGTGTCTCAAACTGCCGCTGTGATATCGGCAGGGGGGGCATCTGGTCAGTCGGCGGTTGTAGATGCCGCTGCCATCGAAAAGTATATGGCTGAAAACCCGATCTCAGAACAAATGATCGCCTCTTACCTGAGAGAACATCCTGAGGTCGTTATCGCGTCACTCGAAAGATATCAGCTTCAACAACGCGAAGCACAACAGCGCCAACAAGCCCAAGCCGATATCACGCTGGTATCGAGCAATAAGAAAGAAATCTTTGAAGACGGCTATTCGTTCGTCGGCGGGAATCCAGATGGCGACATCACCGTCGTCGAATTCAGCGATTATAACTGTGGTTTCTGCAAGCGCGCACATTCTGCTGTTGCTGATTTTATCGCGTCAGACGGCAATATCCGCCTTGTTGTCAAAGAATTCCCTATACTTGGGCCGGGTTCGACCCTTGCAGGCCGTGCGGCTCTTGCCTCGGCGATGCAAAGCGATTCCGACAAATATGAACCTTTCAACGATGCTTTAATGCGTCATAAAGGCTCTCACAGCGAAGAAACTGTCATGAAGATCGCTGCTGAGGTTGGTCTGGATGTTGAGCAGCTTGAAGTTGATATGAGATCGCCTGACATTGACCAAATGATGCAGCGGACGTTCGAGTTGGCTGACAAGCTGTCGATCAACGGAACGCCAGCATTCATCATTGGAAATCAAGTCGTTCGCGGCTTTATACCCGCAGAAGAGCTGCAGCGTCTCGCTGACGTCGCTCGTTCTAGTTAAGCCAAACTCTTTGCTTTGCTTTTTCCTCATCGATGCTGCGTAATGCGTGGCATCGAGTACACGGAAAAATTTGTTTTGCGAATACATCCCACAACATCGGCAACGGTTGTTTCCAGTGGGATAGAATTCCGCTAACACTGCGACAAGAAAAGTTTTCGAGGCGCGTGCCAACATGAACAATGACAAAACAGATGCCGATATCGCGTTCGTTCGCGCGCTCGCGCAGATTTTGAATGAAAACAATCTAGGTGAAATCGAAGTAGAACGGGAATTCGGCGAAGACGACGAACTAAAAGTTCGCTTATCACGCTCTGCCCCGGCTGCGGTGCAACCCGCCGCGCCTTCACCGATTGTGTCTGCGCCGCCTCTTGCGGTATCAGCTCCTCCTTCTGCCCCGTTTGAAGCCGAAGCCGCGCCAGCCGTTGACGCTGCGGCTGTTCCTTCGCCGATGGTCGGGACAGTGTATTTGGCGCCAGAGCCAAATGCAGACAATTTCGTCAAAGTTGGCGATACAGTTACTCAAGGCCAGACAATCCTCATTGTTGAAGCCATGAAAACAATGAACCAAATTCCGGCTCCGCGTTCGGGTACTATAACCAGTATCCTTGTCGAAGATGGTGAACCCGTCGAATTTGGATCACCGCTGATGTTGATTAGCTAATGTTCGACAAAATCCTCATCGCAAACCGGGGTGAGATCGCCCTGCGAATTCAGCGTGCTTGCCGGGAAATGGGCATCAAAGCGGTCGCCGCACATTCTTCTGCGGATGTTGATGCCATGCATGTGCGTCTTGCCGAAGAGAGCGTTTGCATCGGCCCGCCAAAGGCTGCGGATAGCTACCTTAACATTCCTGCCCTGATCACAGCGTGTGAGTTAACCGGCGCTCAGGCTGTGCATCCCGGTTATGGATTTCTCTCCGAGAACGCCAACTTTTCCCGGATCGTAAGCGAGCACAATATCGCGTTCATCGGCCCGACTGCCGAGCACATCACGATGATGGGCGATAAGATCACGGCGAAAGACACAATGAAACGCTTGGGCGTTCCTGTTGTTCCCGGTTCTGACGGCGCAATTCGCGAAGACGACGAAGCAAAGCGCGTCGCTTCCGAAATAGGTTATCCCGTTCTGGTCAAGGCTGCGTCCGGCGGCGGTGGGCGGGGAATGAAAGTCGCGGAAACCGAAGCCGATCTCTCCAACGCGCTCTCGACTGCAAGGACAGAGGCGAAAGCCGGTTTTGGCGATGAGACTGTCTATCTGGAGAAATACCTCGGCAAGCCGCGCCATATTGAAATTCAGATCATGGCGGACAGCCACGGAAATGTTGTTCATTTGGGAGAGCGGGATTGCTCGCTACAACGCCGCCACCAAAAAGTCCTCGAAGAAGCACCCGGACCCTGCATTACCGATGCGGAACGGGCTGAAATCGGGGCGCGCTGTGCAAACGCTTTGAAGGAAATCGGGTATCTTGGTGCGGGCACGATTGAGTTCCTTTACGAGAATGGCGAGTTCTATTTCATCGAGATGAACACCCGCCTTCAAGTCGAGCATCCCGTCACCGAAATGGTCTACGGTGTCGATTTGGTGCGCGAGCAAATCCGTGTGGCTTATGGTGAAGAGCTTTCGTTCAAACAGGAAGACCTTGTTCCAAATGGTCATGCGATTGAGTGCCGGATTAATGCCGAAGACCCGCATACTTTTGCGCCTTCTCCCGGCACGATACAGCGTTATCACCCGCCGGGCGGGCTTGGGGTTCGGATGGATTCGGGCATTTATGCCGGATATAAAATCCCCCCCTACTATGACAGCTTGATTGGAAAGCTGATCGTCCATGGCCGGGATCGTCCGGAATGTGTGGCACGGCTGCGGCGGGCATTGGCCGAGACAATCATTGATGGGGTGGAGACAACCGCGCCTCTTTTCCATGCGCTGCTGGATTCGCCTGATGTCGTCAGCGGAGACTACGATATTCACTGGCTGGAACACTGGTTGAGTGCAAAACTGCCGGGCGAATGACCGAAGCGATTGACCTTTCTGCGGAACTGCTTCTCAGCGCATACGCCGCGGGGATCTTTCCGATGGGCAGCGACAGTGATCCCGACACGCTTTATTGGGTCGATCCGCCGATGCGCGGTATCCTGCCGCTTGATGGGTTACATGTATCGAGATCATTGCGAAAGCGCATCAAGCGCGGCGGTTTTGAGGTCAAAGTCAACGAAGATTTCACCGGCACGATGCGCGATTGTGCCGATCGTTCAGAGACTTGGATTAACGACGTTATTCTGGATGCCTATACCGATCTGCACCGGCGTGGCTTTGCCCATAGCGTAGAAACTTGGACCAATGGCGAAAGAGTTGGCGGGCTTTACGGCGTCAGCCTCGGGGCGGGTTTTTTCGGCGAAAGCATGTTCAGTCGCGCCACGGATGCCAGTAAAATCGCGCTTGTTTGGTTGGTCGCCCGGTTGCGGGTAGGAGGTTATCGCCTGCTGGACACGCAATTTACGACCGACCATTTAGACAGCCTCGGTGCGCTCGAAATCCCGCGCAAAGACTATAAAGTTATGCTTGACGGGGCCATCAGCACGGTTGGCAAATTCCACGATTTAGATGAAACCGCGCCGGTCGAGAAAATCATCAACCTCGCTACCGCTAAATCCTAACCCTCAATTCGAATCTATCGCTTTGGCGAGCAAAGCCGCATAAGGCGCAATTGTTGCGGCTTCACGATGCGTAGATTTCAGAACGACTTTCGGGGCTTTGCCTGCATCATGGGCTTCGCGCCATCGCGCCGCGCATAAGCACCAGCGGTCACCGGGTTTCAGTCCTGCAAACCCGAACTCCGGCCTCGGTGTTGATAAGTCATTGCCGCGAGACTTTGAGAACTCCAGAAATTCTGCGGTCATCAGCGCACAAACCGTGTGCGCGCCTGCATCCGTGACATGCGCTTCGCAACATCCATTACGAAGGAATCCGGTCACCGGGTCCATCGAACACGGCTCCAATTTTTCGCCGAGCAAGTTCACGGATGGCGCAGTGCCTTCGGGCAGGGTTTTCTGATCCGCATCGCTCATACCGGCTTCCTTCAGTTTGTTGCGCCAACTCGTTCTATCACGGTGACACGCGGCGTAAAACCGCGCATGGTCCGAGCGATGAAATATGAGTTTTACGGAGAATTTCAATGGCGGACGGAATGTTTGATAAAGGGCTAGAACAGCGCAAGAACACCTTAGGCGCTGAATATGTTGAGAAAAATCTTGCCGCTGCGGATGATTTCACGCTCCCTTTTCAAAAAGCGATGACGGAATGGTGTTGGGGATTTGGCTGGGGCGATGAGGTTATCCCGCCAAAGACGCGCTCGATGATGAATCTTGCCATGCTCGGCGCACTCAGCCGCCCCCATGAGTGGGAAATTCATCTGCGCGGCGCGATCACGAATGGCGTCACAAAAGAAGAAATCCGCGCGATTATCCATGTCGTCGGCATTTACGCGGGCGTTCCGCTGTCTCTGGAATGTTTCCGCATCGCGCGCCGCGTGCTTGAAGAAGAAGGAATGCTCTGAACAAACGGCGAGCGCCTCCCAACCGGCAACGGTGGGAGGTTCAAAATCCGAGACGTCAGGATTTATCCGGCGGGCGAGGGTCTTGCCGCACCAGAATATCGCAGTCCCATAAGATCACATCAACTGGATGGGTATGATGTTTTCGATAGCCCGGCGGCCATCCAGGTCGCCTCGGCTCGACCCGTCTGAGCGGCTCGCCCAATGCGCGCCGCCGTGCCTGTAACCGAGCCAGCCGTTTTGCCTGCGCCGGTATCGTTTCCAATGCTTTTTGCAAAGCCTGCAACCGTCTGCATAGACTCGCCGGGTTGACTTCAGCAGAGCGCGGCGCGGGAGGGTCGAAACGCTGTTCATCAAAACCACTGATCCGAGGGCCAGCCCCGCGCAGAGGACGGTACGGTTTCGCCAACTCACGAAACCATTTGCGCGGATCAAACAAAGCAAAAGCCGGAATACGATCTCCCGTGCCTTTTCCTTTCGGAATAAGCCCTTTAGGAGCCGCACACCTTGTCCCGAGCGAAACCACCAGCCCGCGCGCCTTCATCAAGATTACCCGCCGCAGCGCGGACTCAGCCGGTTGCAAAACCCGTAAAACTTGGCGGCGAATGTCGGCAGGCATAGACGCAACCGCCGCACCGTTTGGGACCAACCCGACGAGCGCAAACATCGAAGCAACAAGACGCATCAGCGCCGTTACCTGATAGTTGATGATGACCTCGTCGTTCATGCCGTCCTTTCAGAAGAAAATCGAAAAGAACATATAATGAACATGTTGACTTTGTCAACGAGCATTCGCGAAGCGAATGCGTCCGCCGTCACCACAAGCACCAATCTCACAGCGGCAGATGCATTTTTGCAAAGCAAAAATCATCGAGAGCAGGAGAGTTCGAAAACAAAGGCAAGGTTTGCAAGCGCAAATGCTTCCAATCTAAACGCCAGCACAAACGGCGCAGCTTTCTAACCTCATCCACTGCCATACCCGCGACAGCGGGTATCTTTTAAAATTGAAGGAGTTTCCCGCGTTCGCGGGAATGACAGACAAAAATCATCGTGAGCAAGAAAGCCAACACCTCTGTCATACTCCGCGAAGGCGGAGTACCCACGTCACCATTAGATCAGCCTTCTCAATTTAAAGCGTGGATTGTCCGCCTACGCGGACAATGACAGCGGAAAAAGGCATAAATTTAAATCTCTGCCACCCCGTTCCGGGCGAAGACCCGGAACCCCGAGCCATCAAGACCGGACCCAAATCACGAGACCCCGACTTTATAGCCAAGGCCGAGCGGAGTAACGCCCATCCTCAACATCACAAACCCACGATCAGGCTTTCTTGCCCACATCGCCTCCCCCAATTAGAAATCACACGAAACCGCATTACATCATAATTCTGCCGCGCCGGTTTCGTCTGGTCGGCTCTACCAATATAGCAAGATAGAAGAAACCTGATGACATCGACTCTGATCACCCGCCGTACCCTTCTTGCTGCCAGTGGCGGTGCTGTGGCGACAGGTCTTGTTGTTCCCGCCCGCGCGCAAGGTCTTGCCCCGACACCGACCATGCGGGGTGGCTCGAATAATTATCGTCCCGACGCACCGATTGTAGAGCGCATCGGCGGGGGCGGTTTTTGGATGACAGGCACGGTTCGCCGCGCCGGAGATGGCGCGTTTCTCTCGGGCCAGCGCATACAGATTTGGGCGCATACCACCGAAGGGCACGAACGCGATCCGCAAAGTCGCGGCGCTACACTCACCGATGAGAACGGCCAGTTCCGTCTCGAGATGCCGCAAATCGTTCCGGCCTTTGGTCAGGCGCATGGCCATCTGGCTTATGATAGCGGCGAGTTCGAAACCGTCTTCCTGCGCCCTGTTATGGCCAGCTCAAAAGACACCACGCTCAATGTAGATTTCGTTCTCCAGCCGGTCTAGGCACGATGAATCCCAAGCCGCGTGCGGTTTTGATCTGGACCGCGCTCGCCGCTGCCATCACCATCCCTATCGCGGCGGCAGCTTTCAGCCCGCAATTGGCGTGGCGCGAACCGATCTACATTGCCGCCGGATTTGCAGGCATCGTTGCGATGGCGCTGTTGCTGGTTCAGCCTTTGCTTGCGGGGGGATATCTTCCCGGTTTGCCAAGCATCCGGGGACGAAAGGTGCATCGCGTGATTGGCGGCGCATTGGTCGCGGCGGTGGTGATCCATGTCATCGCTCTTTGGATTACCAGCCCACCCGATGTCATCGACGTTCTGCTTTTTGCATCCCCGACGCCGTTTTCTCTCTGGGGAGTCATCGCAATGTGGGCGGTTTTCGCCTCGGCCTTGCTTGCGATGGTCAGGCGACGTTTTCGATTGCGCGTAAAGACATGGCGTCTCGGTCATACTGGACTTGCGGTTGTAACAGTCGTGGGCAGCGTGGGTCACGCCCTGCTCATCGAGGGAACCATGGAGACGATTTCAAAGGTCGCGCTTTGTGCATTGGCACTGATTGCCACGGCAAAAGTCTTGTTCGACCTGCGTATCTGGACGCTGCTAAAGCGGCGCTAAGTCTTACGCTTCACCAGATCAGCACAGGCTTTGTGACGCGGGCAACTGACCATATGATCATTGACCATACCCATCGCCTGCATCACCGCATAGACAATCGTGGGGCCGCAGAACTTAAAGCCATCTTTCTTGAGCTGTTTCGAGATTTTGACGGACAGATCGGTTTGCGCGGGCACATCGGCCATTGTCTTCGGGCGGTTCTGAATCGGTTTACCGTCCACATGCTTCCATAGGTAATCGCTAAAGCTCTCTGTCTCTGAGATTTTCAGATACGCCTGAGCATTGCCGATGGTCGCAGTGATTTTTCCGCGATGGCGCACGATGCGTTCATCATGCACAAGCCGCTCGATTTCTTTGTCGCCATAGCGGGCGATAACCTCCGGCTTGAACCCTTCAAAGGCATCCCGAAAACCGTCCCGTTTACGCAGGATCGTGATCCATGACAGCCCCGCCTGAAAACCGTCCAGCATCAGCTTTTCATAAAGCGTGCGCGAGTCGAATTGCGGCACGCCCCACTCCGTATCGTGATAAGCGACATAAATCGGATCATCTCCGCACCAGTCGCATCGTTTTTCTTTGGCCATCTCAGCGCCCTCCTGTTTGGGACATGAAAGCGAACAAGCCACAACGTCAAGACTGCGATTGTGCCTTAGGCGTTCAGCTTGGATTTCAGCTCTTGCAGTTCCGCTTCTTTCTCGGCGATTTTCTCTTGCAGATGCGCGTTGTATTTATCGGGATTGCGCGAGAGCATCCGGTCAATCAGATTAAACACCACCGCCAGCTTAACCGCCCGTGCCAATAACCCCCGCAGACGATAGGCTCGCATCAGCTTGCCTGCTTTGGCCATCCGCAAGAACCGGAAAAGCTGTAGCGAGCGCAAAAATGCCAACAGTGGCAGCAGGATAATCACGAGATTGATCCAATTTTTCTTACAAAACGCCAACTTCTTTTCGGCCAACGACACCAGCAAGATGAACTCGAAAGCAAACGAGAACCAGATCAGGGCGGTCAAAAACCATATAATAATCTCGAGCCAGGAAGGGGGACAGGTTCCAACTTTCTCCATGTCATTGAACCCGAGCGCGCCGTGACCAAAAGCGAAGACACCCTCAGTCATTGAACATTCCGTGCGAAAGCTGAACACGTCATCCAGCCCGAAGGATAGCGTCGTGCCCTCCGCGCCCTCCGGCCTGCCGAGGACATCCCAATTACCGTCCAGTCCCTCCCGAACCGACCGGTCCGAGCGCGCGACATTGGCAATCACCCGTTCATTTTCATCCATCATGAAAAGGCGCATACCGCTGTCGGAGAGATCATAGCGGGTGACAGTCTCCAAGTCTTTGGCCAGCACATCATGCACACGGGGTCCGGTGAGGAAATCCGCCGCAATCACGGGCACAATCAACGCCGTCATGACCAGCATCGGCATTGCCGTGCGGACTTCCATATTTTCAACCGCGTCCTTGCCGGTCTTCAACCAACCAAGGCGCGGCAGCCAGACTTTATCATTCGGGCGACGGGGAGAGAGTGTCATCCGCATCGGCGGGATCAGCACGACGAGTAACAACCGGAAAATCGCATTTTTCGGTTTATCCGGCGCAGCGAGATATCCCAGAATACCTTCTACGATAATCACCGCCCACAGACCCGCCAACAGCACCAGCGAAACCGGATGACCGATCAAATTGTCGCTAACCGCTTCTGCCAACCCGCCATGAGGGAGAATTGCCGCGAAGACTGCTAAAAACGCAATGGCGACAAAAAACATACCCATCGCACGATGGCCAGCCGCCGCAGTGCCTTCAAATTGCTCGGATTTTTCCGCCTCAGTCATACACAGCACCATACCTCATGGACGTCCATACTATGCCTGTCATTATAAGGAGGACACAAGAATTCAACTGCGGACGTATTTTTCAACAATTCATGCGGAAATTCGCAAGACAGAAAGGGTTTTAGCGCTAATGTCTGTCTGCAATGAATGATGATACGCCTCCACAAGAGCCTCGGCCTGCCCGAGAGCCGATTTTCAATCCCAAAGCCTTCGAAGCAGCGCCGGTTGTTGCGCTGACTGTCGTCATGGTCGCAATTCATGCGTGGATTTCCTACGCGGATATTTCTACAGCGAACAACGTTTACGGCGATTACGCGTTTATCGCAGTCGAGTTTTGGGGCGGAAACTCGCTTTATACGGCGATCAGCCATGCTCTGCTGCATGGCAGTTGGATGCATCTGGGTTTCAACATGGTCGCATTCTTCGCGCTTGGTTCAGCCTGCTGGAAGATCATGGGCAGCGCGCGGTTCTTCATCTTCTTTGCCCTGACTGCGATTGCCGGAGCCGCCTTATTTGCTGCCTTCAGACCTGATGAGCACTCGGTCCTTGTAGGGGCGTCAGGGGTAATTTTCGGATTGATCGCGGCCATCAAACGTGTGGATTACCGCATCAGAGCCTTACGCGGGCAAGATGTGCGCATGGCGATGCTGCGGTTTATCGGGATCATTATCGCGATCAATCTGGTGATCGGCTTTTTCCCCATTGATGATGGCAGCGGATTCACGGGCGCTTCTGTCGCGTGGGAAGCCCATGTAGGAGGCTTCTTGCTCGGTTGGTTGATAACGCCGTGGCTGGTGCGGTTTTGGCCTCAGTAAAAGCATTACCCCCGCCGCAAGCCTTGTTTTAACTCGCTTAGAGTGAACGCCCCGAACAACCGCGCGGCAATGACATAGCTGGACAGGCCAAGCAGAATAAGCCCGAGCAAGCCGAAAATTCTCGCGCTTGGAACCTCCAGCGATCCATCCAACAGCCAGCTCGCACCAACCAGAATAAGCCCCATCACAAGACTGGCCGCCATCATCCGCTTGACCCGTTGCCAAAGGCGAAGGTCCGCACCATAGCCACGGCGCCGCAGCACACGCCACAGCATGAAGATATTAATCCATGACGCGATGGCCGTCGCGATTGGAATCGCAAGCCAACCAATAACCCACACGCCAATCAAAGACAGCACGGTGTTAATGCCCATCGCCCACAGAGACATACGCAAGGGCGTTTTGCTGTCTTCATCGGCAAAAAACCCCGGTGTCAGAACTTTCGTCAAGACAAAAGCAGGCAAGCCCAGAGCGAACAAAGCCGCTGCAAAGCCGGTTTGCCGCGCATCAAACGCGGTATAAGCACCGCGCTCAAATAACCCGCGCGCGATTTCCTCGGAAATAATCATCAGCGCAATCGTCGCTGGCAAAGTCAGCGCCAACGCGAACTCGGCGGAACGGTTCATCGACAATCTTGCGCCTTCGCGGTCGCCCTGTTTTGCGCGGCGGGATAGTTCGGGCATCAGCACCACACCAACCGCAACGCCGACCACACCGAGCGGCAGTTGATAAATACGGTCCGCATAGGTCAACCAAGCAACCGCGCCGCCAAAAAACGAAGCAATGATCGACCCGACCATCAAGTTCACCTGCATCGCCCCGCCCGCAATCGCGGCGGGTGCAGCGAGAGCCAACAACCGCTTCATGTCAGGGGTTAGCCTTGGGCGTCGAAACGTAAAGCGCATTCCCGCACGCCGCGCAGCCCAGACGACCAACCAAAGCTGCGCAATACCTGAAATTGTAACGGCAACCGCCAACCAAATTTCCACGGCCTTTCCCGAAACCATCGCAAAGGCAGCGAAGGAAATCAGAAAGATATTCAGCAGGATCGGCGCACCGGCAGCAACGGCAAACTTGCCCAGCGCATTCAGCACTGCACTAAACATCGCGGTCAGTGAAACCAGCGCTAAATAAGGAAACATCAACCGCGCAAGCAGCACCGTTAAATCAAGCTTCTCGGGATCTCCGGCAAAGCCTGCGGCAATCAGATAAACCACCAACGGCATGGCTAGAGTACAGATCAGGGTGAATACAAAAAGTACGCTTGCAAGCATCGCAAGCGCCTCACTGCCAAAACGTTTGGCTTCGGCATCTCCGTCTTCAAGGCTTTTGGTAAACAGCGGCACAAAAGCAAGGTTAAAAGCGCCCTCGCCAAAGATACGCCGAAAAAGGTTCGGCAATCGAAAGGCCGCGTAAAAAGCATCGGCAGCATCCGTCGCGCCAAGGGTCGCCGCAATCATGATCTCGCGCACCATGCCCAACACACGCGAAATCATCGTCATGCCGCCAACGGTCAGAAAAGAACGGCCAAGGCTCATGCGCAGACCCTCCCGACAGCGGGCGCAAAAACATTCGCTTGGCAGAAAGCTTTAATCGTCACGCGACAGAACTCCACGGATAGCTTCTTCTATGCGCGTCTGCCGGTTTGGATTGATAATCTTATGCCCAAACAAGTCTTTCACATAAAACGTATCGACGGCCCGTTCGCCATAGGTTGCGATAACCGCTGAGAAAATACTGACTTTCTGATCCGCCAGCGCCCGCGACAGATCATGCACAAGGCCAAGCCGATCCCGCCCCGTTACCTCGATCACCGTGTATAGCTCCGACGCGGTATTATCGAAATTAACATCGGGCGCGACGGTAAAGCTCCGCTCGCGGGCTTTGATAACATCGCGTTCGCGCAGCTCGTCTCGGGCAATCATTTCACCCGTCATAACCCGTGTGATATTCGTCTCCAGACGTTTCAAACGAGAGGGGTCATCATAGGCTTCGCCGTCCTGATCTTGCAGCCAGATCGTCGCAATCGCCATTCCGTCGCTGGTCGTAAACGTGCGGGCATCAACGATGTTCGCGCCCGATATGGATACGGCTCCGGTGATGCGCGAGAACAGCCCCGGATGATCACCCATCGCAACAGACAACCGCGTCGCCGCCCGTGCCGGATCACCAGAGGCATCAATAACAAACGCATCGTCTGGTTTACCATCGAGCATCCGCGCATGGATCTCATGGGTTCCAAGATCAAGGCCAAGCCAATAAGGGGGATAGTGCCTTTTGGTAAACGTCCCGATGCGCTCGGTTGGCCAATCGCTCAACCGAGCAACCAAAGCATCTTTCGCCTCGTCAATACGCTCTGAACGCGATGCCGCCATAGCGTCATGACCAGCACTGATAAAGGCTTCGGTTTCGGCGTAAAGCGTGCGGAGCAACTGCGCTTTCCATCCGTTCCAAACCCCCGGCCCAACCGCACGAATATCGCAGGTCGTCAGCACCAACAACATCTTCAAGCGTTCGCGGCCTTGCACGGTGGCGGCAAAATCCTGAATGGTTCGGATATCCGACAGATCACGCTTTTGCGCCGTGTCAGACATCAACAGATGATGGCGGATCAACCAAACCACGGTTTCCGTATCCGCCTCATTTAGCCCAAGGCGGGGACAGATAACCTCGGCCAAGCGCGCACCGACAATCGAATGATCTTCCATGCGGCCTTTGCCAATATCATGCAGCAAGATCGCAACATAAAGCGCACGGCGGTTTACCGATCCTTTCATAATGCTGGTCGAAACCGGCGCTTCGTCGTTCAGCTCTCCGCGTTCAATTTGTGCGAGATTTCCGACAGCACGGATTGTATGCTCATCCACAGTGTAGTGATGATACATATTGAACTGCATCATACAGACGATCTCACCGAATTCCGGCATGAACTGACCAAGCACGCCGGTTTCGTTGAGGAGCCGCAAAGAGCTTTCAGCGTCCGGTCCATCACACAGCATATTCAAGAATAATGCATTCGCCTCAGGATCATTGCGCACCGCATCATCAATCAGATGCAGGTTTCGTCTGACCAGCTTGAGTGTCTGCGGGTGAACCGGAGTTTTCGTACTGCCCGCAAGATGAAACAGACGCAGTATCTCAAGCGGCGCATTCTGAAAAACCGACGGGTCATCTATCAAAAGGCGACCATGCTCCATCCGCATCGGCTCATCATCCGAGCGCGTGAATATGCTGAAGAACCGCCGCATCCCTTGGCGCTTGGTCGCAAGATGCTGCGCCTCCAAAGAAGCACAAAAAATACGGGTTAAATCGCCGACCTCTTTTGCGACCGTGAAATACTTCCGCATAAACCGTTCGACACCGCTGAGGCCGGCCTCGTCGCGGAAGCCCATATTTTCCGCAATCTCAACTTGCCGCTCAAAGGTAAGTTGTTCATGCGGACGACGGGTGAGATAATGCAGCCAGAACCGGACAGTCCAAAAGAACTCTTCGGCCTCAGCAAAGCGCCGCGCTTCATTCTCGGTAAAGACGCCCTGTTCCAGCAGATCGCCTGCGGTGTCGGCATTATAGATATATTTGCCAATCCAAAACAGCGAGTGAAGATCACGAAGCGCGCCTTTCCCCTCTTTGATGTTCGGTTCCAGCATATACCGCGAGTCGCCGGTCCGCGTGTGACGTTCATGACGCTCTTCGAGTTTCGCCGTGACAAATTCCTGCGCCGTCTTTGAAAACAATTCCGTCCAAAGCCGCGCCTTCATATCATCGTAAAGCTCGACATCTCCTGTGATCAGCCGCGTTTCCAGCAGGGACGTGCGGATCGTCATATCCGAATTGGCAAGCCTCAGACACTCGTCGGTGGACCGCGTGGCTTGTCCGACTTTCAGGCCCAAATCCCACAAAGCATAAAGGATCGTTTCAACAATAGTTTCGGCCCAAGCCGTCTGTTTGTAGGGCAGCAGGAACAGCAAATCGACATCCGATTGCGGCGCTAAACCGCCCCGCCCATATCCACCGACAGCCACAATCGCCAACCGCTCGCTCGATGTTGGATGAGGCAAAGGGTAAAGCGCCTGCGCCGCATCAAACAACCCGCAGATAATCTCATCCTGCAAAGCGGCCAGCGCGCGTCCCGCCGGATATCCGGCATTCTCCGCCGCCTCAAACCGCTCGCGGATGGCCCCGCGTTCTTTGTCTTGGAAAACTTTCGCCGCCTCGACAAAAGCGGCTTGCGGGTCAGAGCTATCAACAGCTTGTTCCAGCGCTGCCCGAAAATCCGGCAAACCCGCAAAATCTTCCAGCGGTCCGAAATCCGCCGCCGTTTTTGTAACAGCGGCGAGAGGCGTCGCATTCACGCGATTATCCGCCGGTCAGGCTGGAAACTTGCGTCGAGAATGAACGCGGCGCGGGATCGACAACCGAGAAAGAACGGGGTCCGACAGACAAGATCGACAAGGCCCGCTCGTTGCGACCATCACGCCGAAAGCGGAATAGACCGCTCAATCCGGTAAAGCCTGATGGCGATAACAATGCCTGCTGCGAGAAACTCCCGCTCCGTATCAAACCCGCAGCCACCGCCACAGCATCATATCCGAGCAAAGCAATCGCCGGGGCTTCGCCGCCATAGGCTTTGCCGTAACGGAAAGCGAAATCATTTTTCAGGATCGGATCAACACCAGGGAACCATCCACCGCGAAGCGTGCCTTCCCGGAAGGTTTCTTTGTCGTCCCACAGGCCGAGGCCAAGGTACTTAACCTTCGTCGGCAAGACATCGCGGAATGCAAGAAACGATGCGAGTCCCTGCAAAGACTTGCCATTGGTCGCCATGATAATCGCGTCAACATTCGGTGCAGAATCGTAATAGGCCGCAAACTCTTTTGCCGCTGTATCAAGAGATCTGAAATCGTCTTTAAAGGGCTGTACCTTGACGATCTTGGCTCCGGCTTGCGTAGCGGCGTTATTAGCAGAGCGGGCAACAACTCCACCAAAGGGCGTATCAGGAATCATCAACGCAATGTCGCGCTGGCCTCTGGCCGCTGCATACGAAACGATACGATTCACGTCGGTTTCCGGCAGGAACCCGATTGAATATAGCCCTCCACCAAGCACGGATTGGTCTGTCGTAAACGCGATGACATTGACGTTGGATGCTTGTGCAATGGGCCGAACCGCAGCAGCGGACCCTGAAAAGAGCGGACCGATAATCAGGCGCGCACCATCGGCAATGGCGTTCTTTGCGGCTTCTGCCGCTTTGCGGGGATCACCGCCGGTGTCATATTTTCTCAGCTCAAGTTGCGGCTCTCCGATATCCGAGGCAGCAAGCGAAGCAGCTTTGGCAAGACTATCGGCAATGGCACGAACCTGTCCGCGCCGGTCACTTTCCGGCACAAGCAACGCAACAAGCGCCTTTCCGCCCGGCAAAGGAGGGGCGGCAGGTCTATTAGGTTGAGGATTTGCTGGCGCTGACGGACCAAAACCTGCGTTTTGTTGTCCTGCTTCTGCGCCAGTTTCCGGCCCTGCAGGTTCGCGCGCGTTAGGATTAAACGCATTATCGCCGACCAATGTTGTATAGTCATCCGACGCTCGACGCGGAGGAGGCGTGTAGCCAACTGGGCGTCTCGGGGCGGCAGCTTCCGGAGCCTCCAATGCTTGTTCAGCAATCGTTTCAGGTTCCCGCGTCGGCGGCGTTACAGGGTCAAAAGCCTTATACGGATTGTCATCTATCGACGAACGGGAATCATCGAGGGCTGGAGGCAGCGGGCGAGGATTTCGTGGAAATGGAGTCCTTGTTGGCGAGACACCAACATCGGCAACCACAGGATTTATATTCGGTGGCGGCAGGTTATTGCCTATTTCCGGAAAGGGATTGCCCGGTCCAAGCTGAGGCTGAGGCTGAGGCTGAGGCTGAACCGGAGGCCGGGGCTGTACCGGAGGACGCACTTGCACCGGCTGGCGAACGATCGGACGGCGGACGACTTGCGGCGGCGTTTGGCGAACAGGCGGGGCCTGGGTCGCAACACGAGGTTGAGGCGCTGCTGTTGGCAAATCGACCGGCGCGCTGCGTTGTGTACATGCGCTTGCAATTAAAACGAGTCCAAGGACACCTAAACGTCCCGCAAGGGTTTGTTTACTGCTCATGCAACCTCCTGTCGCCTTTGTCCCGCAAGAGCGCTTCGCGCTTCATATCGGGCAGAAAAGCATTTCTATTTCTAGCCTCTGACGACACAATAGTCCTTTGACAAGGCCAAAGAAAGAACGCGATGGACCTTAATCACCGATCTGACCAGACAAAAGTGTCCAAATCGCAACTAAGGCCCGGATTAACGCTGCTTGCGACACCGATTGGCAACGCGCGAGACGTGACTTTGCGCACACTTGATGCGTTACGCGATGCGGATGCTCTCGCCTGTGAAGACACAAGAATGGCCCGCCGCTTGATGGATATGCACGGCATCACGCTCGGAACACGCCCTTTAATCGCCTATCATGAGCATAACGCCGCCCAAGCTACGCCGCGTTTGATGCGCTTGATAGAAGAAGGCGCGCGCGTGGTTTATTTGTCAGACGCGGGCACGCCGATTGTGGCTGATCCCGGTTATCGGCTGGCAAAAGCGGTCATCGAAGCAGGTGGAGGATTAAGTGCGACACCGGGACCATGCGCTGCGATTATGGCACTGACACTCTCCGGCCTTCCCAGCGATCGTTTTACCTTCGGAGGATTTCCTCCGAACAAAAGCGGACAGAGGCAATCATTTTATCGTGAGTTCCTCGGTGCACCGGGGACGTTGATCTTCTACGAGTCGCCGCGTCGCCTCGCCGCGTCTTTGGGTGACATGCTCGCCGTCTTCGATGAGCGTGATGCTGCCGTGGCGCGCGAGCTATCGAAAAGTTTTGAAGAAATAAGGCGGGGATCGCTCTCCGACCTCTCCGATCACTACGCCGAGACTGGTGCACCCAAAGGAGAAGTCGTCATTCTTCTCGGTCCTGCTGCAAGCATTCCACCGACAGAAGATATGCTTGATGAAGCCTTGCGTGATGCGTTGGGTGAAATGAGCGTCAAAGATGCCGCGCGGACCGTAAGCGAAGCATTGGGCCTACCCCGAAGACAAGTCTACGAACGCGCATTGGAACTGAAATAACCGATGGCTGATGAAGCAAGAAAAAAGCGGGGCGCAAAAGCATACCAAACCGGCATTCTTGCAGAGGAAAACGCGGCAAGGTTTCTGGAAGCACAAGGCTGCATTGTTCTTGCCCGCCGGTATCGCACTCCGCATGGAGAGATTGATCTGATCGTTCGCGACGATGCAGTGCTGGTCTTTGTCGAGGTCAAGGCTCGACCTTCGAGAACCGAGGCTGCTTATTCTCTGACGGCCCGCCAATGGGCGCGATTAGAGGGTGCGGCGCTACATTATGTTGCTGAGACGGATCAAACTCAGGTCGATATGCGTTTCGACGTGATTTTAGTTGATGGTAGCGGCATTTGCGAACGCATAGAAAACGCCCGCCACTTCGATGAATGGTGAGGCCAAATCGAACGTGCGTTTCGAAAATTTAGTAACTCAGATTTGATTGCCATTTCGACGTTATACTAGATTGCTTACTCCGCCAGAAAGTAAGAGTATAGTATCTCAGTAAGACGACGCCTTATCATGCCAAGGTTTCGCACATGGTTTGTTACGATAAAAGTTGAGTTTTTTTATGATCCGGTGGGGGATACTTGGTTGCGGAAATGTAACCGAGGTGAAAAGTGGACCGGCGCTACAAAAAGCGGCTCGTTCAAGTGTCGTTGCCTGTATGCGCCGCGATGCTGCGAAGGCAAAAGATTATGCCAAACGCCACGGTATCGAAACATCATACTCAGACGTTGACGATCTCATTCATGATCCTGATGTCAACGCAGTTTACATCGCGACACCACCTGACAGTCATGCGGAATTAGCCATCCGTGCCATGCAAGCCGGTAAGCCGGTGTTGGTTGAAAAACCTATGGCGCTGAATGGTGCGGAATGCGATTCAATGCTGGAGGTTTCGCAATCCACGGGACAGCCGCTTGTCACAGCATATTACCGGCGCGCCCTTCCCCGATTCGAGAAGTTTCGCGCGATCATCCTCAGTGGCGACATCGGAGAACCGCGAGGGGTTGCCGTTCATCAACTTGCGCGCATTGAGGATCACCCCGCAGAAAGCTGGAAAATAGACCCGAATGTGGGCGGAGGAGGACTCTTCGTCGATATGCAATCGCATACGCTGGACTGGCTGGATTACGTCTTTGGCCCCGCAACCAGCGTCTCCGGTATCGTGCGCAATCAATCACTGGAATATGCCGCCGAAGATTTCGTCAGCTATACGCTAGGGTTTGACAAGATCGTCGCCAGTGCTTTTTGCGCTTACGCGGTTGGCCAGACGGATGAAAGTGTCACTGTTCACGGATCGAAAGGATTTGTGAAAGTATCATTCTTCTCCGCGTCTCCGATTGTTGTCTCTCTAGGAGGCGTCCGAACGATTTACGATGTCGGTGATCCAGCGCATGTTCATCAACCATTTGTCGAGCGGACTGTTTCACATTTCCTTGGTGATGCGCCGAATCCCGCACCGCCCGACTCTGCCCGTCGAACCACCGCACTCATCGAAGAATTATATCAATCTTTCAGGACGAACTAAGATAGCGCGGTCAGCTTCGCGCTTCTACCCGCTGCCGCGCAAGACCACTATCCCTGTCAGAGACTCCCAGTAAACCGCACACCCGGCGGACAAGATTGTCTTCCACGGCATCGCGATCTCCATCGGCGAGCGCAACTTCCCAAAGATATTCAATGATCTTTATGCGATCCTCAAACGGGGTCGCTTCTTTAAGGGTGTGGGTAAAGCGGAACAAGCCCATCGCTTTATCTTGTGCTGTCTCTGCTTCAAGGCGCAGGCGTTTTGCACCCTCGGAATCCAAGCCATGCTCAGTGGCTAAAATCCGCTCAATAACGACCTTCTCCGCCGCTTCATACGCATCATCCCGCCGTGCGGCATCGACCAGCAAAGCGGCCAGCGCAAGCCGCTCGTCAGGCGAATCCGGTTTGGGCGCATTGGCTGTGCCGCGAAATACATTGAGAAAAGCGTCGATCATTCAATATCCTCAGCTCGGACTCGATTGTTGAATAAGAGATTTCGGTGTCTCAAAGGCTGTCAGCATTGCCTTATCAAAAGCGGCATCCTTCCAGCGTTCGATTGGCAATGTATAGACGGCAGTTGCCCCCGTCGACGCGGACATCCACTGACCTCCTGCCATCATACCCATTGCCGTTTCCATTCCCGGATTATGACCAAGCACGAGCAGGCGCTCACAATCTGGCGCAGTCTTTACTGCCGCGAGATAACCGTCTGCTTCGGCGAGATAAAGCGCATCTTTGAAAATTGCATCGCACGTAATTTTCATACGATCCCAAGTTTCGCGCGTTCTCTGCGCACTGGAAACCAACGCAACTTGAGGAACTGCCTCTATCTCACGCAACCAGTCCCCCATTCGCCACGCCGCAATGCGCCCTCGGTTATTGAGCGTGCGATCCTTGTCCTTTTCACCGGGTTGAGACCATTCAGATTCTGCATGGCGCATCAGGATTAGAGTTTTCATTTCGGCCCTTTTTCACCCGAGTATCCGTAGCACCGGGTTATTAATCAATTGCCGTTCTCACTCGCAAATATGCGCCCATATGGAACGTCGCTTGAGCTGGTTTCGGCGCCCAATCGCGGCCAACCGGACATGCGTGACGGGCTTTGCACCCTTCACCAAGACAATCCGCGCCCTCGGGTTTAGCGATATGGTCAACGCAAGTCGGAACATCATAGACATTGTTTTCAAACGCATTGACCGGACACGCGCTCAGACAGGGTTTCGCTGTGCAGGTCTCGCAGGGCCGATTCATCTTCTCCGCAACAAGATCACTCCGCGCTGTGGAAAACCCCAAAGCGCCCCGGAAAGACATCCAAAGCCCACGCTCTGCATGGATCGACATACCCAGCGGAGAGGGCCAAATCTGCCCCGTTGCAGCAGCCCAGCGTAAAAACGGTTGATAAGGCGGACCACCGAACGGAAACAACGGTACGGCATTTTCTTCATCTGCGAGCGCCGTGATCACTCGCAAAGACCACCGATCCATCGGGTCTTCGCCTCCGTCAGAGGCTTCGGTCGAGGCGGCAAAAACATCCCACCCGTTCTTTGCCATGCCAAGCAATGCAATGGACGCAACCCCATCAGGCGCGCCATGCTCAGGCTTCGTGGCAAAACCTCCGAGAACCGATAGCCCGTGGAGTTCCGGGGTCAACCGTTACGGCCTTTAAAGGGTAGCAACATCGACCAACCGAACTTCCATGGCCGCTCGTCCTGAAACTCTTTCAGGCCGATGGTCATCCCGTCATGGCCTTCTTTCGGTTGATCAATATACGTTCCGAAAATCCGATCCCACCAAGGCACATTGAACCCGAAATTTGCATCGGTTTCGCTTGGAATGGCCGAGTGGTGAACGCGGTGCATATCCGGCGTAACGAGGATCATCCGCAGCCATTTATCAATCCGCTCTGAGATATTGATATTCGAGTGGTTAAACATCGCGCAGCCATTCAAAATGACTTCAAACAAAATGATGGCAATGGCTGACGGTCCCAAGACATAGACCGCCGCGATCTTCAACAGCATCGACAGAGCAATCTCTCCGGGATGAAACCGGATGGCCGTCGTCACGTCTATGTCTCTGTCAGAATGATGAACCCGGTGCAGCCGCCAAAGAAAAGGAATCCGATGCGACAAAACATGCTGCCAATAAATCAAACAATCAAAAGCAGCGATGGCGAGGATGATTTCCAACCACACCGGCCATTCGAGCCAATTAAACAATCCCCACCCCTGAGCGGAGGCATCAAGAGCCGCCCCCACCGCAGCGGCAGGAAAAAGAATACGGACAATGATCGTATCGAGGACCACAATCCCCCAGTTGACACCCCAACGATTTGGCTTTGGCGCAACGAGTTCGCGGCGCGGTGCGCTGAATTCCCAAAGGGCCATTGCAGCAAAAACACCGATAAAGACGCTTAAGCGCACAAGGCCTTCGTTTTGTGAAATAAATGTTTCCATAGCCCTATTATAGAGCAATTACGGGGCGATTGAAGCCATATGCGACGCAAAGTCACCGCTTTATGATGCTAAATCTATCCTCATGATCCGATACTTCCCGATGATGGTATTTACCATACTGCTGAAATTCACTCTTTGAACTTTCAACGAATGAACTCTCTTAGTTGTATCTGGGACGATCAATATTTCCAAAATAAAATATAGTTAATGAAAAGTTAACAACAGATACGCATAGAAAATATTTCTTCAGAATAATTGTCCGCCATTAACTATTTACGGCATAAATTTTGATTTAATGAAGGTGTAGTTAACCAAACTTGGAGTGGTGTTTTGGCGCTTTCCTTTACACTTCGCGATCATTTTGCGGAAGAAATAACAGTTTTTCTGCATCGCAATAGGTTAAATTTGGCGGTTTCTGAGAAGTCGCTGATAGCCAACGGCTCCGAATGTGAGTCTCAAAATGTTAAAAGCATAGCCCATCGAAGAAACACGGTTTGATTTGGTGTGTTGGATCACATGCGGTTCTGGACGCTCCGCCCTTCCTGCAAATGTCGTCTGCAATCAACTCTTAGGAGAATAAAATGTTTAAATCGAGCAAATCCGCAGTCGCCCTCGTCGCCACCCTTAGCCTTACAGCAGGCTGTAGTGGTTCAGGTGTGCCCGGTTCGACACTGGTAACAACATTGGGTGCTGGTCTTGGATCAATTGGTGGCGGCGCACTCGGTTCTTTATTCGGCGGTGGTAGCGGCAAAGATGTTGCCATTGCCAGCGGCGCTGTCATTGGTGGTGCAGTAGGCGGTTACGCAGGCAGCACTTTGGCTCAGTCCAATACAACTGTTGCTTCTGCACCAATTCAGACACAACAACAGTTTCAGGTTCAGCCGCAGTTCCAAAGCCAGCAACAATTCCAAGCGCAGCCACAGCCACAGCTTCTGCCACGGTTCCAAGCACAGCCACAGCTTCAGGCACAATCGCAAATCCAAGTACAGCCGCAACTTCAGGCACAGACATTCCAGCAACCAACTTTCACTGCTGGAGCGACGCAAACTGCTTCGATTTCTTCATTCAATACACCGGCTGAATATCAAGCCCTCTCATCGCCACAAACATTTCAACAAGCTCCAGTTACGGCGGAACAAGTCTTCATTGCACCTGACGCTGGGAATGCCTTCTCACCAATACAAAATATCGGAAGCACATACGGCTTAACCCAAACGCAGACTGCCCCTGCGACGACATATTCAGCCCCTGCACTGCCATCGATACAAGCTCCTTCCTACGGAGGAACAGCACAAACGATTTCGCAAAACGTCTTCCCGCAAAGCACGGTAACCGGCGCTGCAACATCATTTTCCGCACCGGCTTTACCATCCTTGCAAACTCCTTCCTTCGGAGGAACAGCGCAGACAATTTCGCAAAACGTCTTCCCACAGAACGCTATAACCGCGCCTGCACAATCGTTTTCCGCACCGGCACTGCCATCATTGCAAGTTCCTTCCTACGGAGGAGCAGCACAGACGATTTCACAGTCAGTCTTCCCGCAAAATGCCGTAACCCCCGCGACACAGTCGTTTTTCGCACCAGCCCTGCCATCATTGCAGGCTCCCTCATTCACGGGAACTGCTCAGACAATTTCGCAGGCGGTAATCCCGCAGACCGCGCCATCAGCTTACACAATCCAAAGCCCATCACTGTCACAGTCGATTGGCGTAGCGCCTGCGTATGAGATCGTTGCCCCGAGATTCTAATCTTGAAAAGACGATTTAACTTTCAGAGCGCCCCGGTTTCGACCGGGGCGTTTTTTTGTTTCTTCAAGCTAATAAGCTGCATGATCGACAGATTGGAAATCGCTCCATTGCGCTACAGCGAAAGCGCTGCAATACCTTCCTCATGAGCGATGCTTTCAATACAGCCAAAGCGTATCTTGAGGCCGGAAACTTGGTTTCAGCACGGCGTCTCATTGAAGAAGCCCTTGAACGCGACCCAAATTCTGTCAAAGCAAGCTTATTACTCGTTTCCCTCGTTGATCGGGAAACCGGCCCGCAAGCCGTATTGGACTTGACGGCACAATTCATTCCGCGCTGGCCAGATATAATTCAGTTTCGCTTGAAACGCTTATCGGCATTGGCGGAACTAGAGCATGTCGATGAGATGCGAGATGATCTCGCACGGTTGCGCAATCATTTTCCGTTATTCCCCCAAGCCTATCATTTCTGGTGCGGAGTTTTTGAAGTGCGCTTTGGCTCGGTCGTTCACGCGGCAAACCATCTTGCAGATATCCGGCGGCGCGGTGATCCTTCCGGGTTTGCCCCTGCTCTCGAAAGCCTCATCGCCGTGCGAAATGCAAATTTTGTTTTGAACGAGCGTTTGGTACGAGAGCGCCTTTCAGAAGGGTATCATGATGCCGCAACCATTGCAGAGCTGAGCCTGTGCGAATTTTTCAATCTTAAGATCAGGGATGCGAGACAAACCGCACTTTTGGCTCTGTCACAAGACCCGCGTGAATCCACCGCCAAAGCAGTCCGGGTCTTATCGCGGCTGGTTTGGTTCCCGCCTTTTTTCTTTGGCCATCTTTGTATGTTGCCAAGCGGATCAGCGTCAGCGGATCATTCGAGGATCATGCGAATTTTTCTCGACGCATTGGATTTTTGGCTAATTGTTTTATTGTTGGCAGCGTTGATGGCCGTCGCGCTCTGGCCTTCGATCTGGACTGGCGTAAGCGTGCTTCTGATGTTCAGCGGTTGGTTGCTCTGGGTTCCGATTATGAATTCTGTGCTGCGCTTCTATGGCAGGCGCGCAAAAAAAGTACAGCACGTAGATCTGAAAGATTTTTAAAAGCACTTTGCGTTTACATTGAAGCATCAACGGATCGAAAGGCATGTACTCTTAGCGTGGCTTTCGATTCAGCTTTAATGCAATGTGCTACGGGTATGGAAGCGCCGCAGAAAATCTGTGTTGCCGCAGTGTGTTGAACAGGTTCCACGCCAAGGACCGCGTGAAACCTGATATTGCTTTTTCGAGACTACCCCGAAAAGTCGCGACCATTAATTATAGGCGCGCGACCAATTTTTATGGGCATCAGCGATATATCCCGACTGTCCGGATTCCCAACGGCGCTGGATACCCGCTGAATAGTTCAGGTATAACTTTCCGTCGACGATCTTCCATGCCTCAGGAACAGTCGAGACATTCAGAGAGCCGATTGCAACCGCATAGGCGCAATATCCACCAAATTGCGGCGCATAGCGCTCCGGATCGGCAAGAAACAGATCCCGGTTTTCTGCGGAAGCAAAGCGCCATGTTGCGCCTTTGTAATCCGTCGTAATTGATTTCGACCCCTTAACAGGGCGAGATTCTGTGAAATAGGCAACAACATCATAACCCGATGCAGCGGACCCCCAGCTTGTGTAAATGGGACCTTGACCGGCAAAAGCTGGCCCAGTGCTCAAGAGAGCAAGGCCGGAAACCAACGCGGTACGGCGTGTAAGATTAACAGTCATGGCATCCTCCAAGAAAGCGTTTGCATGACTGGTATATGGGTTATTGCAAGCAGGAGTCGCAAGATGTGTCGCGTGATCGTGAGACAACCAAAGCGATTTAAAATTTAATCTGGGACCACAGATAGGTAAAATTAAATTATATCAATATCTTATATTGACTTTTTATGCGACCTTTGGGTGTGAACACGAGTTATACCAATCACGAAACACTGGTTCAGCCAGTGGTTTGCTCATGAAAAAGCCCTGTCCCTCATCACAGCCCCAATCCGTAAGGGTATTATAAGACGCTGCAGTTTCAATACCTTCTGCAACCACGGCAAAGCCGAGCTGTTGCCCGAGATCAATTATGGTCGGCACAATTTTGCGGTTTTTATCATCTGTATCGAGTGTGAGAATAAAGCTCTTATCAATTTTCAGCGCATCAGCCGGGATAGAGCGCAGATACCGCATGTTCGAATACCCGCTACCGAAATCATCAATTGCGACGCGAACCCCTTCGTCCCGCAATCGGGATAATTGGGCTAGGGTTAGCTCGGAATCCATTGTCTGAGCGCTTTCAGTGAACTCGATCTCCATCATCTCTGGGGCAACGCCCTTTTCGCGGCATGTTTCCAAAACAAAATCCGCAAAATCAGGTTCGGCCAGATTGATAGGGGAAACATTCAGAGAAATTCGGGCATTGATCCCCTCCCGATGCCACGCAGCTCTTTGGGCAACGCCTTGTCTAAACACCCAACGGGTAAGCGGCGTAATCATTGCCGTCGCTTCGGCCAGAGAAATAAATTCAACTGGCGAAATAAATCCAAGATTCGGGTGGGTCCACCGCATCAGCGCTTCAACACCGCAACATCCGCCTGTCTGAAGGTCGATTTTGGGCTGATAATGCAAAGAAAATTGGGCTGCAGTTACCTGATCCGGTGCATCCATCAAGCGTCCTAGATCAGCGAGCAACCTAAAGGACCGCAAATGAGCTTGGTCTGAGCTTTCATCATACCAAGCCCAGGACTTATTTTTTCGGCGACTATCTTGTGACGCAACAAAAGCACCGCGAAGAGCCTCAGATGCGTCAAAAACCACCCCACCAGAACGGTTGAGGCCAATACCAACTTGATTTCGGATGGGAATCCCGTTGCATATGAGCGGTTCTGAAAAAGCACGCTCTAAAGCCATTAGGATTCTAGGCGCATCATCGTTTTCATCGAGACTCAAAGCAAATGCAAAGCTTTGCTGGCCAACGTGATACAGCCGGATTTCATCTGAAAGAAGCTCGCGCAGTCTGCTTGCTCCGTGGCGAACCACTTCATCCACAAAGTTATGGCCAAGAGCACGAATGATCCCGGTAAACTGTTCAGTCGTTGCGAGCGTCAAAAGTACGACAACATTCTGTTCATCATTTGATTCCGCAGAAAGACCGAATCCGAAATCTTCGATAAACTGACGCCGATTGAAAAGGCCCGATACAGGATCGAGACGCGCCATTTTCTGCAGCGCTTCCGCAGTCCCAAAGGCTGCATCCGCTTTCTGTTCCTCTTGAGGATCAGGCAGCATTACGTCTTGGAACTCTGTCTGAACCATATCCAATTCGCCCTTTGGAACAACCAACGGCTCAACAATAATGGCAATCTCTTAAATTTGCGCTGCAGTGCGCATAAAATTTTATGCTTCTATCCACTTAAATTCGGTCCAATTGGCCGGAGACAGCGATCAACAGATAAAATTTAGATAATTCGTCAGCAAAAAAGCATAAATGACAACAGCTGCGTGGCGATTGATGAATAGGAATTAACTTCTCTCTCTTGACTTTCCAGCCGTTGCGCCAGACATCCCCTGCATGACAGAGCATACTGAACGCAAAGGCTGGCGCGGCACGACTATCGTCGCCGTCCGCAAGAATGGAATTGCCGCTATCGCCGGAGACGGTCAAGTCTCTCTTGGCCAGACGGTTATTAAAGGGAATGCCCGTAAAGTCCGGCGCCTGTCGGTTGGAGGCCACGAGGTAATCGTTGGGTTCGCCGGAGCGACCGCTGATGCCTTCACATTGTTTGAACGGCTTGAAACAAAGCTAGAAGCGCATCCGGGTCAGCTTATGCGTGCCGCCGTAGAGCTTGCAAAAGACTGGCGCACTGATCGTTATCTGCGCAAGCTGGAAGCCATGTTGATCGTTGCTGACCGTGAGGTAACTTTGGTCTTAACGGGTCAGGGCGATGTGCTGGAGCCAGAACACGGCGTCACGGCAATCGGGTCGGGCGGAAATTACGCTCTCGCCGCTGCAATGGCGCTGCATGACACTGAAGCTGATGCACCGGAGGTCGCTAAAAAAGCGATGAAGATTGCCGCCGATATCTGCGTCTACACCAATCACAGCGTCATTCTTGAGACGATTGAGTGATGATGCTCATCCGGTCAAACAATCTGGAATACCGGTTATGAGCGCGCCCGAGACATCATCAGGCACATTGGCCATCGCCGTCTCAGAAGGCGTTATCTCTCAAGCACAGGCTGATGCGATCCTTGCGATTAAGGCGCGCAAAGAAGGTGCGGAAGAACCATTCGTACTGGTCAATAATTTTGGCGACCTGTTTCTCTGCCTCGGCCTGCTGATCATTTATATGTCGATGAGTCGCTTCGCGACTCTCCTCGGCCTCGACCCTACAATCGTCTATCTCGCTTTCGCCGCCCTCTTCTGGTTTTTGGCTGAGATCTTCGTCTTCAAAGCGCGCCGGAAATTTCCCGCCGTCATATCGGCGTTGCTGTTTGTTTGGTTGGGCATTCAGGCTTATCTGACGATCTACCCGGAAAGCTCCTCAATGACGGCCCTTGTTTCTGGGCGCGCCGCTCTTGGCCTTCTAGGTTTAGCAACGACGCTTTTCGCACTCACACTGTTGAGATTTCGGCTGCCTATCCTCGTCTTGGGATTAGCGGTCAGCGCGGTATTGCTGGTCTTCACAATCGCCTTGCGTCATATCCAACCGCTCGCCGCGTTTTCCGTGTTGGCACTATGCGGAGCGGCATTGATTGCCGCAGGCATCTATCTTGACTCCAGAGACCGCACCCGCAGCGGACCGCAACACGAATGGGCGCTTTGGTTGTTTGTCGTCGGCTCGCCATTGATGGTTCACGGGATGATGCTGTTCGTTCTCAAAGATCACATCGCGATGTTCTCGATTGGCTTTGCCAGCGGTAACTCTGATCTATTGGTCGCACAGCTTGGCACGGTGGTTTGGATGATCAGTGGCCTCGCACTGGCGTTTACGTTACTTGGATTGATCCTTGATCGCCGGTCATTGGTTGCATCCTCCTTGCTCTATTTCACCGCCGTCCTTACCTATGTCGCTTATCAGTCAGGGGCGGGCATCGGTATTATCTTCGCCGCTGTTCCACTCACCATCGGATTACTTGTGATTATTCTTGGACTGGCTTGGAACCCGTTGCGCCGCATTGTGTTGCGCGTGGTTCCATTCGCGCGCTGGTTCCGTCCTCCTTCGGAAGTCTAATATGTCCTCATTGACCCCCCGCGAGATCGTTTCCGAACTCGACCGCTTTATCATCGGCCAACAGGATGCAAAGCGTGCCGTAGCAGTTGCTTTGCGGAATCGCTGGCGTCGTCAGCAAGTCGATGAAGATTTTCGCGGCGAAATCTTACCCAAAAACATCTTGATGATCGGCCCGACGGGTGTCGGAAAGACCGAGATTTCCCGCAGGCTTGCCAAGCTCGCCGATGCGCCCTTCACGAAGGTCGAAGCCACAAAATTCACAGAAGTCGGTTATGTGGGCCGCGACGTCGAACAGATCGTCCGCGACCTTGTGGAATCCGCCATCGCAATGGTCCGCGACAAACGCCGCCTCGAAATGCGACCCCAAGCACATGTTGCCGCAGAGAACCGCGTCCTTGATGCTCTAGTTGGATCGACAGCATCAGAATCCACCCGTGACAGTTTTCGTAAGAAACTAAGGTCGGGAGAATTGGACGAGCGCGAAATCGAATTGGAACTTGCTGATACGTCCAATCCATTCGGCGGGATGGATATTCCCGGCGGTGGCGGGTCGGTCGGTATGATCAACCTCTCCGATATGCTTGGCAAAGCGATGGGCGGGCGCACACGAAAACGGAAACTAAAAGTCATCGACAGCTTTGACGCCTTGGTTGCCGAAGAAGCCGACAAGCTGATTGATGATGAGGGCATCACCCGCGATGCGACCCATGCCGTTGAAGAAAACGGCATCGTCTTCCTTGATGAGATCGACAAGATTGCTGCCAGAAAAGACGCCGGTGGCGCGGATGTTTCGCGCGAGGGCGTGCAACGCGACCTATTGCCTTTGATTGAGGGGACAACAGTTTCAACCAAGCACGGGCCGGTCAAAACAGACCATATCCTCTTCATCGCATCGGGCGCATTCCATGTCTCTAAACCCTCCGACCTCTTGCCGGAGTTACAAGGGCGATTGCCTATTCGCGTTGAACTCAGAGCGCTGACAAAGGACGACTTCCAACGAATTTTGACAGAGCCGGACAACTCCCTCATCAAGCAATATGCGGCATTGATGGCGGCAGAAGGCGTCACTTTGACATTCTCGGATGATGGGGTTGACGCCATCGCTGAACTCTCGGCGGAGATCAATACATCTGTCGAGAATATCGGGGCGCGCAGGCTACACACGGTGATGGAGAGGATTTTAGATAATCTATCCTTCGCCGCCTCAGAAATGAGCGGCCAATCGCTTGAAGTTGATCGGGCCTACGTCGAAAAAGAGATTGGTGACTTGGCGCGAAACGTGGATCTCAGCCGCTACGTTCTGTAGAGAATCTTTGTTTCACGGCCCCAATCACCTTGCACAAATTGAAAAAGCTATGAAATTCCCATCGCTTTTTCGCGTCAATGTGATTTGCAGCTATTGAAGATACGGCTGATCCGGTCCATTTCTTCTCCTATGACCAATATCGAGAAAATTGGCGCGTCAAAGATCGAAAACGGCCTTGAGGGGCAGTTTTTGATTGCGATGCCCGGAATCGGTGATCCGCGCTTTCACCGATCGGTTATCTTTATATGCGCGCACTCGGATGAGGGCGCTATGGGATTGATTATTAATCAATCTTCGGATGGTCTTAACTTCACCGACCTGCTCGATCAGCTTAAAATCGAGCCTGACAAGGAAACAGACGCCAACTTGCCGATTAGGATTGGCGGACCTGTAGAATCCAGTCGCGGCTTTGTCTTGCATTCGGCAGATTATGGTGAAGATGGTGTCCTTGAAATTGAGGGCGGTTACCGCCTGACAGGGACCATTGATATTCTTCGGGCCATCGCACAAGGCAAGGGACCAACCAAGCATATGATTGCCCTTGGGTATACCGGATGGGCGCCTGGTCAACTTGAGCAAGAATTACAGCAGAACGGCTGGCTTTCGTGCGACGCCGAAGACTCGTTGATATTCGCACGGGACGATAAAGCCAAATGGGTACAGGCACTCTCAAAGCTCGGTATCTCGCCCGAATTGCTGTCAGCAGGCGGCGGAAACGCCTAAACTGTTTGGCAAGAACCCAGCCCCATTCTCTTACAGTACTTTACGTTCACCTTGACCAAAAAAGCATCGAAAGGTGTGTACTGCTGACACGGCTATCGATTCAGCTTTGACGCAATGCGCTTTAATCTAAGCATCTCGAACTTCAATCAACCGTGTTGCGGCTTCGGCATCCATGCCAAGGCCGAAAAGTTCGCCTTGTCCGTAGTCAATACCAAGATCAAGCAGCGAGGTCACTTGCTCCGGCGTTGAAACCCCTTCGACCACGACCCGAGCATCCAGCAAATGTGCAAGCTCGACAACCTTGGTGACAATGATCTGAGCGCGGGAAGCATTCACACCGCTATCGAGGAATGAGCGATCAATCTTCACGATATCGACGTCCAAATCCCGCAGATAAGCAAGATTGGAATATTCGACTCCAAAATCATCAAGCGCGACCTTCGCACCGCCTTCGCGCAATGCCGCAAGCGCGGCACAGGCTTCGGGCATCTTTTGAATGCGTGCGCTCTCAGTTAATTCTAAGGTCAACGAGTTAAGGCCGACACCCGAGAATATTTTAGTGGCCTCGGCAACAAAATCCGAATTCGCAAGTTGCGGGGCCGCGATGTTCACGGCAATGCGTGGCGGCGCGCTTTCGCCATAACTAGAGCGCCATGCCTCCATTTGCTCCGCCGCAACACGCAGCGCGATGCGGCCAAGTTCATGGATCAAACCGGATCGCTCGGCAATTCCGATAAAATGCGCGGGGCTAAGTAAGCCACTTCCATTTTCATCGACGACTCGCATCAACGCTTCGAAAGACGCAATGCGGTTATTCGCAAGGCTCACAACAGGTTGGTAATGCATGACGACCTGATCGGAATCGATGGCCCGCTTCAACGCGCTGGCAACTTTTGTCTCCGCAGTATCAAGCGACAATAACTCAGACTCGCCGCCCAATGGATCAATCTCAATCGCAACACCGCTGCCAGATTGCTCCGCTTGTTCCAACCCTTCGACCAAAAGAGCACGGATAGCTTTATCAGAGGCGACACAGGGCGAGCGGGTAAAGGCCGCATTCAGGCGAGGGAAAATCGGACCGATAGACGACATGACAGGTTTCGCCATATCCGCCAGCAACTGTTGCACCACGGGTCTGGGGTCATCAGAATCGCTCTTGCGTCTGCCGGGACGGATCACGAGTAAATATTGATCCTTTACGGAGACGGCACGATCATCTTCAGGATTCGCGGCAACCGCAACGCGCTGGGCTAGCGTCTCACCAATTGTATCAGCCTCGGCTCCAAGCCTGCTTATGTCGGCACTCGCCAACCGCACAGAAATGCGCACCAACCATCCATCAGGCTTTCGGCGCGTATCGCTCTGACGCGGTAAACCTAAGAGCCTCATGCATTCACCGTTTCCGGTTGGCGGTCCTGCGCGAGCCTTGCATAGAGCAAATGATCCCGGACAGTCCCGTTTACTTCTAAATAGCCGCGCACGATGCCTTCGCCCTGAAAGGCGCAACGTTCCAATAATGCGCGCGACGCCATGTTATTTTCAAGACAAGCGGCTTCTAATCTCACAAGACCCAAAGTCTGAAACCCAAACTCTGCAACACGCTCGACGGCATCACGCATATAACCTTGCCGCGCATGAGCTTCACCAACCCAATACCCAAGCGAAGCGCTCCGCGATGGACCGCGCCGGATGTTTGACACCGTGATACCGCCAATCAATGTGTTGTCATCGCGGCTGAACAGCAATAACGCAAAAGCCCGCTCTGCATTGGCTTCACCTGTTGCCCAACGGACCCTGCGTTTAAAAGCGGAACGGGATAGGTGATCATTCGGCCAGCGCGGTTCCCATGGTTGAAGAAACTCGCGGCTTTCCTCCCGCAAAGCCGACCACGCCTTAAAATCTTCAATACGCGGAGGACGCAGATGTAAGCGATCCGTCATTAAATCGAGGGATTTGCGCGTTACGCGCGAAGGGCCAAGGCCGAACAGCGCACGCAAACTCATGTTAAACTGCCTTACACTGAGGCGAACCCACTGCAATCAGCTCATCCAAAAACGGATAAATGGTACATGATGTTTGCGCCAGGGGCATTCCGCTCTAAGCCGCCCGATTGGGCAAGTCCGGTAGGCGACCTGCTTCGGGACCAAGGTAAACCGTAGAGGGAGCCGGACCATCGAGCAGAGCACGCGCAGCACTGCGCACCGCACTCGCATCGACCTGATCCACCATCTCGACAACCTCTTCCATCGGGATCGGTCTGCCCCAAAGCGCAATCTGGCGCGACAGCGATTCCGAACGGCGCATCGGCGATTCCAAGCCCATCACAAGACCTGCTTTAGATTGGGCCCGCGCACGGCTGGCCTCTTCTTCCGTGATGTCATCAGCAGCGCGGTCAAACACATCAAGCGCAAGGCGGATCATCTCCTCGGCTTGCTCCGGGCTGGTCGCAGCATAGATTGTCATCATGCCCGCATCTTCGAAGGCTTCAGCATAAGAATAGATGCTATAGCAAAGACCGCGTTCTTCGCGGGCCTCCTGAAACAACCGCGAAGACATGCCCCCACCAAGAACCGCTGCAACAGCCTGCGCGCGGAACTGTGCTTTAAAGTCGCGGGAGTCCGGTGCTTCAAAACCAACACAGATATGCGCTTGCTCAACTTCGCGCACCATGCGGATTGCGCCGGATTTATACACGCCCGGTTCGCGTTTCGGCGTGGGTCTCGCCGCCATGTCTCCGAACAAGCGCTCAGCGGCCTTCACTGTCTCGTCATGATCGACATAGCCCGCAGCCGCCAAAACCAGCCGGTCCGGGGCATAGTGGCGCGCCAGATAATCAGAGATCATAGCACGGTCGAAACTCAGCACTTTTTCAGGCGTCCCTATAATCGGACGGCCCAAAGCTTGTTCGGGGAAGCAGGTTTCTTGCAAAGTCTCAAGCGCCGCCATTGACGGCATGTCGTTGCGCTCTCCGATTTCCTGCAAAATAACCTGACGCTCTTTTTCAATCTCACCTTCATCAAAGGTCGAATCGCGCAAAATATCTGCGATCAGTTCAATCGCCATCGGAACATGCTCGGCAAGAACCCGCGCCTGATATGCAGTAACTTCATAATCGGTATAGGCGTTGAGATCGCCGCCTACATTTTCAATTTCTTCGACAATTTGCTTGGCATTGCGCGAGGACGTTCCCTTAAACGCCATATGCTCCAGCATGTGCGACAGCCCGCCTTCGGGCAAAGTTTCGTCGCGCGCTCCGGCGGTAGCAGAAACACCAATGGCAGCAGATTTCACATGCGGCATGTGTTCGGTTACGACGCGAAAACCGTTAGAGAGCGTCGTCGCCTGAACCCGCCCTCCTTCTATCGAGATATGATCGGTCACGTTCTCGCCTCGCTGCGAATATGCGCTTCAATGGTCGCGAGGTCATTCGGCAATACGGCCATACGCTCCTCACGCTCATAAAGGTCTGACATGTGATCAGGCAGTTCGGCAATACGTCCTGTTGCATCTTTTACCGCGTCGGGGAATTTTGCCGGGTGCGCGCAAGAGAGCGAGACGACTGGCCCCTCGACATTCCAATCCTGCCCTGCCGCAACGGCAACGGCTGTATGAGGATCAATGACCATTCCTGTATCCGAGAGAATACCGGCGATGGTGGCCTTGACCCGCGCACCGTCGATACGCGCCGAGTCAAAATCTTCATGCAAGTGATCAAGATGACCCTGAGAAAGCTCAAACGCGCCAGTCGTGGCCAAATCATCCATCATTGACGCAACCGCTTTGCCATCACGTCCACACAGTTCAAAGACAAGGCGTTCGAAGTTTGAACTCACCTGAATGTCCATGCTCGGCGACGTGGTTTGCGTCGTCTCGGCTTTTTCATAGCGCCCGGTTTGCAAGGTACGGTGGAGGATATCATTCTCGTTGGTTGCGATCAGCAGACGGCCAATCGGAAAGCCCATTTGCTTAGCAACATATCCGGCGAAGATATCGCCAAAGTTTCCTGTCGGCACAGAATAGTTCACCGGCCCCGTGCTTGCCAATGCAATCGACGAGGTTGCGTAGTAAACGACCTGCCCCAGTATACGCGCCCAGTTGATCGAGTTGACCGCGCCAAGGTTCATGCCGTCACGGAAATCATGGTCGTTGAACATCGCTTTGACCAATGCCTGACACGCATCGAAGTCTCCTTCGACAGCGATGGCATGGACGTTTGCATCAGTCGGTGTCGTCATCTGACGACGCTGAACTTCGGATGTCCGGTTATGAGGGTAGAGAATGAACACATCGGCACGCTCACGCCCTTTAAAGGCTTCCATCGCGGCTGACCCGGTATCACCCGAGGTTGCTCCGACGATACAGACGCGTTTATTTCGCTTGGTCAGGATGTGCTCAAATAAGTGACCGATCACCTGCATCGCCAAATCTTTAAACGCAAGCGTCGGGCCGTGGAATAGCTCCATCAACCAATGGTCTTCTGTGATCTGCCGCACCGGAACAATCGCGCGGTGAGCAAAGTCGATATAGGCGCGCTCGATTAAATCGCGCAACTCATCAAATTCAATCGCACCGCCAGTGAACGGCAGCATTACCCGTGCAGCAACTTCCGCGTAAGGCAGGCCCGCAAGGTCGGCAATCTCATCATCAGAAAATTCCGGCCATGCTTCAGGAACATAGAGACCACCATCGCGGGCAAGCCCTGCGAGGACGGCATCCTCAAAATCCAAGGCTTCGGCAGTGCCGCGCGTACTCACGTATTTCACTTTGATTTCTCCTGACGTAGACGACAGACGTTAAGCGTCCGCGTCCGAACGTGCAAGTTTGCGGACCCAAATCACGCTCATCAACAACCAAACTGCAGCGATAGCAAACCATTGAATTGCGTAAGGCAAATGCGAATTGCGGATATTGACTTGCGCTTTGCTGCCTCGCGGCCAGGCATTGCCGCCCGTCTCACTGGCCATAATCATAACGTGCTCGGTCTGCATCAAATCCGCGAGCGGCGCGACGGAACGGGAATAAAATTCCCGCTTGGGTATGTCGGCATCAAGGGTCCATGCACTCGTGTCATCCGGCCAGCGCATCACCCCTACGACTTGCGTAGGCCCTTCGATTGTCGTTTCCGTGCGGGTGGCGGGGTCGCGTAAATTTTGGGGTACGTAGCCCCTATCGACCAAGATACGCCGTCCGTCCTTTGTCTCAAACGGAACGATCACATCGAAACCCGGTCCCTTGAGCGTTTTCGAGGTCAAGAAATAGCTTTCTTCACCGTTCAGAAAGCGGCCCTCAACTTTTACACGCTTATAGTTATCACGCTCTGCATCGGGTTTTTCCGGCAAAGGGGCAGGAGGCGCAATCAACCTTTGTTCGGCATCAGCGATGACGCGGTTTTTCTCTGCGACTTTACCGGCTTGCCAAACGCCAAGCATCATCAGAACACAAAAACCGCCAAGACCGATAATGATCGGTCCCAGCGGCCATGATTTTTTGCTGGCGCTCATCTCGCGCCTCTGTGCCGTTTAATACTCAGTGTGCGCCGACCTGGAAGAAAGTCGCACTGCCGATGTAGATCGCGGCGAACAGAAACAGCCACACCACATCAACGAAGTGCCAATACCATGCCGCAGCCTCAAAACCGATATGGCGTTCAGCGGTAAAGTGCCCTTTTCCAACGCGGATCAGGCAAACGATCAAAAAGATCGTACCGACTAGAACGTGGAAACCGTGGAAACCGGTCGCCATGAAGAAAGACGCACCGTAATAGGTGCTCTGAAGCGTCAGGCCTTCGTGATAAGCCTCGGCATACTCGAGTGCCTGACAGATCAGGAAGATTGCACCGAGGATGCAAGTCACCGCCAAAAGCTGGAAAACCTTTTTACGGGTTTCGCTTACCACGCCGTCATTCTCGCGCATCTCAATAAGGTAGTGATGCGCCGCTGTCAGCGTACAGCCCGAAAGCAATAGAATCAGCGTATTGATAAAAGGCAGCGCCCAAGGGTTAAAGGCGTGGATGCCTTCAGGTGGGAAAGAACCCCCCGCCGCGAACTCAGCCGTTTCGGGCTGTGTGAACAGCGCATAGCGGAAAAAGCTCCAGAACCATGCGACGAAGAACATCACTTCCGAAATGATAAAGAGGATAAAGCCATAACGCAGACCAATTTGCACAACAGGCGTGTGGTCCGTGCTACCTTGGGCTTCTTTGACGACATCCGCCCACCAGCAATACATGACGATAAGCACACCGACCAAGCCGAGGAGTGCAAAAATCGGCGAGCCGTCGCGCATCCAGACAACAGATCCGATAAGCATAACGAGAGCACTGATTGCACCAACGAAAGGCCAAATACTCGGATTAACGATATGATAGTCGTGGTTCTTGGCGTGTGCCATGTCTCGCTCCATCCGCCGCTGATATGCAGCGACCTTCTTAGTTTAGCGTCCGACCCGTTTCGGGAAGTCCCGCAATTTCGGGATCGCTGATCTCGGTTTCAAAAAATGTATAAGAGAGTGTTATGCCCTGCACTTCTTCAGTCTCACGGTCATCGCGGATAGCAGGGTCCACGTAAAAACTCACTGGCATATCGACGGACTCGCCCGGCATCAACACTTGCTCGGTAAAGCAAAAGCAATCGATTTTGACGAAGTACCCACCAATTTTCAAAGGGGTAACATTGAATGTCGATGTCCCGGCAACAGGACGATCAGAGTTGTTGGTCGCCGTGTAGAACGCCAAGCCTGTTTCGCCGATTGGCAGCGTCATTTCTGTTTCGACGGGTTTGAAGGTCCAAGGCAATTTTGGATCGGTGTTGGCATCAAAGCGCACGGAGATTGTCTCGTCCAACACACGGCTCGATGCAGTATCAGAGCGCAGCGGCGTTCCGCCGAAACCGGTGATCCGACAAAACGCTTCATATAATGGAACCGCTGCAAATGAGAGGCCGACCATAAAGACGGCGACACCGCCAAACGTGGCTGCCGTCTTTGCGTTTGATCTAGGGCTTTGTGTCGACATCAACCGCTAACCTGTGCGCTGAATTTTGCAATGCTAACAAAGAAAATCAACGCGACAAACGCCAACAACAATCCACCAATCAGCAGATTCCGGGGCCAACGGCGGCGATGGATTTCATGTTCACGCATCATGGCCGGATCATCCCATCAAAACACGTAAAAGGGCATCAAGAAGCAGCGCGGAGAAAATGGCGGCAAGGTAGTGCAATGACACGCCGAAAAGTTTCTTCTCAGCCGCAAAATTATCCTGTTCTGCAACCGCTTCGTCACGTTTCCAGACGATCCAAGCCCATTTCATAAACCAAGCATTCATGGCAATCGCCGCCACCGCATAGAAGGGGCCACCGACGGGCGTAAAAAGCAGACCAATGCTGGAAAGAGCAAGAAGGACTGAATAGACGAAAATTTGCTTTCTCGTCACCGTGGTTCCGGCGACCACCGGCAACATGGGGACTTCGGCAATCGCATATTCACTGCGCCTCCACAGAGCCAGCGCCCAGAAATGTGGCGGGGTCCAAAGGAAGATGATTGCGAACATGAGCAGAGGCTCAATCGCAATTGAACCCGTTACCGATACCCAGCCCACCAGCGGCGGAAAAGCTCCGGCTGCGCCGCCGATGACGATATTCTGAGGCGTCGAGCGCTTCAGCCACATCGTATAAGGGACGGCATAAAACCAAATGGTAAAGGCCAATAACGCTCCGGCCAACAGACCCGCAAACACGGAAAGCATCGCGACAGAGATCACAGAAAGACCAAGACCGATATTCAGCGCATCTTGACCTGTCACCCTGCCATCAGGGATTGGGCGTTTCGCGGTACGCTTCATCTTCGCGTCGATATCCGCGTCCCACCACATATTCAGTGCGCCGGATGCGCCCGCACCCACAGCGATACACAGCAAAGACGCAAAGCCGATTACGGGGTTCACGGCAACAGGCGCGCACAGCATCCCAACCAGCGCCGTGAAAACAACAAGCGACATGACCCGAGGCTTGAGCAATGCGAAATAATCCGCCACTTGCGGTTCATCAGCAAAAGCCGCGTGCGCCGTGTAATCGGGTGTCATGTTCATATCGCTCACGGTCGTTCCTTACTCGGTCAGCGTGTTAACGGCGACTTTCGTCGAGCTTGTCGAAGGGCCATTCGCGATTTCCTGCACTTCAAGGAGACGCGCTTTGAAATCTTCTTTTTCGACAACTTCAACTTCAATCGGCATGTAGGAGTGACCACGACCACAAAGTTCTGAACATTGACCGTAGAATGTGCCAACGCGGTCGACTTCGAACCATGTTTCATGCAGCGATCCGGGAACCGCATCCGCTTTAACGCCAAATGCAGGCACGGCAAACGCATGAAGCACACCGCCCGGCTCGGACGTCACTTGAACACGGATGATGCTGTTCACGGGTACAACCATCGGCGCAGTTGTTTTCAGCTTCCATAGAGCCAGCGAAGGAATGTCTTCGTCGCTTGCGCCCTCTTCTTTCATGCCTTTGACAACATCATCGTAGGTCGCGTAGCCGCCACCAGCCATAAAGCTGCTATACGCCACTTCTTCGCCATCGATCTCGTATTCGTAATTCCACCACCAGCCCGAAGCGCCGATGGCCTTAACCGTCACATCCGATGGCGGCACGGTTTCTTGATAATAGAGATATTTGATCGACGGGTACGCGATACCGACGAGGATCAGGACTGGAATCAATGTCCACGCCACCTCGATGGTGGTGTTATGAGAAAAGCGGCTAGGAACCGGATTACGCTTTTCGCTAAAGCGCCAGCAGGTGTAACCGAGCAAAATGGTCACAAACAGCGTAATAAAGAACGCGATCCAGTGTAGACCAACTGACAGCGAAATCAGCCGTCTCATGCTTTCTGTCGCCGCATCCTGATATCCGAAAGCGCCTGCCTTCGGCACACCAATATCTTGCGCCAATGAAATGCCCGTTGTCGCCGCCAATGCCGCAACCGCGCCAAGGCCAATCAGGAGGTGTCCGCTCCGCATACCGTAATGCTCCGTTCCTGCGAGGAAATCAGGCACAAATCGCCCGACCCGTCACTGAGTCTGTGTGTTGCCCGCCTTGAACCACAAGACATAGGCATCACGCAAGCGTCAGCCGCGTGGCAAGCGGTCGCGCGTCACATTTTTTACAATCAATTTGGGTCGAGTTCCGCTCCAAGTGCGTCAGCAACCATTTTCTGGAAATGATGCACGGTATGTTCACTGAGTTCCGTTCGGTCTTTATCCACGACAAAACGGCCCTGATTATAGCCTGAAGACTTCAATCCCTCCTGCACACTCTCGCACAGGCCAATATCTTCGGGTTGCAACACGTCAATTTGGTAATCAATCGCGTCTTTTAGCTGTGGCGTGATCTTTCCATCCGGAACAAACCAATCCTGAAACTCGATGCACCGCTCTGGCTCCGTCGGATTCATCTGCAAAACCGACAGGTTAGGCTCTCCAGGATAGACCCATATCGTAAAGTTCGGCCAGACAAACCAGCCCGCATAGCTGAAATCAACTTCGCCTTTGGTGAAGTTAAACGCCTTGCTTTCCGTTGTTTTCACGCCGTCAGAGCAATGGCTTGAATAAATGCCACGAATTTTCGAGCGATAGGACGGCATATCGACCAGATCCACAAAGTCTTTATGGGCGGTATGGCAGTGATAACACTCAAGAAAGTTGTCGATCATGACCTTCCAGTTTGATTTCACATCGTAAGTATCGCGCTGGGCAAAAGCGAGATCATCAACTTGGGGCATGTAATGGCGGATTTCCTGTTCCAAATCCCCCGATATCTCAGCGAACGGAGCCGCCTCCATATCCATATTAACCATAACGAGGCCACAGAACACTTCGACTTGCACAGGGCGCAGAGAAAATTCAGAGCGTTCAAAGCCCTCCATGTTCTCTGTATTACGCGCTGATTTTAATGTGCCATCAAAATCGAACGCCCATGCGTGATAAGGGCATGTGATAATATTCTTTTTTCCGACACCCTCGACAAGCTTGTGCCCGCGATGCGGACAGACATTATAAAAAGCCCGCAAATCGCCCTCGCGGGTGCGCGCAACAAAGATATTCTGTTCGTGAATGCGCGTTGTCAGAAAACTGCCCGGCTCTGCGACTTGAGATACATGACCCGCGTACCACCAACTTTTGTAAAAAATCGCATCCTTCTCCAACTCGAAGACAGTTGGATCATGATAAAATCTTGCGGGAAGCGTATAAGACTGTGCTGGGTCAACCCGGAACGGAGCATCGCCCGGTTGGAGATTTAAAACATGATGGGTCATTGCGCCGCTCGCTGAATTCAGTTGAGCAAAACGAACCACCCTTTACGGCAATTCTCAAGAGCAGCCTCAAATATTCATAAGAGTTCATCGGTTTATTGAAGGTTTTGACGAATCAAGTCAGCCCAAATCAGCTGGCTTTTGTGCTTCAACGTCGCCAGCCATCTTTTTTAGCGAGAAAAATAAGGCCGCACACACACCTAAAAAGTGAAGAATGTAATACAATTCTTACATATTAAACCGAAAAATTCCGCGACAATTTGCCACCCCTGCGAACAACAAAATAGTTAACAATAACCGCAAGATTCAACCAAACATGAATGTAATGCTACATTATTAGCCTTCATGAATCACAAAATATTGTGTCCAATTAGTTTGACACCACAAGATATTTGAATCACCAATTTTGTGTAGCAACAGAAATTCGGTATTGAGTGATGTACGAAAAATTTCAGAAAGCATTGGCGAATGCGCTCTCAACAGAACCTACGCCTTTTGGCATTCAGGAGCGCGGATTACTGATTGCAACCGCAAGACGCGCTGCGAGCGACAACCGTATAAAAGCGATGAACGAAGCTGCGCTTGGTGAGTTTCATTTCGCCAAAATGCATGAATGCGCCAGCATCAGATATCATGAAGATGCAGAGGCTCTCGCGAACAGCGAGCTGCCGAAGCATCAATCTGTGACCCATTACTTTTCGATCGCAGAAACATACCGAATTGATGATCAAGAACGGGAAAGTGCGATGGAAAGCTGGAGAAAAAACGTCGCCTGATTTTCACGGAATAGAGTTACTACCTGCCTCAACTACCCCCGTCTTCGGACGGGGTATTTTTTTGTCACTTTTACCCCCGCCATCTCACATCAAAATCTGATCTGGTTTTTTCCCGCCTATAGGGCGTAAATCGTCCTTATGAGAATTATGAGGAATTGACTGATGTTGGCCGAGAGAAAATGGGTCCCAGAATCCACAGAAGCGCGTGTGGCGGACATTATTGCATCTGCGACCAGTCAATCCTCGCCGCAAATAGCCGCAAGGCTCCACGCGCTAGCAGAGCAAAACCGCGATATTCACGAGCGCGAGTGCTTTAACCTCAATCCGGCAACCAATATCATGAATCCGCGCGCCGAAGCCATGTTAGCTGCCGGGATCGGGTCGCGCCCTTCGCTTGGATATCCCGGTGATAAATACGAGATGGGGCTTGAGGCCATCGAAGAGATTGAAGTCATATGCGCTGAGCTTTGCGCGCGTGTTTTCAATGCACAATATGCTGAAATACGTGTGCCCTCGGGCGCAATAGCCAATCTCTACGGCTTTATGGCGACCTGTGAGGCTGGGGACACGATCATAGCGCCGCCTGCTTCGATTGGCGGGCATGTCACGCATCATATTGATGGATGTGCGGGACTGTTTGGACTGCGAACAATCTCTGCCCCCATCGACAAAGACGGATATACAATTGATGTCGAGGCGTTGCGGGAACTGGCCCTCAAAGAAAGACCCAAGCTGATTACGGTCGGCAGTAGCCTTAATCTGTTCGAGCATCCCGTGCGTGAGGTTCGGAGCATTGCAGATGAAATCGGCGCAAAAGTCATGTTCGATGCCGCCCATCAATGCGGGATTATCGCAGGCAAAGCATGGCGCGATCCACTGGCCGAGGGCGCTCATTTTATGACGATGAGCACCTATAAAAGCCTCGGAGGTCCGGCGGGCGGATTAATTGTCAGCAATGACGCAGAAATTATTGAGCGCATGGACGCCATTGCCTTCCCCGGCATGACCGCAAATTTCGATGCGGCAAAATCTGCGGCACTGGCCCTCACAATGCTGGATTGGATCGAACACGGCGAGGCCTATGCTGCCGAGATGATCTCTGTATCCCAAGCACTCGCCAGCGCTCTTGATCGCGAAGGCTTGCCGGTTTTCGCCAAACAACATGGGTTTACCCAATCGCATCAGTTCGCAATCGAGGCTGCACAATTCGGCGGCGGACAGGCGGCATCGAAAGCGCTTCGCAAAGCCGGGTTTCTTGCCTGTGGGATTGGTTTGCCGATTGCGCCGGTGGAGGGTGATATGAACGGTTTGCGGATCGGGACGCCTGAACTGGTGCGCTGGGGTATCACGGCGGATCATGTCGGAGACATCGCAGCGTTGATTGCAGCGGCGCTCAAATCCGACACGCCCGAGGCTCTTGCCGATCAGACCCGAAAGCTGCGCGCTCAGTTTGATACGCTCCATTTTATCATGTGAGCGATTGCGACAGTCTATAGAGGTTTTGACCCACGCTGAGGGTCGATATTCTAAGGTTTGAACACAGTGTTCTTGCCTCCAGCCGGTCTAAGCCGCATGTAGTCTCTTGAAAAGGAGCCTTGCTGATGCGTTTCGATCCCTTCGCCACTGATCTCGACTTGGAAACCGCCCGTGCAGTGCTGGCCGAAGCCCTCTCGGGGGCCGATGACGGCGAACTGTTTTTAGAGCGGCGACGCGGCGAAAGCCTGATGTTCGATGACGGGCGACTCAAGAACTCTACCTACGACTCCGGCGAAGGGTTCGGACTGCGCGTCGTATCAGGTGAAGGCGTCGGATATGCCCATTCGGACGAATTGTCGATTGCCGCACTGAAACGAGCAGCAAATGCGGCGGCGGCGATCAAATCCGGCGCACCTGCTGAATACTCTGAGGCGCCGCGCGCAACCAACCGCAAGCTCTACGGTGATGAAAGTCCACTGGAAGGACCAACATTCGCGGCCAAGGTCGCCCTCCTCCGCGAAGTAGATGCATATTTGCGCGAAAAAGACCCCCGTGTAGTACAGGCCACGGCGTCGCTATCGGGTGAGCTGCAAGAAGTTGAAATATTGCGCGCCGATGGCCACAGGATCAGAGATACCCGCCCGTTGGCGCGGATCAATGTGTCCGTGATTGTTGAAGAAGGCGACCGCCGCGAATCCGGCTCTTCCGGCGGCGGAGGCCGCGTGCCTTACGACTCGCTCATCGACGAGAGCAACTGGAAGCACCTCGCCGATGAAGCCCACCGCAAGGCGCTGGTTTCGCTGGAAGCACAAGACGCTCCCGGCGGCGCAATGCAAGTGGCACTCGGACCGGCATGGTGCGGGGTCATGCTGCACGAAGCGGTTGGGCATGGACTTGAGGGAGACTTTAACCGCAAGCAATCCTCGGCTTTTGCCGGATTGATGGGCGAAATGGTTGCCTCTAAGGGTGTAACAGTGGTGGATGACGGCACGATTGCCGACCGGCGCGGTTCAATCTCGATTGATGATGAGGGCGAGCAATCCAACTGCACCACACTGATCGAAGACGGGCGGCTCGTCGGTTATATGCAAGACCGGCAGAATGCACGGCTGATGGGGGTATCTTCGACAGGAAATGGCCGCAGGCAATCTTATGCCCATGTGCCGATGCCCCGGATGACAAATACCTATATGCTGGGCGGCGATGCAGCCCCGGAAGAAGTCGTTGCAGCGGTGAAAGACGGGATCTATGCGGTCGATTTCGGTGGCGGTCAGGTCGATATTACCAACGGCAAATTCGTGTTCTCCTGCACCGAAGCCTACCGCGTAAAGAACGGGAAAATCCTCCACCCGATCAAGGGCGCAACCCTGATTGGCGATGGACCAACCGCGATGAAAAAAGTACGGATGGTCGCCAATGATATGGCCCTCGACAACGGCATCGGCATGTGCGGAAAACAAGGCCAGTGGGTCCCCGTCGGCGTCGGGCAACCCACCATGCTAATGGACGATATCGTTGTCGGTGGACGGGGGGATTGAGGGTATTAAACCTCATGCATCTCCGTCTTTTTTCGACAAAATTTGCCCAACGAGATCGTTAAACATTGTATCCACCTCAGGGATCAGGTCGTTGACGACTTTTTCTACCGCCTCTTCGTGGAGAGTGGTTGTTTGAGCATCGGACCCCCAACTCGGTGAGAGTTCGGACAGATCAACCTCTGCGCTCGCCGTGCCGTAAGGATAGCCGTTCCGTACATCGAGCAAAAGCGCATTGGCTACCCCTGACGCTTCAATACTGCGCGTCGGTAAAATGGCTCCGCCGATAATGGTGAGGTCAGCGAAAGCAAGGCCCGTGTTTTCAGAGTCAGAAGAAACTGACACATCATAAATCAACACCGCATCAAGATGCTGGCGCGCTGATCCCAAACGGACTTTTGTCGGTATGTCACTGTGTCGTTCATACCGTTTGCGAGACGGCTGTAGCAGCGCGCTGGTAAACTCAGCAATGATCGGGTCAACCAACGTAAAGCTGCCGTATTCGCTGTAACGGTCTGTGAACTCTTGCCACGCAGCCGCTTCGCTTTCAGGAATCGACGTCAACTTGCCATTCTCAATCCGCGCCAATCCAAAGCGCGCCGGAAATGTCAGAATCGGTTCAACAGCAGCGGCCTGACGGAAAATATCAGCTTCACCATCAGACTTATCCGAAGCTGAAGCCGCCGTAATCCCCGGACCGAAGTTTGCGGCCAGTTCAGGCGCAATAGTCTCATAGTTCTTGAGGTATTGCGCCCCAGAAGTGGTCTGAATAGCGGAAGAGCATCCTGCGAGAACAAAAGCAGTTGCGGCGAGAAAGGAAAGACGGGTCATAGCACTCTCCAAAAATGTGTATTTTGCACATTTATTAGAAATGAAACTTGACGTCAAGGAAAAATGTGCGAAAAGCACATTTATGGAATTTTCTGCTGCCCTCAGACGTATTCTCAACCCGCTCGTGCGACTAGCAATCGCGCGGG
>CALKBI010000043.1 GCA_937990185.1 uncultured Neomegalonema sp. | reverse complement strand
CGATATTTATCGTTTATGCCCGTCAAGTAATCGGGGTTTTTGCGAGGTTCAAATTGATGGCACATGAGCGTATTCGAAAGTTCAATACCAAAGATACCTATCCGGAACAGAATCTCGATAATGATCTCTGCCAAGCTGTTGTGACGCGAGGAGGGAAGACGGTTTATTTGCGCGGCCAATGCCCTCAAAATCTTGATGATGCGAAAAATATTGAGAGCCACGACCCCGTAGAGCAAACTCACAAAGTGATGCAAAATATCCGTCAGTTGATCGAAGAAGCCGGTGGATCAATGGAGCATCTCGTCAAGGTTGTCGTCTACATCACGGATGTACGCCATCGCGAGGCGATTTACCGGACGATGGGCGAATACATTAAGGGTGTTCACCCCGTTTCGACCGGACTGGTTGTGCAAGCGCTGGCCCGACCTGAATGGCTGGTCGAGATTGATGGTACTGCCGTCATACCGGATTGAATTTTGTCGCACCGAATGCTTGACACGTGACGCCGCCTCCGCCACCTGTTCCCCGAGATAACGCGACGACGATGCGGGCGTAGTCCAACGGTAGAGACAGAGGACTTAAAATCCTTCCAGTGTGGGTTCGAATCCCACCGCCCGCACCATAATGACCAGATAATCGTATGAAATCATAACGATTGAATTTAATCGTTTCCGTGTACTCATTTTCATCAGAAAGTGCTCGCGTGATGAAACGATCCTCAAACTCGCACTCTATTGAGACTGTGTTTGCTCAGGCGGATGGGGTGATTGACCCTCAGACCGGGGGTGTTGTGCCACCGCTTCAGATGGCGACGACATTTGTTCGGGGTGAAGACAATCAGCCCTTATCGCCGGATCATATCTACAGCCGCGATGACAGCGACCTGTGCCGGTTGGCGGAGGCAATTCTTGCCAAAGCCGAGGATGCCGAGGCAGGATTGTTGTTGCCTTCGGGGATGGCTGCGGTTGCGGCGGTGATGCGGACGGTTCCCACAGGGGGGCGGATTATCCTGCAATCCGGTATTTACTGGGGAGTCATAAAGTGGGTTCGTGAGTTTTGCGCGCGGCGGAGCATTGATCTGATTGAAGTTGATTGTTCTGATACCGCCGCACTTCGGTCTGTTGCTGTTTCAGCGGATATTTTGTGGATTGAAACGCCGTCAAACCCGTATCTCAAGACCACAGACATAAAAGCATGTGCGGGTATTGTTGCTGAGATCGGAGCCACTTTGGTTGTTGATTCCACAGCGGCAACGCCGGTTCTGTCGCAACCTTTGAACCACGGAGCCGATATTGTGATGCATTCGGCGACGAAAGGCATCAACGGGCATAGTGATGTGCTCGCCGGATTTCTGGCCTGCCGCGATGCGTCGAGCGACCTTTGGCAAGCGATTTTGACGGATCGGCATGATGCTGGGGCAGTCATAGGGACATTTGAGGCTTGGCTGTTGATCCGGGGAATGCGGACGCTTCCCCTGCGGATAGAGAGAATGTGCCAGAATGCCCAGACTCTGGCAGAGTTTCTATCGAACCATCCCTCAGTTGAGCATGTTCTTTACCCCGGTTTGCCCTCGGATGCCGGACACGACATTGCGCAACGGCAGATGAAAGGCGGGTTTGGCAGCTTGCTTTCGATCCGTGTCAAAGGAGGGCGGGAGGCGGCGCTGTCGGCGATTGGAAAACTGAATCTGTTCAAACGCGCGACCTCGTTAGGCGGTGTTGAAAGCCTTGTCGAGCACCGCCATACCATCGAAGATACCGTGCCGGATGATTTGCTGCGCTTGTCTGTCGGGATTGAAGCGGTAGATGACCTAATCGCCGATCTGGATAACGCTTTGCGCTAGACCGCGAAGGGCTATGCTCCAAGCGAAACATTAAAAAGAGGCTCGGCCATGCGCAGTACCAAAGTTATTCATGTGGTTTCATGCCATGCCGAGGGCGAGGTTGGAGATGTGATTGTGGGCGGTGTGACGCCGCCTCCGGGGGACACTTTGTGGGAGCAACGCAACTGGATTGCGAAAGACCAGAGCTTGCGGAATTTCGTCTTGAACGAGCCGCGTGGCGGGGTGTTTCGTCATGTCAATTTGCTGGTTCCTCCGAAGAACCCTGAAGCCCAAATGGGCTGGATTATTATGGAGCCTGAAGACACGCCGCCAATGTCGGGGTCTAATTCTATCTGTGTCGCAACGGTGCTGCTCGATAGTGGGATCATTCCGATGGTTGAACCTGTCACCGAGATGACGCTGGAGGCTCCCGGCGGATTGGTGCGAGTCCGTGCGGAATGTTCGGGCGGGAAAGCCCAAAAGGTCACGGTTCAGAATTTGCCCTCTTTTGCAGGTGAGTTGGGCGCAACGCTGACCTTGCCATCCTTGGGAGATATCACTGTCGATACAGCATTCGGCGGGGATAGTTTTGTCGTGGTCGATGCCGAGGCTCTTGGGTTTAATCTTGATGCAGCGGAGGCAAAACAACTGGCCGAATTGGGTGTGCAGATAACCAATGCCGCGAACGAGCAACTGACATTCCATCATCCCGACAACCCCGAATGGCGGCATTTCTCATTTTGTTTATTTGCAGGGCCGATCAAGCGAGAGGGTGCTCATTTGAGCGCTAAATCCGCCGTTGCCATACAGCCCGGAAAAATCGACCGTTCGCCGACGGGAACTGCGGTTTCCGCGCGAATGGCTTTGATGCATTCGCGGGGTGAGATGAAAGTTGGAGAGACTTTCACCGCGCGCTCGATTATCGGGTCAGAGTTTCATGGCCGGATTGTGCGTGAGGCGGCAGTCGATACGACGCCTGCGATTATTCCTGAAATCAGCGGGCGGGCGTGGATCACGGGCACGCATCAACATATGCTCGATCCCGATGATCCTTGGCCTGAAGGGTATAAGCTCAGTGATACATGGCCGAAAAAGGCATGATTACACAGAGGCTTGCAGGGACAGATAAACGTCAGTCCTCACCAAATGATTGCTCGACCTGAGTCCAAGCGGCGGCGAGGTGGTTTCGCAGCGCTTGTTCCGCACGATCCGGGTCGCGCATTAAAATGGCGTCGAAAATCTCTTTATGAGCGATAAAATTCGACCGGTTCCGATCCGGCAAACGCGGCATCCGAGACCATTGCGGCGCGAGCCACGAGGTATAGGCCTTATGAATCGCTGGCATCAGCGGGTTTTGCGGAACCTCAAACAGCGCGGCATGAAAGACGATATCGGTTTGATAAAACCGCTCGCTGTCGTCAATCGCGGCTTCGTTCGCGTTGAGCGCATTTTGAAGCGCCGCGATATCATTCTTCTCCGCTTCTACAGCGGCCTGCCGCACCAGTGATGCCTCGATCATGATTCTTGTATCGAAGAGGTTTCGGATTCCGCCGGGCTGCATCAAAAGTCTTGAGACGACCGAGTCCACCGTTTCGAAGGCTATGTCGTAATTGGCTTTGCGGACGATGGGGCGGTATCCGGGGCGCGCGTCGATCAATCCTTTATTGCTTAATGCGAGCACGGCTTCCCGAACGACTGTCCGACTGACGGCACAGGTTTCGGAGATTTCGCGTTCAGAGGGTAGGGGCGCTCCTTCAGCCAAAACGCCTGAGTCAATCAGCTCAACAATATGCTGGAAAACATCATCGGCGGCACGATGACGCTGGCCATCGTCTTTCAGGTGCGGTGCAGCAATTTCGTTTTCGATTGACAAGTCTGAGCCGGTATTGATTTCTGGGTGCTTCGTTTGGTCTGACCAAAACAGATTATGAAGCTGCCAGCAAGTCGTCTCGCTTTGGGATATGTATGCAGCTCTAAGGCGTGAAGGGGGCAAGCTGTGGCACAAATCAGCAGCGTTATAGCAAAACGCTTCCAGATCCCTTTGTCTGAAGTTCTGACCGATGCGAAACACGGCGACCATACCCATTTTGAACTGATCACCGCGACGATCCGACTGTCAGACGGCTCTGAAGGAACCGGATATACTTATACCGGCGGCAAAGGTGGCCATGCGATTCTGGCGATGATCGACTATGATCTTGCACCGTTTCTGATCGGGCGAGAGGCCGCAGATGTCGAGGCGCTTTATGAAGCCATGCAATGGCATGTTCATTATGTGGCTCGTGGCGGGATCGCGTCTTTTGCAATTTCCGCTGTTGATATCGCGTTGTGGGATTTGCGCTGTAAACACGCTGAGCAGCCACTTTGGAAGATGGCGGGGGGGGCATCAAGCCGCTGCAAAGCCTATGCGGGTGGGATAGATTTGAATTTCCCTTTGCCGAAGTTGTTGGCGTCTATTCAGAGCTATCTTGATCGGGGTTTTAACGGGGTCAAAATCAAAGTCGGTCAGCCAACTCTCGACGAAGATATCGAACGTGTCGCAGCCGTGCGCGACCTGATTGGTGCGGATGTCGCGTTTATGGTGGACGCGAACTACGCGCTTACTGTCGATGACGCGATCAAGGCGGCAGAGGCGTTCAAGCCCTATAATCTGCTTTGGTTCGAAGAACCGACAATCCCGGATGATTACAAAGGCTTCGGACATATCGCCCAGACGACAGGCGTGCCGCTTGCGATGGGTGAAAATCTGCACACGATCCATGAGTTTGAATACGCTTTTGCCGATGCTGAGCTATCGTTTGTGCAGCCTGATGCCTCGAATTGCGGGGGCATCACGGGGTGGTTGCAAGTCGCCGCGCTGTCGCAGCAACATGGTATTCCTGTGTGTAGTCACGGAATGCAGGAACTCCATGTCAGCCTCGTCTCGGCGCAAGCGAATGCGGGGTGGCTCGAAGTTCATTCATTCCCGATTGATGAATACACGACCCGTCCGCTGGTGGTCGAAGACCATTTGGCGGTTGCGCCAGATATCCCCGGAATAGGGGTTACGTTTGATTGGGATAAGCTCGAAACTGCTTCAAAAGGAAAATAAACGCGTTAGGCTTGCAGGACGCGCAAACTTCTGGTGCTCTGTAGCAGGAGATTCTAGTTGTCTGGTCACTATGAGGTGGCTAGTTTGATCGTACCAAAATACAAATTCGCTCAAAGCGGGGCATAACCGCAGGTTTGGACATAGGGAGAGAGAATGATGAATTTGAGAAAAACACTAACCGTCGCAACGTCGATTGCTGCTCTGGCAATTGGTTCTACATTTTCAGCGTCTGCTGAGACCACCAAGCTGCGGATTCAAACGCACTTTTCGCAAGAGACGCTTTCCGGTCAAATGGCTGAGAAATACATCAAAGACATTGAAGAAATGTCGAATGGTGAAATCGAAATCGAAATGTTCTACGCGGGCGCTGTTGTTAAAGCGGCTGAGACATTCGATGCTGCGGCAACGGGTATCCTCGACTGTGACATGACAGGCGGCGCGTATCAGACGGGTAAAAACCCGGCCTTCCAATTTACCGGCGATCTGATGGGCGGCTATGCGAACCCCTATCAGCAAATGGCTTGGCTGCTTCACGGTGGTGGCCGCGATGCGGTGAACGAGCTTTATAACGACCATGACATGCAGTTCGTCGGATGGTGGATTCCGGGGCCGGAGTCGCTTTCATCGACAGCGCCGATCAAAAACGTTGAAGACTTCAAAGACTGGAAATTCCGTTCGCCTCCTGGTCTGGCAACGAAAGTCTTTGCGAACCTCGGCGCGTCTCCAATCGTGATGGACTTCAACGAGATCTTCACGGCGCTGGAAACCGGTATCATTGACGGTGCGGATGCGGCGAACCTGACCAACAATATTGGTCTTGGTCTTTATGACATCGCTAAGCACACGAATTATCCGGGCTTCCACTCGATGCCTGCGGATCACCTCGCGTGCCGTAAAGATATTTGGGACGCAATGCCTAAGCACCACAAGGCGATCATGCGTGTCGCAATGGATAGCCTTGCACTGCACAACGCGACCATCAATGAGATCAAAAACGCTCAGAACGCGAAAAAGCTGCGTGCTGAGGGTGTGAACCTCTACGAATGGACACCAGAAGAGCTTGGCAAATTCCGTGCGGCTGTGAAAAAAGGCTGGACCGAATTCGCAACGACGCCAGAAGCGAAAGCACTGCTGAAAAGCCACGTAGACTTCCTCACCGATATTGGTGCGCTACAGTAACGTATCGTTTAACCTGAACACAGCCTGCGGGACCGATTGGCCCCGCAGGTTTCTATTGCTTTTGGGGAGGCGAGTGCGTGGAAGACGACTCCGGCAGCTTTTGGGAATGGATCATTCCACTGGCGTTTATCATCTGTACGTCATGGGTCATCTGGCACATCCCCGCGTTTATTCTCGACCTGTTACGCCCCAGCAGTGACAGCCTGTTCCAACAAATCAGTCAGCTTCATCTGCGCAAAGATGTAACGCCGGATATTCCGGGCCTCTTCGGGGGCTTTGCGGATATCGTTGATTGGGCCGCACTGATCCTGATGCCCGTACTGTTTTATTTCGGCGTGAAGACTGTACGTGTCGCCAAAATGGAATTTCAGGAATGGCGACGCATTGATAAAATTGCCTTGTTCGTAGGCCGCATCACCATGATGCTGATTATCTCGATGACTTGCGTGATGCTCTATGAGGTCTTCCTACGCTACGCGCTGGAAACACCGACATTATGGGCAAATGAGCTGACGCTTTGGATTGCCGGATTTATCTTTTTGCTCTCCGGTCTTTATGCGATGCAGCAACGCTGCCATATCCGTATTTTCCTGCTCTACGATGCCGTGCCGCGCTGGGTGCAGCATATCTTTGATGTGATCTGGGTGTTTCTCGTGGTCGTCTTCGCGTTCTTCCTTGTGTTTGGAAGTTACAAGCAGGTCTTTGTCACGAAATTCTACAAATGGGAGATGTGGGGAACCGCTTTTGACCCTCCTATTCCGGCGACGATTCAACCGATGATTTTAATCATGGTGGTCCTTATTGCGGTGCAAGCCGTTATTAATCTGATCGCAGATTGGAATACCGAGCCTGTCGTCCATACGGCTGCCGATGATATCGACGAAAATGAACTCAAAGCAATCAAGCGCAGCGTTGGGGTGGAGTAGATGGACGTCGGAACAATCTCAATCGTCCTTGTTATAGGACTCGTCGTTCTGCTCGCCATCGGAATGCCACTGGGCTTTGCTTCGGCATTTCTGGCCGTTGTCGTCATGGTCATGAAGTTCGAGCCGAACCTTTTGACCGATCCGTTTAGCTTTGGCGATGGGATGCTGACGGGCAGGCCGGGAACCGGAGCGCTTTATATATTAACGCAGAAGATATTCGATTTAATGACCGAATATGTTCTGATTTCCGTGCCGCTCTTTATCTTCATGGCTGCGCTGCTTGAACGGTCCGGCATCGCAAAGGAAATGTATAACTCGCTGGATTTTTGGCTCTCGCGGATGCGCGGCGGTATTGCCGTTGTGACCTCGCTGATGGCCGTATTAATGGCCGCGATGTCGGGCATTATCGGCGGTGAAGTGGTGTTGCTTGGCCTGATTGCCCTGCCACAAATGTTGCGCCTTGGGTACAATCAAAACCTCGCCATTGGAACGATTTGTGCGTCCGGTTCGCTAGGCACGATGATCCCACCTTCGATTGTTTTGATCATTTATGGCCTGATTACCGAGACATCAATCAAAGCGCTTTTCACGGGCGCTTTCTTACCCGGCTTTATGCTGGCGTCATTCATTATCATGTACATCCTGATCCGCACACGGCTGCGGCCAGAGGATGCACCACTTCCCGATCCGCAGCCGGGCGATCCAACCAGCTCGCAAAAGCTGGGGATGTTCGGTGCGTTTTTGTCGATCCTTTTGGCGGGCGTATCGGCGCTGTTGTTGCTTCGTGCTGTATTCTTTTCGCTAACAGGACAGAACCAAAATCGCGGCGAGAATGTCGATGAAATCTTCCTTGGTATGCAGCATCACGTCCCCTATCTGGCGGGGGCTTTGGCCATCGGGCTGGTGCTGATACTGATCGTCTTTGGTATCAAAAGATCCTCTTTAGGATGGAAGCACGGCAAGGGCCTCGTTCCGCCTTTCGCCGTCATCGGTGTTGTGCTTGGCTCGATCTATGGTGGTATTTCTGGTATTACCGAAGCCGCCGGAATGGGTGCGTTTGCTGTTTTCCTGATCGCGTTTTTCCGGGGTGAAGCCTCGATGGGTTTGCTTTGGGAAAGCATGATGCGGACCCTGAAATCGACCGGCACAATCATTTGGGTGACAGTTGGCGCAGCCGCTTTGTCCGGTGCGTATACGCTTGCGGGTGGCCCGCGTTATATTGCAGGGCTGATTGTCGGGGCAGACATGCCGACCCTTTTGGTTCTGCTCACCATGATGCTGATCTTGCTGTTTATGGGAGCATTCATGGATTGGGTGGGCATCGTCCTGCTGATCATTCCTGTTTTCCTTCCCATCGTGAAGGCAATGCCGGTCGATGAAATTGGCCTGATTGGAACGCTCGATCCGAAATACGTCTCCGTCTGGTTCGGTGTATTGTTCTGTATGAATATGCAGGTCAGTTTCTTATCGCCGCCATTTGGTCCAGCGGCCTTCTATCTGAAATCAGTCGCGCCGCCGCATATCTCTTTAACGGATATTTTCAGAGGATTCCTGCCTTTCATCGGTATTCAATTGCTTGCGCTTTCGGTGCTGATTATCTGGCCGTCAATCGTGACGTTACTGCTTTAGATTGGCGGGGGTATCGGTGACGGGTTCCGCATCATTGGATTTGTTGTGCCTTGGCGAGCCGATGGTCGAGTTCAATGATCAATCGGATGGAACATATCTGTTTGGTTTTGGCGGAGACGTTTCCAACGTAGCGGTTGCCGCTGCCCGACAGGGCGCGCGTGCCGGCATTGCAACACGGCTTGGTGCAGACAGCTTTGGCGACGATCTTGTAGATTTGTGGACCCGCGAAAGCGTTGATACAGGCGCAGTGGCCCGAGAGCAGGACGCGCCGACGGGCATCTATTTCGTGCGCCACGGGACGGGCGGTCACAAGTTCGAATACCGCCGCGCGGGGTCTGCGGCGAGTTTGAGCAGCCCCGAGAACCTGCCGGAAAAAGCAATACAATCCGCACGCTGTTTGCACTTTTCGGGGATTTCACAGGCGATTAGCGACAACGCAAGGCAGGCTTGCGAGGCGGCGGTGAGCGAGGCGAAGGCCGCGAATACGCTTGTTTCGTATGACCCGAACCTGCGCCTTTCGCTTTGGTCCTTGGAAACCGCGCGGGATGTTATTCACCGCACGGTCGGTCAGGTCGATATTTTTCTACCGGGTTACGAAGATGCCGTGCAACTTACGGGGTTGAATGACCCCGAAGCTATCGTCGCGTTTTATTTGGACCACGGCGCAAAGATGGTTGCGCTCACGCTGGGGGAAGAGGGTGCTTTGATCGGCGATGGGCAAATATTGCAGCGCATACCTGCCCAGACCGTGACGCTTGTTGATGCCAGCGGCGCTGGGGATTGCTTCGACGGCGCTTTTCTCGCGCGGCTTCTCGCAGGCGATGACCTGATCGCGGCGGCGACCTATGCAGGAACAGCGGCGGCATTATCGGTGCAGGGCTATGGCGCGATTGCTCCGATCCCGACGGCAGAGGAAGTTCGCGCCGCTCTCTCGCTTTAAGCCCCTTCAAATCCGTCAAGCACGTTGACGGTATTAATCCCGATTTCGCTGACAGCGTAACCGCCCTCCATCACGAATAATGTCGGCAAGCCGAGGCTCGCGAGACGGCTTCCGTAATCTGTGAAATCATCGCTCGTTAGTTTGAAAAAACTGATGGGGTCACGCTCAAATGTATCGACGCCCAGTGATACGACCAAGGCATCCGGGGCATAGCTTGTGATCTTTGCCATCGCATCATTCAGCGCCTCCAGCCATTTCGGGTAAGGGCATCCCGGCGGCAGGGGGTAGTTGACGTTGAACCCCTCGCCCGCGCCTGTTCCAGTCTCGTCCGCGCCGCCCAAAAAATAAGGGAAAGCGTCTTCAGGATCGCCGTGTAACGAAAGAAAGAGTACATCTTCGCGGCCATAGAATATCGCTTGTGTGCCGTTGCCATGATGGAAATCTACATCGAGGACGGCGACACGCTTTGCCCCTGCATCTCGAAAAGACTGAGCCGCAATGCCAGCGTTATTGAGAAAGCAATACCCGCCGAACATGTCCTGCGCGGCGTGGTGTCCGGGGGGACGGCAGAGCGCAAATGCACTGCGGTCGCCTTTTTGAATCAGCTCGGCTCCGGTCAGCGCAACCTGCGCTGCGGCTTCAGCGGCCTCCCATGTGCCTTCGCTGATCGAGGTTTCGGAGGCGAGGCAATAATATCCAATTTTACCGTCAATATTGCGGGGCGGTTTTTCCCGGGTCATGCGGCGCGATGGCCATGCGGTCGCCAGTGCTTCTCCCTCAAAACCCTCCGCCTGCCATTCAGTCCAGCATGATTGCAGAAACGAAACATAATCTGCGTCGTGAATGCGGTGGATTGGATCGAGGCCGAAGTCTTTTGGTTCAATCAGATCGGTATGCCCGCGTTTTGCCAGCTCTGCGGTGATATGCTCAACACGTTCGGGGCATTCATGAGGACGAATGAAGACCCCGCCGGACAGCTCTGTCTTTGACGCGCGCAAACGATGCTTTTCTGTGTGGATGATCTTCATGGTTTATCCTTTGGACTGAGTGCGGAGCGCGGCAACAAAGCGTTCAATATGTATCGAGCATAAACTCTAATGCATGGACCATCCAGTCGGGTAACAGCGAAGGAAACAAGATATGTAACAGGATCGGCGAGGCAACAACGCCCATGCCGATCCAGTATCGCCACTCCCATGCAAAGCGTTTCCAGATATCGCGCTCACGCATCTTAAATCGCGTATTTCTTGAGGAAGTCGCGGTCCGGTTCAACGCCGAGGCCGGGACCGTTTGGTATCTTCGCAAACCCGCCACTGCGCGCGACTTGTCCTTGAATATCGAGTGGATCGGCGAGCAGGTTATCGCGGAAGAGGTTATGCGTTGTGTCAAATTCCAGCATTGGCTCGCGCGGGAACAGACCTCCGGGAAGAGGCGGCATTGCGGCCAGCAAATGCAGGTTTGTGGCGACGGCCACCGCCGACCCCCAAACGTGATTGACCACAGGGACGAAATGCGTGTGGCAAAGCGCGAGCACTTTCAGGTATTCCGAAATGCCGCCAAGGGCGCAGACTTCGGGCTGTGCAATATCGAGGCATCGGCCTTCCAATAAATGACGCCAACCCCAGCGGGTGAACTCGGCTTCTCCGCCGGAAATTTTCGTGGTGAGTTTTGCGCGTAATTCGCGATAGCCGTCATGGTCTTCGGGGGCGACAGGTTCCTCGAACCAATAAGCGTTCAGGCCATCAAGGGCGCGCCCGACTTCCAGTGCATCACCGACAGTATAACAGTGGTTGGCATCGACCATGAACGGGAAGTCATCCCCGATGCCTTTGCGGACCGCTTCGCAGAGTTTAATGTCATCGCGGACACCAAGGCCGACTTTCATTTTGGTGGCGGCAAATCCCATGCCTTTGATTGCGGCGGCTTCGTCTTCGAAACGGGCGATGTGAGACGCGGTATCTTCGCGCTTGAGCATCATGCCATATCCGTAGACCGGAACTTGATCGCGGTATTGCCCGCCGATTAGTTTGCAAAGGGGAAGGCCGGTGATCTTGCCGCATATATCCCAAAGCGCGATATCAACACCGGACAGCGCTTGCAGAGGCATTCCCTTTTGTCCGTGATCGCGCAGAAGATTATAGACGTGATGCCAGAGTACATCGCGGTCGAGCGGGTCGCGGCCCATGATCATCGGAGCGATAACGCCCTCGACAATGCCACGGTTCGCAACAGCAACCGGCCCCGGACCAAAGCATTCTCCCCATCCCGTTATGCCTTCATCGGTCGAGACCTCGACAATATGTGCGGTGCGGCGGGCATAGTATTGCTGGGAGTAGCCAAGCTCCTCGGGCAAATCGTATGCGAGGACGTGCGATTTAACATCGGTAATTTTCATCAAGCATTTCCCGTTGCACTATGCGCTGGCGGCGATCCGGTTCTTTCATTTATAGACCGGCTCGTTGCTTGAGGTCGAGGTGTCAAATCTATGAGAAGAGACTGGAATGAGCGCAGTGGAAATCGTGGAATTGTATAATTCTGGAAACGATGTGACAGGTATCAGAACCTTCGATGTTTCTACCTCTCAATCTTTCTTAGATGAGGGCGCTGCGACCAGAATGCCAGCCATTGTAATAAAGATCATGCCACCGATGGTCGCCGCATCAGGCGCTTCTGAGAAAAAGAGATAGCCCCAAAGGGCTGCGGATACGAGGTAGGCATAATCAAATGTGCCAATAATCTGCGGCGGTGCGATCTGGTAGGCGCGCGCTACGCCCATAAAGTAAGCCGCCGACAGCGCTCCGAGCAATGCCATCAAACCCCATTCTCTCAAACCCATTGAGGCCCAATCACCCAGCAGGAAAGGAAACGCCATTTTCGTTTCGGTGCTAAGGCCGATGAGTGAAAGTACTGCAATTCCAACTGCGCCCGCCACAAGAAATAAACCTTGAAGCGTCAAGGCCAATGTGAGCGGCGTTTCGTTCTGGCATTTGCTACGGGTGATGATCATCGCAAAGGAATAGAATGCAGCCGCAAGCAATGGCAAAATGATGAACCAAGAGAAGCCTTCCGTGCCGGGTTTGATGATCGCAATCACACCGAGAAAGCCTAACAAGACACCGCCCCATTGTCGCACCGTAACACGCTCGCCAATCAATGCAGCGGTTAACAGTGTCGTTATGATCGGATTGACGTATACGGCGACAGCCGCCACCGACAGGGTGAGAACCGTGAACGATGAATAGAGGGCCAGCCAACAGAGAAGCAAACACAAGCTGCGTGTAAGTGCCCACCGAGGCGCATGGAGATTGACGCTTACATTTCGTGCGCTGGCCAACACTAAGAGAATTGGAATTGCAAACAGCGCGCGCGCGAAAAATAACTGCCATATTGTAAGGTTTGTGCTGATTAACTTCACGAGCGCATCAGCAAAAGCCATTGTCAAAACCGACGCGAGGATAATAGCAATGCCCAAAACGGTTTGATCCGTCTCTGCTCTCCCCGCCATGATTATTTCTCCCCGCGAACTCCTGCCCATTACTTGAAACATAGTTATCGGTTTGTGCTCTCAGAAAACCGACGTTCTACCACTCCTTTAGGCGTACATTTGGGTTAGGTGTGGCTATCAAATCGGTTCGGTACAAACAGTATCGCGAGTTTGATTCCAGTCTTCATATGGATATGAAAAGAGCAAACGCTGCCAGAAAAAGGAAAGCCTTTATGAGCGCTGAGAATGCTGTTCGGATCGTTTTTGATCTCGATGGAACGCTGGTTGATAGTGTTGGGTCGTTGGCGGCGGCGGGGGCTGAGCTTTGTCGGGAGATGAAGCGGCCCATTGTTCCCGCCGCAGACTACGCCAGATTTGTCGGGCGGGGCATCAAGGCACAGGTTGTTGACTTGATGAACGCGACGGGCGGGTTGCCTGCCGATGGTGGTGATGCAGCTTTTGTGCGGTTCCGCGAGATCTATGCAAAAGACCCTGTGCATGGTGTTACTGAATATCCCGGCGCGCGGGCTGCTCTGCTCATTCTGGCAGAAAAGGGATATGCGCTGGGTGTTTGTACGCAAAAACCAGAGGGGCCAGCGCGTCAGATATTAAAGGCTCTGGGGCACATGCCGCCCATCTCTTCAGTTGTCGGGGGTGATACATTGCCGGGGGTATTAAAGCCTGATCCCGCGATGCTGACCACTGCCGCTGCTCCGCTCGGCGACGGGCCGTTGATCTATGTTGGGGATAGCGGCGTTGATGCGAAGACAGCCGAGAATGCGGGGGTTTCATTCATTCTCACAGGCTGGGGCTATCGCAATGCGGACGCAGCAAGCCTGCGCTATGACGCACTTATAGACTCGTTTGACGACTTACCGTGCGTGATCGAAGACCTGTTTCAAGGCTAATCGCTCACCCAGTGTCAGGGCATCCGCGACGCCAGATAGGTTGCGAAATCATAGTTAGGGCGTTCCAGATGCGATAAGTGCCCCGGCTTTGCCGCGTCAGAACATAGGCCGCGATAGACCTTTTCCGTACAGCCTTTGTCTTCGACATTCACATCATCCAACAGTGATTTGAGATGCGTAAAGTGCGATTGCGATTCCGGGTCGTTGACATATTCGGGGGACATACCGCCCCCAAAGCGGATATCGACTTTTCCGACCCCATTCGGGTGTAGTGACAAATACCAAAAGTAACCGGGGGTCAGTGTAATCAACAGGCTCGGATATATTGCGAGCAAATATGTCGTGCGTCGCTCGTCGCCTTTCATGCGCGTGTTATCGGGATGAGCCAGCGCAATCTTGAGCGTGTCGTCTTTCATGATCGTATGATAGTTGAACCCGCTCAGACCGGGAGGGCAGATCATCTCTTCCAGTTTTGACAGGCCGCCAATCGTGCCAGCGTGACAAACGGGCAAGTGATAGCTTTCCATGAAGTTCTCGGCCAGCACCTTCCAGTTTGTATCCCACGTGTGGGTTTCAAAGAACGTCTGGCTGTAGGATTCCATCCCGTAATTTTCGATCAGCGGCATCATCTCGCTGAGGCCATCGCCAACGGGGGCCGCATCCGGGTTCAGGGAAATCATGATCCAGCCGAGCCATTCCTCGCATTTAACTTGAGGCAGGCAGTATTCGCTTTTCTCGAAACCTTCATTCAGCGTCATTGCGGGCGCGCCGCGCAGCTTGCCGTCCAGATTATACGTCCAAGCGTGATAAGGGCAGACGATGGTTTTTGTATTGCCACTGCCATGCAGCAACGTAGACATGCGGTGCAGGCACACATTCGACTGCGCCCGTAATGCTCCGTCCGCATCGCGAATGACCATGATCGGTTGGCCCGCAAGATCGAGCGTCGTGTAATCACCGGGATTGGGCAGCGCGTCGGCGCGTCCGACACAGAACCAGTCTTGCCTGAAGATATATTGCAATTCAGCTTCGAGGAACGCTTCGGATGTGTAAACGGCCTTAGGCATCGCGCGTGCATTCTCAAACGGCACACGCACATTGGCTTTCAGTTCGGCGACCGGATCAACATTCGGATCGTGGGCTGTCATATCTCAATTTCCTCTAGCGCCAAAAGAGTTTGGAACCGTGATGCGAAAAACTATCGCGAAAAGTGGCGTTCGCCAAGAGGAAGACAGCCGACGGATTTGGCAGGATGCGAAATTACTCGACAATCAAGAGGGGATGCGAGCAATTTCGGGATGAAATGAGATTTGAGGCGCTTTGCCTCCAAAAAAGGATGAAACGATGGGTTACGGTGCACATGCTTATCAAGATGACCCACGCAATGCGGAGATTCTGATTTCAGTCAATGGGGAGTTGGTCCCGCGCGCTGAGGCCACCGTTTCCGTATTTGATTCAGGATTTGTTCTTGGTGATGGTGTTTGGGAAGGGCTGCGCCTACACAATGGCGGGATACCGTTCCTCCGCGCGCATCTGACGCGGCTTTATGAAGGCGCGCGGACGCTCGATTTTGAGATGGATGTATCGCCTGACGAACTCGTGGAGCGTTTGTTCGCATGTATTGATGCCAATGGCATGACCGATGGGGTGCATATTCGCTTGATGATGTCTCGCGGGATCAAGGCAACGCCTTATCAAGACCCTCGCGTGACGATCTCGCCGCCAACCATCATCATCATCCCTGAACATAAGAAAGCGACCGTCGATGATCGCGGGATTACGCTGTTTACGTCGGCATTCCGGCGTACCGGCCCTGACCAGCAAGACCAGAAACTAAACTCCCATTCGAAACTGAATTGTATCCAAGCCTGTATTCAGGCGGCAAAAGCAGGGGCGGATGAAGCACTGATGCTCGACCCGCAGGGCTTTGTTGCGACATGCAATTCTACTCACTTCTTTATCGTTCGACGCGGCGAAGTATGGACTTCGAGCGGCGATTATTGCCTTGGGGGAATTACGCGCGGCAATGTCATCCGGCTTTGCGAGCAAGAGGGCATAACGGTCCGGCAAAAGAACTTTTCTTTGACCGATGTGTATGGGTCAGAAGAAGCCTTTGTCACCGGCACGTTCGCTGGTGTGTCTCCAGTGCGCGAAATTGATGGCCGCGTTCTGGGTGATCCTTTGGGGGATGTTCCAGCGATCCCCGGCCCTATGGTCCAGCGACTTCGGGCTGCATATCGCGAAATGATTGCGCGCGAAACGACGCGGACGCTTTGAAATTGTGCGGCTTTAAAGATGCTGGGTAGTGACAAAGGTTAAAAAAGACGATTTTGACAAAAAATTAACCTCTGTGAACGGATTTGTTAACCATCCGTTAGGCAAGATTAGCGCAAATACGATGTATTAAAAACGCCATGAAAGGCAGTTCTATGCCGCGTCCTGCATCTTTTCGTCTTGTTTTCGGTTCTGTCAGCGCCGTTGCGATATTAACTTTTGTTGCCGCGTGTTCGCAGCCAGCTTCCTTTGCGACAGTTGATTTGGCGCGGGGCAATAATGGTCAGATTCAGCCGAATCAAGCTCAGGTATTCAATTCGGCCAATCCTCTACCGGTCTATCAATCGACGGCGCAGAATGGTCCGCAATCGTTCCCGGGTGGTGGTCAATCTTCGCCAAGAACGCAGTTTGGCGGGGTCAACGTACCGGGCAATCAGGTTGCTTCGCTTGGCAACGGATCTGAGACTTTCGGAATTCTTGATCCACAACGCGGCGCGCGGCAGTTCTCGCCTATTGCATCTTCACCAGTTTTGGGACGGCAGGACTTTCGTCCATTGCAACAGCAGTTTGGCAGCGGTCTTGGCCAGACACCTCCAGCACCTTTCTCTCAAGGACAATCACAAGGTGGTGTCGCGCCGTTCGAGCCGTTGCAATCTATTCAAGCGGTTGAGGTAAATACGGGTTCCTCTCCGCAAGCAGGGTTTCAAAGACAAGAGGCTGCTCCGTCTGCACCCCCACGGGTTCAACGCCTTCCAAGACGGACAGTGATTGAGGAAACGGCACTGCAACCAATTCCATCGCCGGTAAGACGCCCTGATTCTCGCATCAGTCGTGATATTCCGTCTGTCGGTGAAGATTATGCGACACCGCAGCGCGATACGCGCCGTACCGCGCCACCTGCTCCGCGCCCCAATCTGTTGCAGGACAGGCAGGCTTATGATCCCCGGCAAGATCCGAGATATCGCAATAATCTGCCCGCACAGCCAAGAGCACAAGCACCTGCTCGTCCTACAGGATCGTACCAAGATAATACGCGAGCGGCGCTTGATTCATTTTTAGCACAGCGCGCTCAGCAAGAACGATTTTCAGCGCTTCAAGGCACTCAGCGGAGACCGCAAACGGCACAGCAAAGACCGCCGCAACAGCAGTATAGTGCAGGTTTAAACGTGCCGAGAGCGTCAAACGGATATACTCGGCCTTATCCTTTGCTGCGCCCGGGCGTGTGGCCAGAGCTGGACAATCCGGGCGTTGGTTTGGTGCAAGCGCCAAACCGGACTCTTCCTCGGCAGTTTGCCGCGCGTCCTTTGCCGCCTACGGCTCCGCAGCAACCCATCGCTCGTGCGAGTGAACGGTATGCCGCCGAGTATCAGATCAAAGAGGGTGATACGCTGTTGACGATAGCGCAATCCGTTGGAACGACGCCGGATGAGTTGGCGGCCAAAAATGGCTTTGCACCTGAAGAGACGATCTACATCGGTCAAAAATTAAAAGTGCCTGTGGCTCCATCGCAAGTGCCGGGCAATACCCAACATGCGGGTGCATTTTTTGAGATTATTAGCGCCGATGCGGATGGTTCAGTTCTGAAGGTTCGCACGCCGCCTAACGCTCAATTTGGTCCGAATGGAAATGCGACGAAACACGCGATCTCGATCCAGCGTGCGTCAATTCCGGTTAGCAAT
>CALKBI010000042.1 GCA_937990185.1 uncultured Neomegalonema sp. | reverse complement strand
AGCGCGATTTGCTACTATGCTCCGATTGCCGTGTAAAATCTCGATTATGAAACCAACCCACAATCGCAACAGAGAGTGAATAAGATTTACCGATGGAAGAAGGGAATTTTCATTAAGTTCATCAAACTCCGCATCATCACTCGACAGAGAAATGTTCCTTTAACTTAGTAATCTCTTGCGTGGCCCATCCTTCAGGTGCGGTAACAGCAATCCAACCATCAATATAAGTACTTGGTGCATAATTATGGCCATAGCCAAGCGGAACATTTGTCGCGACAGGTAAATCTGCGCCGACTTGCAGAGCAGTCACAATTGGAAACCAACGAACGTAGAGAGAAACATCGGGACCGCGGTCGCCTTTCAACCAATCAGGCTTACTGAACAGAAGGTCGGGCGAGAAAAACACCATCGGATCACTCGCATATTGTAGATAGACAATGCGCAACGGGCCCCACTCCACACCCGGAGTATCAAGTACATTTTCTTGTGCCGAGAACCGAACGAACGAGCTATCACGTACTCTGGGCAACCATTCGGGCGAGTCCGGATTACGGGTCTTTGTAAGCGACTTCCAGATCGTGCTTGGAAACGGTGCTCCGCTCCAAACTGCACCATCAATCGGGTCGCCCAACATTGAGACCAAATCGGTAGACGCTTCCGAACCGAGAGCGCCAAGGCTGAGACCATGCAAATAGAGGCGGGGGCGCGAGGCTTTGGGCAGGGTTGTCCAATGCGCGTAGATTTCCTGAAACAAGGCATAAGCTTCTCGGCGTGAGCGATCCGGATCGACAAGAATTGTCATCCAGCTTGGCAGGTACGAATATTGTGAACTGACGATGGCCGTGTCGCCACCATGCAGATACTCAACTGTATCCACACCACTTGGATCGAGCCAGCCTGTTCCGGTCGGCGTCGCCACGACCAAGACTTTGCGTTTGAAGGCTTCGATGCGTTGCAATTCCCGCAGCGCGAGCACAGCGCGATTCTCCGGTGTGTCTGCCGAATTAAGACCGACATAGACCCGCAGCGGGGATTGTGCATCACGCCCAAGAAACTCCGAAATCTCGGCTTGCGTTGGCCCATCGACGATGAAATTTTTTCCGCGACGCCCGATATTCTCCCATTGGATGAAGGATCCGGCGCTCCCGCTCGCAAGCGGATCAGTTGGTTTCTCGACACCATCATCGATCACCCTGTCGAGCCGCGCAAAACCAGCATCGGCGGTTCGTAGCGCCCATTTCGCAGCAACACCGTTGATGAGCGTGATGAGGGCAAAGCCAACCAGCGCAACACCGCAAACCACGGCGATCCGCCTTGGGATGACACGTGCCAATCGCCGGGATGTGCCGGCACTTACCCGTGAGACAATTCGCACAATGATGAGCAAGGCGAGTGCAACGCCAATGGCGATCCATGCGACGCGCCATCTATGAGACGTTTCGAGTGGTTCCATTTCCATTAAGATGCGAATGGAGTCTTGCCATTCGGTCATGCGCCACAAGAAGAATCCGGCTAAACTCAAAGCTCCGCCAACGCTCAGGATTGCTACCCACTTTGTGGCGGTATACTTGAATTCGGGCAGTTCGAGATATCGCCAAAGCCACAGGCTCCCGACGCCGACACCGTAGCCAGTGGTTAACGCAATTCCAGAAATAATGCCCTGCAGAAAATAGGGGCGCGGCAACAGGGAGGGCGTCAGAGACATGGCAAAAAAAATCACGCCAGTGACGAGGCCAATGATCGAAAACCGTTTCATTTTAGGTAGAGCCATATCAGCAGCCCGATGAATGCGAAGACTTCGATATTCATCACCGTATCCAGAAGCGGACTCATCGCGATCCCCCTGTCTCGTCTTTCAGAGCTTTCAGGAAGCTTACTACCATCAGAAGAACGACAAAGACGAAGGGCAGTGCCCCGAGCGCAATGATCGATTTCACCGCGCTGATACTGTCGGACAGGATCATGACGAGGCCAAGCGCGCCAAGGATTACACCCCAGATGGCCTTTATCCTTGCGTCCGGGTTCAGATCGCCGCCAGACGAGAACATGCCGAGGACGAAGGCAGCGCTGACAACGCTGGTCACGACGAAAAGGAATGCGGCGGCGATCACGGCAGAGATTGTCAACCAAGACGCGGGGTATTGCTCCAGCACGTAGAATGTCACTGCGCTGGCATTGTTGCGTGTCAGATCGAGGATCGGGCCGTCCGTGTTGAGCGCGCTGTGAAATCCGACACCGCCAAAGACTCCGAACCAAACGATCGAAAACAACGTCGGCACAACAACCACGCCGCCAACAAACGCGCGAATGGTCCGGCCTTTGGAAATGCGGGCTATGAAGACACCGACGAACGGTGCCCATGCGAGCCACCAGACCATGTAGGTCAGTGTCCAGTCTTGAAACCAATTCTCGGTGCGCTCATCCATGAAAGTATAAGTGCGAAAGCCCTGTACCAGCGCGCTGCCGAAATACTCGCCGAAGCCTTGGGTGATCCCGCCCATAATAAAATGCGTTGGCCCGAACAGCAGAACGAACACCATCAGGGCAATGGCAATCCCCATCGCCGTGTTCGACAGAACGGCCATGCCTTTGCTGAGATCGACGAGTAGAGGCGGGAAATACGCAAGGCACAACACTGCAAAGACGATCATCGCTAGGGTCAGCCCGATATCCTGCCAGCCGAAGAGCGCATCGACGCCCTCCTTGATCTGAAAGACCCCCATAGCAATCGACCCGCCGAGGCCAATGGCAATGGCTACGATGGCGAGGAGATCACTCAGCCAGCCCACCGATGTTGTCATTCGATTTGTGCCGAAAACCTTAATGAGCGGCGCGCTGACAAGGCTTGGACACCCCAGACGAAACGAGAAGTACGCCATCACCAATCCGGTCAGGGCATAGATCGCCCAGGCGTGCAGACCCCAGTGGAAGTTCGTGATGAACAAAGCCTGGCTTGCCGCCTCTCGCGTACCGCCTTCTTCGACGATGGCGAGATAGTGCGTGAGCGGTTCTGCCGTACCCCAATAGAGTAGCCCGACGCCCATGCCCGCCGCAAACAGCATTGTTAGCCATGATATTGTCGAGAACTCCGGCACGTCGTCATCCGCGCCCAGGACGATGCTGCCGTATTGTGAAAAGACGAGCCAAATGCAAACGATCAGCATGAAGCTAACCGTCAACATGATGAACCAAGCGCGGCTGGTGAATTGGATTTTGACCAAGGCAGACGCCGTTGCTGCTAAACCCAACGGATCAGCAACTCCCCATGCCGCAATGATGCTTGTCAAAGCGAGAGCAACGACAAGGAGCGGTGATTTCAACACTGCTTTACCTCAAAATCCCGGAACGAGAATCTCATCCCTTACGATCACGTTTTCCAGCGTCGTCTCCCACGATTTATCACTTTTTGCCGCGCGGTATCCTACATCATACAAAGCTCGCATATACTCCTGATCGAAGAATTCTGTGTAAGGCGCGTCGAAGCTCCCCGGAACGAACGTTAGACGAAAATCATATCCGTCGCGCTTCGCGAGTTGCTGAATGACAAAAAGATCGCCCTGCCCTTGATATTTCGTAAGCGTGTTGATCGAACGGGATGCGATGTCGGCAACGCCGAGACCCGTGGCCTCAAAGTCGGCTTCGATCTTCGTGTTTCTAACCACCCACATTGTTTTCTTCGGCGAGATTCCAAGCTTTTGTTCGATCTCACGAACCGGAGTAGCAATCGGATAGGCAAATATCTGGTGGGTGATCCCGCCATCGACATGCAACTCTTGATGGCGTTTTCCATCGATTACTACGTCAAATTTTACAGGGGGGAATGCACCGGGGATCGACGCCGAGGCGAGCAATATCTTCCCAATCAGGTCTGGTGCATCCGTCCGCCCACTTTCGGCAATTGTGCCGATGTTCCAGATCACATGGCGTTGCGCATCAAGGTTGGTGGTTCCAATTAAGAGAATTCGGCCCCGGCGGCTTTCGCGCGCAATCGCGGCAACAAACTTGGCATCGACCGTCTCCTTGATCGTCTTTCTCAGAGGAGCGGTATCGCCAAGGGCTGAAGCACCGAGGACGACCCGAAGCGGCTTGAGTAAAATAATCTCATTGGCCGACGTTTCAGTGTAAAGTCGCGCAATGGTGTCATCATATTCAGCTCCAAGGAATGCGAACGGAGCTATCAGTGCGCCGGTTGATATTCCCGTGACCCAAGAGAACTCAGGTCGTTCTCCGCTCTCGGTCCACCCTTTAAGAAATCCAGCACCATAGGCTCCGTCTTCCGCTCCACCTGAGAGGACTAATCCGTCTTGCCGCGCTGCCAGTTCTGGATTGCTCTTTAGAATTTCGCGGTAGGAGTCGAGATATCCTTGTTGAAAAACCGGAGCTTCATCCGCGAAAAAGCGAATGTTCTGATACCCTGGTAATTCCGCATTTCTATAGGTTTCCGCCTTTGGAGCGGGAAAACCACGCGGACCGGCTGCACAAGCTGTGAGACCTAATAGCAGCACTACAGAGAGTATGAATCGCGACATCGCCGAAGTCTTGCAAAGCGGCATGATTTATCGTGGCTGAATCAAAGGATTGCTTGGCCGTGGGCGTGGCGGAACACCCGGTTTGTAGGTTGGACGGTTAGGCGGCCTTACCGGACGGTTGGGTCGATGTGGTCTGTGAGGCCGATAATAGTAAGGCCGGTTTGAGTAAGGACGACCAAACGTCCCGTAGCGATAGCGGTCGGTGTAGTACACCGATTTGCGGCGTTCGGCTGCGTGACCAAGCATCTTTCCGAACGCAGAATTAATCTCGCCTTTCGATTTCTCGTCAACGATTGAACCTATCTTTGTTAAGTCATCAACGCTTTCGGACGTAACCATTGCATCATGAAAGCGAGCGGCTTCTGCCGGATCGATAACACTGTTTCCATTGATGTCGATATCAGACATCAGCGACTTAAATCCGCCTGACCGATCAATCGCGCCATGCAATTCCGTCAGAGATAGTGTTCCAGAGCCATCGCTGTCTGAGGCGATAAACTCATCGCGGTCAGCGACAGAGTAGACTGATACAATCTCGTCGAAAGTGATTTCTTCGTCAGCGTTCGAATCTGCAATGCCATGTACGACCGTTGCAAGCCCAACTTCCATTTCAGGAACGCTAATACGGCGATCTTTGTTCGTATCGAGAAAACTATGAGGCGTGGGTTGTTCCGCAGCACATGCTCCAAGCAACATCGAGAAGGCAATACTCGTTGCAAAGTATTGGAAAAGTGTCATCGCATGAACCTTCCGGATCGTTTATACGCCATCGATTGCGCTTACGCGAAATTAGAAATACTGAGTCCATCAAAAGTTGCATTGAGTCAAGGTGATCCGGGTGAAAGATATCATTACAATTCCTGCTTTTCCGGCTTTGACTTTGGGCTTTATTGTTTTTTTCTCTGGTGCGTTTCTAACGCGGCGCATTAAATTTCTGAAGAATTACAATATACCCGAACCTGTTTCCGGTGGTTTTCTCGCGGCACTCGTGACTTGGGTCGTCTACGCCTATCTCGATAAGGAAATTATTTTCGATCTGTCAGTACGCGATGAATTGCTGGTTATTTTCTTTGCTACTATTGGTTTGAATGCCCGAATTGCAGATTTAATTTCGGGCGGTAGGTTACTTGCGGTGATGCTAGCGCTCACCATTGGATTCATGCTGTTACAAAACATCGTTGCGCTGTTGGGTGTCACTGTTTTCGGCCTTCCTACTGGAACAAGTGTTCTGCTCGGAACCGCCTCACTTATCGGCGGGCACGGCACAGCCATTGCCTGGGGACCGACAATAGAAGAGCAAACCGGATTTTCTGCTGCGGCGGAGATAGGGATTTCCGCTGCAACTCTAGGCCTTATTTTTGCTGCGCTCTTGGGGGGTCCCATTGCAAAATTTTTGATCGACCGAAACAACCTGACTTCTGATCGTTCTGAAGAACATACAATTGGACTGCCCTTCGAGGATGATAGACCTCAAGAGGACACTGTTGACCATGTCAACCTAATGGGGGCGATGCTTGCCGCACATTTGGCAGTGATCCTCGGATACATTTCACACTTGTGGATCACTGAAATGGGAATAAAGCTACCCCTTTTTGTGCCTTGTCTCCTCGTCGGCATCGTCTTGTCCAATACAGTTCCGTACATCTTCCCGAGTATCTCTTGGCCCGCACGCACCCGCGCATTGGCGGTCGTGTCCGATTATTCCCTCTCAGTCTTTCTGGCGATGTCATTGATGAGCCTTAAACTGTGGACCCTGGCAGGTTTGGGCGGGCCATTGTTGGTGGTTCTAGTCTGCCAAGTCTTGACAGCAGCGATTTTCATTATCCTGATTGTCTATTGGGCTATGGGTCGCGATTACACAGCAGCAGTTCTCTGTGCGGGTTTTGCCGGCTTTGCGCTTGGAGCTACGCCGACAGCAATTGCGAACATGTCGTCGGTGACAAAACGATATGGCCCTGCCCCGCTCGCTTTTATCATCCTGCCGTTGGTCTCAGCATTCTTTGTCGATATAGCCAACGCATTCATCATCAAATTTTTCGTTGGGCTTTAGCAACGCCCAAACCGGTTAATTACTCGAAGTCTTGAAACGGTCATTCCTTTTTTGAGAGCAAGCGCTCGAACAGCCCAACAAGGATCGCAGTGCTGAGGCCGAAAGTGAGTAATCCTGTCACTCCTGCGAATGCCCCGAGTATCCGAAAGTTCTCACCAAGGGTCAGGTCGCCATATCCAACGGTTGTAGTGGTGACGAGAGCGAAGTAGATCGCATTCTCGAAACTTGGTAACGCGCCGACAGCCAAAAACACAAAGGACCAAATCCACACTTGGATCGTATGGGCCAGAACGACAGCGCTGAATCCTACGCCGAGAAGCGCAGCTGCGCGCAGAAGCCGCGCCCAGTGCGACACGGGCTCCGCCATTCGCCGCAATAAACCAACAGCCCCAACGAGCACGGCTACATGAATGAGTGAACAAATGGAGAGCACGATGCTACCAAAGATGATCTGCACAGAAACGGACATGTTTACGACCTAGCGTATCTTTCGTTGTGAGGCTATCCTGACACGGTATATCTCAATTTGATCGGGCAAGTCTGGCTATGAGTGTTTTTACACCTGTGCGTGCGGCGCAATGTTTTGGTATGGCTGCATTAATTGCTGTGTCTGGTTGCGATGAGGTTGAGACGCAGGCCGAATCAAAAGTACCTGTCGTACGTCCCGTGAAGACAATTACCGTTGCAGCGGGGAAATCTTCCCGGCAGTTCAGTTATCCAGCAGTAGTATCGGCATCCAATGAGGTTGAGCTTTCATTTCGGGTGTCAGGAAAACTGACTGATTTGCTTGTGCGCGCTGGCGATAGAGTTCAACAAGGTCAGGCTATTGCCAGACTCGATACTCGCGACTTCACCGCTGAGATCACGCGCTTGCAGACTCAACTGGCACAAGCGCAGGCGCAGATGACGGCGCTGACATCGGGTGCGCGTTCCGAAGACCTCGCGTCACTGCGCGCAGGATTGAACGCTGCCAAAGCACAATTCCAAGCGGCGCAGGCACAAGCCCGTAGAACGGCGACGCTCTACCGTAAAGGTATTGCCGCGCGAGCCGCGCTCGACAAAGATATGGCCGCGTTGCGCGTTGCAAATGCAGAAGTCAAAGCGCAACAGCAGGAACTCGTCAAAGGTCAATCTGGCGCACGGGTGGAAGAGGTATCCGCACAAGAAGCGGCGATGGCTGGCATACGATCACAAATTGCCAGCGCGCGCGATACCCTGAACGACACGGTTTTGCGCGCACCCTTTGCCGGTATTATCGCGGATCGTAAGGTTGAGAACTTTACCAATGTTCAGGCAAATGAAGCGATTGCGACACTACAAAGCGAGGCGGGCCTGGAACTGACCTTCGACATTCCGGGACCGGATGTTACGATCCTCGCGCGTAATCCTAACCCCAATGGTCGAGCGGTTCTCGATGGCGTACCGAACCGAGAGTTCGCGACCGAATTAGTGGAATTTTCCAGCCAGCCCGATCCAGCCACTCAAACCTACCAAGGGCGCGTCTCGATTGAACGCCCCGCAGATGTGACGATCCTGCCCGGAATGACAGGACGACTGATGGTGACAGTTAATGCCGGCGCATCAACGGCACTTACTGTTCCTGCTTCAGCGTTGGCTGCACATCCAGATGGAGCGGCTTTCGTTTGGGTTGTATTGAGCGAAGACACCGTTGAGAAGCGCGACGTGGTTCTTGGCGAAGCATCAGGGCAAGGTGTTGAGGTACAAACCGGGCTTGCAACCGGCGACATCGTTGTCACGGCAGGGATTTCTCAGCTGCAAGAAGGTATGGCCGTACGACCTGTCTCCAAGGTTGGGGAATAGCGTTATGAACCTCGCGAGTTTTGCCATAGATAAGCGTGTGATCAGCGCGCTGGCCACTTTACTCATCCTTGCGGCAGGATATTTTGCCTACCTTAAGCTCCCACGCTTTGAAGATCCTGAGTTCATTATTCGGCAAGCACAGATTATCACGCCTTACACAGGTGCCAGTGCTGAGGAGGTAGCCGAGGAAGTCACCGATGTGGTTGAGAACGCTCTACAACAGTTGCAAGGTGTCAAAGAGATTAAGTCGGTTTCAACACCGGGTCTTTCTGAAATCACCATCGAATTCACCATTGCCTCGACCAAGACCCGAAACGCGCTCGCACAGAAGTTTACGCAATTACGAGCGAAAATTTCCGACAGTCAGCGCACTCTTCCGCCTAATGCCGGACCCGCGACAGTCTATGATGATTTCGGTGATGTTTATGCGCTCTACTACGCGATCACCGGCGAGGGCTATTCCCTACCAGAGATCAATGAGTACGCCAAAGGTTTGCAGAAAGAATTGGTGCTGGTTGATGGCGTCTCCAAGGTTTTACTCGCGGGAGCACCACAGGAAATTATCCTTGTCGAATATAAGCCTGATCAGTTGAGCCAGCTCGGGTTATCATCGGGGCAGATCGCGCAATTACTTGAGAACCAGAATCTCGTAACGTCGTCTGGTGACGTCGTTGTAGATGATCTGCGTATGACAATCCGACCCGAGGCTGCGGTCGGATCACTGGAGACCATCGCGGCACTACGGATCGTTGATCCTAACTCCGGGCGCTCGTTCCGGCTCGACGACATTGCAACGATCAAACGCAGCTTTAAAGAACCCGTAAGCAAGCGGTTCCTCGCCAATGGCCAACCAGCGATAACTTTCGCCGTTTCAAACACTACGGGCGGCAATGTCGTCAATATGGGCAATGCGGTGAAGGCGCGGATGGCGGAGCTGGAAAGCGACCGCCCTATCGGGATCGACTTTACGCCGATCTCTGATCAGGCAACAGCGGTTAAATCATCCGTCGATGACTTCGTGATGAACGTGATCCTCGCTCTGGTCATCGTTGTTGGAACGCTGATTGTCTTCATGGGTATCCGGTCCGGCGTGTTGATGGGTGGCATATTGCTCGTTACTGTCGCGGGTACATTGTTCGGAATGTATCTCTACGGCCTCGATATGCAGCGCATTTCGCTCGGCGCACTTATTATCGCGCTGGGAATGCTGGTCGATAATGCCATTGTTGTCGTTGAGGGCACGCTAGTGAGAACCGACAAGGGCGAAGACCCTGCCGAAGCCGCCGTTGCCATCGTGGAACAAACCAAATGGCCTCTGCTTGGCGGGACGGTGGTCGGGTTTCTCGCCTTCTCAGCGATTGGGTTTTCGCCGGACAATACGGGCGAATATGCCGGATCGCTCTTTTGGACTATCTCTATTGCACTACTGTTCAGTTGGCTGGTCGCGGTTTGGCTCACGCCGTATTTTTGTGTGATGCTGCTAAAGGCGAAAGAACCAACCGGTGAAGTAAAGCGCGAGAACATTCTGTTGCGTGCTTATCGGGGCTTTTTGAATCTCGCCATCAAGTTGCGTTGGATCACACTGGTGCTCGTCATCGCTCTGTTTGTCTCTGCGATGATGAACTTTGCCAAAGTGAAGTCTGGTTTTTTTCCAGATTCGCCGCGAACGCAGTTCGTCGTCGATTATACACTCCCCGGAAACACTGATATCGCACGAACAACGGCTGACATTGCCGAAATCGAAAAATGGATACGCGAGCTGAATGGTGTAACGGATACCCAAGCCGTTGTGGGCAGTGGGCACCAACGCTTTATGCTGACTTATTCCAGTGAAAGCCCAGCCTCCAACTACGGTCAGATTCTCGTTGGTGTTGAAGATCTCTCGAAGACCGATGCGTTGATCCCTGTGATCCAATCCTACCTGAGTGAGAACCACCCGGCGGCCTCACCCAAGGTTTGGAAGTTCGTCCTCGGTCCGGGGGGTGGCAGCATCATCGAGGCTCGGTTTTTCGGACCCGATGCCACGGTACTGCGGGGGTTGTCTGACCAAGCCAAAGCGATTTTCGCTGCCGCAGGTGCTGTTAGCGTTCAGGATGATTGGCGCGGTCAGGTGCAAGCAATCCGTCCACAAATCAATCAGGACAACGCGCGCCGGGTCGGACTGACCCAGGCCGATATCTCCAACGCCATCGCAGCCCGCTTCGAAGGCGAGCCTATAGGTGTCTTCCGCGAAGGCAACGAGCTGCGCGAAATTCGTTTCCGCCCAGAGCTGGCCTTCCGCGATAGTGCAGAACGTATCCGCGATGTGCAGGTGTTCAGTCAAACATCAGGCCGTTACGTCCCCATTACTCAAGTCGTGGATGGCTTTGACGTGGTGTTCGAAGATCGCCGTATCCGCAAGATCGACCGTGCGCTCGCCATCACCGCTCAGGCGGACCCTGCACCGGGCATTAATGGCGGCGACCTTTTCACCGCAGTCAAATTGGGCGTCGAGGCGATTAGATTACCGCCGGGTTACTCGCTTGAATGGAAGGGACAATTCGGTAGTTCCGCAGAGGCCAATGCAGGCCTCGCGTCAACCATGCCGTTTGGCTTTGGTGCGATGGTGATCGTTGTCATCCTGCTGTTTAATGCGATACGCCAGCCGCTCATCATCTGGCTGACTGTGCCACTCGCGGTGATTGGTGTCGTCTATGGCTTGATCTATACCGGCACGCCAATGGAGTTTATGGCTATCCTTGGTATTCTCAGTTTGACAGGGATGCTGATTAAGAACGCCATCGTTTTAATCGACGAGACTGACGGTCAAATCGAATCCGGCGTGCCGCGTATGACAGCTATCGTCGATGCAGCGGTTAGCCGCGTACGGCCAGTATTCCTTGGTGTTTTGACAACGGTTCTTGGCGTGATCCCATTGCTCTGGGACCCGTTTTTCAAAAGCCTCGCCGTGGTCATCATCTGCGGTCTTAGCTTTGCGACGATCCTGACGCTTATCGTGGTACCAACGCTCTATGCTGTATTCTTCCGCGTGCGCGGCGATGAGATTAACGACCCAGCGTCTTCTGAAACACCCATCGATCCGGAGATACCGCAAACATATTCGTTAGCAGCTGAGGCAATCCCTTTAACAGAGCCAGCGCCGCGGATCTGAACAATGATTGGCGCGGGATTCACCGAACGGCCTTGAAGATTTGATCGGGTAGGAAGCTAAACGAGGCGTTGATGCACGGACCCATTGAGGCAGAATTTTGCCTATGCTGAAGGTGTCAGGTAGTCCTAATTGTGTTCGGTTTCGCAACGTAGATCATGCGATTCAACACGGCGATCTAAATTGCGATTTCCTTCCGCTGAGCGCCAAATGTGCGGGCCGTTAGCTGACCTCCGTTAAGTCTTTTGATCCGGCTGAGCCTGTCTCCACCAATGATCGCAACCCGTAGTCATGGCGTTTTTGCCAGGCCATCCGGCCGTGGCTCGCGATCTCCGCAGCATGACACTCCCGTTCGCTTCCTCCATGAGGCTGGCCGGGCGGCGGGATTGACGTGACGCGTGGCGGCACGACGATCTTCGGCGGTGACTTTGTGGGACGCGCGTTGCGGATCGCCTTTGTCGTTGGCGCGCCGTCATATGCCCCGTCCGCGATGACGCGCCGGATGTTACCGCCAGATCCGACGGTCAGCGGGCCAGCCATGGATGCGTCCGACGTATCGTCGTCGGTTAACTCATGGGCCACGATCTCACTGCTGGCGGGATCAACCGATATATGCAGCTTGCGCCACGAGCGGCGCGTCTCACCATGTTTCTTACGGGACCACTCGCCAGCTCCGTAGAATTTCAGGCCAGTTGAATCGAGTACGATATCCGTTGGCCGTTTGTGCGCGCTCGTGTGCATGTCGATGCTCACCGTACGCCGCCGTCGTGACAATGTCGTGTGATCGGAAGTTGGCAGGCCAGCACCCATCAATGCGAGAAGACCCCGCACAAAACCCTCGGTTTGACGCAGAGGCAGCCTATATACAGCGCCAAGTGCCAACGTC